>NZ_JBFBHI010000003.1:0-77367 GCF_040685135.1 Cellulomonas sp. NPDC089187 | reverse complement strand
CGCTAGGGGGTTGAGCGCCAGAGGTGGGTGACCGCGTAGGAGCGCCAGGGTGCCCACTGCGCCGCGCGGGCAGTCAGAGCCCGGTGGGCAGCCGCGCGGGGGAGTGCGGGGTCGAGGACTCCGTGCGCGCGGGCGGAGGTGAGGAGCGCCGCGTCGCCGGGCAGCCACACGTCTGGGTCGCCGAGCACCCGCATGGCCAGGTAGGCGGCGGTCCACGGTCCGATCCCCGGGCGTTCGACCAGCGTCGCGGTGAGCTGTGCGGTATCCGCGCCGACGTCCACCCGGAGCGATCCGTCGGCCAGCGCGGCGGCGGTGTCCCGGATCGTAGTGATCGACCGGCCCGGCAGCCGGAGCGGACGGTCGGGGTCCGGAGGAGTGGTCGGGACCGGGATGCCCGCGGCGAGCTGCGCGGAGGTGGGGAACAGCCGGTCCAGTCCGGTGAAGCCACTGGCCACGGGGGTGCCGAGCAGCGAGGTTAGGCGGCTGAGGTGTCCCCGGGCTGCCGCGACGCTGATCTGCTGGCCGACCAGGGCGCGCAGCACCATCTCCTCCGGGTCGACCGCGCCGGGGACGCGGATACCGGGCACCGCCGCCACCAGCGGGGCGAGTGCGGGGTCGGCGACGAGGGCGTTGTCCACCGCCAGCGGGTCCGCGTCCAGGTCGAACAGTCGTCGCACCCGAGCGGTGGCGGTGCCGACATCGGCGAGGGAGGTCAGTTCCAGTTCCGCCCGCAGCCGCCAGCCCTCCGGCGTGGGTTCGGCGGTCACCTCCACCGCGCCTGGTCCGTGCGGCAGCGACAGAGTGCGGGCGTAGCGGAGCGGGCCCTGCAGATCCGCGGACTCGACCCCGGCGACCGCACGGACGGCCAGGAACTCGAACACCCCGGGTGCGTCGTAGGGCTGCCGGACCGGGAGGTTCACCGACAGTCGCACGGGCGCGACCTCCTGCTGGCGGGTGCTGTGCTCCACCCGGGGTGCCCGGGCCCGGAGCTCACCGGGGGTGGTGTCGAAGACCTCGCGCACGGTGTCGTTGAACTGGCGCACGGAGCCGAACCCGGCCGCGAAGGCGATGTCGGCCAGCTTGAGTTCGGTGCCGACCAGCAGGCTGCGGGCGGTCTGGGCGCGTCGGGCACGGGCCAGGGCGAGCGGTCCGGCACCGAGCTCCGCGGTCAGGGTGCGATGCAGTTGGCGGGCGGAGTAGCCGAGCCGGGCAGCCAGGCCGTCGACACCCTCGCGGTCCACCACGCCGTCCGCGATCAGCCGCATCGCCCGACCGGCCAGGTCATGGCGCAGGTTCCAGTCCGGGGTGCCCGGCGTGGCCTCGGGCAGGCAGCGCTTGCACGCCCGGAACCCGGCTTCATGCGCGGCGGCGGAGGTCAGGTAGAAGCTGACATGCTCGCGCTTGGGGGTGCGCGCGGGGCAGGAAGGTCGGCAGTAGATGCCGGTGGAGGAGACCGCGGTGAAGAACTGCCCGTCGAACCGGGCGTCGCGGGCGTCGATCACCCGGTACCAGCGGTCGAAGCGCGGGTCACCGGGAACGCAGTGGGCGGGGGTCACCGGTCCATTGGACCCGTGACCCCCGCCCACCGTCTAGCGGGATTCGGACGTCAGAACGCCCGGGTGATCATCGCGCGCTTGACCTCTTGGATCGCCTTGGTGACCTCGATGCCGCGCGGGCAGGCCTCCGTGCAATTGAAGGTGGTCCGGCAACGCCAGACGCCCTCCTTGTCGTTCAGGATCTCCAACCGCTGCGCACCGCCCTCGTCCCGGCTGTCGAAGATGAACCGGTGCGCGTTGACGATCGCGGCAGGACCGAAGTACTGGCCGTCGGTCCAGAACACCGGGCAGGAGCTGGTGCACGCCGCGCAGAGGATGCACTTGGTGGTGTCGTCGAATCGCGCGCGCTGCTCGGGGGACTGCAGGCGCTCGCGGGAGGGCTGGTTCCCGGTGGTGATCAGGAACGGCATGATCTCCCGGTAGGAGGCGAAGAACGGCTCCATGTCGACGACCAGGTCCTTGATCACCGGCAGACCCTTGATCGGCTCGACGGTGATCGGCTTGCTCGGGTCGAGGTCCTTGAGCAGGGCCTTGCAGGCGAGGCGGTTGCGACCGTTGATCCGCATGGCGTCCGACCCGCAGACCCCGTGGGCGCAGGACCGGCGGAAGGTGACCGAGCCGTCCAGCTCCCACTTGATGGTATGCAGGGCGTCCAGCAGGCGGTCGGTGCCGTGGGCGGTGACGGTGAAGTCCTGCCAGTAGGGCTCCTCGCCGTGCGTCTCCGGGGTGTAGCGGCGGATGCGGAGCGTGACCTGGAAGGAGGGGACCTCGGCGGGCTTCGCGTCGGTCTGCGGCTGATCGAGGGTGGCGGTCATGTCAGTACTTCCGCTCCATCGGCTGGTAAACGGTGGTGATGACGGGCTTGGTGCCGAGCAGGACGCTGGGGCGCTGCGGCGGGAACGGCGGGATCTCCTCACCGGCGGGCGCGGGGGCCACCGGGTCGTCGATGTGCGCACCGGCCGGTCGGCGGTAGGCCATGGTGTGCTCCATGAAGTGCGCGTCGTCCCGGTCGGGGTAGTCCTCGCGGAAGTGTCCGCCGCGGGACTCGCGTCGGTTGAGCGCGCCCACGATGACGACCTCGGCGATGTCGAGCAGGAAGCCCAGCTCCAGTGCTTCGATCAGGTCGGTGTTGAAGGCCTTGGCCTTGTCCTGCACGGAGACCCGGGAGTAGCGGTCCTGCAGGGCATGCACATCGGCCAGTGCCTGGCGCAGCGACTCGGCAGTCCGGAACACCTGCGCGTTGGTGTCCATGGTCTGTTGCAGGTCACGGCGGACGTCAGCGACGCGTTCGCCCTTGGGCCGGGCGCGCATCTCCTCCAACTCGGCGACGGTGGCGGACTCCGCGTTCTCCGGCAGATCCACCCAGTCGGCCGTGGCGGCGTACTGCGCGGCGGAGATGCCCGCCCGCTTGCCGAAGACGTTGATGTCCAGCAGGGAGTTGGTGCCCAGCCGGTTGGAGCCGTGCACCGAGACGCAGGCGACCTCACCGGCGGCGTACAGGCCCTTGACCACGTCGCGCGGGTTGCGGAGCACCTCGCCCTCGACATTGGTCGGCACCCCGCCCATCGCGTAGTGCGCGGTCGGGTAGACCGGCACCGGCTCGGTGTAGGGCTCGATGCCGAGGTAGGTGCGGGCGAACTCGGTGATGTCCGGCAGCTTCGCGTCGATGTGCGCGGGCTCCAGGTGGGTCAGGTCCAGCAGCACGTAGTCCTTATTCGGACCCGCGCCGCGACCCTCCCGCACCTCATTGGCCATCGACCGGGCGACGATGTCGCGTGGGGCCAGATCCTTGATCGTGGGGGCGTAGCGCTCCATGAAGCGCTCACCGTCCGCGTTGCGCAGGATGCCGCCTTCACCGCGGGCCGCTTCGGAGAGCAGGATGCCCAGTCCGGCCAGGCCGGTCGGGTGGAACTGGAAGAACTCCATGTCCTCCAGCGGCAGGCCCCGGCGGTAGGCGATGGCCATGCCGTCACCGGTCAGGGTGTGCGCATTGGAGGTGGTCTTGTAGATCTTGCCCGCACCACCGGTGGCCAGCACGACGGATTTGGCGCGGAAGACGTGGATCTCCCCGGTGGCCAGCTCGTAGGCGACCACTCCGGCGACGGCGACATCCTCACCGTCCGCCACCTCACCGGTCTCACCGGACAGGTCTCGGTTCAGCAGCAGGTCCAGCACGTAGAACTCGTTGAAGAACTCCACGTCCTGCTTCACGCACTGCTGGTACAGGGTCTGCAGGATCATGTGGCCGGTGCGGTCGGCGGCATAGCAGGCGCGGCGGACCGCGGCCTCACCGTGGTTACGGGTGTGCCCACCGAATCGGCGCTGGTCGATCCGGCCCTCCGGGGTGCGGTTGAAGGGCAGCCCCATCCGCTCCAGGTCCAGGACGGCGTCGACGGCCTCCTTGGCCATGATCTCGGCGGCGTCCTGGTCGACCAGGTAGTCACCACCCTTGACCGTGTCGAAGGTGTGCCACTCGGTGTTGTCCTCCTCGACATTGCCGAGGGCCGCGCACATGCCGCCCTGGGCGGCGCCGGTGTGCGAGCGGGTGGGGTAGAGCTTGGAGATCACCGCGGTGCGGGTGCGGGCCGAGGATTCCAGGGCCGCACGCATGCCAGCTCCGCCGGCTCCGACGATGACGACGTCGTACTGATGGGTCTGCATCGGGGGCGATGCCTTTCTGTCGACGTGCGAGTTGTTCAGGCGGTGCAGAACGACGGGAGCAGGCCCGCGGGACTGTTCGCCGGGCAGGGGTCGAAGGTGAAGATCACCAGGGTGCCGAGCACGACGACCACGGTGAAGGCGGTGTAGAGCGCCAGCTTCAGGACGAGCCGGGTGCCGTTGCGCTCGGCGTAGTCGTTGATGATCGTCCGGACCCCGTTGGTGCCGTGGATCATGGCCAGCCACAGCATGAGCAGGTCCCAGATCTGCCAGAACGGTGAGGCCCACTTGCCGGCGACGAAGCCGAAGTCAATGGCGCTGATGCCGTCCCCGGCGACCAGGTTCACAAAGAGGTGGCCGAAGATCAGCACCAGAAGCACGACGCCGGAGGCGCGCATGAAGACCCAGCCGTAGAGCTCCCAGTTGCCGCGGGTGGTGCGACGGGACGGCCGGGCGACCGGCGTGTTCGGAGCGGGGATCGACGTCATCACTCGCCTCCGAAGACGTGCATGAGGTGGCGGGGCAGGAATCCGGCCATGGTCACCACGAACAGGCCGACCACGATCCACAGCATCACGCGCTGGTACTTCGGTCCCTTGGCCCAGAAGTCGACCAGGATGATCCGGATGCCGTTGAAGGCGTGGAAGACGATGGCGGCGACCAGTCCGGCCTCGCCGAGGCCCATGATCGGGTTCTTGTAGGTGCCGATCACGTCGTTGTAGGCCTCGGGGGAGACTCGGACCAGGGACGTGTCCAGCACGTGCACCAGCAGGAAGAAGAAGATCAGGACCCCGGTGACGCGGTGGGCCACCCAGGACCACATGCCCTCACGCCCCCGGTAGAGGGTGCCGGAGGGCTTGCGGCGGGGTTTCGGGGGCGACGACGCTGACGCGGTAGACACGGTGAGGACTCCAGGGCTGATCGGGACTGCGGTGTCCGGTGGAAGCACTCTAGGCATCGTGCGCCGGGCGAGTGACCTCGGGGGCCGGTTCTGGGTCGAGTGTGACGAACCGCACATCATCGTGGGGACCATGGTCCCGAGGCTCTGGGTGCCACCAGCCTGGTGGCTAGCCTGTCGGCATGGCTGAGCACCCCATCCCTGGATTCCACGCTGTCATCCCCGCCGGTGGCGCCGGAACCCGCCTGTGGCCGCTGTCCCGCCAAGGCGCGCCCAAGTTCCTCCATGACCTGACCGGCACCGGTCGGACCCTCTTGCAGGGCACGGTGGATCGGCTGGTGCCGTTAGCCGGTGCCGAGGGGGTGCTCGTGGTCACCGGGGCACGGCATGTGCAGGCGGTGGCGGCGCAGCTGCCGGAACTGAGCGCCGGGCAGCTGATCGCCGAGCCCTCGCCCCGGGACTCGATGGCGGCCATCGGTCTGGCCGCTGCGGTGCTGGCCGAGCGCCACGGCCCGGCAACCGTGCTGGGTTCCTTCGCTGCCGACCACGTGATCGGGCGGCTGCCACGGTTCGAGGCCGCCGTCCGGGAGGGTGTCGAGGCAGCCCGTGCGGGCTATGTGGTGACCATCGGCATCGAGGCCAGCGAACCGTCAACGGCCTTCGGGTACATCGACGCCGCCGACCCGCTGGGAGTGGACGGGGCTCCGTCGGCCCGGCACGTCGCCGCCTTTACGGAGAAGCCCGATGCCGAGACCGCCGCGGCCTACCTGGCCACCGGGCACTACTGGTGGAACGCCGGGATGTTCATCGTGGCCGCGGGGGTGCTGCTCGACCACCTGGAGGCGCAGCTGCCGACTCTGGCCGCCGGGCTGCGCCGGATCGCCGCGGTCTGGGATGACGACAGCCGCCGGGAGGCCGTGCTGGCCGAGACCTGGCCGACGCTGACCAAAATCGCCATCGACCACGCCATCGCCGAGCCGGTGGCCGCCGCTGGAGGCGTGGCGGTGGTGCCCGGTGACTTCACCTGGGACGACGTCGGTGACTTTGCCTCGCTGGCTCCGCTGCTGTCCGCGGTCGGTCAGCCCGACGACGGGTCGCGCACGCTGGGGGACGACGCGCTGGTCCAGCGCCTCGATGCCCCCGGGGCGCTGGTGCTCACCGGCGGGCGGACGGTGACCGTGCTCGGGGTGCCCGATGCGGTGGTGGTCGACACCCCGGACGCGGTGCTGGTGACCACCCGCGCGCACGCCCAGCAGGTCAAGGGCGCGGTGGACGGCTGGCGGGAGCGCGGACGCGACGACCTGCTGTGACGTCCGGGCGTGGGTAGGGTCGGTGAGGTGATGGTCGACGCTTCGCGGGTACAGCACCTGGTCGGATCGCTCACCGACGAGCTGATCGAGATCCGGCGGGATCTGCATGCCCACCCGGAGCTGGGTCGCACCGAGCAGCGCACCACCCGGGTGGTGGCCGAGCGGTTGCGGGCCGCCGGATTGGAACCGCGGCTGCTGCCGGGCACCGGCCTCACCTGCGACATCGGGCCCAACCCGGTGAGCACCGGGCGACGGTGGATCGGCCTGCGGGCAGATCTGGACGCACTGCCGGTGCCGGAGACCACCGGCCTGCCCTTCGCCTCGACGGTGGCCAACGTCGCGCATGCCTGCGGGCACGACGTGCACACCGTGGCGGTGCTCGGTGCGGGTCTGGTGCTCGCCGAGCTGCACGAGGCGGGCGAGTTACCCACCGGTGTGCGCCTGATCTTCCAGCCCGCGGAGGAGGTGCAGCCCGGCGGCGCGCTGGACGTGATCGCCGCGGGCGGGTTGGACGGCCTGGGTCGGATCTTCGCGGTGCACTGCGATCCGAAGGTGGATGTCGGTCAGATCGGCAGCCGGATCGGTCCGATCACGTCCGCCTCCGATGAGGTCACCGTGGTGCTGACCGGGCCGGGTGGACACACCTCCCGCCCGCACCTGACCGCCGACGTGGTCTACGCGCTCGGTCAGGTGATCACCCAGGTGCCCGCGGTGCTCGGTCGTCGGTTGGACCCGCGCGCCGGGGTGAACCTGACCTGGGGTGCGGTGCAGGCTGGTCAGGCACACAACGCCATCCCCTCCTCCGGGTCGGTGCGCGGCACGTTGCGCTGTCTGGAGGTGCGCGCCTGGGAGCGGGCCTCGCAGGTGTTCCACGAGGCGGTGGAGCAGGTAGTGGCGCCCTACGGCGTGCAGGTCGAGATCCGCCACCAGCGCGGAGTCCCGCCGGTGGAGAACGACGAGCGTGCGGTGGCGGTGCTGGAGGCCGCGGCGCGCGACGTGCTCGGGGAGGACGCGGTGCAGCTGACCGAACAGTCGCTCGGTGGGGAGGACTTCGCCTGGTACCTGACCAAGGTGCCCGGGGCGATGGCCCGGCTCGGCACCCGCACCCCAGGCGGTCGCTCGTACGACATTCACCAGGGGAACCTGGTGATCGACGAGCGTGCGGTCTGCGCCGGGGCGTCCCTGCTGGCCAGAGCGGCACTGCTCGCCGGGCGTCCCTGAACTGCCGACGCCCGAACGGGTCACCCCTTGATACCAAGTCCGTAACAGATCGCCCGAAGGTACGCCTCGGTAACACTGCGGTCATCTGGAGCTGGCTAGGGTGCATCCCGGACGCCGGATGGACCACCCGGATCGCCAGCAATGGCGCTGTCGATCCGGGCCCCCTCCCAGGGCCGGCGCAGACGACGAGCAGGAGTGCAGTGTGAAGAACATCGTTCGTGCGGCCGCCCTCGGTGGGGCTGTCGCCCTCGCCCTGGCTGCCTGTGGCAGCGCCCCCGAGGAGTCCGGCTCGACCGCCGGCGGCTCGGACAACGCGTCCTCCGACTTCAAGGCCTGCATGGTCTCCGACCAGGGCGGGTTCGAGGACAAGTCCTTCAACCAGTCCGGTGCCGAGGGCCTGGACCGGGCTGGCGACGAGCTGGGTGTGCAGGTCGTCAAGGTGGAGTCCTCCGCCGAGACCGACTTCGGCCCGAACGTCGACCAGCTGGTCGCCCAGGACTGCAACATGATCATCGGCGTGGGCTTCCTGCTCGCCGACACCCTGACCGAGGCCGCCGCGCAGAACCCGGACATCGAGTTCGCGCTGGTGGACGCCGAGTTCAGCGAGGAGTCGGAGAACGCACGCCCGCTGCTGTTCAACACCCAGGAGGCCGCGTTCCTGGCCGGGTACGTGGCTGCGGGCACCTCGACCTCCGGCACCGTGGCGACCTTCGGTGGCGCCGAGATCCCGTCGGTGACCATCTTCATGGACGGGTTCGCCGACGGCGTCACCAAGTACAACGAGGACAACGGTGCCGACGTCCAGGTGCTGGGCTGGGACCGCGAGGCGCAGACCGGCTCCTTCACCGGTGACTTCGACGACCAGACCAAGGGCCAGAACCTGGCCAAGGGCTTCATCGACCAGGGTGCCGACGTGATCATGCCGGTCGCCGGTCCGGTGGGTCTGGGTGCGGCGGCTGCCGCCAAGGAGGCCGGTGGCGTGTCCATCGTCGGGGTGGACGCCGACTGGTACGAGACCTCGCCCGACTTCTCCGACCTGATCCTCACCTCGGTGATGAAGGACATCGGCCAGGCCGTGTTCGACACCGTGTCCGAGGCCGCTGACGGCAACTTCTCCGCCGAGCCGTACGTCGGCACGCTGGAGAACGAGGGCATCGGCCTGGCTCCGTTCCACGACTTCGACAGCGTGGTGACCGACGAGGTCAAGTCCGCGGTGGAGGACCTGCAGGAGCAGATCATCGCCGGTGACCTGGTGGTGGAGTCCCCGAGCCAGCACTGACGTTCACTCGGACGGCGGCCCGGGCAGGGTGTTTCTGCCCGGGCCGCCGTCGTGAACGCACCCCCGGGCGGACTACTCTGCGCGGGACGAGTCGACGACGATCGAGGAGCAGGCGGACCGTGAAGCTCGAGCTGCGCGGGATCACCAAGCGTTTCGGCACGCTGGTGGCCAACGACCACATCGACCTGGTGGTCGAACCCGGCGAGATCCACGCCCTCCTGGGGGAGAACGGCGCCGGCAAGTCAACCCTGATGAACGTGCTGTACGGGTTCTACGACCCGGATGACGGCCAGATCCTGGTGGACGACCAGCCGGTGACCTTCGTCGGACCGGGCGACGCGATGGCCGCGGGAATCGGCATGGTGCACCAGCACTTCATGCTGGTGCCGGTCTTCACCGTCGCGGAGAACGTCGTGCTGGGCTACGAGCCCACCAAGAGCGGACTGATCGACCTGCCTGCGGCACGACGCCGGGTGAAGGAGATCTCCGACCGGTTCGGGTTCGATGTCGACCCGGACGCGCTGGTGGAGGATCTGCCGGTCGGTGCCCAGCAGCGGGTGGAGATCATCAAGGCGCTCTCCCGCGACGCCAAGGTGCTGATCCTGGACGAGCCCACCGCCGTGCTCACCCCGCAGGAGACCGACGAGCTGATCGCGATCATGCGTCAGCTCAAGGCCGCGGGCACCTCGATCGTGTTCATCACCCACAAGCTGCGCGAGGTCCGGGCAGTGGCCGACCGGATCACCGTGATCCGGCGCGGGAAGGTGGTCGGCTCCGCGGACCCGCAGGCACCGGAGACCGAGCTGGCCTCGCTGATGGTCGGTCGCTCCGTCTCGCTCGGTGTGGACCGCGCCCCCGCCCAGCCCGGGGAGGTGGCCTTGCAGGTACGGGACCTGACGGTGCTGGACGAGGCCGGGGTCCGGCAGGTTGACGGCATCTCCTTTGAGGTGGCCCGGGGCGAGATCGTCGCGGTCGCCGGTGTGCAGGGCAACGGCCAGACCGAGCTCACCGAGGCGATCCTCGGGTTGCAGCCCGCCCTGGCCGGGTCGGTGACGCTGGACGGCAAGGAGTTGCTCGGCCGCACCGTCAAGGAGGTGCTGACCGCCGGAGTCGGGTTCGTCCCGGAGGACCGCACCGAGGACGGCATCGTCGCGGAGTTCTCGGTGGCGGAGAACCTGATCCTCGACCTGTACGACAGCAAGGACTTCGCCCGGGGGATCTCGCTGGACCCCGCCAAGGTGCGCGCCAATGCCGAGCGCCGGACCAACGAGTTCGATGTGCGCACCCCGTCGGTGGAGGCCCATGCGGGCACTCTGTCTGGCGGTAACCAGCAGAAGGTCGTGTTGGCCCGGGAGATGTCCCGGCCGCTGCGCTTGCTGATCGCCTCCCAGCCCACCCGTGGACTGGATGTCGGCTCGATCGAGTTCGTGCACAAGCGGATCGTGTCAGAGCGCGACTCCGGCACCCCGGTGATCATCGTGTCCACCGAGTTGGACGAGGTGCTGGCCCTGGCCGACCGGATCGTGGTCATGTACCGCGGCCGGATCGTGGGAACCGTCGACGCCACGTCCACGACGCCGGACCGGGATGTGCTCGGCCTGATGATGGCCGGCGTCCCCCAGGAGGAGGCCGTCAAGCAGGCAGCCTCGCATCACACGGTGCTCGGCGAGGCCGACATCGAGGCCGCCGAGGAGGAGAGCGAGTGAACGCCGCACCCGACGTCGCCGCGCAGGACCCGCAGGACGAGCGCCTGGAGCCGCGGTTGCAGCGTGCGCTGCGGGAGATGATGACCAGCAACTGGCTGGTCACCCTCGCGGCACTGCTGCTGGCCCTGATCGTGTCCGGCGTGCTGATCGCCGCCGCGGATGACGATGTGCACACCACCGCCGGTTACCTCTTCGCCCGCCCCGGGGACTTCCTGTCCGCGGTGTGGGACTCGGTGTGGAGTGCGTATGTCGCGCTGTTCCAGGGCGCGATCGTCGACCCGACTGCCTCGAGCTTCACCCGGGCGATCCGGCCGCTGACCGAGACGATGACCTGGTCGGTGCCGCTGGTGCTGGCCGGTCTGGGGCTGGCGGTCGGCTTCCGCGCTGGGCTGTTCAACATCGGTGCGCAGGGCCAGATCATTCTCGGCGCGATCTTCGGCGGCTACATCGGCTTCGCCTTCGGGCTGCCGCCGGTGCTGCACCTGCTGCTGGCGATCATCGCTGCCGCACTGGGTGGCGCGATCTGGGCCGGGATCGCCGGATTCCTCAAGGCTCGTACCGGCGCGAACGAGGTGATCGTCACGATCATGCTCAACAACATCGCGATCCAGCTGGTCGCGTACCTGTTGAGCACCACCGCCTTCAAGCGTGAGGGCAGCAACAACCCGCAGTCGCCGCCCATCGAGTCCACCGCGACCTATCCGCTGCTGCTGGGCAACGACTTCCGGCTGCACGCCGGGTTCCTGCTGGCGGTCCTGGCGACCGTGTTCGTCTGGTGGCTGATGGACCGCTCGACGCTGGGCTTCCAGTTCCGTGCCGTCGGGGCAAACCCGTCGGCGGCCCGCACGGCGGGGATCAACATCAACAAGATCTACCTGCTGGTGATGGTGGTCTCCGGTGCGCTGGCTGGTCTGGCCGGGTCGGCCCAGGTGCTCGGCACAGAGAAGGTGTTGACCGCCGGTGTGGCGGCGTCCTTCGGATTCGATGCGATCACCGTCGCCCTGCTGGGCCGGTCCAAGCCGTTGGGCACGTTCCTGGCCGGGCTGTTGTTCGGGGCGCTGCGGGCCGGTGGCTTCGCGATGCAGTCCCGCACCGGGACCCCCATCGACATCGTGCTGGTGGTCCAGTCCCTGGTGGTGCTGTTCATCGCTGCCCCGCCGCTGGTCCGCACGGTGTTCCGGCTGCCGACCCCCGGTCGTCGCAAGCAGATCAGTCCCACCCCCGCGCCCGTCACGAAGGAGGCCGCAGCATGAGCGCCGTGACCGCTGCCCCCGCACCGGCCGCCCCGGCGGGTCCGGTGGCCAAGCCGCTGCCGTCGATCTCCTACAAGGCGCCCATCGCCTATGTGGTGGTCGCGGCGCTGGCCTTGTTCGCCTTCGGCATCCTGCCGGCCTCGGGCAAGAAGACCGGCTTCACCGTGTCCACGAACACGGACTTCTTCCAGATCGACCGATTCGATGTGCCGAGCAAGACCAGCGCCATCGTGCTCTGCCTGATCGCGCTCGCTCTGGGTGCGCTGACCTTCTGGTACGCCAAGAACCGGCGCAAGGTCGGGATCTGGCTGCCCGCGGTCTACGCGGTGGTGCTGATTCTGGCGCTGTTGGTGTGGGCGGTGGCCGGCAAGAACCAGCCGTTGCCGTTGACCAGCCTGTTGCAGGGATCGCTCTTCTTGGCGGTGCCGCTGGTGTTCGGTTCGCTGGCCGGTCTGCTGTGCGAGCGCTCGGGCATCGTCAACATCGCCATCGAGGGTCAGCTGCTGGCCGGGGCCTTCCTGGCCGCGGTGGTCGCCACCCTCACCCAGTCCGCCTACCTCGGTCTGATCGCC
Organism: Cellulomonas sp. NPDC089187; assembly: GCF_040685135.1. Classification (NCBI taxonomy): domain Bacteria; kingdom Bacillati; phylum Actinomycetota; class Actinomycetes; order Micrococcales; family Cellulomonadaceae; genus Cellulomonas; species Cellulomonas sp. NPDC089187. The sequence goes on along the minus strand of NZ_JBFBHI010000003.1, from coordinate 64,914 downwards.
GCGCCCATTGCCGGTGCACTGGTCTCGGCTCTGTTGGTGGCCTTCGCGGTGCGCTATGTGGTCGACCAGATCATCGTCGGTGTGGTGCTGAACGTGCTGGTGGTCGGCGTGACCAGCTACCTGTTCTCCACGGTGCTCAAGGTGAACGCCAGCACGCTGAACGCCCCGCCGCGGCTGCCCACCATCTCGATCCCGGTGTTGAGCGAGATCCCGGTGCTGGGCCCGGTGCTGTTCCGTCAGACCGTCCTGGTGTACCTGATGTACATCGTCGTGATCGCGTTGCAGATCCTGGTCTTCCGCTCCAAGTGGGGCCTGCGGCTGCGCGCCGTGGGTGAGCACCCCAAGGCCGCCGACACCGTGGGTATCAAGGTGAACCGGACCCGGGTCCGCAACACCCTGCTCGGCGGCGCGGTGGCGGGTCTGGGCGGCGCGTTCTTCACCGTCGCGAACGGCCTGGCCTTCGGCAAGGAGATGACCGGCGGGAAGGGCTACATCGCCCTGGCCGCGATGATCCTCGGCCGGTGGAGCCCCAAGGGTGCGTTGGCGGCGGCGCTGCTGTTCGGATTCGCGGACAACCTGCAGACCGTGCTCGGCATCATCGGGACGCCGATCCCGAGCCAGCTGATGCTGATGACCCCCTATGTGGTGACGATCTTCGCCGTGGCCGGTCTGGTGGGCAAGGTGCGCGCCCCCGCCGCCGAGGGCGTCGCCTACGTGAAGTGAGGACTGCTGTGACTGCTGTGGACTGGGACGGTCTACGGACCGCCGCCACTGAGGCGATGAGCCATGCCTACGTCCCGTACTCGAAGTTCCCGGTGGGTGTCGCCGCGCTGGTGGACGACGGTCGAGTGGTGACCGGGTGCAATGTGGAGAACGCCTCTTACGGGCTGACGCTGTGCGCCGAGTGCGCGCTGGTCTCCGGCCTGCACCTGTCCGGTGGCGGCCGCCTGGTCGCCTTCACCTGCGTGGACGGGCAGGGCAACACGCTGATGCCCTGTGGCCGGTGCCGCCAGCTGCTGTGGGAGCACGGTGGCCCGGAGCTGGTGCTGGACACCGTCAGCGGATTCAAGACGATGCGCGAGGTGCTGCCCGACGCCTTCGGGCCGGAGGACCTCGTCGAACGGAAGGTGCAGGCGTGACCGAGAGCTTCGACGCCGTTGACGTCATCGTGGCCAAGCGGGACGGCCACCGGCTGTCCGACGCGCAGATCGACTGGGTGATTGACGCGTACACCCGGGGCGTGGTGGCCGAGGAGCAGATGTCCGCGCTCAACATGGCCATCCTGCTGAACGGGATGGACCGGGCCGAAATCGCCCGCTGGACCGCGGCGATGATCGCCTCCGGTGAGCGGATGGACTTCTCCGGGCTGCACCGTCCCACCGCGGATAAGCACTCCACCGGGGGCGTGGGGGACAAGATCACCCTGCCGCTGGCCCCGCTGGTGGCGGTCTTCGATGTGGCGGTCCCGCAGCTGTCCGGTCGAGGGCTCGGTCACACCGGTGGGACCCTGGACAAGCTGGAATCGATCCCGGGCTGGCGGGCAGCGCTGTCCAACGAGCAGATGATGGCCCAGCTGAACGACGTGGGCGCGGTGATCTGCCAGGCGGGTTCCGGTCTGGCCCCGGCCGACCGCAAGCTCTATGCGCTACGCGACGTCACCGGCACGGTGGAGGCGATCCCGCTGATCGCCTCCTCGATCATGAGCAAGAAGATCGCCGAGGGCACCGGCGCGCTGGTGCTGGACGTGAAGGTCGGCTCCGGGGCGTTCATGAAGAACGTGGACAGGGCCCGCGAGCTGGCCCGGACCATGGTAGACCTGGGCACCGACGCCGGTGTGACCACGGTGGCGCTGCTCACCGACATGGACACCCCGCTGGGTCTGACCGCCGGGAACGCGCTGGAGGTCCGCGAGTCGCTGGAAGTGCTGGCCGGTGGCGGCCCCGCCGATGTGGTGGAGCTGACCGTGGCACTGGCCCGGGAGATGCTGATCGCCGCGGGCAAGCCAGATGCCGACCCGGCCGCCGCGCTGGCCGACGGTCGGGCGATGGACGCCTGGCGCCGGATGATCGAGGCGCAGGGTGGCGACGCGGACGCACCGCTGCCGGTGGCCACGCACACCGAGCAGATCCTCGCCCCCGCGGATGGGGTGCTCAGCCGGTTGGACGCCTACGCGGTGGGCATCGCCGCCTGGCGGCTCGGTGCCGGGCGTGCCCGCAAGGAGGACCCGGTGCAGGCCGGCGCCGGTGTGGAATTGCTTGCAAAACCGGGCGATTCGGTCAAGGCCGGACAGCCTTTGATGACATTGCACACCGACACCCCCGAACGCTTCGCCCGTGCCACCGAGGCATTGGCTGACGCAGTACAGGTTTCCGACGGTCCGGTGGCGACAAATCCGCTGCTCATCGACCGGATCACCGCCGACTGAGCGCCGAGTCCGAGGCCCCGTCCACCACCGGTGGGCGGGGCCTCGTGCTGTGTCAGAAAGATGTGAGATCTGCTCCCTACGTTATGTCTCGCCACCGAAACCCGGTGGGTGATCCCCTGGTTGAAGGAGACGGACCATGACGCAGCAGGTCGAGCAGAAGAAGAACCACCGCAAGGTCTGGGCGGTGCTCGGCGTCGCCGCACTGTCGATGGGCGTGGTGGGCGTGGGCGCCCTGAGCACCCTGTACACCAGCATCGACGACAACCACTTCTCCGCCGCGGTTCCGGACAAGGAGGTGCCCACCAAGGGTGCCCTGCTCCGCCTGACCGGCGACCCGATCGACCACGTGTTCGACTCGGCCAAGCACAACGACCTGGTGATCGGCTCCTGGACGCTGACCAACCACGGCACCGACACCACCGAGTTCGACGGCACGTTCGAGCTGGGCACCCCGGTGTCGGCCGACCTGGCCAAGGCGCTGACCGTGCAGTACGGCATCGTCGACGCCCAGGGCAAGGTCACCCGCTGGGTTGACGCGGGCACGGTCGCCAAGACCGCGACCTTCGGTTCGGTCACCGGTATCACCTCCATCGACGGTGCTGCGGCCATCCCGGTCGAGGTCCGCGTGGTCCTGGAGGACCCGGCCCTGATCGAGGACGCCGGCACTGTGGGCGAGATGCTCAAGGTCAACGCCGACTTCGTGGTGTCGTACCTCGACCCGCAGGCCTGAGCTGCCGGGCCGGGGGCGCAACGGACCAGTCGCCCCCGGCCGGGCCCAGTCCATTCACGGTGACGAAGGCAGGTGACGAGGTGCTGCGAGTGATGTCGCGGTCTCTTGCGGTGCTCGTGCTGGTGGTCATGGCCTTCCCGTTGGGATGGTCGCTGCTCACCGGCGACTTCTACATGACGGTGACCGGGGTCTCGATGACCCCGACCTACCAGCGCGGCGACGTGCTGGTGGTGCAGCGGCCCGATGGCCAGGAGCTGCGCCGTACCGGCGAGGTGGTGGTGATTTCTGCCTCGCGTCCCGACGGCCCGGGCCCGCGCTACGTGCACCGGGTGGTCGAGCCCCTGTCCGATGGCAGCGCGTGGTTGCAGGGTGACGGCAACGCCGCCCGCGATCCGCTGCCGGTCAGCCCCGACTCCGTGGTCGGGACCCCGCGCATGGTCCTGACTGGGATCGCCGCGCGGATCTTGCTGTTCACCGAATCACTGTGGGGCCGGATCGCACTGGGTGCGATCGCGCTCGCCCTGTTGTTCGCGCCCCGAGCCACCGCTCGGGCGCGGCATTGACCCCTGATTCAGGAGCCCCCATGTCTACCTTCCGTCGTCGTGCCGTCACGGCACTGGTCGCCGCGCTGACCGCCTCCTTGGTGGCCGGCCCGGTCGCGGCCGCCCACCCCGCCGATGTCCTGTCGACATCGGCCTCGACTGCATTCGGCGAACCTGCCGCGGTCGACGACGGACACGAGGACGACGAGCATCCGGAGCCGGACGCCACCGCGGTCCCCGAGCCCGTGCCGTCGCCCAGTGTCTCCACCGAGCCGAGCGCGCCGTCGCCCGGTGACTCCACGGAGCCGAGTGCGCCGTCCGTGAGCCCGGAACCAGACGAGTCCACGGCGGACGACTCAGCAGCCGAGGCAGCTCCGGATGGCGAAGACGAGATCACCGGGCTCGATGACCCGGTCGCCGGTGCGGCCGGGGTGGAGGAGCCTCCGATCGGCATTCTCGGCGACGGCTTCAATGCCATGCTGCGCGCGGGCTTCAACAAGACCGTCCGCGTCGTCTCCGCCGCCTCCGACGGGGGCGTGCTGATCGGGGGTGCCTTCACGGCGCTCGCCGCCGACGCGAGCATCCCTAACGGGTTGGTGCGCTTCACACCGGACGGTGTACTGGACACGGCCTTCCACGCCCAGCTCGGCACCGGCTTCAACGGCACGGTGTACGCGGTGCACTCCCTGGCGGACGGCGGAATCCTGGTCGCCGGGTCGTTCACCAGCCTGAACGGCGACAGTTCCATCCCGGCGCGGTTGGTCCGGCTGAATGCCGATGGATCGCTGGATCGGGACTTCAACCTGCGGTTGGGCTCCGGCTTCAACGGCACGGTGTGGTCGGTCTCCAGCGCGGTGGACGGGCAGATCGTGGTCGGCGGCGAGTTCACCACGCTGAACGGCGAGTCCGGCGGCCCGGCGCGGATGGCACGGCTCAACCCGGACGGCAGCCGCAGCCTGGCCTTGCAGGCCGCGCTCGGCAGCGGGTTCTCCGGTGCGGTGTACAGCGTGCAGGTCGATGCCGCCGGTGGCGTGATCGTCGGTGGTTCCTTCACCGACCTCAATGGCGATGCCTCACTGCCGAACCGCCTGCTGCGCCTGGGCCCGGACGGCACCCCCGACCCGGACTTCAATGCGAACCTGGGTAAGGGCTTCGGCTCGACGGTGCGGACCGCCACGGTGGGCCCGGACGGCTCGGTGCTGGTCGGCGGTGCCTTCACGGCGATGAACGGCAGCTCCGCGACGCCGAACCGACTGATGCGGTTGCTGCCCGACGGCCGACCGGACCAGGCATTCAACGACGCGCTGGGCTCGGGATTCAACGGCACCGTCTGGGCCGTGACCTCCGACGAGGCCGGTCGGGTCCTGGTCGCCGGTGAGTTCACCACAGTGAACGGTCGCTCTGGCCTGCCGGCTCGGCTCGTCCGGCTGACCGCCACCGGCAGCATCGATGAGGACTTCTGCGCGGCAATCGGGCTGGGCCTCGACGCCCCCGCCTACGCGCTGGCTGTCGACACTTCCGGAGCTGCCGGTTACCTCATCGGTGGCGCTTTCCAGAAGCTCAACGGTATTCCGTTCATCCCGAGCCGTCTGGTGTTCCTCGACCTGGACGGCGGCACCGGTCCGGAATTCAACTCCCAGCTCGGTGTGGGCTTCACGGGCGGTGACGTCCGAGCGGTGGCGGAGACGAAGGACGGCGGGGTGGTGGTCGGTGGTGACTTCACCGCGCTGAACAACGACAAGACCATTCCGGCCCGCATTGTGCGCTTGAACGAGGACGGCTCCCCGAACCGGGAGTTCAACGCCGCCCTCGGAACCGGGACGAATGGCATCGTTCTGGCGGTGGCCGAGACCCCGGATGGCGGAATCCTGGTCGGTGGCGACTTCACCAGCGTCAACGGGGACAAGTCGCTGCCCAACCGGTTGGTGAAGTTCACCGCGGATGGCACCGTGGACGCCGCCTTCGCCGCAGCGCTGGGCAAGGGCTTCGGCGATCAGGTGGAGTCGCTGGCGGTCGACGCCGAGGGGCGCATTCTGGTCGGCGGGTCCTTCACCTCGCTGAACGGGTCGTCGTCGGTGCCCAACCGACTGCTGCGGTTGCTGCCCACCGGTGAGGTCGACCGGGAGTTCAGCGCCAAGCTGGGCAGCGGGTTCAACAGTGCGGTGCACTCGGTGGACGTCGACGCGCAGGGCCGGATCGCGGTCGGCGGCACCTGGACCAGGTTGAACGGCAGCTCCAAGGCACCCAGCCGGGTGATCGTGCTCCAGCCGGACGGCAGCCGGGATGCCGACTATGACGCCCAGCTCGGCTCCGGTCTGGGGTCGACGGTGTGGTCGGTGAGCTTCATGGCCGATGGTGGTCTGCTGATCGGTGGCGAGAACGCGCGCCTCATCGGCCGGAACACCGGTCTGCTGATCCGCCTGTACGCCAATGGTGCCGCGGACCGCGAGTTCGCCGGGAGGCTCGGCCGCGGGTTCAACGGCCCGGTCTACACCGCCTTCGAGTCGAGTGCGGGCACCGTCGTGGTCGGAGGTTCCTTCACCCGACTCAATGGCCGGGGCAACCGGGTGCCGTCCCGTCTGCTGATGCTCAACTCCGATGGCACGGTGAACGCCGAGTTCAAGGGTGAGCTGGGCAGTGGCTTCAACAGCACGGTGTACACCGGCACCGAGGTCGGCGACCCGGGACGGGCGTTCGTGATCGGTGGTGCTTTCACCAAGCTGGCCGGGAGCACCGCGATCCCGCAGCGGTTGATCGCCCTGCACACCGCGCGTGACCAGCCGGGCGGCCCGGAGCCGACCGCGCCGGTGATCGAGGCACCGACCGCGGAGTCGCGCAACCCCGGCAACCCCCTGATGCGGGGCACGGGGACCGCGGGACGAACCCTGGAGCTCGTCGTGGACGAGATGCCGCCGGCCGAGGTCCCGGTGAACGAGTTCGGTCACTGGCTCTACCGGCCGAGTGCACCGCTGACCATGGGTGGTCACACCCTGACCGTGACCGACACCGAGATGGCCGAGTCCGACTCGCTGACCTTCGACGTCGCGGGGCACACCGTCGCTCCGTGGGGCGCGAAGGGTGCCGAGGAGGACGACCCGGCGGTGCGTCTGGTCCAGGTCGATGCGGCCCAGGGCGGCGAGGACCTCACGATCGCGCTGACCGAGACCGGTGGTGTGCACGGGTGGACCTCTGCCGGGCCGGTGGAGGTCGGCGGTGCCGACTCCGGACTGATCGCAGTCTCGGCAGGGAAGGGCTTCTTCCTCGGGCTGACCGGGCAGGGCACGGTGATCGCCTGGGGTCCGCGGGCGACCGGATCGTTGGCGGTGCCCTCGACGCTGGACGGTGCGGTGGTCGTGGCGGTCGAGGCAGGGCAGGACTCGGCCTACGCGTTGCTGCGGGACGGCACCGTGGTCGGCTGGGGGTCGGATAAGGCCGGTCAGTTGCAGCAGCCGGAGGAACTCGCGGTGAGCACGGTGATTGCGGTGGCGGCTGGCACCGATCACGTGCTCGCGCTCACCGGTGACGGCATCGCCCTCGGATGGGGCGGGTCGGGTGCCGACTACGCCGACGTGCCCGAAGAGTGGGAGGAACTCACCTTCGTCGCCGCGGCTTCCGGCACCAAGGTGAGCTACCTGCTGGACGACACCGGCAACATCCACACCTGGGGTGCGACGGAGACTGTCCCGGCTGAGGTCCAGGGCTCGGTGGCGCAGATGGACGCCAACCAGGACCGGATCGCGGTGCGGCTCGAGGATGGCAAGACCCGGGCGTGGGGCGGGGCCGCCGCGGGCTGGGCCGATGGCACCGACGAGCTGCGCGGCGATGTGGTGGCACAGGTTGCGGTCGGCCGGGACCATGCGATCGCGCTGGTCGATCACGTGCACATCGACACCCCCGAGGACGGGTCGACCGAGGTGGGCCGCCCAGTGTTCAGCGGGACCTCCGCGCCCACGGTTCCGGTCACACTGACCATCACCGGGGAACGGGACGAGCTGACCCTGCAGACCCAGAGCCAGGAGGGGCACTGGTCGGTCGCCCCGGACCGGGATCTGCCGCCGGGCACCTACACGGTGCTGGCCCGATCCTCCTGCGGTGCCACCCACCAGATCTCGGTGGTGCTGGGCCAGGGGACGGAACTGCAGTTCACCAGCGAGCCCCGCACCGAGCTGGTCGAGCAGCTGCCCGGCCGGAACGGAGCACGGGGATGACCTCCGAGGGATGGTGGTCCACCTGCTGTGGGCTGGTGGCGGTGGTGGCCGGGGTGACCGGTGCGGTCACGGACGCCCCGGCCGCCGACTCCGGCCCGCCGGTGGTGGTCAGCGGGAGCCCGCTGGTGCACCCATTCCATCCCGGTGAGCCGGAGGAGGACGGCCGACTGGTGGAGATGGTGACTGGCAGCTGGCACGTCGCGGCGCAGGGGGCGCAGGAGGTGCCCTTCGACGGGACGCTGATCCCCTATGGGGTAGTGAACCCGGCTCTCGCGGAGGACCTGGTGGTGGAGTACGGGGTGCCCCGTGCGGACGGCACCGTGGTCTGGCACCGGGCCGGAACGCTCGACCACGCCCGGTCCTACGCGCAGACCCTGGGCACCCGCCCCATGGTGGGCGTCGGAGGTGCGGAGCTGGACATCCCGGTGCGGGTGCTGTTCGAGGAACACCCGGAGCACGGGCCGATCCCACCGGGTGCCGATGTCACGGTCGCGTTTGTGGTGGGAACTCGACAGGACATGCTGCGACCCCTGGCGGCCCCGGCCTGATCACGCCACGATGGTGTTCCGACCACCAGCGAGGGAGGACACCATGAGCACCATTCCTGGTGAGGGCACCTGGCGGGATGCCGGCCTGACCGAGCTCGACCTGATCGACGCCATCGATCCGTCCCCGGCCGAGGGGGCAGAGGTCTACCAACCGGACGATCCCCGGCCAGACCTGGACGGTGCCGCGGACCCGGCGGATGTGGCCGAGCAACACGCGGTGGTGCCCGAGGACGAGGGCGAGGCCTACCGGGACTGACCGCGGCAGACGATGCGGGTGCCGGCCCGCGCGGCCAGTACCGTGTCCGCATGACGCCGGAGCAGATCGCCGCACTGCCCAAGGTCGTCCTGCACGACCACCTGGACGGTGGGCTCCGGCCCGCCACTGTGATCGAGCTGGCCGCCCGCACCGGACACACCCTGCCCACCGACGACCCGGACGCGCTGGGGGAGTGGTTCTTCCAGCAGGCCAGCAGCGGCAGCCTGGAGGCGTACATCGCCACCTTCGAGCACACCCTCGCGGTGATGCAGGACCACGACGGGCTGAGTCGGGTAGCGCGCGAGGCCGTGCTCGATCTGGCTGCCGACGGCGTGGTCTACGCCGAGGAACGATTTGCCCCCGAGCAGCACCAGCGCGGCGGGCTCTCCTTGCAGCAGGTGGTGGATGCGGTGCTGGTCGGCATCGCCGAGGGGGTGACCGAGGCCGCGGCAGCGGGGCGGGAGATTCGGGTCGCCCTGCTGCTGTGCGCGATGCGGCACACCGAACGCGCTGACGAGGTGGCCGAGCTGGCCCTGGCCAACCGGGACCGTGGCGTGGTCGGCTTCGACATCGCCGGTCCGGAGGCGGGGCACCCGGCACAGCAGCAGGGGGCGACGTTCGCGCGGCTGCGGTCGGCTCGGTTCCCGGTGACCGTGCACGCCGGTGAAGCAGTCGGCCGCGAGTCGGTGGATGAGGCGGTCGAGGTCGGTGCGCTGCGCCTGGGCCACGGTGTCCGCCTCGTCGAGGACCTGCATGATGACGGTGCGGGTGGCACGCGGTTGGGTGGCCTGGCGCACTGGGTCCGGGACCGCCGGATCGCCCTCGAGGTCTGTCCGACCTCCAACCTGCAGACCGGGGCCGCCGCCTCCATCGCCGAGCACCCGGTCACCCGGCTGCTCCGACTGGGCTTCGCAGTGACGGTCAACACGGACAACCGTCTCCAATCCCGCACCAGCATGACCGCCGAGCTGCACCAGCTGGTCGAGCAGGCCGCCTGGACCCGGGATGACCTGCTCGCGGTCACGCTGACGGCCGCACACCACGCGTTCCTCCACGAGGACGAGCGCCACGACCTGATCCGCCGGGTGATCGTGCCCGGGTACTCCTCTCACGGAAGGCACCGCTCATGACCTCCTCCCTGGACGCCGCCGGGCTCGCGCAATTCGTCGACCACACCCTGCTCAAGCCGGAGGCCACCCGCGCCGACGTGGAGGCGCTGATCACCGAGGGTGCCGAGCTCGGCGTGTACTCGGTGTGCATCTCCCCGTCGTTTCTGCCGGTGGACGCGAAGGGGCTGAAGGTCGCCACCGTGTGCGACTTCCCCTCCGGCAAGCACCACTCGCAGGTCAAGGCCGCCGAGGCCGCCCGGTCGGTCGCCGACGGTGCGGACGAGGTGGACATGGTCATCGATGTGGGTGCCGCCAAGGCCGGGGACTTCGAGGGGGTGCAGGCCGACATCGCCGCCGTGCGGACCGCGATCCCTGCCCCCACTGTGCTCAAGGTGATCATCGAGTCCGCGGCACTGACCGATCACGAGATCGTCGAGGTCTGTCGGGCCGCCGAGGCCGCCGGTGCGGACTTTGTGAAGACCTCCACCGGGTTCCACCCCAGCGGTGGGGCCAGCGTGCACGCTGTCGAGATCATGGCCGCCACGGTGGGCGGACGCCTGGGGGTCAAGGCCTCCGGCGGCATCCGCACCGCCGCGGACGCCCTGGCGATGATCGAGGCCGGCGCCACCCGGCTCGGACTGTCCGGCACCGCCGCGGTGCTGGCGGGCTTCGAAGCCGACGGCGGCTACTGAGCACATACGCAGAACGCCCCCTGGACCGGCACCGGTCCAGGGGGCGTTCTGCGTATCTCAGATACCCAACGCCTCCGCGACGTCGGTGCGGACCCGATCCAGGCGCTCGCGGGCGGCGACCCGCGCCTGACCCACGGTCTCGAAGGGTGCCTCGGCCTCGACGGGGAGCACCACCTCCAGGTAGCACTTCACCTTGGGCTCGGTGCCCGACGGTCGGACGATCACCCGGGTGTCGTCCTGAGCCAGCAGCAGGATGCCGTCGGTGGGCGGCAGGCCGTCGTAGCCCTGAGCCAGGTCGGTCACGGAGACCACCGGTGATCCGGCCAACAGCACCGGCGGGTGCTCGCGCAGCCGGGCCATCGCCTCGGGAATCTTGCTCAGGTCGGTGAACCGAGCGGACAGCTGGTCGGTCAGGTGCAGACCGTGCTGGCGGGCCAGGTCGTCCAGCACATCCACCGCGCCACGGCCCTCGGCCTTGAGTCGCGCGGCCAATCCGGCGAGCAGCAGGGCGGCGGAGATGCCGTCCTTGTCCCGCACACCGCCGGGGTTCACGCAGTACCCGAGGGCTTCCTCGTAGCCGTAGACCAGCCCGTCCACCCGGGAGATCCACTTGAAGCCGGTCAGGGTCTGCGCGTGCTCCAGTCCGGCACCCCGGGCGATCCGGGACAGCAACCGAGAAGACACGATGGAGTTGGCGATCACTCCGCCCGGGACACCAGCCGAGCGCTCGGCCGCCACCGTGCCGAGCAGTGCGCCCACCTCGTCACCGTGCAGCATCCGCCAACCGTCCGAGGCCGCGGCCCCTGGACCGGCGTGGGTGCGCCGTCGCGGGTCGATGATCGCCGCACCGCAGCGGTCGGCATCCGGGTCCAGGGCGATCACCAGATCTGCGTCCACCTCGGCAGCCAACGCCACCGCCAGGTCGATCGCACCGGGCTCCTCCGGGTTGGGGAAGGCCACGGTCGGGAAATCCGGATCGGGCTGGGCCTGCAGGGGCACGATGTGCAGGTCGGTGAAGCCCGCGGCAGTCAACACCTGCCGGGCGGTCTCGCCACCGACACCGTGCATCGGGGTCAACACGATTCGCAGGTTCGCGGCCGTCACGGCATCAACCCGCGGGTCCGCCAGCGCCCCGACCGCGGCGCGGTAGTCGTCGTGGATGCGCTGGTCCAGCTGGGTCCAGCCCTCGGCTGCACGAGGGACCGCGGCCACGGACGGCACCCGGGCGATCTCCGCGGCGATGGCACCGTCCATCGGCGGCACGATCTGCGCGCCCTGACCGGAGCCGGTGACGACGCGACCACCCAGGTACACCTTGTAGCCGTTGTCCTGCGGCGGATTGTGGCTGGCGGTGACCATCACCCCGGCGTCCGCATCCAGGTGCCGCACCGCGAAGGCCAGCACCGGGGTGGGCAGCTGCGGCGGGAGCATCAGCACCTCGATGCCCACGGCGGTCAGCACCGCCGCGGTGTCCCGGGCGAAGTCCGCCGACCCGTGCCGGGCGTCGTGCCCGACCACCACGCGCGGCGCGGGGGTGACACCGTCCAGCTCGCCGAGCAGGTAAGCACCCAACCCAGCGGCCGCGCGGATCACCACGGCGCGGTTCATCCGGTTCGGACCGCCGCCGATGGCCCCACGCAGACCGGCAGTGCCGAACTGCAACAGACCGGTGAACCGGTCGGCCAGATCCTGCCGGGCCCGCTCGGCGTGGGTGGCGGCGGACTCCTGCTCCATCGGCGACCCCTGCGCAGCGCTCAGGGGAGCTTCCGCTCTGGTCAGCAGAGCAGTCAGCTCCGCAGCGGTCCGGGGGTCGGGGTCGTCGGCGATCCAGGTGCGGACCTCGGCGGCGAGGTCGTCCCAGCGCTTCTCGGCTGTCATGGCGTGGTCCTGTTCTGCGGCGTCGGACGGATGCGGATCAGATGTGGGCGACGATCTCGGCCAGCAGTCGGCTGATCCGCGGACCGGCGGCACGCCCGGCCTCCAGGACCTCCTCATGGGAGAGCGGCTGTGCGCTGATCCCCGCGGCCAGGTTGGTCATCAGCGAGATGCCCAGCACCTCCATCCCGGCGTGCCGGGCGGCGATCGCCTCGATGGTGGTGGACATGCCGACCAGCGAACCGCCGATCACCCCGGCCATCCGCACCTCGGCCGGGGTCTCATAGTGCGGGCCGCGGAACTGCACGTACACGCCTTCGTCCAGCGTGGGGTCGACCGTCCGGGCCAGGTCACGCAGCCGTGGGCTGTACAGATCGGTCAGATCGACAAAGGTCGCCCCCTCCAGCGGGGAGACCGTCGTGAGGTTGATGTGGTCGCTGATCAGCACCGGGGTGCCGGGTGCCCAGTTCGGGTTCAACCCGCCGCAGCCGTTGGTCAGCACGATGGTGGAGCACCCCGCCGCGGCGGCGGTGCGCACCCCGTGCACCACCCGCCGCACACCCTTGCCCTCGTAGAGGTGGGTGCGTGAGCCGAGCACTAGTGCGTGCTTGTCGCTGCCGGTGACCTTGATCGAGCGGATGGTGCCGACGTGGCCGACCACCGCGGGCTTGGCGAAGCCGGGCACCTCATGAGCGGGGAGCTCGGCGACGGTCTCACCCAGCAGATCGGCCGCGCCGCCCCAGCCGGAGCCCAGCACCAGAGCGATGTCGTGCGTGGCCACACCGGTCAGGTCGGCCAGTGCGGCGGCCGCCTCCGCGGCGATCTGCATCGGGTCTGCCGTGGGGTCGTCCAAGCGGGCGTCGTCGGCCATGCGGGGGTCCTCCGAGAGATGATCAACGGTGCGCGCACACGCACCTGGCGAGCGTACCGGCTCGGCGGGCTCGCGCTCCGGGTCGAAATCGGCATGATGGGGGCCGTGACTCAGCCGTCCGCACAGCCCCCCGCCCCCGTGGTCGACGACGACCACCGACCCCCGCAGCGCGTGGTGGTGATCGGTGGCGGCCCCGGTGGGTACGAGGCGGCGCTGGTCGCCCGGCGGCTCGGTGCGCAGGTGACCGTGGTGGAGCGCGCCGGACTGGGTGGCTCCGCGGTGCTGACCGATGTGGTGCCCTCCAAGACCCTGATCGCCACCGCCGAGTGGATGACCATCGCCGAACGCGCCCCCGAGCTGGGCATCCGCCTGGACCTGCCCGCCGGCGCGGAGGAGGGTGCGGCCGCCGCGGGGGAGCGGCGGCACACCATCGACCTGGCACAGGTGAACGCCCGGGTCCGAGAGCTGGCCGCCGCGCAGTCCCAGGACATCCTGACCCGGTTGGAGCGGGAGGGCGTCGATGTGATCACCGGGCACGGGCGGCTCGCCGGTCCGGACCGGGTGGAGGTCGACGGCCAGCGGTGGGACGCCGACGCGGTGCTGATCGCCACCGGTGCCACCCCGCGCACGCTGCCCGAGGCGCAACCCGACGGTGAACGCATCCTCACCTGGACCCAGCTCTACCGGCTCGACCGGTTACCGGAGCGGCTGATCGTGGTCGGGTCCGGGGTGACCGGTGCGGAGTTCGCCGGGGCGTATGTCTCCCTCGGTTCCGAGGTGGTGCTGGTCTCCAGCCGGGATCGGGTGCTGCCTGGCGAGGACGCCGACGCGGCGGAGATGCTGGAGGAGGTGTTCCGCGCTCGCGGGATGGAGGTGATCTCCCGTGCTCGGGCATCCGCCGCGGAGCGCACCGACGACGGCGTGGTGGTGACCCTCGCCGATGGGCGGCAGATCGCCGGTTCGCATGTGCTGCTGGCGGTCGGTTCGGTGCCGAACAGTGCGGACCTGGGCCTGGACACTGCCGGGGTGCGCACCACCCGCAGTGGGCACATCGAGGTGGACAAGGTGTCCCGGACCAGTGCCCGCGGGGTTTACGCCGCCGGTGATGTGACCGGGGTGCTGCCGCTGGCATCAGTGGCGGCGATGCAGGGCCGGATCGCCATGTCCCACGCCCTCGGTGACGCGGTCAGCCCGCTGTCGTTGCGGTCGGTGGCGGCCAATATCTTCACCGCGCCGGAGATCGCCACGGTCGGTGGCAGCGAGGCGTCACTGACCGCTCGTGGGGCGCACTTTGTCACCAACACGCTGCCGCTGGCGCGCAACCCGCGGGCCAAGATGCTCGGCGTGCGGGACGGATTCGTGAAGCTCTTCGCCCACCCGGTCTCCGGCACGGTGCTCGGCGGCGTCGTGGTCGCCCCACGGGCCAGTGAGCTGATCTTCCCGATCACGTTGGCCGTGGCCCACGGACTGACTGTGGACGATGTGGCCTCGGCGTTCACGGTGTACCCGTCGCTGTCCGGCTCCATCGCGGAGGTGGCGCGGGTGCTGCACCAGCCACGGGACTGATCGGCTCACCACCAGTACGTCGGGTAGTCGGCCCCGCCGAGTCGACTGCGGGCCAGACCGGCGGCGACCAGGATCACCGCCGCCAGGCCCGCGCAGATCAGGAACGACAGTTGTCCGCTGGTCGTCAGCGCACCGATCACGGCGGTGGCCGCCGCAGGGGAGTGTGAGGTGCGGGCCGCCAGCATGGCACCCAGCGCGAGTGCTCCGGCGATCGCGGCGGCGATCAGCGTGTGTGAGACCGTCCCTACCAGGAGCCCGACCCCGGCGGAGATGAGTTGCCCGCCGATCACACTGCGAGGCTGGGACAGCGGCAGGGCGGGTGCCCCGGCGATCAGCGCCATGCTGGCCGCCATCGGGGGGACCAGCAGCAGGTGTCCGGTGGTCGAGCCCAGTGCCACCAGTGCCGCCAGCGCAGCCGCCGAGGTCAGGGTGGCGACGGTGATGGTCGACAGGCGCGGACGTGCGGGGGCGCTGCTGGTCGGGAAGGTGGAAGTGGTGATCATCGCTGCGCTCTCGCCAGGAGAGAACGAGCGTTCTCCGATTGATCGAGTACGCTAGAGAACGGACGTTCTCCAGTCAATGGGAAGGGAAACCCATGGAGCAGACAGCGGAGGCGACCCGGCTGCTCGACGCCGCGGAATCGCTGTTCTACGAGGACGGCTACCAGGCGGTGGGCATGGACCGGATTCGCGCCGCCTCGGGGCTCTCGCTCAAGCGGATCTACGCCATGTGCCCGAGCAAGGAGGCGCTCACCCTCGCCGTGCTCGACCGTCGGGACGACACCTGGCACGCGGCGCTGGAGGCCGGTGTGGACCGGCAGGCCGACCCCCGGGCGCGGGTGCTCGCCGTCTTCACCTGGTTGTCCGAGTGGCTCTCCGGTCCCGGCCACCGTGGCTGCGCGTGGATCAATGCCTTCGGTGAACTCGGCGGCACCTCACCGGTGGTGGTGGCGGCGGTGCGGGCACACAAGGACCGCTTCCGTCGTCGTCTGCGCCAGCTGGTCGAGCAGGCCGGTGGGACACCGCAGGTTGGGCAGGCGGTCTTCCTGCTCGCGGAGGGAGCGATGGTCACCGCCGGGATCACGGGGGAGACCATCGCCGTCGATCAGGCCCGGGAGCTGGTGGCCCAGCTGCTGCCGGCCTGACCCGGGTCTCAGTCGACCTGCGCCCGCGCCACCAGCGCCCGGTGATCCGATGACGCGTCGTCCAGCACCTCGGCCCCGGTGAAGCTGACCTGCTGCCCGAACACCCAGTCGATTCGCACCTGCGGGTCCACGCTGGGGAAGGTCAGCACCTGCGGGTCGCCCGCGTCGTCGATGGCGCTGATCCACCCCTGGCTGAGCAGCTGCTCCGGCTCGGGCCAGCCCGGCTCGGCGTTGAAGTCCCCGGCCAGGATGCTTGGGCCGTCGTCGGGTAGGGCGGCGGACAGGGCGTCCAACTGCTCCAGGCGGGTGGCGGTGTTCTCGTCCCGGTGCTGCACATGCACGGTGGTAACCCGGACCCAGTCGCCGTCGGCGGTCTGCACCCGGGCGGTGAGGGCCGAGCGCTCCTGCGGGCCCTCGCCGTAGGGCAGGTCGATCACCTGAATGTCGGTCAGCGGGGTGCGGGAGAGCAGCACATTGCCGAACTGCCGGTCGGCGGCGGGGGCGAACGCCACGTGCATGCCGAGGCGATCGGCGAGCCAGGTGGCCATGTCGACGCCGCCACCGAGCACCCAGCCCCGGGCGACCTCTTGCAGGGCGACGACATCGGGCTGCTGCGCCTCGATGGTGGCGGCCATCTGCTCCAGGTCCACCCGGGTGTCCGGGGCGACGCCGTAGTGCAGGTTCCAACTGACCACGCGCAGATCGCCCTCGGTGTTCGCGGTCGGCTCGGCACCGGCCCACGGTCGCCACCAACCGAGCAGGAGCAGCACCACCGACGGCAGCACCAGCATGCGCAGGGCGTTGGCGCGCAGCGGCGGGGCGACCGGGCCCTCACCGGTGGCGGGGTCGATGCCCGGGGTGGTGCGGCGCAGACCGGACATCGCCAGCAGCAGCGCCCCGGCGACCACCACCCAGGCGTTGTCGACACCGAGCGGTACGTCGTAGTCCAGCAGGTACACCAGGAGCACCAGCACCAGGATGCCGCCGACCCCGGCGGTGGCGACGGCAGTGCGGGCGATCCCGGGCGGGGCGGGGCGGCGGGTGCTCAGCGATCCGGCCAGCACGACGCCGGTGGCGATCTGGGCCAGACCCGCGGCGACCAGCGCCACCGGGTCCGGCATCAGGAACGCCAGGGCGATCAGCACCGGCAGTGCGACGGCGCACAGCACCCGGACCAGCGGGGTGAGCACGTCCGGGACCAGCAGCACCCACACGGTGGCACCGGCAGCCAGCACCAGCACCCCGGCGGCGAGCACCAGGCCGGTGCCGGACTGCGCAGCGACGAAGGCCGGGTTCGCCAGCACCATCACCAACAGGGCCAGCGCTGGGCCGAGCGCCCAGGTGCGCCGCGGTCGGCCCTCGGCCGGATCATGCCGGGTCAGCACCGCCAGGCCCACGGCAGCGGCCACCAACAGCACCGCCCAGACGACCCCGGTCGCCCCGCCGCGCCACAGCGGGTCCCAGGTGCGCAGCACGGTCTGCACACCGACCGAGACCCCGACACCGAGCATGATCCCGATGGCGGCTTGTCGCCCACCGGCGGTGCGTCCGGCGGCCCGGCAGACGGTGAGCACAAGTGCGGTCACGGCCAGGGCAGCGGTGAGCAGCCCGGCAACAAACCGGCCCTGGTCGCTGAGCAACTGGGTCGCCAATCGGGCGACACCGAGTGCACCGACCGCCCACAACACCGTGGACCCGCCGGGCATGCCGTCCCGCCGTCGCGTCACCAGCAGCGCCAGGGCGGCCAGCACCCCGGGGGCGATCAGGTAGGTGCCCAGCGCCGCGCCCGCCACCGGGAGCGTGCCGACGGTGAAGGCCCGATCCAGCACCGGGCCGGAGGCACGGATGGCGTCCACGGCCAGCAGGGTGACCAGGGCGACCAGCCCGACCCGGGTCGGGATTCCGGCGTCGGGAGGCTGGGTGGAACGGTCTTCCGGGGTGCTCACCCGGAGCAACCTACCGCCGCGGCCGCACACGGCGTCCGGTCAGGCCGGCGCATCCTGCGGTGGCCCCCGTCACGCGCAGGCCCAGCCCGGCGAGTCATGCGACGGATCACCTCACACGCAGGCCCGCCCGGCGCGTCGCGCGACAGCCCCCTGCCCCTACGGGCCCGTCACCCGCAGGCTCAGCCCGGCGCGTCCTCGATCCGCGGGCGCAGCAGCGGCCAGGCGTCGGCGAAGGCGCGGAGTAACGGTCGACGGTCCACCTCGTCCAGCGGGACCCAGGCGATCTCCGCGCTCTCCTCATCGGTGGGTCGGACCTCGGCGTCCGGGACGGTCAGCACCGCCAGGACCGTGGTGTAGCTCCAGTCGCCGTGATCGAGCACATGCTCACCGATCACCCGCACCAGGGTCGGGTCGATCCCGGCCTCCTCGGCGGCCTCCCGCAGAGCACCCTGGGCGGCGGACTCCTGCGGTTCCCGGGCACCGCCAGGGATGCCCCAGGTGCCGCCCTGATGAGTCCATTCCGCGCGGTGTTGCATCACCACCGCGGATGGCCGGCCCGGGGCGGCGGGGCGAGCGAGCAGCAGACCGGCCGCGCCGTGCAACCCCCAGTGCCGGTGGCCGCAGCGGCAGTCCACCCAGCCGTCGCCGGGCCGTCGGGTCATGCGATGTCGCAGATCACCGCGCCGGAACTGACCGTGGCACCCACGGCGGCGGACAGACCGGCCACCGTGCCCGCCTTGTGTGCCACCAGCTGCTGCTCCATCTTCATCGCCTCAAGCACCACGATCAGGTCGCCCTCGGCCACCTGCGCGCCCTCCTCGACCGCGACCTTGACGATGGTGCCCTGCATGGGGGACGTCAGGCTGCTGCCCGAGGTCGCCGCGGCGGCACGTGCCCCGTTCCGGCGACCGCTCGGACGCTTGGGTGCGGCCTTGCGACCGGCACGGGCAGCCAGCGCGGCGGGCAGCACGACCTCCAACCGCTTACCGCCGACCTCGACCACGACCCGCTCCAGCTCGGTGGCCTCGGGCTCGTCCTCGCGGTCGGCGACCACGGAGCGGCCGTCGGTGAGCTCGGCCAGCCGGTCGACGAACTCGGTCTCGATCCAGCGGGTGTGCACCCCGAACGGCTCGCCGCCGCTGGGGACGAAGGCCTCGGAGTCCATCACCGCACGGTGGAAGGGCAGCACGGTGGGAATCCCGGCCACCTCCATCTCGGCCAGGGCCCGCCGGGCGCGCTGGGCGGCCTGGGCGCGGGTGGCACCGGTGACGACCAGCTTGCCGATCATCGAGTCGAAGGCCCCGGAGACGGTGTCGCCCTCGACCACCCCGAAGTCGGCGCGCACGCCGGGTCCGGTGGGCAGGCGCAGGGTGCTGATCCGTCCGGGAGAGGGCAGGAAGCCCGCCGCCGGGTCCTCGCCGTTGATCCGGAACTCGAAGGAGTGCCCGCGGGTCTCCACGTGGTCGTAGCCCAGCGCCTCGCCGTCGGCGATCCGGAACTGCTCACGCACCAGGTCGATGCCGCTGATCTCCTCGGTGACCGGGTGCTCCACCTGGAGTCGGGTGTTCACCTCCAAGAAGGAGATGGTGCCGTCGGCGGCGACCAGGAACTCGCAGGTCCCGGCGCCGACGTACCCGGCCTCCCGCAGGATGGCCTGCGATGCCTCGACCAGGCGGGCACGCTGATCGTCGGTGAGGAACGGGGCCGGAGCCTCCTCGACCAACTTCTGGTGCCGACGCTGCAACGAGCAGTCCCGGGTGGAGACCACGACCACGGTGCCGTGCTCGTCGGCCAGGCACTGGGTCTCCACATGCCGGGGCCGATCCAGGTAGCGCTCCACGAAGCACTCGCCACGGCCGAAGGCGGCGACCGCCTCGCGCACGGCGGAGTCGTAGAGCTCGTCGATCTCCTCGGAGGTACGGGCGACCTTGAGCCCGCGGCCACCACCGCCGAAGGCGGCCTTGATCGCCACCGGGAGCCCGTGCTCGGCGACGAAGGCGTGCACCTCGGCCGCGCCGGACACCGGGTCCTGGGTGCCGGCCACCAGGGGCGCACCGGCGCGCTGGGCGATATGCCGCGCGCTGACCTTGTCCCCGAGGGAGGTGATCGCGGCGGGCGGCGGTCCGATCCAGGTCAGCCCGGCGTCGATCACGGCCTGGGCGAACTCCGCGTTCTCGGACAGGAAGCCGTAACCCGGGTGCACGGCGTCCGCGCTGGAGCGGCGGGCGACATCGAGCAGCTTGGCGATGTCCAGGTAGGTCTCGGCGGCCCGGGCACCGTCCAGGGCGTAGGCCTCATCGGCCAGTCGCACATGCAACGCTTCCCGATCGGGATCGGCGTAGACGGCGACGGAGCCGAGACCGGCATCACGGCAGGCACGGGCGACACGGACGGCGATCTCGCCACGGTTGGCGATCAGCACCTTGGAGATACGAGGCACGGCTCACCGTAACGCCCAGGCCCCCTGCGAGGGCGACCCGGCAGGGCCCCTCCGACGAACTCTGGCAGAACCGTCCAGAGCCGTCCGGCCCCACTTGTCGGAATCCTCTACGCGCCGGTGTTCCACAGGTCGGTGATCGACAGCCCGACCCGGCTGAGCAGCTCGCGCAGCAGCGGCAGGCTGAGCCCGACGACGCCGTGGTGGTCGCCCTCGATCCCGGTCACGAACGGCCCGCCCAGACCGTCGATGGTGAACGCCCCGGCCACATGCAACGGCTCGCCGGTGGCGACATAGGCGTCGATCTCCGCGTCGCTCACCTGAGCGAAGTGCACCGTGGTCGAGCTGGTCGCGCCGTGTTCGGAGCTCCCGTCGATCAGCCAGTGCCCGCTGTGCAGCACAGCCGACCGGCCCCGCATCGCCCGCCAGCGCTCGACGGCATCGGCGGCGTCCCGGGGCTTGCCCAGTACCTGCCCGTCGAGTTCCAGCATGGAGTCGCAGCCGAGCACCAGGGCATCCGGGTGCCCTGCCGCGATATCCCTCGCCTTGGCCCGGGCCAGCACCAGCACCGCCTCGGCCGGGGGCACCGGTCCGGCGGCGGCCAGCACGGCGGGCTCGTCGACGCTGGATACGGCCACGGTGGGGTCGATGCCGGCGGCGCGCAGGGTGGCCCGGCGGGCAGGGGAGGCGGAGGCGAGCAGAAGGTCCACGACCGTGAGCCTAGGTCCGGTTCAGGACATTCGTCCGACCCGAACCGGCGGGTGGACCGGGACGATTACCCGGAAATCCCCAGGGGAGGATGCGACGATGAGCGCTGTGACCGACGACGACCTGATCGAGGAGCCTGCGCACGGCACCCTCCTCGACGACGACCCGGCCTCCGAGAGCCGGTACCGCTGGCGCCGCCGGACCGCGCTGGAGATGGCGATCTCCGGCGTGATCGGGCTGTTCACGTCCTTCGTGCTGTCCATCGAGGCGTGGAAGATCGCCGGTGACCCGGATGTCGATCTGGGGTGTGACATCAACTCGGTGATCAGCTGCGGCGAGGTCGCCAAGACCTGGCAGGCGAATCTGCTCGGCTTCCCGAACGCGTTCCTGGGCATCGCCTTCGAGGTCGTGGTGATCGTGGTCGCCATCGCCGCGATCGGCCGGGTGCGGTTCCCACGCTGGTTCATGCTGGGCACGCAGCTGCTGTACACGATCGCGCTGTTCTTCGCGTACTGGCTGTTCTTGCAGGCGTACTTCGTCATCGGGGTGCTCTGCCCCTGGTGCCTGCTCATCACCATCACCACGACGCTGGTGTTCGCGGGCCTGACTCGGTGGAACATCCGGGATGGGCATCTCAACATCGGACGCTGGGCGCGCGAGCTGGTGGCCTCCGGCACCGACTGGTACTTCACCATCGCGTGGCTGGTGCTGTTCGCCGCGATGGTGTTGTTCAAGTACGGGCCGTCACTGCTCGGCTGAACGCCACACGACGAAGCCCCCTGCCGGATCTCTCCGGCAGGGGCTTCGTGTCTGCTCAGGCCAGGGCCTCGCGCAGCACATCCAGCGGCAGCGCACCGAGGTTCAGCGCCCGCTCGTGGAAGGTCCGCAGATCGAAGGCGGCACCCTCGCGGGCAGCCGCGGCGTCGCGGGTCTGCTCCCAGATCCGCTGGCCGATCTTGTAGGACGGGGCCTGCCCGGGCCAGCCCAGGTAGCGGTTCAGCTCGAACCGGATGAAGCCCTCATCCATGTTGACGTTGGCCTTGAGGAACTCCCAGGCCTTGTCAGCGTCCCAGGTGCCACCGCCCCACTGCGCCGGGGCGGGCAGGCCCAGGTGCACACCCAGGTCCAGCACGACGCGGGCGGCGCGCATCCGCTGACCGTCGAGCATGCCGAGCCGGTCACCCGCGTCGTCCAAGAACCCGAGGTCGGCCATCAGGCGCTCGGCGTACAGCGCCCAGCCCTCGCCGTGACCGGAGACCCAGCAGCCCAGCCGACGCCAGGAGTTCAGCTGCTCGCGCTGGTGCACGGCCTGGGCGATCTGCAGGTGATGGCCCGGCACGCCCTCGTGGTAGACGGTGGTCTTCTCCCGCCAGGTGTTGAAGGTGGTCACGCCCGGCGGAACCGACCACCACATCCGGCCGGGCCGGCTGAAGTCGTCGCTCGGACCGGTGTAGTAGATCCCGCCGTTCTGAGTCGGCGCGATCATGCACTCCAGCGCGTGCAGCGGCTCGGCGATGGTGAAGTGCGTGCCGTCCAGGGCGGTGATCGCCTCATCGGCGGTGCGCTGCATCCACTCCTGGAGTGCGGCGGTGCCCTCCAGGCGGCGTGCCGGGTCGGCATCCAGCGCGGCCACGGCCTGCTCGACGGTGGCACCCGGGCCGGCGATCTCGGCGGCGACCTGCTCCTGCTCGGCGACCACCCGGGCCAGCTCCTCCAGGCCCCACTGGTACGTCTCTTCCAAATCCACAGTGGCACCGAGGAAGTAACGGGACCACAGCGCGTAGCGCTCGCGGCCCACCGCGTCCTGCTCCGGTGCCTTGGGCGCCAGCTCGTCCTTCAGGAACGCGGCCAGCTCGGCGTAGGCACCTCGGGCCGCTTCGGCGCCCTCGGACAGCGCACCGGAGAGCGCCGGGTCCTGCGCGGCGGCGGCACCAGCCTGCTCGCCGGCGACGTACTGGGTGAAGAACGAGGTCGACGGGTCGGCCAGCTCCTCGGCCTGGGTGATGGCCTCGCGCACCTGACGGATCGCCGGCACGTTCCCGTCCGCGGCGGACGCGCGCAGGGACTCGATGTACCCGGTGGCCGACTGGGGCACAGCGGCCAGGCGGTGGGCGATGGTGGTCCACGCCTCCACGCCCTCGGTGGGCATCAGGTCGAAGACGTCGCGCATGCCCTGCACCGGGGAGGCGATGTTGTTCAGCTCGCGCTGAAGCTCGCCGGCCTCGTGCAGCTCGACGTCCAGGCCGAGCCGCTCGCGCATGGCGGCCAGGGTCACCCGGTCGGTGTCATCGGCGGGGGTGGCGGCGTCCAGCTCGCGCAGGGTGTGGCGGGCCGCATCGGCGCGGGCCTGGTGACCTGCGGGGGAGTGGTCGGTCATCTCCTCGTCGTGGCCCGGGATGCCCAGCGCGGTGGCGGACTCCGGGTCGAGGGCGGCGAAGGTCTGGACGTAGGCGTCGGCGATCCGGTCGATCGCAGTCTGAGGTCGGGACGTGTTCACCCGCCTGACCTTAACGCGCGCTCCACCGCCAGGTCTCAGGCCCCGGTCGCCAGGCGCTGCGCGCCCCCCGCAGTCCCCGGGCACGGTCGGACCAGGCGGTCGGGTGCTCGGCCTCCTCCGGGTCGGCGTGCGCGGTGGCGGCGACCAGACCGGCCACCAGGGCGGCGAGTTCGACGTCGTCCGGGGTGCCGCGGACCACGCGGACATGCGGCAGCTCGCTCACAGGCCCTCCTCGTCGTCCTCGTCCTCGTCGTCGTCGAATCCGACCGGTGCCCCACGGGAACTGCCCCACTCCTGGACGGTGAATCCCGCAGACAGCAGGCGGTCGACCAGCTCCGCTCCGCCGTTGTCGATCATGCCGAGGGCGGCCTCCGCGGTCTGGTCGGTGGGCTCCGGCGGCAGGCCGATGACGAATCCGAGGTGGAACTCGTCGGTGCTGCCCTGGTCCTCCGGGGAGAGGTGCTCCGGCTCCTCGCCCTCCCAGATCATCCCGGTCAACTCCGGGTGCAGGCCGAGTCGCCCGTGCAGCAGGTCATAGAGCCGGGCGTTGAGGCCGCCGACCTCCCCCTCCAGCGCCAGCACCCGCGGGTCCTCGTCCGCCTCGGCGGAGCCGAACTCCGCCCGGACACCCACTGCGGTGTCGACATAGCGGTGCAGGGTCGCGGCCAGCTCGTCCACCAGCTGGTGGAAGGGCGCGGGATCGACCCCGGACAGCGGATTCACATCGTGCGCGTCGCTCACAGCGGGATGTTCCCGTGCTTCTTGGCGGGCAGCTCGGCCCGCTTGGTGCGCAGCAGCCGCAGGGCCCGCACGATCTGCGGGCGGGTCTCGGCAGGTGCGATCACCGCGTCGACGTACCCGCGGTCGGCAGCGTCCCAGGGGTTCACGATCGCCTCCTCGTACTCGCGAGTCAGTCGGGCGCGCTCGGCCTCCACATCACCACCGGCCTCGGCGACGGCCTTGAGCGCGCCGCGCTGCAGGATGTTCACCGCACCACCGGCACCCATCACGGCGACCTGCGCGGTGGGCCAGGCCAGGTTCACATCAGCGCCCAGCTGCTTGGAGCCCATCACGATGTAGGCACCGCCGTAGGCCTTGCGGGTGATCACGGTGACCAGCGGGACGGTGGCCTCGGCGTAGGCGTAGATCAGCTTGGCACCGCGCCGGATGATGCCGTTCCACTCCTGGTCGGTGCCGGGCAGGAACCCGGGCACATCCACGAAGGTCAGCACCGGGATGTTGAAGGCGTCGCAGGTCCGCACGAACCGCGCGGCCTTCTCCGCCGCGTCGATGTCCAACGTGCCGGCCATGGTCAACGGCTGGTTGGCCACGATGCCCACCGAGCGACCCTCGACCCGGCCGAAGCCGACCAGGACGTTGCGCGCGAACAGCGGCTGCACCTCCAACAGCTCGCCGTCGTCCAGCACGTGCTCGACCACGGTGCGCATGTCATAGGGCTGGTTGTCCGAATCCGGCACCAGGGAGTCGAGTTCCAGGTCGAGGTCGGTCACCTCGGTGGTGTCGTCCTCCTCGACCGGCCACACCGGCGGGTCGGAGAGGTTGTTCTGCGGCAGGTAGCCGACCAGCTGGCGGACGTAGTCCAGGGCGTCGTCCTCGTCGGTGGCCAGGTAGTGCGCCACACCGGACTTGGTGTTGTGGGTGGTGGCCCCGCCCAGCTCCTCGAATCCGACGTCCTCACCGGTGACCGCGCGGATCACATCCGGCCCGGTGATGAACATGTTGGAGGTCCCGTCGGCCATCACGATGAAGTCGGTCAGCGCGGGGGAGTACACCGCGCCACCGGCCGAGGGCCCGAGGATCAGGCTGATCTGCGGGATGACACCGGAGGCGGCGACATTGCGCCGGAAGATCTCCGCGAACTGGGTCAGTCCGGCGACACCCTCCTGGATGCGGGCACCGCCGCCGTCGGAGATGCCGATCAGGGGGACACCGGTGCGCAGCGCCAGGTCCATCACCTTGGTGATCTTCTGCCCGTGCACCTCGCCCAGGCTCCCGCCGAAGACCGTGAAGTCCTGGGAGTACACCGCCACCGGGCGACCGTCGATGGTGCCGTGCCCGACGACCACTCCGTCACCGGGGATGCGCTTGGCATCGAGCCCGAAGTTGGTTGAGCGGTGCCGGACGAAGGCGTCGATCTCCGTGAACGATCCCGGGTCGAGCAGGGACTCGATGCGCTCACGGGCGGTGCGCTTGCCGCGGGCGTGCTGCTTGGCGGCGGCGTTCTGCTCGGCGTCGACCACGGCGCGCTGGTGGCGGTCGGCGAGGTCGGCCAACTTGGCGGCGGTGGACGGCGCGGCGGCGGGCGGCAGGGACTCGGTCACCCGCATGAGCGTAGTTCGCCGGGGCGCGCGGGACAGTGCGGCTGGCCGCAGGGTCGCAGCGCGCGGGGTGTGGGGTTGCCACAATGCCGGGATGACCGCGTCCCGTCGCCCACTCGACACCCGCCGCCTGCACGCCGCGCTCGACGTGGTACTGACCGGCGGGCTGCTTCTGCGCAGGGAAGTCGGCTCGACCAACACTGAGCTGCGCGCGCTCATCACCGACCGTCCCTGGGGTGGTCCGATGCTGCTCAGCGCCGAACACCAGGTCGCCGGTCGCGGTCGGGCCGGGCACGAGTGGCAGACCCCGTCCGGTGCCGCGCTGACCCTGTCCGTGGCCTTCCGCCCGGAGCGCTCGCGGGAGTCCTGGGGCTGGTTGCCCTTGCTGACCGGGCTGGCGGTCGCCCGTGCTGTCGAGCAGGTCACCGGCCTGACCCCGGTGCTCAAGTGGCCGAATGACGTGCTGCTGCCCGACCCGGTGCCCGTGGCTGGGTGGGGGGCACATCGCAAGGGAGTGGGCATCCTCAACGAGACGGTCGGGGATGTGGTGATCGCCGGGGTGGGGATCAACGTCGACCAGTCCCCGGCCGAGCTGCCGGTGCCGCACGCCGGATCGCTGCGCACGGCTGGGGCACCGGGCATGGACCGCACCGCCCTGGCCATCGCCGTGGTGCATGAGGTGCTGGCGCTCGCAGCCGGGGCGCGCGACCGGGCCGTCGAGGACGAGGTCCGGGCCCGCTGCGTCACCCTCGGCACCGAGATCGAGGCCGATCTGCCCGGCGGAGAACGGCTGACCGGACGGGCGGTGCGAATCGATGAGCATGCGGCGCTGGCGGTCGCCACCGACGCCGGTGAACGCACCCTGACCGCAGGTGACCTGCGTCACGTCAGGCCGCGCGGTGAACTAGGCTCGGGCGGGTGAGTGATGCAACGACCTCCGCAGGGCGGGCTGCTCGGCTGGACGCCGCGCTGCTCGGAGGCCCGCGCACCCTGACCCTGCGTGATCTGGCGGCCCGCTCCGGCGTGGAGCTGGATCTGGTGCGGCTGTACTGGCGGACGCTGGGCCTGCCCCACCCGGATGCCGACGACGTCGCCTTCACCGAAGCCGACGCCGAGGCCGTGGAGCGCACGATGGCGCTGCTGCGCGAGGGCAAAGTCGACCAGCACACGATGATCTCGCTGACCCGGGCGCTCGGGCACACCGGCGATCGGTTGGCGCTCTGGCAGGTCGAGGCACTGGTGGAGGACATGACCACCCGTCAGGGCCTGGACGACCCCTCGGCCCGACGTGCGGTACTGGATGAGCTCGACGAGTTGGCCCCGGTGCTGGTCGACCAACTGGTGCACTCCTACCGTCGACAGCTGGCTGCCATCGCCAGTCGCTACGCCGTGGAGTTCGCCGACGGTGGCACGGAGGAGACCGACCCCACCGCCCTGCCGTTGGCCCGGGCGGTCGGATTCGCGGACATGGTGTCCTTCACCCGGCGCACCGCCGGCCTGGGGTCGACCGACCTGTCGGACTTCGTGCAGCGGTTCGAGACCATCGTCCGCGATGTGGTGACCGCCACCGGTGGTCGGGTGGTCAAGACCATCGGTGACGCGGTGCTGTTCGTCGCCGATGACATCGGCACCGGCGCGCGGGTAGCCACCGAGCTGGCCCGGGTGCTGGGCGGAGACTTGGACGTGGAGCGGGAACGCGCGGTCGGCGGGCTGGCCGAGGGTGCGCGCGGCGTGACGCCGGTGCGGGTGAGTGTGGTGTGGGGTCGGGTGCTGTCCCGGTTCGGTGATGTCTTCGGCCCGTCGGTGAATGTGGCGGCTCGGCTGACCGACATCGCCGAACCGTCCACTGTGCTGACCGATCCGGCCACCGCTCGGTTGCTGGCCGGGGATGCCGGGGTGCGGCTGACCGAGCTGCCGGAGCGGGAGTTGCAGGGGATCGGGCGGATGTCGCCGGTCCGCGTCGACCGGATCTGACCCGCCCCGGGCGGGATCGCCCGCCGAGGGCGTAGATCGAATCGATTCGCGACCCTCTTTGACGCCATGGGACCATGGCGGACGAGATGAAGCCGCAGACTCCCGCCAGCCGCCATACCGCCAAATACGTCCTCATGCTCGGCGTGATGACCGCCCTCCCGGCGATCTCCACCGACATCTACCTGCCCTCGCTGCCCGATGTGGCCGCGGACCTGCACACCAGCGGGACGATGGCGCAGCTGACCATCACCTGCATGATGATCGGCGGTGCCGTCGGTCAGCTGGTCATCGGGCCGCTCTCCGACCGCTTCGGCCGCCGTCGTCCGGTGTTGATCGGGGTCGCGCTGCATGTGCTGACCTCGCTGCTGTGCGCAATCAGCCCGGCCATCGTGCCGCTGATCCTGCTGCGGTCGGCCCAGGGATTCTTCAACGCTGCGGCCACCGTGGTGGCGATGGCCGTGATCCGGGACCGGTTCGTCGGACCGGACGCCTCCCGACTGCTGTCCCGGCTGATGCTGGTGATCGGCGTCGCGCCGCTGTTCGCGCCCTCGGTGGGCGGGCTGATCGCCGGGCAGTGGGGCTGGCGTGCGGTGTTCGCGGCGCTGGGTGTGTACGGCGTCGTGCTCTGGTTCGTCGTCCTGGCGAAGCTGCCGGAGACCTTGCCCGCAGAGCGTCGACTCAGCACCGCTGCCGGGGCCTGGCGTGGGTACCGGGTGTTGATCCGGGACCGGCACTTCGTGGCGCTGGCCGTGATGCCGGGCCTCGGACAGGCGGTGCTGATGAGCTACGTGGTCGGATCACCGTTCGTGCTGCGCGAGGGATTCGACCTGTCGCCGAACCAGTTCGCGCTGATCTTCGCGGTGAACGGACTGGGTCTGGTCGCGGGGGCGCAGGTCAACGCCTCGGTGGTCCGCCGGGTCGCGCCGATCCGGATCATCCGGACCGCCCTGCCGGTGGCGGTGGCCCTGACCGCCGTGCTGCTCGGCCTGGTGCTCACCGACACCGGCGGGCTGATCGGTCTGTTGGTCGTGCTGTTCCTGCTGCTGTCGATCCTCAACTTCATCCCGCCGAACGCCTCGGCGATCGCGCTGTCCCGGCACGGGGAGCGGGCGGGGACAGCGGCGGCCTTCATCGGTGCCTGCCAGGCAGGGGTGGCCGGTCTGGTCAGCCCGCTGGTCGGCGTGCTCGGTGAGGACGCCACGGCGATGGGCACCGTGATGTTCGGTGCGGCAGTGACCGCGCTGCTGGTGCTGGCCCTGGCCACCCCGGCCTACCGCCGCGGCGGGTGGTCGCACACCGAGCACTCCCCGGCGGGCTGACCGGCTGCCGTCAGACCAGGAGGCTCGGCAGCGTGGTCAGGGGGACCGCGCCCGCGGGCTCGGTGTCCGTCCAGCTGACCCGACCGATCCGGGTCTCGACGACCTGCTCACCGACGGTCATGTCGAGGAACAGGAAGGTGATCTGGCCGCGGACCTCGTCCGGCAGCTCCGCGAATCCGGGGTGGAACAGCTCGACGGCGGTGCGGGCACCGTCCGGGGCGAGCGCCACGGTGGACGAGACCAGGTCGACCCGTACCTCACCGAGCCCGAGAACGATGTCGCCCGGGTTCGGGTTCGGCTGCTTCCAGGAGTCGAAGGCGAAGGCCTCGTCGGCCGGGGGAGCAGCCGCCAGCCACTGATCGGCCAGGGCCCGGAGCCGCGGGTTACCGGAGGCGGTCACCATCAGCCGGTGCCGTGAGCTGTCGCCGGGCCCGTACTCGAAGGTCAGATCCGGGTCGATGGCGGTGACCTGCTGGGCGGTTTCCTCGCCGAGTCGGTTGATCGCTTCCACGTCCCGGGCGTCGAAGGTGGCGGCGAGCCGGTCGGCGTTGGCCGTCCACCAGGACCAGAACGCCGCGATCGCCGGACCTGCGTCGGGAGTCGGGACCTGCGTCGTGTTGCGGGCGTTCTTGAAGAGCTTCATGGGCCGCAGCCTGGCAGAGCCGCGCCACCGGGAGGATGGGACTGAGTGGTCAGTCCAGGAGTTGAGTGAAATGGTGCGAGCTGATGTGCATCCGCTCGCGCAGGTAGAACCGGTGCGCGTCGAACCGCTGCACACCCGAGTCCAGGTCGATCACCCGGCAACCCAGCTCGCGGGCGCGGCGGGTGAGCTCGCCGAGCAGAGCGGAGCCGTAGCCGCGGGAACGTTCGGTGGCGGCGGTGCTGAGGTCGTCGACGTAGAGCTTGCGCAGGGCGTGGGTGTTGGCGAGGATCCGCCAGCCGGCCACCGCCCGGACGATGCCGCCGTCCACGGCGGCGGTGAAGCGCAGGCCCTGGGGAGTGCCCTCGGCGAGCACCTGGTCCAGCTGCTCGGCGGTCAGCTCGGGCCGGAGCTCCTGGAGGACAGGCAGTGCCTGCGACCAGAGTGGATCCCCGGCGGGCAGGTCGATGAACTCAGTCATGGGCGGATCCTCTCCAGTCGGGCGACGGCCTCGCGCAGCACCGCCTCCTGTTTGACATAGGTGAAGCGCACGGCCGAGGCGAGTAGTCCGGGGGTGCGGGTGAAGGCCCTGACCGGTACCCCGACCACACCGGCCCGCTCGGGCAGTTCCCGGCTGAACTGCGCCGCGTCCTGCACGCCCAGCGGGGCGGCGTCGGCGATCACGAAGTACGTGCCCCGCGCCGGGGTCACCTCGAATCCCGCTGCGGACAGCCCGGCGCTGAGCAGATCCCGGCGGGTGGCCAGCGAATCCCGGAGCGTGGCGATCCAGCCGGAGTCGGGGTCGGTCAGGGTCTCCAACGCCAGGGCGTGCGCGATCGCGGGCTGGAAGGGTGCCCCGGTGGTGAAGGTGAGGAACTGCTTCACGGTCCGCACCGCGTCCACCAGCGCCGCTGGGCCGGTCAACCAGCCGATCTTCCACCCGGTGAAGGAGAAGGTCTTGCCCGCGGAGGACACGCTCAGGGTCCGCTGGGCCGCACCGGGCAGGGTGGCAACCGGGATGTGCCGGGCGTCGTCGTAGACCAGGTGCTCGTAGACCTCATCGGTGAGGATCAGCGCATCGTGCCGCTCGGCGGCAGCCACCACGTGGGTCAGCTCCTCGGCGGTGAGAACGGCTCCGGTCGGGTTGTGCGGGGTGTTGATCAGGATGATCCGGGTTCGATCGGTGACCGCGGCGTGCACCTCCTCCGGGTCCAGGCGGAAGCCGTCCGGGGTCGGACGCAGGGCGACGGTGGTGTGCCGGGCACCGGCCAGGGCAATGACGGCGGCGTAGGAGTCGTAGAACGGCTCGAGGGTCAGCACCTCATCCCCGGGGCCGGTCAGCGCCAGGATGGTCGCGGCCAGTGCCTCGGTGGCACCGGTGGTGATCAGTACCTCGCGGTCGGGGTCGAGGTCCAGGCCGTAATGCCGTCGCTGGTGTGCGGCCACTGCCGTGCGCAGCTCGGGGATGCCTGGTCCGGGCGGGTACTGGTTGGCACCGGCGGTGATCGCCGCGGTGGCGGCGCGCTTGACCGACTCAGGGCCGTCGACGTCGGGGAAACCCTGGCCGAGGTTGAGGGCTCCGGTGCGGGCGGCGAGCGCGGACATCTCGGTGAAGATCGTCGCGTGCAGCTGGCCGTCGTCGCCGAGCAGGCCGGTGGCGTGGGCGACATCGCGCCAGCGTCCGGTGGGCAGGTTGTCGGTGCTCATCCCCGCCGAGGGTAGTCCGGACGGGTGGGGCGTGGGCTCACAGTCCAGCGGCGGCGAGCAGGCCGACCACCACCAGGACCAGCAGCGAGGTCCAGGCGCACACCACCCACCATGCGGCGTGCTGCCGCTTGCGCAGGGTGGTGCGGTGGGCAGTCATACCCAGGCAGATCGGCAGGCGGCGGGTCCGGGCAAGGCTTCCATCGGAGGATTCTCAGCCCTGCGCGGAGGCGACATCTCCCGCCACGCGCTCCAACTGATCGGACAGCGCACGCAGGGCGTCGGCGGTGGCCTGGTCCACGCCGGAGGCGGCGGAGTCCAGCGCGGTACGGGCAGCATCCAGGTCGCTCTGAGCCTGGGTGAGCTGATCGGCGGCGGCCTGCGACCCATTCGCGGCGGCGGCATCCACCGCGGCGGTGGCCCCGTCCAGTGCGGTGGAGGCCTCGGTGACCGCGTTCTGGGCGGCGTCGGTGGTGCCGGTGACCCGCTCCCGTGCGTCGCTCAGCGCGGTACCGGCCTGGTCGATGCTCGCGGCGGCCTGGTCGGCGATCTCCCCCAGGCGGTCGACGGTGGCCCCGGCAGATTCCACGGCATCACGGGCCTGGTCGACGGCGTTCTGGGCCTCGGCGCAGCCCACCAACAGCAGGGCAGCGAGCGGCAGTGTGGTCACGGTGAGGGCGGCTGGAGTGCGGCGCATCGGATGAGTGTGGCATCCGGTGCTGAGTGATAGCTGGACATGCCGGTGCCCCGTCCACTGCCGGAGTGGACGGGGCACCGGTCGCGGGTCAGGAGGCCGGTGCCTCCTGCTTGCGGGCCTTCACATCGGCGACGGAGGTGCCGTAGTACGCGGCGGTCATGATCTCCTTCATGTCCTCGCGCATCGGCATCCGCGGGTTGGCCGGGGCGCACTGGTCCTCGTAGGCACCCATCGCCACCTCGTCCAGGCGGGCGATGAACTCCTGCTCGTCCACGCCCTGGGCCTGGAAGGAGTTCGGGATACCGACCTTGGCGCGCAGGGCCTCGACCGCCAGGGCGTAGGACTCCACGCCCTGCTCCGGGGTCTCGGCCGGCAGGCCCAGCATCGCGGCGATCTGCTGGAAGCGCTCCGGGGCGACGTAGTGCTCGTACTTCGGCCAGCTGGTGAGCTTGGTCGGGATTTGACCGTTGTACCGGATCACGTGCGGCAGCAGGGTCGCGTTGGTCCGGCCGTGCACCAGGTGGTAGGTCGAGCCGATCACGTGGGCCATGGCGTGCACGATCCCGAGGAACGCGTTACCGAAGGCCATGCCCGCGATGGTGCCGGCGTTGTGCATCTTCTCCCGCGCGGCCTTGGTCGCCGGGTCGGCGGGGTCACCGTTCACGGACTGGGCCAGGTTGTCGAAGATCAGCCGGATCGCCTGCAACGCCATGCCGTCGGTGAAGTCGTTCGCGTAGACCGCGACGAAGGCCTCGGTGGCGTGGGTCAGCGCGTCGAATCCGGAGTCCGCCGCCAGGCTCGCGGGCATCTTGGAGGTCAGCACCGGGTCGATGATCGCCACGGTCGGGGTCAGCGCGTAGTCGGCCAGGGGGTACTTCTTGCCGGCCTCCGGGTCGGAGATCACCGCGAAGGGGGTGACCTCGGCACCGGTGCCTGAGGTGGTGGGGATGCAGACCAGCTTGGCCAGGTCACCCAGGATCGGGAACTTGAACGCACGCTTGCGCACGTCGAAGAACTTCTGCTTCAGGTCGCTGAAGACGATCTCCGGGTGCTCGTACAGCAGCCACATCACCTTGGCGGCGTCCATCGGGGAGCCACCGCCCAGCGCGATGATCGTGTCCGGGCGGAAGTGCCGCATCTGCGCCGCACCGGCCTGCACGGTCTGCACCGAGGGCTCCGGCTCGACCTGGTCGATGATCTGCACCGACACCTTGTTCGGGCGGCGGTTCAGCACGTCCAGCACCTTGTCGACGAATCCCAGGGTGGTCATCGTGGAGTCGGTGACGATGGTGACGCGCTCGACGTCGGCCATGTCGGACAGGTAGCGGATGGCGTTCGGCTCGAAGTACGTCTTGGCCGGGACCTTGAACCACTGCAAGTTGTTGTTCCTCCGGCCCACGCGCTTGATGTTCACCAGGTTGATCGCCGACACGTTGTTGGACACCGAGTTGTGGCCGTAGGAGCCGCAGCCCAGGGTCAGCGAGGGGATGAAGGCGTTGTAGATGTCGCCGATGCCACCAAGGGAGGACGGGGCGTTGCAGATCACCCGGATCGCCTTGACCCGGCGGCCGTACTCGACGGTCAGTGCGTCGTCCTGGGTGTGGATCGCGGCGGAGTGACCCAGACCGTCGAACTCCACCATCTGCTCGGCGAGTTGGAAGCCGTGCTCGGTGCTGGTGGCGCGCAGGACGGCGAGCACCGGGCAGAGCTTCTCCCGGGTGAGCGGCTCGTGCGGGCCGACGCCGGAGACCTCGGCCAGGATGATCGAGGTGCCCTCGGGGACCGTGAACCCGGCCTGCTCCGCGATCCACTGCGGCGACTTGCCGACCACGGTGGGGTTCAGCTTCGCGTCGGCGCAGTTCTTGCCCTTGGCCTCGACACCGAAGATGAACTTCTCCAGCAGCGCCTTCTCCTTCTTGCTCACCTTGTAGGCGTGCAGGACGGCGAACTCGGCCAGGGCAGCGTCGTAGATCTCGTCGTCGAGGATGACGGCCTGCTCGGAGGCGCAGATCATGCCGTTGTCGAAGGCCTTGCTCAGCACCACGTCGTTGACCGCACGCTTGAGCTTGGCCGACTTCTCGATGTAGGCGGGGACGTTGCCGGCACCGACGCCGAGGGCGGGCTTGCCGCAGGAGTAGGCCGACTTCACCATCGCGTTGCCACCGGTGGCCAGGATCGTGGAGACCCCGGGGTGGTTCATCAGCGTGCTGGTCGCCTCCATCGAGGGGGCCTCGACCCACTGGATGCAGTGCTCGGGGGCACCGGCGGCCACCGCGGCGTCGCGGACCACCGTGGCGGCGGCCACGGAGGACTGCTGCGCGTTCGGGTGGAAGGCGAAGATGATCGGGTTGCGGGTCTTCAGCGCGATCAGGGCCTTGAAGATCGCGGTGGAGGTGGGGTTGGTCACCGGGGTCATCGCGCAGATGACGCCCACCGGCTCGGCGATCTCGGTGATGCCGTTGATCTCGTCCTCGTTGATCACGCCCACCGTCTTGAGGGACGACATCGAGTTGGTGACGTGCTCGCAGGCGAAGATGTTCTTGACGGCCTTGTCCTCGAACACGCCGCGGCCGGTCTCGTTCACGGCGAGCTCGGCCAGGTGACCGTGCTGGTCCAGGGCGGCGACGGCGGCCTTCTTCACCAGGCGGTCGACATCCTCCTGGGTGAAGCGGGCGTACTCGGCCAGGGCCTTGGTGGCGCCGGCGACCAGCTGGTCGATCGCGGCGGTGACGCCGGTGTCGGTGCTCGTGGTGGTGGTCACGCGGGTCTCCCGTGTGCTCGATTCCGATGGGCTGAGGGCGACGGTGACCTCGTGAAAACAGACTAAGTGATTGCATTCACAAAGTCTGGGCCCCATGTCCCACGGACCTTCGACCCGGGCGCTTTGAGTGGGTTTCGGCTAGATCCGATTGATGGGGGCGGCGTCCAAGGACTCGTCCTCCAGATCCAGCTCCCGGAGCACCTGACGCATCACGACCTCGTCGATGTTGCCCGCATCCCGCTCGGCCACCAGGGCAGCGCGCTGAGCAGCCACGATGTCCCGGCGCAGGTCCTGCATCGCCCGGCTGCGGCTCGAGCTGACCCGGGCCAGGTCCTCCTCACTGGCGATGGACGGGTCCAACATGATCGCGGTGGCCTTCTCCTTGCGCGCGATGCCCTCGGCCAGCCCCTGGGTGAGCAGGGCCGCCTTCTTGGCACCGATCTGCGGTGTCCACTGCTCCCGGCGCTCCTCGATCACCTGCTGGGCGGCCTTCGCAGTGGAGATCCGCAGGCGAGCCTCCTGCGCGCGGTCCCGAATGCCGTCGTCCGAACGCACCCCCAGGCGGTGGATCAACCACGGCAGAGTGAGTCCCTGGAGCAACAGGGTGCCGATGGCCACGCTGTACGCGACGAGCTGAAGCGTCGCCCGATCCGGGAACGCGACACCCCCGGCCAACGCGGGGATACCGGCTGCCGCCGCCAGGGTCACCACGCCGCGCATCCCGGCCCAGGAGACCACCGCCGACTCCTTCACCGACAGGGCGTCGGAATGGTCGCGGTGCGAGCCGGGCAGGCGCAGATGATCCACCCAGGCGGTGGCGAAGACGTACAGCGGGCGCACCACCATCGCCGTGCCCAGCACCGCCGCGGCCAGCAGCAGCGCGGTGCCCAGACCCTGGTTGGAGGCGTTCACATCCGCGATCAGCCAGGGCAGCTGCACCCCGATCAGGGCAAAGGTGAAGGACTCCAACAGCAGATCCAGGGTCTCCCAGATCGGGTCCTGCACCAGCCGCGTGGCATATCCGGCACTCGGCGCGGTATGGCCCAGGTACAGCCCGGCGGCGACCACGGCCAACACCCCGGAGCCGCCCAGGTGCTCGGCACCCCAGTAGCACGCGAAGGGGGTGAGCAGCGCGATGGTCGAGGACACCACCGAGTCGTCGAAGCGCAGCCGCAGCTGGTGCACCACCCAGCCGATCACCAGACCCAGCGCCACCCCGACCAGCACGGCCAACGCGAAGGTGGTCAGCCCCTCGGAGAACGCCCACGCCCCGGAGGCGGCACCGGCCAGCGCCACCTTGTACAGGGTCAGTGAGGTGGCGTCGTTGATCAGACTCTCCCCAGAAATCACCGTCATTACCCGGCGCGGCAGACCCAACTTCCGGCCCACCGCAGCAGCCGCCACCGCATCCGGGGGAGCGACCACCGCGCCCAGCACCAGTGCCGCGGCGAAGGGCAGGTCCGGGATCAGCGCCCAGGCCACCAGGGCCACCGCCACCGCAGAGACCAGCACCAGGCCCACGCCCAGGCGCACGATGGAGTTCAACGAGCGCCGCATGTCCTGATACGACGAGGACCGCGCAGCGGAGAACAGCAGCGGCGGCAGCACGAACTCCAGGATCAGCTGCGGGTCGATGTCGTACTCCGGCACACCCGGGATGTACGACACCACCAGGCCCGCGGCCACCAGCACCAGCGGGGCGGACCAACCACGACGACGGCAGACGGCGGTGACCACCACGGCCCCGGCGATCAGGGCGAAGATCTGGGCACGGTCCACGGGCAGCTCCCTCGGAAGTCGACTGCCAGTGACGATAAACCGGTCACGGGTACCCAGGGGTGTGAGCGCCCTGGGTACCCGTGGTGGATCAGCCTGCGGGGGCGGGCGGCGGGGTCACCGCCGGGTGGTCCGGCACCGACGCGGTGATCAGCGTCCCGTCCGCCCGGCGGCTGCCCTCGATGTCCCGGACGGTCGGCGTCCCGATCAGACGGGGCGCGGGGGCTAGCGTCACCGTGACCGGCTCACCGGCCCTGACGGTGACCGCCTCGCCGCGGACCAGCAGCTGTGCCTCCTCGCCGTCCTCGACAGTCAGGCGCAGCTCGGTGTGCCGCACATCCACCCGGACCCGGGTGCTGTGCAGGGTGATCCGGTAGGTCAGACCGTCCCAGACCTCGGGCAGGCGCGGGTCGAGGGTGATGACGCCCTCGTGGTCGCGCATGCCACCGAAACCGCAGGCCAGGGCGCTCCACACCCCGCCCAACGAGGCGACGTGCACCCCGTCGGAGGTGTTGTGGTGCAGGTCGGCCAGGTCGACGTAGACCGCGGAGTTGAAGTAGCGCAGCGCCAACTCCTGGTAGCCGACCTCGCTGGCGATGATCGACTGCACCACCGCAGACAGGGTGGAGTCGCCGGTGGTCAGCGGGTCGTAGTAGTCGAAGTCCGCGAGCTTCTCCTCCAGGGTGAACTGGTCACCCTGCAGGAACAGTGCCAGCACCACATCGGCCTGCTTGAGCACCTGGAACCGGTAGATCACCAGCGGGTGGTAGTAGAGCAGCAGCGGACGCTTGCTGGGGTCGGTGTTGGCCAGGTCCCACAGCTCCTTCTCCAGGAACTGCGAGTCCTGCGGGTGGATGCCCAGTCGCTCGTCGAAGGGGATCGCCATGTGCTCGGCGGCCCGGGCGAACTCGTCCAGCTCGTCCTGGGTCAGGTGCAGGCGCTCCAGCAGTGCGGCGTGTGCGGCGGGGTCGTCCTTGGCCAGGCGGTCCACGGCGTCGACCGCGCCCCGCAGGTTGGCGCGGGCCATCACGTTGGTGAACAGGTTGTCGTTCACCACGGTGGTGTACTCGTCAGGGCCGGTGACCCCGTGGATGTGGAAGGTGCTGTCGCCGTTGTGGCCGCGCCAGAAGCCGAGGTCGGCCCACATCCGGGCGGTCTCCACCAGGATGTCGATCGCCTCTCGGGCCAGGAAGTCCTGGTCCCCGGTCGCCGCGACGTACTGCTTGACGGCATGGGCGATATCCGCGTCGATGTGGTACTGCGCGGTGCCGGCGGCGTAGTAGGCGCTGGCCTCCTCGCCGTTGATCGTGCGCCAGGGGAACAGCGCACCGTTCTGGTTCAGCTCGGCGGCACGCTTGCGGGCGTCGTCCAGCATCGTGTACCGGAACCGGAGCGCGTTGCGGGCGATCCGCGGCGAGGTGTACGTCAAGAAGGGCAGGACGTAGATCTCGGTGTCCCAGAAGTAGTGACCCGAGTAGCCCGAGCCGGTCAAGCCCTTGGCCGGGATGCCGTTGCCCTCCGCGCGGGCGGTGGCCTGGGCGATCTGGAACAGGTTCCACCGGATCGCCTGCTGGAGCTCCGGCTGCCCGGGAACCTCGACATCGCTGCGCGTCCAGAAGGCATCCAGCCATGCCCGCTGCTCGGTGAACTGGTGCTGGACGCCTTCGGCGGCCACCCGGTCCAGGGTGCGGCGGCAGCGGTCGACCAGCTCCTTGGCGGGCACCCCGCGCGAGGAGTGGTACGACACGACCTTGGTGATCGTGATCGTCTTGCCCTGCTTCGCGTCCACCCGGTAGACGTGCTTGGCCAAGTCCTCCTCGACCAGGGAGCGCTCCTCGTAGGAGTTCTCGGTGTCGATGGTGTGGTCGGCGGCCACGGCCAGGGTCATCCCGGAGTCGGCGACCCGGTAGCCCAGCACATAGCGACCGTCGGCGGCCCAGTGCAGGCTCGGCACCAGCACCCGGTTCTCCAGCGACTCCGCCTTGCGTGGGTCGAAGCCCTCGCCCATCGCCGCGGCGCGCACGTGGTACTCGTCCTGGCCGTCCTGGCGGTTGAGCATCTGGCTGGAGACCACCACGGGAGCGTCGGCGTCCAGCAGGGTGACCTCGTAGGTCATCACCGCCAGATGACGCTCGGTGAAGGACACCATGCGCTGGCTGCGGACCTGGACCTTCTTGCCCGAGGGGGTCTGCCAGATCAGCTCGCGGCGCAGCACCCCGTCGCGGAAGTCGAGGGTCCGCTCGTACTCGTGCAGGTCGGCCACGGTCAGCAGCAGCGGCTCGTCGTCGACGTACAAGCGCAGGATCTTGCTGTCCGGCACGTTGACGATGGTCTGGCCCACCCGGGCGAAGCCGTAGGCCTCCTCGGCGTGCCGGATCGGCCACGTCTCATGGAAGCCGTTGATGAAGGTGCCGTGGGCGAAGGAATCCCGGCCCTCCTCGACATTGCCGCGCATGCCGAGATAGCCGTTGCCGACCGCGAACAGCGTCTCGGAACGGCCCAGATCGCCGGCGTCGTAGCGGGTCTCCCGCAGGCCCCAGGCATCCGGTGGGAACCGGTGCCGGTCGATGGGGTCGGGGGTGAACAGGGAAGAGTGGTTCACAGGGCGGTGCTTCCGTCGTGGGTGGTCTCGGGGGACAGCAACTCGGCCAGGTCCTGGACGACCAGGTCTGCGCCGTTCTCGATCAGGGTGTCGGCTCCGGCACCACGATCGACGCCGACCACCAGCCCGAAGGCACCGGCGCGGCCGGAGGCGACACCGGATTCGGCGTCCTCCACCACCACGGCGCGGGCGGCGGGCACCCCGAGCTGCGCGGCGGCGTCCAGGTAGGTGTCAGGGGCGGGCTTGCCGGGCAGTCCGCGCTCGGCGGCCACCAGGCCGTCGACCACCACCGGGAAGCGGTCGGTCAGGCCGGCGGCGGCCAGCACCGGCACAGCGTTGCGGGAGGAGGACACCACGGCGACCTTCCTGCCGTCCGCGATCAGCGCGTCCACGAGCGCCACCGATCCCGGGTAGGGGGTGACGCCCTCGGTGCGCAGCACCTCGGTGAAGACGGCGTTCTTCCGGTTGCCCAGGCCGCAGACCGTCTCAGCCTCCGGGCCGTCCGAGGGGTCGCCCCAGGGCAGCTCGATGCCGCGGCTGGTCAGCAGGCTGCGCACGCCGTCGTAGCGGGGCTTACCGTCGATGTACGCGAAGTAGTCGGCGTCGGTGTAGGGCGTCGCGCCGTGGGCGGCGAGCACCGGGGTGAACAGCCGGGACCAGGCGTGCATGTGCACGACAGCGGTCGGGGTGAGCACCCCGTCCAGATCGAAGAGGACGGCGTCCAGCTGGTCGAGGGTGCTGCTCAGGCGCGCGGGATCGTGGGACACAGTGCTCCAGGGCGGGGGGACGCGGGCAGGGGAGGGCACCGGAGGGCCGGTGACACCAGTGTGGTGGCTGGTCGGACCGTGTCAACGCACCATCGGTCTGGATCGAAGCGCCCGAGTAGCCCGAAGCGGACGGATGAGCGGACGACGGGCCTGCGCTCGGTACCAATGACCCGCGAGAGGTGGACCTACGGGTGGGTACCGAGTGTTCGGCAGATCACAGCCGAAATGCCCGATCCCACCGGCATCGACGCCGCTGACCACTACCCTGAGCCACATGACGTGGCTGACGACGCCCGCGCATCATCGCTGGCTGGAGTCCGAGACTGACCGGTTGCTGTCCTTCGGACATGCCGCCGCCGACCCGGCGGGAGGTTTCACCCGCCTCGACGAGGTCGGTCGCCCACAGTCCGGTCCCTGGGAACTGTGGATCACCTGCCGGATGACCCACGTGTATGCCCTGGGTGCGCTGCTTGGCCGCCCGGGCAGTGCCCCCCTGGTCGACCACGGGCTGCGCGCGCTGACCGGGGTGTTCCAGGACCAGGAGCATGGGGGCTGGTTCACCGAGGTCGGTCCGGACGGTCCGGTGGACGACGCCAAGGGCGCCTACCCGCACGCATTCGTGGTGTTGGCCGCCGCCTCGGCCACCGCGGTCGGACGGCCCGGTGCCGCGGAGCTGCTGCGCGAGGCGTTGACGGTCTCCGAGCGGCGGTTCTGGGACGAGGATGCCGGCATGGTGGTCGAGTCCTGGGACCGTGGTTTCGGGCAGTTGGACCCGTACCGCGGGGTCAACGCCACCATGCACACGGTCGAGGCCTACCTGGCCGCCGCCGACGTCACCGGTGAGCGGATCTGGCTGGACCGCGCGGTGCGGATGATCAGCCGGGTAGTGCACGGCTTCGCCCGGGAGAATCAGTGGCGGATCCCCGAGCACTTCGACACCGGATGGGCACCGGATCTGGAGTACAACGCGGACACCCCCGCACATCCGTTCCGCCCCTACGGCGCGACCATTGGGCACTGGCTGGAGTGGGCGCGGCTGACCCTGCACGCCCGCGCGGCGCTGACCGCCGCCGGTGACGTAGCCCCGGCCTGGATGCTGGACGACGCAGTGCAGCTCTTCGACGCGGCGGTCCGGGAGGGCTGGGCGGTCGACGGGGCACCCGGATTCGTCTATACCGTCGACTGGTCCGGGCAGCCGGTGGTGCGCGAGCGGATGCACTGGGTGGTCGCCGAGGCCATTGCCGCCGCCGCGGCCCTGCACGCGGCCACCGGGGACGACCGATTCGACCGGTGGTACGCCACCTGGTGGGACTACGCGCAGGAGTTCCTGATCGACCGCTCCGGCGGGTCCTGGTGGCACGAGCTGGGCACCGACAACCGGGTGTCCCGCACCGTGTGGGCGGGCAAGGCGGATCTGTATCACGCGGTGCAGGCCACGCTGATCCCGAGGCTGCCGTTGACGCCGGTGCTGGCGCCCGCGCTGGCGCGGGGATTGCTGGGCTGAGGCGTCGGGGCGCGGGCGGCCCTACAGTCCTCCCGTGCTGAGCGTGCTGCGTCGAGTCCCCTGGTGGGCGGTGGCTGCCGTCGTCGCGGCGGCGTTGATCGTCAGCGGCGCGCTGCCCGGCGCGGATGCCGGGGCGCTCGTGGGGCGGGTGTTGCCGGTGCTCGGGTTCGTCGCGGCGTTGACGGTGGTGGCTGAGTGCTGCGCGGTGGCCGGGCTGTTCGATGCGGCGACTGACGGGGCGGCACGCGTGGCCCGCGGGCGGCGCTGGGCGTTGTGGATGCTGTTGGTGTTGGTGGCGGTGGCCTCGACGGTGGTGCTGTCGCTGGACACCACAGCGGTGCTGCTGACGCCGTTGGCGATCCGGGCCGGGCGACGGGTGGGCGGGGGTGACGATCGGACGGCGGTGTTCTACGCGCTGACCGTGGTGGCGCTGGCCAACACCGCGTCGCTGCTGCTGCCGGTGTCCAACCTGACCAATCTGCTGGCCGACCACCGGTTCGCGGTGGCGGGGGTGAGTTACGTCGGGTTGATGTGGCTGCCGGCGGTGGTGGTGATCGCGGTGACGGTGCTGGTGCTGGCCGTGCGCGGGCGGGGGCGGTTGCGCGGCAGGTTCGAGCCCGGGGAGCGGTTTGTGCCGCAGGACCGGGTGCTGCTGGTGGCCACGGCGATGGTGGTCGGTGTGATGGCGGTGGGATTCGTCAGCGGGGCTCCGGTGTGGCTAGTGGCCGTGCTGGCGGCGGCAGTGCTGCTGGCGCTCGGTGGCTGGCGGCGCGGTGGGTTGCCCACCCCGGTCGGACAGCTGGTGCCCTGGCGGATGCTGCTGGTGGTCGGCGGGCTGTTCGTCGCGGTGGAGACCGCGCAGGTGCGAGGGCTGGGCGAGTGGGTGGCGGGCCTGGCACCGGCGGGCACGTCGACTGGGCCGCTGCTGGTGCTGGCCGGGCTGGCCACCGGGGCGGCGAATCTGCTGAACAACTTGCCGGGCTATCTGGTGGTGGAACCGGCGGCGGGTGGCGATCCGACCCGGTTGGCGGCGGTGCTGGTCGGGGTGGGCGCCGGGCCGTTGCTGACGCCGTGGGCGTCACTGGCCACGGTGCTGTGGTGGCAGCGGTGTCGGCAGATGCTGGCCCATGTGCCGGTGCGGGGGTTGCTGGTGCAGGGGTGGTGGATCGCGCCGCTGTGTGTGGTGGCGGGTGTGCTGGCGCTGGGCTAGACCGGGGTGGACTTCTTGGGTCGGGCCCGCACGTGCATCCGCTCGCCCTGGGGACCGAAGAGTGCGAGCACCTCGGTGGGGCTGGTCAGGGCGTTCTCGATCAGGTGCGGGGTGCGGGTGTCGAACTCGGCGACCTCACCGGGGCCGAGGACGATGTCGTGCTCACCGAGCCGGAGCCGGACCGCTCCGGACAGGACGTAGAGCCACTCGTAGCCCTCATGCACCCGGAGCTCACGGGGTGGTGCCTCGGGGTCGGTGGGCGGCATGACCATCTTGTAGGCCTGCACACCGCCCGGCCGACGGGTGAGCGGGAGGTAGGTCACGCCGTGCCGGACGGTGGGGCGGGGGTGCACCCGGGGGTCGGCGGTGGAGGCATCCGGCACCAGATCGTCCAGCGGGACCTGATGGGCGCGGGCCAGGGGGAGGAGCAGTTCCAGCGTGGGACGGCGCTGTCCGGACTCCAACCGGGACAGTGTGCTGACCGAGATGCCGGTGGTGGCGGACAGGTCGGCCAGGGTGGCCCCGGCGGCCTGACGCAGGGCGCGCAACCGGGGGCCGACGCCGTCCAGGACGACGGCATCCTCCACCGGCTCCTGCTCGGCGGAATCGGTGGTGAAGGGCGGCGGCCCGGGTCGGTGTGCGGACATGGGCACAGTTTGCCGATCCGGCAACGAGAGTTGTCAACCTGGTGAGCGCATCGGAGTCTGGTCATCTGCGGGCGACCGACCCGCCGGAGCGAAGGATGGACATGGGCGAGAACCGGGTGGATGTGCTGGTCGTCGGTGGCGGTGCGGCCGGGCTCAGTGGTGCGCTGACCCTGGGCCGTGCGCGGCGGCGGGTGCTGGTGGTGGATGCGGGTGAACCCCGCAATGCCCCGGCTGCCCACATGCACGCGTACCTCGGCCATGACGGGCTGCCGCCGGCCGAATTGCTGGCCCGTGGGCGCGCTGAGGTCGAGGCCTACGGGGTCCGGGTGGTCGCCGGTCGGGTGACGCGAATCCAGCGCGAGGGGGCGGACTTCCGTGCCGAGGTGGCGGGTCTCGGCCCGGTGTGGGCGCGTCGGGTGCTGGTCGCCACCGGACTGGTGGATGAGCTGCCCGCGGTGGACGGGCTGCGTGAGCGCTGGGGACGGGATGTCGTGCATTGCCCCTACTGCCACGGGTGGGAGGTGCGTGACCGGCGGATCGTGCTGATCGGGACGCTGCACCAGGCGTTGCTGTGGCGGAACTGGACCGCCGACCTCACCTTCGTCACGGCGGAGCCGCTGACCAGCCAGGACGGGGAACGGCTCGCGGCCCGGGGTGTGCGGGT
Organism: Cellulomonas sp. NPDC089187; assembly: GCF_040685135.1. Lineage (NCBI taxonomy): Bacteria > Bacillati > Actinomycetota > Actinomycetes > Micrococcales > Cellulomonadaceae > Cellulomonas > Cellulomonas sp. NPDC089187. Next base: position 20,756 of record NZ_JBFBHI010000003.1, on the reverse strand, counting down.
GGTCGAGGGTCGACCGGTCTCGGTGCGCGTGGAGCAGGACGTGCTGACCGGGCTGCGGTTGGTGTCCGGTGAGGTGCTGGACGCCGATGTGGTGGCCACCGGGGCACCGATGCGTCCGCGGCTGGACGGGTTGGACGGGCTGGGCCTGGTCGTCGAGGAGGGCCCGCTGCCCGGGTCGGCATTCCTGCCCACCGGTGATCGTGGAAAGACCGCCGTGGCGGGGGTGCGGGCGGCGGGTAATGTGACCGACCTCAGTGCGCAGGTGATCGTTGCCGCCGCGCAGGGGCAGCAGGCCGCGGCGATGCTGAATATGGAGCTGATCGAGGAGGACACCGAGTCGGCGGTCCGGGCGGCGCAGCACGAGCGCGTTGCGCAGGCCATGCACGGGCAGCTGCCGACCGGGCGGGAGTACTGGGAGGAGCGCTACCGCACACCGGTGCCAATGTGGTCCGGGCGACCGAACCGGGTGCTGGAGACCGAGGCTGCCGATCTGACCCCGGGCACGGCGGTGGACATCGGGGCCGGGGAGGGCGGCGACTCGGTGTGGCTGGCGCAGCGCGGATGGCAGGTGACCGCGGTGGACATCGCGCAGGGGGCGTTGGACCGGGTGGCGGCGCTCGCGGCTGACCGCGGCGTGCAGGTGCGCACCGAGCAGGCAGACGCCGGGCAGTGGGACGCCGAAGGGCGGCGGTACGACCTGGTGACCTCGCACTTCTTGCATCCGGAGCCGGGCGGGCGCGACGCGCTGTTCCGCAGGATGGCCCAGGCAGTCGCACCGGGTGGCACGCTACTCATCGTCGGACACCACCCGCACGACCGGCATCTGCGCGACGGGCTGGGTGCGCTGGAGGACTGGTTCGTCACCGCGGAGCAGGTCGCGGCGCTGCTCGACCCCGCCGAGTGGGATGTCGAGGTCGCCGAGGCGCGCGAGCGGGTGGAGCGGCACGGCGAACGGGAGCATGAGGTCACGGACGCCGTGCTGCGCGCTCGCCGTCGGGGCTGACATCCTGGCGGGTATGACCGAGGACATCAGCCGCCTGGTGGCGGAGGTGGAGCAGCAGGAGCGTGAGCTGCGGTTCGCCACATTCAGCAATGACGACGCCTGGGAACTGGGCGGTCTGCTAGTCGCGCTGGCCGCAGAACGGCAGTTGGCGGTCACGGTGGACATCCGCCGTGGCCGCCAGCAGCTGTTCCACGCCGCACGGCCGGGCACCACACCGGACAACGACAGCTGGATCGAGCGCAAGGTGCGGGTGGTGGAGCGCTTCGGCACCTCGTCCTTCTTGCAAGGCCTGCGACACCGGGCGGCGGGGACGACCTTCGCGGAGAAGCAGCAGTTGTCTGTGCAGCGCTATGCCGCCCACGGTGGGGCGTTTCCGGTGCATGTCGAGGGGGTCGGCATCGTCGGGGTGGTCACGGTCTCCGGGCTGTCCCAGGCGGAGGACCATGCGCTGGTGGTCGAGGCGGTGCGGCGGTTCCTGGACGGCTGAGATGCGGGCCGAGCCGGTCCGGAGCACAGTCGAGGGATCACCCGAAGGAGGTCGCCATGCCGGAACGTGATCCCGGTCCCAGCGTCAAGGACAAGGAGCTGTATGAGGAGCTCCGGGACGAGGGGAACAGCAAGGAGAAGTCCGCTCGGATCGCCAACGCCGCTGCCGCACGTGGCCGCGACGAGGTGGGACGCAAGGGCGGGGAGTCCGGGTCCTACGACGACTGGACCGTTGACGACCTGCGCAAGCGGGCCGCGGAGCTGGACATCGAGGGTCGCTCGTCGATGACGAAGGACGAGCTGATCGACGCGCTGCGCTCGCACTGAGCACACACCACGACGGCCCGACCCCCGAGGGGGCCGGGCCGTCGTCGCGTGCTGTCAGGCGGTGGCGGTCGCCTCCTCATGGGCGTGGTCGTCCCCTGCGTCCTCGTCCTTCGCGTGATCGTGGTCCGCGTGGTCCTCGCCGCCGACGAGCTGGTCCGCATGGGCCGCGGCCTCGCCGGTGGCGACGGTCAGCTCGTTGGGGGTCACGGTGAGGTCGGCGGTGTTCCAGACCTCGCCGGTGAGGATGTCGACAGCCAGCAGGCGGTCGTTCGCCGGGTCGGTGATGTACGCGGTGCCGTCGTGGACCTGGATCGCCGGGCGCGGCTCCTGCCAGTTCTCCGGTTCCTCCCAGGCGTCCAACACCGGCATCGAGCGCAGCAGAGTGCCGGACTCGGGGTCGATCACGTGCAGGTGCCCGTCGGTGCCGAGCACCAGGGCCTCCCCGTCGTCACCGCGGGCCAGCGAGCGGAAGGTGTACGAGGACGGCAGATCCACCAGCGTCAGTTCATTGCTGCGGGTGTCGATCAGGCTGACCCGGGTCGGGCGCTCCAGCTCCGCATCCGGGTCGGACTTGTAGTCGCCCAGCACGATCGGGGAGTCCTCAGAACCGGCCTGGTTGCCGATCCGGCCGTAGGCGTCGGGGGCGGTGACCTTGGTGATCTGGCCGTCCTTGACCACCAGTGCGCCGTTCTCGCAGCCGATGACGACGGTCTCACCGGCGGCCATCGCCTCGCCGTGCACGCCGGGGCACTGATCGTTCACGGCGGTCTCGGTGCCGTCGGCGTCGAGCAGGCGGATGCCGGTGCGGGCATCCTCATCGCCCTCGGAGACCACAACGCTGCCATCGGAGAGCTCCACCGCGACGCCATGGTGCGCCTGCGGGGTGCTGAGTTCGCGGCGCTCGGCGTCGGGAGCGGCGATGTCCGCGGAGTCGACGATGGTCACCTGCCCGGTGCCGTCGTCGAAGAGCGCGGTGCGGCCGTCGTGCACCACCACGTGCCCCGGAGTCTGTGCCTGATAGGTCAGGTCGGTCAGAGTCGGATCGGCGACAAAGAAGTGCGAGTGATCGCCATGCGCCTGGGCCCAGGTCCCGGCGTCGAGCACCTGGAAGCCGCCGGCAGTGGAGACCATCACGTGCCGACCGTCGCCGGCCGGGTTGACCCGGTTGAAGCCGTCCAGCTCCAGGTCGGCGACCAGCTCCAGGGTGGTGGCGTCGAGCACCTGGATGCCGCTGTCGTAGGTGAGCACCAGCCGCGGCTTGAGGTTGGCGGACTCCTGCGAGGTGGCGGTGGGCTCGGGGGTGGAGGAGGCGGCCGGGGTGGCGGCGTCCTCCGACTGTCCGCAGGCGGCCAGCAGCAGGGCGGCGGTCAGGCCGGTGCCGAGTGCGGCGAGGGGTCGGGTGCGGGTGTTCATAGTGAGGGCGCGGACGGGCCGCGCCGACTCCTTCCCAGGTGGGCTGATGTGGTGGGAAGGAACGTAGCATGTAATGAGAATCGTTACTAACAACGATCAGTCGACCGGGCCTCCGCGAGCGTCGAGCATGTCCTGCAGGGCGGTGAGCTCCTTCTGCTGGAAGGACACGATTCCGCGCGCCAGGTCCACCACCTGCGGCATCCGGGCGCGCTCGGCGGCGTACTGCGCCATCTCCACCCCGCCCTCGTGGTGCGGGATCATCAGCTGCAGGAAAAGGCGGTCCGCCTCGACGCCCTCGGCTGCGGTCAGTCGGGCCAGGTCGTCCGAGCTCACCCAGCCGGGCATGTCTGCGTAGGAGCCGCTGGTTGCCGCGGCGTGCTTGTGCCCCTCGTCACCAGTCATCCAGGCCATCGGGGCGGCGCTGCCGGCGGCGGGTAGGCCCCAGGTGCTCAGCCAGCCGGACATCTGCCCAATTTGGTTCTGCTGGGTCAGCAAGATGTCCAGGGCGACCGTGCGGACCTCCTCATCCGTGCTGCGGTCGCGGATCAGTACCGCCATATCAACGGCCTGCGCGTGGTGGGCCTGCATGTCCCGGGCGAAGCCGACATCCACCGAGCTCTCCGCGGGCACGGCCAGCGCGGGCTGCCGGGCAAAGAGTGCGCCGAGCAGCGCGCCTACGGCTAGTACGGCGACCAGGAACGCGGCGACGACTGGCCGGGGTAGACCCCGCGGCCGGTCGTCGTTGACGTGCTCGGTCACGCAGGCACACCCACACCGCTGGAGCACGGGGCACCGACCTCGGCCAGCTCCGGGTTGAGCAGGTACTTCTGGATGAACGTGGGCAAGCGCGGGTCGTCCGCGTCGTCGACGGTCAGCTGGTAACCCCAGGCGGTGATGGTGATCGGGGCGTCCATGCCCTCGAACGGGCTGACCAGTACGTACGACTGCCCTTCGGCCATCGTGTTCAGGGTCTCGACCTGATCGGCGGGCAGGTCGGGGGAGTAGGTGATCCAGACGGCACCGTGCTCCAGGGAGTGCACGGCGTTCTCGGTCGGGACCGGCTCGGTGTAGACGCCGCAGTTCAGCCAGGCGGGGTTGTGGTCGCCACCAGCGGGCGGGGTCTGCGGGTAGTCGACCGTGGTGGTGACGTGGTTGAACGTCAGACCCTCGTGGGCCTCGACGCCGTCGATGTCCTGCTCGGCGGCGGCCTGCAGGGCGGCCTGGTCGCGGCCGGCGTCCCAGATCACCGCGATGCTCACCCCCACCAATCCCAGCACCAGCACTCCGGCGATTGATCCGATCCACCAGGTGCGGCGGGTGCGGCTGCGCTGCTGTTGGGCGCGGATGGCGGCCAGGCGAGCCTGGCGCTCGGCCGCGGCGGCTGTGCGGTCGGGCATGACGTCTCCTCGGGTTGGGGTCGGCGTGCCACGACCTTACGGGAATTGTTGAGAGTTCAACAGTGCTGGATGAGGGCTGTGTGCCCCATGTGCAGGCGGTGCTGTCCTCGACTGCGGCGGGCTCCCGACACTGCCCCACGCCGGCCAGGTACTCGGCCCCGCCCGAGAGCGGCCGGGGTGATCAGCCCCGGTCGAAGGCTGTTGCGACCGGCTCCAGTGCGGCACCGAGGTGTTCGGTGAGGCGACTGCGGGCCGCGCCACTGCGTGACCACTCCTGAACGGCGGCGATGAGCGCACCGGCCCAGGCGACGGCTGCCACCCGAGCGTGCATGGGGTCGAGGTGCGCGCCGGCGAGCATGAGGGTGTCCGCGACCTCCATGATCCGGCGGGCAGTGGCCTGGCGAAGCTCGTCGCCCAGGCCCATCGCGTCGCTGTGGGTGAAGGCCAGTGCGACGTGCTCGGCGGGCAGATCGTCGGCGAGGCGGAACAGGGAGGCTCGTGGGTCGCCGGGAAAGGACGTCAGCTCAGTGCGCAGGGCGGCGACCCGCTCGTCGAACCCGGCCCACAGCAGATCGCTCTTCTGGTCGAAGTAGTTGAAGAAGGTTGAGCGACTGACCCCGGCTCGGCGGGTGATGTCGGCGACCGAGGTGGCGGAGTAGCCCTGCTCCAGAAAGAGCTCCCCGGCGGCCTCCTCCAGCATCGCTCGGGAGGAGGCGTGCGGCCGACCGGCTCGTCGTGTGGGGAGCGTCACCCGACCATCGTAGCCATGACGTCTATTGTTGGACGCAGTTCAACAACTCTCGATCAGCCGAAGGTGGAGCCCCGTGCCCCGTCAACCCATCCGTGTCCTCGCCGTCGCTCTGCCGGTGCTCCTGGTCGCCGCCTGCACCGGAGGCGGCGACAGCTCCGCGGACCCGACCCCACAGGAGGGCGGCACCCTGGTGTACGCCAGCGGCGACGCTGAACCCACCTGCCTCGATCCGCATGTGGGCGGCAACTACCCGCAGGCGCTGATCAGCACCCAGTACCTGGAGCCCCTGGTCGGGCGGGATACCGACGGCACGATCCTGCCCTGGCTCGCCACGGCGTGGACCGTCAGCGAGGATGGTCTGACCTGGGACTTCACCCTGGCTGACGGGGTCACGTTCACCGACGGCACGCCCTTCGACGCCGAGGCGGTGGCGGCGAATATCGCCCACCTGCAAGACCCGGACACCGGCTCCTCGACCGGGTACCTGGCGGTGCAGAAGGTCGAGTCGGTGGAAGCTGTCGACGCCACCCATGCCCGGTTCCACCTGACCGAGCCGGATTCGGCGCTGTTGGAGTCACTCAGCCAGCAGTGGACCGCGATGGAGTCGCCCACCGGAATCGCGCGCGGCATGGACGCCAACTGCGCTGCCCCGGTCGGCACCGGACCGTTCATCGTCGACGGGTGGACGCCGCAGCAGCAGGTTGACCTGGTCCGCAACGACGACTACGCCGGGCTCGATCCGGCCGCTGAACACGACGGACCGGCCTACCTGGAGGCGATCACCTGGCGGTTCATCCCGGACGCCGCCACCCGGTATGCCGCGCTGCGCTCCGGCGAGGTGCAGGTCATCGACAACCCGCAGCCCGACGCGGTGGCCGCTGCCGGAACGGACATCACGGTGATCGACTCCCCGCGCCCCGGGGCGTCCAACCGGATCGAGTTGAACTCCGCCCAGGCGCCCTTTGACGACATCCGGGTCCGAGAGGCGTTCATCCGCTCCACCGACCTGGATGCCGGGATCGACAGCCTGTTCGCCGGGACCGTCGACCGTTCCTTCGCAGCGCTGTCCAGCGTGGAACCCGATGTGCTCGCCGACCCCGAGCTGTTCGGCGTCGACCAGGACCGGGCGAACGACCTGCTCGATGAGGCCGGATGGACCGAGCGTGACGCCGAGGGTTACCGCACCAAGGACGGCGCGCGGCTCACGGTCCGCTTCCCGGTGAGCACCAACCAGTCGGTGGCCGCCGAACAGTCGCTCTTCGAGCAGCTGCAGGCCGGGGCCAAGCAGGTCGGGTTCGATGTGGTGCTGACCCCGCTGGATCTGTCCGGGTGGTACGCGGCGCTCGGGGCGCACGAGTACGAGGCGGTCAGTGCCCCCTACACCAAGGTTGGCGCTGATGTGCTGCGCATCCTCTACCACTCGGACGGCACCGTGCCCGCCCCCAGTGGCTACTTCGCCAACCATGCGCAGCTGACCGATCCGGCGCTGGACGACCTGCTCGACCGGGCCGCCGCCACCTCGGACGCCACCGAGCGGTCCGCCCTCTACCAGCAGGCGCAGCAGCTGATCCTGGACAGCTACACGGTGCTGCCGCTGTACGACCAACTCAACCGGTTCCTGGTCCGTGGCGTGGACGGCGTGCGCACCTTGGACACGGTGGCGACGCCGACCTTCCTCGACGCGCGCCTGGTCTCCTGACCGCGGTGGCCCGCCGGGCGGTGGTCAATCCGAGCGCGCGGATTCGACCCGGGCTGCGCTGGCTGCTCGGCCGGGTCGGCTCCGCACTGGTGGTGGCCTGGGTGGTCGCCACGGTGGTGTTCTTTGCGCTGCGGGCGGCCGGGGGTGACCCCACCGAGGCGATTCTCGGCGGGCCCGGTTCGCAGGCGGGGCCGGAAGCAGTGGCGGCGGCGCGCGCGGAGTACGGGCTGGACCGGCCGCTGATCGTGCAGTACCTCAACCAGCTCTGGCGGGTGGTGACCTTCGATCTCGGCGACTCCTACGCCCGTCGCGTCCCGGTGGCCGATCTGCTGCGCGACCAACTGCCCGGGACCTTCCTGCTGGCGGTGCTGGCCCTCACGCTGGCCTGGGTGCTGGCGTTGGCCGTGGCCACGCTGGCGGTGCGGGCACGTGGACCGGTGGGGCGGGCCTGCGTCGCGGTGCTGCGCGGGGCAGAGGTGGTGGCCGCGGTGGTCCCGCACTTCTGGCTCGGTGCGGTGCTGATCGCCGTGTTCTCCACCGCTCTCGGCTGGTTCCCGGCGACCAGCACCGGAAGCGACCCGGCAGGGCTGGTGCTGCCCACCGTGACCCTGGCGGTGCCGGTGGCAGGGTTCCTCGGGCAACTGATCCGGGACTCGGTGGCCGAGGCAGAGGCGGCACCCTTCGCGGTCACCGCGCGGGCACGGGGCGGGTCGGCGGTCGGGGTGCTCTGGCGGCACAGCCTGCGGCACGGGGTGCTGCCCGCGGTGTCGCTGTCCGGGTGGGCCTTCGGCTCACTGCTGTCCGGTGCGGTGGTGGTCGAGACGCTCTTCGGTCGGCCCGGGCTGGGTCGGCTGCTGCTGGATGCGACGCTGACCCGCGATGTGCCGGTGGTGATCGGGGCGGTGCTGGTGGTGGCGCTGGCCTATGTGGTGGTGATGACGCTGGTCGACCTGATCGAGCGGCTGCTGGACCCACGCACGGCGCCGACGGTGGCGGTGGTGCCGGAGGTCGTCGCATGAACGGGCGTCTCAGCGCGGTGGTCTCCGCCGTCATCGTCGGGCTGATCGTGCTCGCCGTGTGCTGGCCGGGGCTGCTGACACCGGGCGATCCCGCCGCGGTCGACCCGACACAGGCGTTCACCGCCCCCGGCCCCGGACATTGGCTGGGTGCCGACGAGTCCGGACGTGACCTGTGGACCCGGGTGGTGCACGGGGCGAGGGCGTCGGTGGGGATCGGTGCCGCGGCGACCGGGATCGGTGTCGGCGCGGGGCTGGTGCTCGGTCTGACCGCCGGGCTCGGACCGCGCTGGCTGGACGCCGCGGTGGGGCGGGTGGTGGAGGTGTTGTTCGCGCTGCCGACCCTGGTGTTGGCGCTGCTGTTGGTGGCGGTGCAGGGTGCGGGGGTGCGCTCGTCGGTGCTGGCAGTCGGAGTGGCGACCGCGCCGGGCTACGCGCGGATCTTGCGGGCACGGGTGCGCACGGTGGCGGCCTCCGGCTATGTGGAGGCGGCCCGATTGGAAGGTCATGGCCCGGCCCGGGTGCTCACCCGACATGTGCTCCCCAACACCCTGTGGCCGCTGGTGTCGGTGGCGACCCTCGGTGTCGGGCAGGCGGTGGTGTGGGTGTGTGCGCTGAGCTTCCTCGGGCTCGGGGCGCTGCCGCCGTCGCCGGAGTGGGGGGCGATGGTCAATGCCGGGCGGCTGTACCTGGACTCTGCGTGGTGGCTGACCGTGGTTCCGGGCACCGCGATCACCCTGACCGCGGCGGCGTTGACCGTGCTGGGCCGACGACTTGGACAGGTCACCGGGGGGACGGCATGAGCGTGGTGGAGGTACGCGGCCTGCGGGTGGCTTTCGACCGGCCGGTGCTGCGCGGGGTGGACCTGCGGGTCGACCCGGGCGAGTGTGTGGCGGTGGTCGGGGGATCGGGTGCCGGCAAGTCGGTGCTGGCCCGGGCGTTGGTCGGTCTGGAACCGTCGACGGCGGACTCCTTCACAGTGCTCGGTCGCGACGCCCACCGCTTCACCCCGCGGCAGTGGCGGGCGGCCCGTGGCCGTGACATCGGATTCGTCCTGCAGGATGCGCTCGGCTCACTGGACCCGCTGCGCACCGTCGGTGCCGAGGTGGCCGAGGTGGTGGCGATCCGACGCCCCCGCGATGGGTCCGACCGACCCGATCCGCGGCGGCCCCGCACCGAACGCCCCGCGCGGGTGCGCCACGTGCTGGAACGGGTGGGGCTGCCGAACCCCGAACTACGCGCCCGGCAGCGCTCCGGTCAACTGTCCGGAGGCATGCGGCAGCGGGCACTGATCGCCGCCGCGCTCGCCGCCGGGCCACCGCTGCTGATCGCCGACGAGCCCACCACCGCCCTCGACGCCACCGTCGCCGCCCGGGTGCTCGATCTGCTGGCCGACCTGCGCGATGCCGGCACCGCTGTGCTGCTGATCAGCCACGATCTGGCGGCCGTCGCGCGGGTCGCGGACCGGGTGCTGGTCCTGGACGACGGGGTGGTGGTCGAGTCGGGATCAGTGACCGAGGTGATCGAGCACCCCCGGGAGCCGGTGACCCGGCGGCTGGTCGCCGCCGCGCGGTTGCCGGACGGCCCCGGACCGCTGCCCGAGCCCGGCCCGGTCGTCCTGGCGGGTACTGGCCTGCGCCGCGCGTTCCCGCTGCCAGGCGGCGGGGCCGTGACCGCGGTGGACGACGTCGACGTGCAGCTGCGTGCCGGTGAGGCGCTGGGGCTGGTCGGCGAGTCGGGCTCCGGCAAGACCACCCTGGCCCGCTTGCTGCTCGCCGCCGAGGCCCCGGACGCCGGAACCGTCGAACTGGACGGGCACCCCTGGTCGACGTTGCCCGAGTCCCGTCGCCGTGCCACCCGGCGGGCCGTGCGATGGGTGCCGCAGGACCCGCTCGGATCGATGGACCCGCGCCTGACAGTCGGGGCCGTGCTGCGTGACGCCGGTGCCCAGGACCTCTCCGCACTCCTGCGCACCGTGCACCTCGACCCCGCGCTGGCCCGGCGGCGACCGCGCACCCTGTCCGGGGGGCAACGGCAGCGGGTGGCGATCGCCCGAGCACTCGCCGCCACACCGCGGGTACTGATCCTCGACGAGCCGGTCTCCGCCCTCGATGTGCAGGTACAAGCCGCCGTGCTCGACCTGCTCATCGAGCTGCGTCGTACCACCGGGCTGTCCCTGGTGCTGATCTCCCACGACCTCGGGGTGATCCGGCGGGTGTGCGACCGGGTACTGGTGATGAGCGGCGGACGGGTGGTGGAGTCCGGTGCTGTGGCGGAGGTCTTCGCTGCGCCCCGGTCGGCTGTCACCCGGGATCTGCTGGCAGCGCGGGGGTCGGCGAGCACCGCAGGGCCGTGCTGAGGTGGCGAGCCGGACCACCACCGTCTGACTGGCCGCTGCTCCCCTCAACTGCGGCACAGGGAGTACTCAGTGCGCCCTGGCCTGCACGGAAACCCGGCAGGATCGCCCCCGATGGCAGCCGCCATCTCACGAGACACCGGTGGCCGCCCGGCGGGCTCACGCGATGAGCGCGTCCACCGCCTCCGGGCTCAGCACATGGTCCACCGCCATCGCGCTGGCCCCGAGGATGCCGACCTGCGAGCGTGCCTGTGAGGTGACGATCCGCAGGTGCTGGGTGGCCAGCGGCAGGGTGCGGGAGTAGACCACCTCGCGGATGCCGGCGATCAGGTGTTCCCCAGCCTCGGCGAGGATGCCGCCGATCACGATCATGGACGGGTTGAGCAGGCTGACGCAGGCGGCCAGCACTGCGCCGATCTCCCGTCCTGCCTGGCGTACCGCGCGGCTGGCGGCCAGATCTCCGGCGCGAACCAGCGCCACGACATCTGCTCCGGAGGAGGCGGTCAGGCCCTGGCGGGTCAGCGCTTGGGCGACGGCGTGTCCAGAGGCGACGGCCTCCAAGCAGCCGACGTTGCCGCAGCGGCAGGGGACGTCCTGCGCACCCGGGACTGCGATGTGGCCGATGTCCCCGGCGGTGCCCTGGGCTCCGCGCCGCAGCTCGCCGTCGCAGATCACGCCGGAGCCGACGCCGGTGGCGACTTTGACGAACAGCAGGTCGTTGACCTCGGGCCAGGCGGTGCGGTGCTCGCCGAGCGCCATCAGGTTGACGTCGTTGTCGACCAGGACGGGGGCGTGCAGTTGCGCGGCGAGGATGCCGGGCACATCGACGTCGTCCCAGGCGGGCATGATCGGGGGGTTGATCGGTCGTCCGCTGGAGTGCTCCACGGGGCCGGGCAGTCCGACGCCGACCCCGGCCAGGTCGCTGAGGTCGCGACCCTGTGCGGTGAGCAACGTGCGCGCGGTGGCGACCACCCAGTCCAGGACGACCTGCGGCCCCTCGGCGATGGCCAGGGGAGCCTCGGCCTCGGCGAGCACGGTGCTGCCCAGATCGGTGATCGCGGCCCGGGCGTGGGTGGCACCAAGCTCGACTGCCAGCACCACCTTGGCGCTGGGCCGGAAGGCGAAGGTGGTGGGCGGGCGGCCGCCGGTGGAGTTGGCCTCGCCTGCGGGGGAGATCAGTCCGGCCGCCATCAGCAGGTCGACGCGGGCGGCGATGGTGGAGCGGGCCTGTCCCGTGGCGGCGGCCAAATCGGCGCGGGTGCGGGGGCGACCGTCCCGGAGGAGCTGAAAGAGCTCGCCGGCACCGGTGAGCCGATGGGGGAGCTTGACGACGTCGTGCACCGGCTCAGTGAACCACGAAGGCGACGCCTTGCGTGCAACCTGTGAGCAACTTGTGCTTGGCAAGCGGCAAAAGCTCCCGTACCGTCCTGCATGTCCGACAAGTCCGACTTCGACCGTTCGTCCGGATCGCAATGGGGCGGTCCGCAGGCGGATCATCCCGCCGCTCTCGTGACCCCGGATCAAGCTCGCCTCAAGACTCGGGGCGCCCTGTCTCTCGCTTCTGTCGGTCACGATCATGTAACGCGCAAACAAACTTCCAGCTTTTGATTGACAGTCGACAAAACTCTGGTGAGGATCGCCACATGGTCAACGACGACCCCCAGCCGCTGCTCCAGATGCGCGGCATCGTGAAGGAGTTCCCCGGAGCCCGGGCGCTCGACGGTGTGGACCTTGAGGTCCTCCCCGGCGAGGTGCACTGCCTGCTCGGGCAGAACGGCGCGGGCAAGTCCACCCTGATCAAGATCCTCGCCGGCGCGCACCAGCCCACCGAGGGCACCGTCCTGGTCAACGGCGAGCCGGTCACGCTGCCCACCCCGGTCGCCGCGCTCAAGCTCGGCATCGCCACCATGTACCAGGAGCTGGACGTGGTCGGCGGGCTGACCGTGGCGGAGAACATCTACCTCGGGCATGAGCTTTCCACCGCAGGGGTGCAGCATCGTCGCCAGGCGCGCCAGCACGCCCGGGAACTGCTCCGTCGCCTCGGGCACGCCGAGCTGTCGCCGAACCGCGAGGTGGGCAGCCTGTCCGCCGCAGCGCAGCAGGTGGTGTCGATGGCCCGGGCACTGTCCCACGACGCCCGGGTGATCGTCATGGACGAGCCCTCCGCAGTGCTGGACTCCGATGAGGTGCAGAACCTGTTCCGGGTGGTGCGGGAGTTGACTGCCGCCGGGGTGGCCATCGTCTACATCTCGCACCGGATGGAGGAGATTCGCGCGATCGGCGACCGGATCACGGTGCTCAAGGACGGGCGCACCGTCGCCGCGAACCTGCCAGTGGCGGACACCCCGACCGCGGACCTGATCCGACTGATGACCGGCCGCTCGGTGGAGTACGCCTTCCCGACCGCGCCCGAACCCGACCCCACAGCGCCGGTGGTGCTGGACGTCCAGGGCCTCGGACTGCGCGGCACCTTCCGCGACGTGGACCTCCAGGTGCGCGCGGGGGAGATCGTCGGACTGGCCGGATTGGTCGGCTCCGGACGGTCGGAGATCCTGGAGACGATCTATGGCGCGCGGCGGGCCAGCACGGGCACGGTGACGGTCGGCGACACCCGGCTGCGGGCCGGATCGGTGGCCGCAGCGGTGAAGGCCGGCGTCGGCCTGGCCCCGGAAGAGCGCAAGAGCCAGGGCCTGCTGCTGGACGAGCCGGTCTACCGCAACATCACGCTGTCCACCTTCGGCCGCTTCGCCCGGACTGGGCTGCTCAACGAACGCGCTGAGCGCGCTGCGGCGAAGGCGCAGGCCGAGTCGTTGGACCTGCGCCCGACCGGCGTCGATCGGCCGATCCGCACCCTGTCCGGTGGCAACCAGCAGAAGGCGATGCTCGCCCGCTGGCTGGTGCACGGCTGCCGGGTGCTGCTGCTGGACGAGCCCACCCGTGGCGTCGACGTCGGAGCCCGGGCCGAGATCTACGCGCTGGTCCGTCGGCTCGCCGACTCGGGTGCCGCCGTGGTGGTGGTGTCCAGCGAGATCCCGGAGGTGCTCGGTCTGGCCGACCGGGTGCTGGTGGTGTCCGAGGGCCGGGTGGTGCACACCGGGCCCGCCGATCAGATCGACGAGCACGCCGTGCTCGACATGGTGATGGAAGGAAGTGCGGCGTGACCCATCAGACGGCGGCACCCCCGGCGGCCGAGCAGGCCCGGGTGGAGAAGCAGGCGGCGCTCAAGAAGCGGTACAGCCTCGGCGGGGCCGGGATGCGCAACATCGGGCTGGTCATCGCGCTGGTCCTGCTGGGCGTGATCGGCTACGCCACCGCGGGCACCCGGTTCGCCAGCCTCGACAACATCACGGTGATCGTCTCCACCGCCTCGATCATCGGGGTGCTGAGCATCGGCATGACCTTTGTGATCACGGCGGGCGGGATCGACCTGTCCGTCGGGTCGGTGCTCGGACTGGCGTCGGTCTGGGCGACCACCCTGGCCACGCAGACGATGGCCGATCAGTACGGCTGGATCGTGATGGTCGGCTGCGCGCTGCTGGTCGGGGTCGCCGCCGGACTGGTCAACGGTGTGCTCATCGCCTACGGCAAGGTCGTCGCGTTCATTGCCACCCTGGCCATGCTGGTGGCAGCCCGGGGCCTGGCCGAGCTGATCGCCCAGCGCCGCACCCAGCTGGTCAATGTCGACAGCTTCAACTCCACCTTCAAGGGTGACCTGTTGGGCGTGCCGAAGATCGTCTGGATCTTCGCGCTGGTGGCGGTGGCCGGGTGGTTCCTGCTCAACCGCACCACCTTCGGTCGCCGGACGGTGGCGGTCGGTGGCAACCCGGAGGCTGCCCGGTTGGCGGGTATCCCGGTCAAGCGGCACACCATGCTGCTGTACGCACTGGCCGGTCTGGCCGCGGGCATCGCCGCGGTGATGATGCTGGCCCGCACCGGAGCCGGGTCGTCGACCAACGGTCAGCTCTACGAGTTGGACGCCATCGCCGCGGTGGTGGTCGGCGGCACGCTGCTGGTCGGTGGTCGCGGCACCATCGTTGGCACCGTGCTCGGTGTGCTGATCTTCGCGACGCTGACCAACATCTTCGTCCAGAACAACTTGGACTCCTCGGTCCAGTCGGTGGCCAAGGGCGCGATCATCATCGCCGCCGTCCTGCTCCAGCAGCGCTTCGTCTCCCGCTCCACCTCCGGCTAGCGCCCGCCGCCGAGTTCGGTGCTCCGGCCTCGAGTTCGGGAGCGGCGCCCTCGACGTCGACACCGACCCACCGAACTCGGCCCAGCCAGAGCAGTCAGGTTCAGCTCGACCCCATGTTCCTGCTCACCCCTGCCCGCACGCCCGGACATCCATCAAAGGAGATTGTCATGTCCGCAACCCGTCTGATCCCGCTGGTCGCTGTGGCCGGATTGGCCCTGGTCGGCTGTACGTCCAACACTCCGGCCGAGACCGAGAACACCGGCGGCACCACCGTCAACCAGGCCGTCTCCGACAATGACGAGCCCGGCGACACCGTCGTGATCGGCTTCTCCGCCCCGGCCGCCGACCACGGCTGGATGGGCGCGATCACCACCGCCGCCCAGGCCGAGGCCGACAAGTACGAGGACGTCGAGCTCCGGGTCGCCGAGGGCACCAATGACGTGAACCTGCAGATCAGCCAGATCGAGCAGTTCATCAACGACGAGGTCGACGCCATCGTGCTGCTGCCCTTCGACGGCGGCGCGCTCACCGATGTCGCTACCAAGGCGATGGACGCGGGCATCCCGGTGATCAACGTCGACCGCGAGTTCTCCAGCCCCTTCGCCTCCCGCACCACCGTGCTGGGCGACAACTACGGCATGGGGGTCAGCGCCGGCACCTACATCTGCGAGCAGCTCGGTGATCAGCCGGATGCGGTGGTGGCGGAGATCGCCGGTATCGACTCGCTGCCGTTGACCCAGGACCGTTCGCAGGGCTTCGCCGACGCGCTGGACGGCTGCGGCCTGGAGGTCTCCAACCGGGTGGCCGCGGACTTCACCGTTCAGGGCGGTGAGCAGGCGGCGGCGAACCTGTTGCAGGCGGCGCCGGAGATCGACGCGATCTGGAACCACGACGACGACCAGGGCGTCGGCGTCCTGGCGGCGATCGAGAACGCGGGCCGGGACGAGTTCTTCCTGGTCGGCGGTGCGGGCTCCGCGAACATGATGCGCGAGATCCAGGACCCGGAGTCGGTGGTCAAGGCCACCGTCATCTACCCGTCGACCCAGGCCGCGGACGGCATCAAGCTCGCCCGGCTGGTCGCGCACGGTGACCGCTCGCTGAGCGACCTCGCCTCGTTCAGCGTGCCGCGCACGGTGCAGCTGTTCGCCCCGGTCGTCACCGAGGACAACGTCGACGACTACATCGACTCGGCCTTCGAGTCCTGAGCTGGTGTCCCGGGCCGGGGAGGGACCGGCCCGGGACGCCGACCACGGAAGGAACCTGTCGATGAGCCAGACAGACCGCACGTTAGGTGTGGGGATGGTGGGCTACGCCTTCATGGGCGCCGCGCACTCCCAGGCCTGGCGCACCGCCCCCCGATTCTTCGATCTGCCGCTGTCGCCCCGGATGCGGGTGTTGGCCGGGCGGGACCCGGGCGGGGTGAAGGCCGCCGCCGAGCGCCTGGGCTGGGAGCAGACCGTCACCGGCTGGGCGGAGCTGATCGAGCGTGAGGACGTCGATCTGGTGGACATCTGCACCCCGGGCCATACCCACGCCGAGATCGCCATCGCCGCGCTGGACGCGGGCAAGCACGTGCTGTGCGAGAAGCCGCTGGCCAACACCCTGGCCGAGGCGGAGGCGATGGTCGCCGCCGCCGAGCGGGCCGCCGCGCGGGGTGTCCGCTCGATGGTCGGCTTCACCTATCGGCGGGTGCCGGCGGTGCAGCTGGCCCGGCAGTTGGTGGCCGACGGTCGCCTGGGCAGCATCCGGCACGTGCGGGTGCAGTACCTGCAGGACTGGCTGACCGACCCCGAGGCGCCGTTGACCTGGCGGCTGGACAAGCAACTGGCCGGGTCGGGTGCGCTCGGTGACATCGGCTCGCATGCCGTGGACCTGGCGCAGTACATCACCGGCGAGTGGTTGACCGGGGTGTCCGCCGCGCTGGAGACCTTCGTCGACGAGCGGCCCTACCCGGCGGGCGGTCCCTCGGGTGGGTTGGTGGCTGCCGCGGGGGAGACCCGAGGACCGGTGACCGTGGACGATGCCGCGGTCTTCCTGGCCCGACTGTCCGGCGGGGCGCTGGGGGTCTTCGAGGCCACCCGGTTCGCCACCGGCCGGAAGAACGCCCTCCGGATCGAGGTGAACGGCTCCGCGGGGTCGGTGGCCTTCGACTTCGAGGAGATGAACGTCCTGCAGTTCTTCGACGGGCAGGACGACGTCCAGGGCTTCCGGCGGGTGCTGGTCACCGAGCCGGAGCACCCGTACATCTCCGCCTGGTGGCCCGCCGGGCACGGCCTGGGCTACGAGCACGCCTTCACCCACCAGGTGGTGGATCTGGTGGAGGCGATCGCCGCGGGCACCGACCCTGCCCCGTCCTTCGCGGACGGGCTGGCGGTGCAGCGGGTACTGGACGCGGTGGAACGGTCCGCCGTGGCGGGGTGCTGGACACCCGTCGACTGAGATCCCTGGACGCACCACAACGACGTGGAAGGAGAGGGCGTTCCCATTCCCTGTCATGACGAGGTCGGGTTCGTTGCCGCTGCACGGATCCGGACCCGACCCCGGTGATAAGACCCCCTGAGGAGCTGCATCACCCATGAAGGATATCCAGCCGCGCACCCATCGCGGCAGACGACCGATCGCCGCTGTGCTGGCGACGGTCCTGGCGGGGACGGCGTTCGCGCTGATCAGTGCCCCCGCACAGGCCCACGACGGTGTGGACCACGAGGCCGAACCGGGTGCGGAGAGTGCACTCGATTGGACCAACTACGAGAAGGTCACCCTGACCAAGGACGTCGGGGAACCGATCGACCTGGCCGTGCTGCCGGACGGGCGGGTGCTGCACACCGCCCGCAACGGTGACATCCGGCTGACCGACCCCGACACCGGCGTCACCACTATCACCAACAAGATCCCGGTCTACGCGAACTCCGAGGACGGTCTGCAGTCCATCGGCATCGACCCGGACTTCGAGGAGAACGGCTGGGTCTACCTGGTCTACGCCCCGCCCGGGAACACCCCGGCGGGCAATGCGCCGAACACCCTGCCCGCCGGCGCCGACGAGTCCTACTGGGACCAGTGGGTCGGCGTGAACCGGCTGTCCCGCTTCCAGTGGACCGGCGAGGGACTGGACCTGGCCTCCGAGCAGAAGATCCTCGACGTCGAGGTGCAGCGCGGTCAGTGCTGCCACGTCGGCGCGGACTTCGACTGGGACGCGGACGGGAACCTGTACCTGGGCACCGGCGACAACACCCCGGCGGGCACCCCGGGCGCGAACGGCTTCGCGCCCAACAATGACGCCCCCGGCATGAACCCGGGCTTCGACTCCCGTCGTGGCGCGGGCAACACCAATGACCTGCGCGGCAAGATCCTGCGGATCCACGTCGAGGAGGACGGGACGTACACCATCCCCGAGGGGAACCTGTTCGCGGAAGGCACCGAGGGCACCCGCCCGGAGATCTTCGTGATGGGCGTGCGGAACCCGTTCAAGCTGGACGTCGACGCCGAGACCAACTCCCTGTCCTGGGGCGACTACGGGCCGGACGCCACCAAGGCGGTCGCCGAGACCGCCGGGCGCGGACCGATGGGTCTGGTCGAGTGGAATGTCACCAGCCTGGACGACCCACACAACAGCGGGTGGCCCTACGTCACCGGTGACAACTTCGCGTACAACGACTGGGACTTCGCCACCGCGACCCCGGGGGCGTTCTTCGACCCGGAGAACCTGGTCAACGACTCGCGGTGGAACACCGGTCTGACCGAACTGCCGCCGGCCAAGCCCGCCACGCTCTACTACGGCGACAACCCGGGCGACCAGCCCTGGGACGAGCTGGTGAACTTCGGCACCGGGAACGGGCAGGGCCCGATGGGCGGCCCGGTCTACCACTACGACCCCGACTCAGGGGACTCGGCCTGGCCGGAGTACTGGGACGGCAAGGCGTTCTTCGGCGAGTTCTCCCAGGACTACATCGCCGCCTTCACCGTCGACTGGGAGACCTTCGAGGTCACCCACATCGAGGACGTCACCCCGAATGCGGCGATCGGCTCGGCGGACTTCCCGCCGATCGACAACCCGATGGACATCGAGTTCGGTCCGGACGGGTCGATGTACGTGCTCGACTACGGCGACGGCTTCTTCCGGGCCAACCCGGACGCCGGGCTGTACCGGATCTCCTACGCGGAGGGGAACAAGTCGCCCCGGGCGGCCTTCACCGCCACGCCCAACTCCTCTTCCGCCGCCCCGCTCGAGGTCGACTTCGACGCCTCGGACTCCGCGGACCCCGAGGGTGAGGCGCTGACGTACCAGTGGGACTTCGACGGGAACGGGACCTGGGACGCCGAGGGCGTCTCCGCCTCGTACACCTACACCGAGCTGGGCCTGTTCACCGCCCGGCTGCGGGTGACCGACCCGCAGGGCAAGTTCACCCTGACCAGCCACCCGATCTCGGTGGGCAACCAGGCGCCCGAGGTGTCGCTGGAGTACCCGGCCAACGGCGGGTTCTTCGACTGGGGCCAGGCGGTGCCGTTCAAGGTCACCACGAATGACGCCGAGGACGGCACGAACACGGTCTGCTCCCGGGTGTCCTGGACCTACGGTCTGGGCCACGACGAGCACGCCCACCCGGAGACCTCCGGCACCGGCTGCCAGGGCGCCTTCGCCACCGACCCGAACTCCCCGGAGCACGGGCCCGGCGCGCTGCTCTACGGCGCCGTGGTGGTCAACTACACCGACAACGGGGCCAACGGCGTCCCGGCCGCCCGCGGTGAGGCCACCGCCCGGCTGAACCCGAAGACCCAGGAGGCCGAGCACGCCGTCAAGCAGGGTGTGACGGTCTACGGTGACGAGTCCGCCTCCGGGGGCAACGCGATCCGCGGACTGGGGGCCGGCGACAAGCTGACCTTCACCCCGGTCAACTTCACCGGGATCACCGGGGCGGTCGTCCGGGCGAATGGCGGCGGTCAGGTCCAGCTCCGCTGGGGTGCCGCCGACGCGCAGCCCTTCGCCACCGCCACCATCCCGGCCGGTTCGGGGTGGAAGGACGTGGAGATCGCCTTCACCGCTCCGGAGGGCACCGGTGACCTGGTGGTCACCAGCTCCGACGAGCTGGCGGTCGACTCGATCACCATGGTGGGTGCCGGCGTCGCCGACGTCACCGCCCCCACCGTGGCACACACCCTGGCTCCGGCCGAGCCGACCGGGGTGGGCGGAGTCTTCACCGAGCCGGTCCGGTTCTCGGTGCAGCCGACCGATGACGGTGCCCTGCGCTCGGTGGAGTACAGCCGGGACGGTGGGGTCACCTGGATCGCACTGGCCGCGAACCAGCAGTACGGGGTGACCTTCGGGGAGAACGGGGCATACGACCTGCGCTACCGGGCCACCGACACGGCGGGCAATGTCTCGCAGATCGGCCAGGTGGCGTTCACCGTCGACCTGGACGCCCCGCAGGAGCCGACCGTCGACACCACGACCGCCGCGACGGTGGCGGCGGGCCGGGTCGGCTACGGCAACCCCGGTGTGGTCAACGTGTCTGTCACGGCCTCGGAGGGCACTGCCGACGGCGAGGTCGCCGTGTTCCTGGGCGACACCGAGGTGGGACGTGCGCCGCTGACCGAGTCCGGGACGGCGGCCGTGCCGCTCTCCGCGGATCTGGCGGTGGGCAGCCACACCCTGCGGGTGGTCTACCCGGGCGGCGAGGTCTTCAAGCCGTCCGAGTCGACCGTGCGACTGACCGTCGCCCGCACCACCTCCACCGTCACCGCGACGGCGCCACAGGTGAAGCCCGCCGTCGCCGCGAAGGTCCAGGTGCAGGTGGCCTCCGCCACCGGCATCGTCCCGGCCGGTGACGTCACGGTCACCGTGAAGCGGAACAACCAGACGGTGGCCACGGTCGCCGGGACCCTCGACGCCACCGGCGCGAGCGTCGTCACCCTCGGCAAGCTCGCCGAGGGCACGTACCAGGTCCAGGTCGCGTACAGCGGCTCGGCCGGTATCGCACCGAGCAGCACCAGCACCGCACTCACCGTCCGCAGCTAGTGGTCGCGCGGGGGCGGGGGGGGGCCCCGCCCCCCCGGGCCGCAGCGCGTATCGCAGGGGTGGGAATGACCACCACCCGAACAAACCGCCACGGCCCCTTTGC
>NZ_JBFBHI010000002.1:0-840935 GCF_040685135.1 Cellulomonas sp. NPDC089187 | reverse complement strand
TCCGAAGCGCTGAGCCATTTGGCATCAACTACTTAGGCACACTGTTGAGTTCTCAAAGAACAGACGCGCATCCCTCATCAACCCTGGCGGGCTTCCGACCGGAGGCTTTCCGTTTCTCAAGCGTATCAGATGTTTTCGGTCAGTTTGTCCGGATCGTTTCCGATCTGGGCGCTTTTCCGATCTGATGCGTTTTCAAGCTTACCAGACGATTTCGGCTTGTTTGACCGGCCATTCCTGGCCTGTTCACTCACCGGATCTGGTCCCCGCACAACCGTGCAGGCACCGAAGTGCTTGACGATCATACAGGGGTTTGGCCGCCTGTGGGACCAGCCACCGGAGTGATCCTCGGTGTCCGTTCCTCCCTGCCGGGCGACTCGGAGAACATTACGCACAGCGGTCCCTAGCGTCAAATCCGGGACGCGGAGCGGCCAGAAACCCGTGCTGACCTGCACCGATGCGTGGTTCGAGTCTGCTGAGCCCGCCCGAAGCGCTCGCGCGGCGCTCGGTCCTGGCCCACTGTGCACGACGTACCGCTCCGATGCCACCGGAACGACGAGGGGGCAACCACCGACAGACGGCGGTCGCCCCCTCCCCTCGGGTCGGCGTGACGTCAGGCGACGACGCGTCCGGCGGCCAGGGTGCGCTTGCCGCGTCGGACCAGCACCCACTGACCGTGCAGGACGTCCTCAGCAGAGAGCGTCTCGGACTCGTCCGTCACCTTGCGGTTGTTGACGTACCCACCACCCTCGCTGATGGCCCGCCGCGCGGCACCCTTCGAGGGGACGACGCCGGTGGCGGCGAGCACGTCGACGATCGGGTCGCCGATCCGCACCTCGGCGGTCGGCAACTCAGCGGTGGCCGCGGCCAGGGTCGGCGCGTCAAGAACGCTGAGGTCTCCCCCGCCGAAGAGTGCGCGGGAGGCGGTGATGACCTTGTCGGTGGCGTCGGTGCCGTGCACCAGACTCGTGACGTCGTAGGCCAGCGCTCGTTGGGCTTCACGGGCGGCGGGCCGCTCCGCGGTGAGGCGTTCCAGCTCCGCGATCTCTTCGCGGGTCCGGAAGGTGAAGACCTTGAGGTAGCCGATCACCTCGGCGTCATCGACGTTGAGCCAGAACTGGTAGAAGGCGTACGGGCTCATCATCTCCGGGTCGAGCCAGATCGCTCCGCCCTCGGACTTGCCGAACTTGGTGCCGTCCGCCTTGGTGATCAGCGGAGTGGTCATCGCGTGCACTGTGACTCGCTCAGCCTTGCGGATCAGCTCGACCCCGGACAGCAAGTTGCCCCACTGGTCGTTGCCACCGGTCTGGATGGTGCAGCCGTAACGGCGGTGCAGCTCCAGGTAGTCCATCCCCTGCAGGATCTGGTAGCTGAACTCGGTGAAGGAGATGCCCTCCTCACTCGCCAGGCGTCGTGCCACTGTGTCCTTGGCGAGCATGGTGCCCAGGCGGTAGTGCTTGCCGACCTCGCGCAGGAAGTCGATGGCGGACAGCTGCCCCGTCCAGTCGAGGTTGTTGACCATCCGGGCGGGGTTGTCCCCGTCGAAGTCGAGGAAGCGTGCGATCTGCGCCTGGAGTCGCTGGACCCACTCGGCCACGGTGTCCTTGGTGTTGAGAACGCGCTCGCCGGACATGCGCGGGTCACCGATGAGACCGGTGGCACCGCCGACCAACGCCAGCGGGTGGTGTCCGGCCAGTTGCAGGTGACGCATCACGATCAGCTGTACCAGGTGGCCGTGGTGCAGGCTCGGCGCGGTCGGATCGAAGCCGATGTAGAACGTCTGTGGACCGGAGTCGAGGGCCTCGCGCAGGGCCTGCGCGTCGGTGGTCTGGGCGACGAGCCCGCGCCAGGCGAGTTCGTCCAGGATGTGCGTCACGTGGTGCTCCTTGAAGAATGTGCCGTGCGGGCCTGCCACACAGTCTGCCGGGATGCGGGGCCTCGGGCGGAGTCGACGCGCCCGGGCCGTGGACTCATGCCGACGTCGTCCCGCGCCGCGGGCTGTTCCTCGACGTCGGCCGTCGATACGCAGGTCGATAGGCGGAGACGGTGGGCTCACCGGTGAGCCAGAGCCGCCACGGAAAGCGTTCGGCGTCGCCACCATCGCCGCTCACTCCGACCCGGGGGCCGGTGGCGTGCACGGGGCGGGGCGCACCCGGGAGTCGACGCAGCACCCGTGTCCCGTCGGGTTCGGTCAGGTCGACGCCGTTGTCCGTGAGATCGACGCCCACGGCCACGGTCAGGCGGGCGGGGCCGCGAGCGATCTGACGGTCCGAGTCGACCACCCCGGCTGCGGCACGGCGGGCGCGCGCCAGATCGATGCCGTGGACGACCTCCCCCGCGCGCAGGAGCACCGCGGATGCTTGCCCGGCAGGGCCGGTGACGATGTTCATGCAGTGGTGCAGACCGAGGTGGCGGTAGACATACAGGCGGCCGGGCTCGCCGAACATCACGGCATTGCGTGCGGTGCGGCCGCGGAAGGCGTGGGAGCCGGGATCGTCCTCACCGTCGTAGGCCTCAAGCTCGGTGATCCGGAGGGTGACCTCGCCTTCGGCCGAGCGCGTAGTGAGCAGGGCACCGAGGAGGTCGGCGGCGACCTCGAGGGAAGGACGCTCGTACCAGCTGCGGACGGGGACGGGAAGGGCGGCGAGCTGCTCCGGGAGGAGAGAGCCTGCGGAAGCGGCGGCCAGCCCGTGCCCGGTGGGGGCGGCGGGATCGGGTGCCTGACTCACGAGTGCCATCCTGCCGCATGGGAGCGTGCGGGTCGTGGGGCGTCCACGGGTGGGGTCGCGATCGCGGAACCTGGCGCTCAGAGGCGCAGCTGACCGTGACCGTCCAGGTGGACGTCGGCGCGGGCGGCGGTGTCCTGCGCCGCGTAGAGGGCACGTTCCTCGGCCATCCACCGCAGCCAGTGTGAGCGGGCGTCGGCCCCATCGCGGGCCAGACCTCGGGCCAGCCGTTCGTCGTCGGTGGTCTCGACCCAGATCAACAGGGTGGACCAGCGGGCGGGGCGACGGGACCCAGAGCCGCACCCCTCGACGATGAGGACGTCGGCGACCGGGACCGGGTGCGGTTCGGCGAGTGACGCGGTGTGCCAGTCATAACGGCGGTACTCGGCGGGGTGACCGTCAGCGAGTGGGAGCAGGATCTCGTCGTGCAGGCGGGTGACGCCGGCGGAGAGGCCGGACCATCCGGGGTACAGGTCATCCATGTGCACGACCTGGGCGTGCAGCTCGGTGGCGAGGGCCGCGGCGAGAGTGGTCTTGCCGGAGCCGGCCGGGCCGTCGATCAGCACGAGGCGGGTGCGGCCGAGGGTGGGGCCGACGGCGCGGACCCGGGCGGCGATGTCAGCCACCACGGTGCGGGACGAGGCGGTGGGTTCCGTGGCGTCGGACGGCGTGCCGACGGGGATGGGCACCGGGCCAGGTGGGGCGTCGGTGTCAGGTGGGGACACGACCACGCCCGGGTCGTCCGGGTCCACGGGGGACGCCGGACGGCCCGGGCGTGGGGTTGTCATCCCGGTCAGCGGGTCCAGGTCCGGAGCTCGGCGGAGCGGCTCCGGGCGCGGGTGAGCTGTTCGGCAACGCGGGCGGGGGCAGTGCCGCCGCGGGCGTCGCGGGAGGCGACCGAACCTTCGACGGTCAGCACCTCGCGCACCTCGGGGGTGAGATGCTCGGAGATGGCGGCCAGCTCGTCGTCGGTCAGCTCCCACAGTTCGATGGCCGGGGTGTGCTGTTCGCAGGCCCGGACGCAGGAACCGGCGACCTCGTGGGCGACCCGGAAGGGCACGCCCTGCCGGACCAGCCACTCGGCGATGTCGGTGGCCAGGGAGAAGCCCTGCGGTGCCAGCGATGCCATCCGCTCGGTCTCGAAGGTGAGGGTGGCGACCATCCCGGCGAAGGCGGGCAGCAGCACGGACAGGGTGTCGACCTGGTCGAAGACCGGCTCCTTGTCCTCCTGGAGGTCCCGGTTGTACGCCAGCGGCAGGCCCTTGAGGGTGGTGAGCAGCCCGGCGAGATCGCCGACCATCCGACCGGCCTTGCCCCGCGCCAGCTCCGCCACGTCAGGGTTCTTCTTCTGCGGCATGATGCTCGACCCGGTGGAGTAGGCGTCGTCCAGACGGGCGAATCCGAACTCGTGGGTGGACCAGAGCACGACCTCCTCGGCGAACCGGGACAGGTCGATGCCGAGCATGGCGCTGACGAAGGCGAACTCCGCGACCACATCCCGGGCGGCGGTGCCGTCGATGGAGTTCTCCACCGAGGAGTCGAAGCCCAGGTCGGCGGCGACCGCCTCCGGGTCGAGCCCCAGAGAGGAACCGGCTAGAGCACCGGAGCCGTAGGGCGACACCGCGGCACGCCGGTCCCAGTCGGTGAAGCGCTCGACGTCGCGCAGCAGCGGCCAGGCGTGCGCCAGCAGGTGGTGGGCCAACAGCACGGGCTGGGCGTGCTGGAGGTGAGTGCGACCGGGCAGGATCGCCTCCCCCGCCGTCTCGGCCTGTGCGATGAGCGCGTCCACCACGTCCAGGGTCAGACCGGCCAGGTGCCGAGCCTCCTGGCGCAGGTACATCCGAACCAGGGTGGCGATCTGATCGTTGCGGGAGCGACCGGCGCGCAGTCGACCACCCAGATCCGCCCCGGCACGCTCGATCAGACCTCGCTCGAGGGCGGTGTGCACGTCCTCGTCGTCCGGGGCCGGGGTGAACGCACCGGAGCGCACGTCGGCGAGCAGCTGGTCCAGGGCGTCGAGCATGCCGGAGAGCTGGTCGTCGGAGAGCAGACCGGCGGCGTGCAGCACCCGAGCGTGCGCCTGGGAGCCCGCGATGTCCTGCGGGGCCAGTCGCCAGTCGAAGTGCGTCGACCGGGACAGCTCCGCGAGGGCATCAGCGGGGCCGCCGGCGAACCGGCCGCCCCACAGCGCGACGTGCTCAGACATCGATCCCGCCCTGCTCGCCCAGGTCCTCGCCGTTGCCGAACTTCACGTCGCGGGCCGCGGCCAGCTTGGAGGACAGGCCGTAGATCTCGATGAAGCCACGGGCGGCGGACTGGTCGAAGGAGTCGCCGGTGTCGTAGGTGGCCAGGTTGAAGTCGTACAGACCGGAGTCGGAGCGGCGACCGGTGACCGTGGCCCGCCCGCCGTGCAGCTCCATCCGGATCTCGCCGTTGACGTAGCGCTGGGTGTCGTCGATGAAGGTGTCCAGCGACTTTTTCAGCGGGGAGAACCACTGGCCGTCGTAGACCAGCTCGGTCCAGCGCTGCTCGACCTGGCGCTTGAACCGGGCCTGCTCGCGCTCGACGGTGACGTTCTCCAGCTCCTGGTGTGCGGCGATCAGCGCGATGGCACCGGGGGCCTCGTAGACCTCGCGGGACTTGATGCCGACCAGGCGGTCCTCGACGATGTCGATCCGCCCGATGCCCTGGGCCCCGGCACGGCGGTTCATCTCCTGGATGGCCTGCAGCGGGGTGACCGGCACCCCGTCCAGTGCGACCGGCACACCCTGCTCGAAGGTGATGACGACCTCATCGGCAACCGGCGGGAAGGTGGGATCGTCGGTGTAGGTGTAGACGTCCTTGGTCGGACCGTTCCAGATGTCCTCCAGGAAGCCGGTCTCGACCGCGCGGCCCCAGACGTTCTGGTCGATGGAGAACGGGTTGTGCTTGGTGGTGGCGATCGGCAGCTGCTTGCGCTCGGCGAACTCGATGGCCTTGTCACGGGTGAGCGCCAGGTCGCGGACCGGGGCCAGGCACTTCAGGTCGGGCGCGATGGAGGTGATGCCGACCTCGAACCGGACCTGGTCGTTGCCCTTGCCGGTGCAGCCGTGGGCGACGGTGGTGGCACCGAACTGCCGGGCGGCGCGGACCAGGTGCTTGACGATCACCGGGCGGGACAGCGCGGAGACCAGCGGGTAGCGGTCGAGGTACATGCCGTTGGCACGCAGCGCGGGCATGCAGTACTCGGCGGCGAACTCGTCCCGGGCGTCGGCGACATAGGCCTCGACGGCACCGCAGTCCAGCGCGCGACGGCGAATGGTCTCCAGGTCCTCGCCACCCTGGCCGACGTCGACCGCCACGGCGATCACCTCGGCACCGGTGGCCTCGGCGATCCAGCCGATGCCCACGGAGGTGTCCAGTCCGCCGGAGTAGGCGAGGACGACGCGCTCAGTCATGGTGTGTTCCTTCGATCTCGAGGTCAGGGTTCAAGCAAGGGGTGAAGCGGGCGAGGCCAGCTCCAGGAATCGCGCGGCCAGGGTGCTGCCCTCGGTGCCCTCGCGGGCGATCACCAGGATGGTGTCGTCCCCGGCGATCGAGCCGAGGACACCGGGCAGGACTGAGTGGTCGATGGCCGAGGCCAGGAACTGCGCTCCGCCGGGCGGGGTGCGCAGCACGACCAGGTTCTGATTGGCCTCGGCAGTGACCAGCAGTTCGCTGCACAGTCGGGCCAGTCGGGCGGCCAGCGCCTCGGCGTCGGCCACCGGGGCGGGGGTGCGGTCGCCGCCCTCGGCCGGGATGGCGTAGGCCAGGGCACCGAGCGGGGTGCGGATCTTGACCGCGCGCAGCTCGACCAGATCCCGGGACAGGGTGGCCTGGGTGACGGTGACGCCCTCGGCGGCCAGCAGGTCGGCGAGTTCGGACTGCGAGTGCACCGGCTGACGGGACAGCAGGCCGGTGATCAGTGCATGCCGGGCCGCCTTGGTGCTGGGCACCCGGCCAGTAGTGGTGGCGGGCTCGGTCATGCCCGCTCCAACAGCCAGACCAGCAGCGCCTTCTGCGCGTGCAGCCGGTTCTCCGCCTCGTCCCAGACCACGGACTGCGGGCCGTCGATCACGTCGGCGGCGATCTCCTTGCCACGGTAGGCGGGCAGGCAGTGCAGGATCAGCGCGTCCGAAGCGGCGTGCGCGATCAACTCGGAGGTCACGGCGAACGTGTCGAACTGATCCACCCGGGCCAGCGACTCGTTCTCCTGCCCCATCGAAACCCAGGTGTCGGTAGCGATGGCATCGGCCCCGGTGACCGCGGTGATCGGGTCGGTGTCGACCTGGACCGAGCCACCAGTGGTCGCCGCGATCTGCTCGGCGCGGGCGACGACGGTCGGGTCGGGCAGGTAGCCCTCCGGGCCGGCGATCCGGACGTGCATCCCAGCGGTGGCACCACCGAGCAGATACGAGTGCGCCATGTTGTTCGCAGCGTCGCCGACGTACGTCAGAGTCTGGCCGGGCAGGGCGGCCACTCCCCCGCGGTGTTGGGCGACCGTCATCAGGTCGGCCAGGATCTGGCAGGGGTGGAACAGGTCGGTCAGGGCGTTGACCACGGGCACCGAGGCCGCGGCAGCCATCCGCTCGACATTCTCCTGGGCGAAGGTACGCCAGACGATGGCGGCCGCCTGCCGGTCCAGCACCCGGGCGGTGTCCTCGATGGGCTCGCCGCGGCCCAGCTGCGAGGACCCGGAGTCCATCACCAGGGGGTAGCCGCCGAGTTCGGCGATGCCGACCGAGAACGAGACCCGGGTCCGGGTGGACGGCTTGTCGAAGAGCACGGCGACGGCCCGGGGACCGGCCAACGGGGTGCGGGCGAAGCGATCGGCGCGCAGATCGAGGCCGAGCTGCAGCACCTCGGCCTGCTCGGTCTGGCTCAGGTCGTCGTCCCGCAGGAAGTGCCGGGTCATGCGTGGGCCCCCAGGTTCTCGGGCAGAGCCGCCAGGAAGGCGGTGAAGGTGGCGGCCTGCTCGGAGGTGAGCAGGTAGGGCGGGGCCAGCCGGATGGCGGTCGGGGTGCACGGGTTCACGATGAAGCCCGCCGACAGCGCACGGGTGGCCACCTCGGCGGCCACCGGGGCGGTGAACTCGACCGCAATCAACAGCCCGGCACCGCGGACCTCACCGATCATCGGGTGGGCAGCGGCCAACTCCGGACGCCACGCCGCACCCAGACCCTCGACATGGGCAAGCAGGCCGTCCCGCTCGATGACGCCAATGGTGGCCAGCGCCGCCGCAGAGGCGACCGGGTTGCCGCCGAAGGTGGTGCCGTGTTGCCCGCGTCCGAGCAGGGTCGCGGCCCGCTCGCCGTAGGCCACAGCAGCGCCGATCGGGATACCGCCGCCGAGTGCCTTGGCCAGGGTCACGACGTCGGGGGTGATCCCCCCGCCGATCTCCGGGCGGTGGTGGGCCAGCCAGGCACCGGTGCGGCCCATGCCGGACTGCACCTCGTCCAGGATCAGCAGCGCACCGGCGTCGGCGGTCAGCTCCCGGGCCTTGGCCAGGTAGCCGGGGGGCATCGCGCGGACCCCGACCTCGCCCTGGATCGGCTCGATCACCAGGGCGGCGACGGTCTCCGGATCGGCGAAGGCGGCCTCCAATGCGGCGGTGTCCCCGAAGGGCAGGAACTCCACCCCACCGGGCAGCGGCTCGAAGGGCTCCCGGTAGGCGGCCTTGGAGGTGAGCGCCAACGCACCCATCGTCCGGCCGTGGAAGGAGCCCTCCAGCGCCAGGATCCGGGTGCGTCGACCGGAGTCGTTGTTGCGCCGGGCCATCTTGAAGGCGGCCTCGTTCGCCTCGGCGCCGGAGTTGGCCAGGAACACCCGCGACCCCTCCGGGGCGCCGGTGACCTCGATCAACCGCTCAGCCAGGGCGATCTGCGTCGGGCTGCCGAAGAAGTTGGAGATGTGACCGATGGTGCCCAACTGCGCGGAGACCGCGGCGGTCAGGGTGGGATGCGCGTGACCAAGGGCGTTGACCGCGATCCCGCCGAGCAGGTCCAGGTAGCGCTGACCGTCGGCGTCCCAGACGTAGCAACCCTCACCGCGCACCAGGACGCGCTGCGGGGGGCCGAAGGTGTCCATCACCGCGTGCCCGTAGCGCTCGGTCCACTGGGCGACCGAGCCGGTGCCGGTCAGGTCGAGCTCGGACATCAGTGCACCTCCGGGTGGACCAGCGGGATCGGGGCGGTGAAGGGCGAGGGCACCGGCTCGTCGTCGGGCAGGACCATGGTGCCGATCCCCTCGCTGGTGAAGACCTCGACCAGCACCGAGTGCGCGGCACGGCCGTCGATGACATGCGCCCGACCGACACCGCCGGTCACCGCGCGCCAGCAGGCCTCCATCTTGGGGCGCATGCCAGAGGCGAGGCTGGGCAGCAGTTCGGCCAGGGCGGAGGCGCGGATCCGGCGGACCAGCGACCCCTGATCCGGCCAGTTGGTGTAGAGCCCCTCGACGTCGGTGAGCACGATCAGCTTGCGCGCCTGCAGGGCGACCGCGAGGGCCGCGGCGGCGGTGTCGGCGTTGACGTTGAGCACCTGAGTCGGGTCGTCCAGATCCGGAGCCACCGTGGAGACCACCGGGATGCGTCCGGCATCCAGCAGGTCCAGAACGGCACCCGGGTTGACCTGCACCACGTCGCCGACCATGCCGACATCGACGGGCTCACCATCAACCACTGCGGTCCGGCGACGGGCCTGCAACAGTCCGCCGTCCTCGCCGGACAGGCCGACCGCGTAGGGGCCGTGCGCGTTCAGCAGACCGACCAGCTCACGGGAGACCTGACCGGTGAGCACCATCCGGACGACGTCCATCGCCTCGGGGGTGGTCACGCGCAGGCCGCCGCGGAACTCGCTGACGATGCCCAACTTGTCCAGCATGGCGTTGATCTGCGGTCCACCGCCGTGCACCACCACCGGGCGCAACCCGACCTGGCGCAGGAAGACCATGTCCTCGGCGAAGGCACGCTTGAGCCGGTCGTCGACCATCGCGTTGCCGCCGTACTTGACCACCACCAGCGAGCCGGCAAAGCGTTGCAGCCAGGGCAGTGCCTCCAGCAGCACCTCCGCCTTCTGGTCCGGGCGCAGGTCGGTGTGGATGTCGAAGTCGTCGCTCATGTGGAGTACGCGCTGTTCTCGTGGACGTAATCGTGGGTGAGATCGTTGGTCCAGATCGTGGCGGTGGCGTCACCGGCATGCAGCTGGACGTCGACGCGGACCTCCCGGGCGGCGGCCAGGTCGACGCCCTCGCGCGGGTCGCCCACTCCCCCGGCCCGGCACACCTGGACGCCGTTGATGGCGACATCGATCAGCGCCGGGTCGTACGGGGCGACCTCCTCCGGGACGGTGCCCGCGGCGGCGAGCACCCGGCCCCAGTTCGGGTCGTTGCCGAAGACCGCGGCCTTGAACAGATTGGAGCGGCTGATCGCCCGGGCCACCGCGACGGCGGCATCCTCAGTGGTGGCACCGGAGACCGTGACCGCGATGTCGTGGCTGGCACCCTCGGCATCGGCGACCAACTGACGCGCCAGGTCGGCGGTGACGATGTGCAGTGCCTCGGCGAAGGCATCGAGGTCCGGGGTGACGCCGGAGGCACCGGAGACCAGCAGCAACACCGTGTCATTGGTGGACATGCAGCCGTCGGAGTCGACCCGGTCGAAGGTGGTGCGGGTGGCACCGCGCAGCAGGACGTCGGCCTGCTCGGCGGTCAGCACTGCGTCGGTGGTCAGCACCACCAGCATGGTGGCCAGCCCCGGGGCGAGCATGCCCGCGCCCTTGGCCATGCCACCCACCGACCAGCCATCGCCGTGGGCGACCGACTCTTTGGACACGGTGTCCGTGGTCATGATCGCGGTGGCGGCGTCAGGGCCGCCGTCTGCGGAGAGCGCCTCGGCGGCGGCGGAGACACCGGGCAGCAGCGTGTCCATCGGGAGGCGCTCACCGATCAGGCCGGTGGAAGCAACCAGCACATCCCCGGGCGAGGTGCCCAGCACCGCGCCGACGTGCTCGGCGGTGGCGTGGGTGTCACCAAAGCCCTCCGGACCGGTGCAGGCGTTCGCACCCCCGGAATTGAGAACCACGGCGTGAGCGACGCCGTCGGAGATCGCCTGGCGGGACCAGACCACCGGTGCGGCGACGATCCGGTTGCTGGTGAACACCCCGGCGGCCACCTGGAGCGGGCCGTCGTTCACCACCAGGGCGACGTCGGGCTTGCCGGAGGGCTTGAGCCCGGCGATCACGCCGGCGGCACGGAATCCTGCGGGGACGGTGACGCTCACGGGGCCACCCCTTCCACGGTGAGGCCCAGGGTCTCGGGCAGGCCGAGGGCGAGGTTGAGGGACTGGACAGCCGCACCGGCGGTGCCCTTGACCAGGTTGTCCAGTGCGCAGACCGCCACCACGCGACCGGCTTTGCGGTCCACGGTGACCTGCACCAGGGCGGTGTTGGCACCGGTGGTCCACCCGGAGGCGGGCCACTGCCCGGCGGGCAACAGCTGCACGAAGGGCTCGTCGGCGTAGGCGCTGGTCCAGGCGGCGCGGACGTCGTCCTCGGTGGCACCGGCAGCCAGCGGCGCGGTGATGGTGGCCAGGATGCCGCGAGACATCGGCACCAGCACGGGCGTGAAGGACAGTCGGGCCTCCGGGAGGCCGAGATTCTGCAGGATCTCCGGGATGTGCCGGTGCGTGCCGCCCACCGCATAGGGCACCGCGGACCCGGCGGCCTCCGCGGCGAGCAGATGCGGCTTCAGGCTGCGGCCTGCTCCGGAGTAGCCCACCGAGAGCACCGCCACCAGGTCCGGTTCGATCACACCGGCGGCAACACCGGGCTGGATACCGAGGGTGACAGCGGTGACGTTGCAGCCCGGGACCGCGATCCGACGGGTGCCCGCGAGCGCCGCCCGCTGCTGGGTGGCAGTGGACTCCCCCGCGTGCAGCAGCTCCGGCATGCCGTAGGGCCAGGTGCCGGCGTGGGCGGTGCCGTAGTACTCCTGCCACGCGTCGGCGGAGGCGAGCCGGTGGTCGGCACCAAGGTCGACGACGACAGTCTGCGGCGGGAGAGCTGCGGCGATCTCACCGCTGGCCCCGTGCGGCAGGCCGAGGATGACCACGTCGTGCCCGGCGAGCTCATCCGCAGTCGTGGGGGCCAACACCCGGTCGGCGAGTCCGCGCAGATGCGGGGCGTGCTCGCCCAGCGTGGTCCCGGCGTTGGAGTGGGCGGTGAGCGCACCGATCCTGGCTTCGGGGTGACCGAGAAGCAGACGGAGCGCCTCGCCACCGGCGTAGCCACTGGCACCTGCGACGGCGACGGAGAACGACATGTGCATGACAATACATCCGACTGCACGTCGATTCATCCATGGCTCGCCGTCAGACGATGGGGAGTCGGTCACCTTCCGGGGTGGGATCGGTGGCCAACCGGGCGTGAGTCTCCACGTCGAAGCGCTCGGCACCGTAGCGGAGCTTGGCGCGCTCGATGCCCTCGGGCAGAAATCCGGCCGCGGTGGCGACCCGGCACGAGCCTGAATTGTTCATGCGGTGACCGAGCTCGAGGCGGAAGACCCCGTCGGCCAGCGCCAACTCTGCCACCGTGCGCAGACCAGCCGCCGCTGCGCCCCGACCACGGGCCGCCGGGGCGAGCCAGTACGAGACCCAGCCGGTGTCGTGCCGACGCTCGATGGCGGTGATCGCGATGTCACCGACCACGCGACCGTCCAGCACCACGGCGTAGTGCAGCCGGCCCTCGGCGGGCTGCAAGAAGCGCTCGATGTAGGCGGCGATATCCCCGCCCGGTTCAAGGCCGCCCAGTTGCCGGATCAGCTCGGGGTCAGCCTCTAAGGCCGCCACCACATCGTCCGCGTCGGCGGCGTACCAGCGCCGCAGCTGTAGTGCACTCATGGATTCCAGGATCGCATCGTGGTCACGGGTTGTCTCCGCTTTTTCCACGCTGACCGGCAGATCTGGGAATCGTCTGACGATCCCCCGCGTTGTCGGCGGACATGCACGCGATCATCGCCACCGCTGCCGGTGGCCCCGACGTCCTGGACTTCATCGAGGTCGACGACCCGGCCCCGGGCCCCCGGGACCTGCTGGTCCGCACGGTTGCCGCCGGGGTCAACTTCATCGACACCTACCGGCGGGCCGGGGTCTACCCGATGACCTACCCGCACGTGGTGGGCTCCGAGGGCGCGGGCGAGGTGGTGGCGGTCGGATCGCAGGTCGAGGGTTTCGGCGTGGGCGATCTGGTGGCCTGGGCCGATGCACCGTCGTCCTACGCGGAGCTGGTGGTGGTGCCCGCCCGGGTCGCACTGCCGGTGCCCGCCGGGGTGGACCCGCTGGTGGCGGCCGCGCTGCCGTTGCAGGGCATGACCGCGCACTACCTGGTGTCCTCCACCTTCCCGGTATCGCAGGGCCAGGACGTGCTGGTCCATGCGGCTGCCGGTGGGGTCGGGCTGCTGCTGACCCAGTTGGCCGTGTCCCGGGGTGCCCGGGTGATCGGCACTGTCGGCACGCCGGAGAAGGAGGGGCTGGCCCGGGCGGCCGGTGCCACCGACGTCATCCGCTACACCGAGCTGAACGACCTGACCGAGGAGCTGCCGGCCATCGTGCGCGGACTCACCGGCGGGCGCGGCGTGCACACCGTGTTCGACGGGGTGGGCAAGTCGACCTTTGACGCGTCGCTGGGCTCGCTGCGCCCCCGCGGTGGTCTCGCCCTGTTCGGCGGGGCATCCGGGCAGGTGCCACCGGTGGACCCGCAGCTGCTCAACCGCGCGGGGTCGGTATTCCTCACCCGTCCGACGCTGGCGCACTACACCGCGAGCGCCGAGGAGACCCGCTGGCGGGCCGGTGAGCTGTTCGACGCGGTCGCCGACGGCACGCTGGACGTGCGGATCGGCGCGCAGTTCCCCCTGGAAGAGGCCGCCGAGGCGCACCGTGCGCTGGAGGGCCGCGAGACCACAGGAAAGGTGGTCCTGGTCGCATGAGCACGCTGACCGTGGAGATCTGGTCCGACATCGCCTGCCCCTGGTGCTACATCGGCAAGCGCCGGTTCGCTGCCGCGCTGGAGCAGTTCGACCGCAAGGACGAGGTTGAGGTGATCTGGCGCTCCTACGAGCTGGACCCAACCGCCGAGCATTCCCACGAGCACCCGGGGATGACCGAGGCGCAGCTGTTGGCCGACCGCAAGGGCATGCCCGAGGCGCAGGTGCGACAGATGTTCGCCCAGGTGACCGAGGTGGCCGCCAGTGAGGGTCTGCACTACGACTTCGACCGGGTGGTTCCGGCGAACACCTTCGACGCACACCGGCTGGTGCACATCGCCGGAGAGCACGGCGCGGCGCTGGTCGAGCGGTTGATGAGCGCGCACTTCGAGCACGGGCGGGTGGTGGACGACCGGGACGAGCTGGTGTCCATCGCCGTCGAGGCCGGGCTGGATGCGGACACGGTCCGAGCGGCGCTGGAGTCGGATGAGGGTGCCGGTGCGGTCCGGGCGGATGAGGCCGAGGCGCAGGCGCTGGGGGTCAGTGGGGTGCCGTTCTTTGTCGCCGACCGCAAGCTCGCGGTCTCCGGGGCACAGCCGGTCGAGGTCTTCGCACAGCTGCTGGCCCAGGCGATGCCCGCCCCGAAGCCCGCGTTCGTCACCGTCCCGGGTGCCGCAGATGCTGAGGCCTGCGGGCCGGACGGGTGCTGAGCGGCGACGACACGCATCCGGGCCACTGAAGCCCGCACACGACGACGGCCCGGGACCCCGCTCAGGGACCCCGGGCCGTCGTGATGGGGTCAGCGGACCCGGATGGTGACCGGCGCGCTGGTGCTGCCGGCGACGGTGCCCGGGTCGGAGGGCACGAAGGTCGCGGTGTATTGGTGTGTACCCACCGCGGTGGAGCGCGGCACGGTGGTCAGGGCGATCCCGAGCACCACCCGGCTGCGGGCGATCACCGTGTCACCATCCCGGAACTCGACGGTGCCGCTGGGGAACCACTGGCCGTCGACGTGCACGGTGGAGATCAACACCGCCGGGAGCAGCGCGCCCTTCGGCATCGAGCTGCGGGTGGTGGCCAGCGAGGTGCTGGACTCCTTCAACACCGGACCGGCCGGCTCGGTGATCGACACCGGGACGCTGGCCGTGGTGCCGCTGGGTGCAGCGACCAGGGTCACGGTGTGCGATCCGGCGGTGGTGCCCGCAGGGACAGTCACCGTCGCTGCGCCAGCCCCGCCGGTCAGCGTGGCCGAGCCGATCGAGGCACCGTCCAGCTGGACGTCCAGGGTGGTGTTCTCCGGCGCGCCCAGGCTGGTCAGGTTCAACCCGGCCACGTCGACGGTCAGCTGCTGTCCGGCCTCGGTCTCCGGCAGCACCGGAACCTCCACCGCCCGCTCCCGGAAGTCCGGGGCCAGACCGGGGTTGGCCTGCAGGTAGGCGATCCATGCCTCGCGGTCGACCAGACCGGAGTCGGCGGTGTCGCTGCCCTCACTGAACACCCGGAAGTTGTCGCCGCCCTGCGCCAGGAAGGAGAACGTCCCCACCCGGTACTCGGCGTCGGCGTCCAGCGGTTCACCGTCGACGGTCACCGAGGTGATGTGCTCCCCCGCCGCCGCATCCGCGTCATAGGTGTAGGAGATGTTGTCCGAGAGCCCCAGTTGCAGGTACGGCCGCGACGGCACGGTGCCATCGGCGTTGGTCTGCCACTGCTGCTCCAGCATGGTCTCCACCTGTGCCCCGGTCAGGGTGGTGGTCCAGAGGTTGTTCACGAACGGCAGCACCGCGTTGGCCTCGGCGTAGGTAATCGTGCCGTCCGGGGCGTAGAGCAGCTCGGCGCGCAGGCCGCCCGGGTTCACCACGCCGATCTGGGCACCGCCACGGTCGGCGTCGGAGAGGCTGTCCAGCAGGGCGTCGGCGACCAGGTTGCCCAGCGTCGACTCCTTGGAGCGGTCGTCGCGCGTGCCCCCGCCGTAGACACCACCGGTGTAGGAGCCACCGGTGAAGGCGGTGGTGATGTCCCCGGTGACGGAGCCAACCGGCTGGCGGCCGATCTCGTCCGCGGCGGCGATGGCGGCGTCCACGATCTGCTGCACCTCGGCCACCCGGGGGTAGGTCGCGGCGAGATGGTCGTCGAAGGCATCCCGGGTCTGACCGGCGGCCGGTGCCAGGCGGGCGACATTGCTGCCCGCCAGCGCGGAGACCCCACCGGTGGCGGGGTCGTAGGTCAGCGAGACCTTGCCGAGGTTCTCCCCGTAGGAGCCGGTCTGGACGATCGGACGGGTGTTCGCCCCGGCGGTGCCCTCAGCGGGCCCGTACCAGGCGTACTGCTTGTGGGTGTGCCCGGTGAAGATCACGTCGACCGCCGGATCGGTGGCCGTCACGATGTCGGCGAAGGCACCGCCCGCGGCGATCTCCTCCTCCAGGGTGGCACCGTCCGGCGTGCCCGCTCCGGCGCCCTCGTGGTACTCCGCAACGATGACGTCGGCCTCACCATTGGCCGGATCACCGTCGGTCAGCTGTGCCGCCACCAGGTTCACCGCCTCCACCGGGTCACCGAAGTCCAGATCGGCGATGCCGCCCGGGGTGACCAGGGTCGGGGTCTCCTGGGTGACCGCGCCGATCACCCCGACGGTGATGCCGCCGGTCTCGATCAGGGTGTACTCGTCCAGCGCCGGGTCCTGGGTGCCCGTGGCGTAGACATTCGCGCCCAGGTACGGGAAGTCGGCCGCCGGGATCACCCGGTCAGTCAGGTCCGCGAAGCCCCGGTCGAACTCGTGGTTGCCCACCGCGGAGGCGGACAGGTCCAGCGCGTTCAGCACGTCGATGGTCGGCTGGTCCTCGGCGGACGAGGAGGCGAAGAGCGAGGCACCGATGTTGTCACCGGCGGAGAGGAGCACCGGGTTCTCGGCCGCGGCTCGCTCGGACTCCACGGTGCCCGCGAAGGCCACTGTGTTGGCGTCGATCCGAC
This sequence comes from Cellulomonas sp. NPDC089187, assembly GCF_040685135.1. Lineage (NCBI taxonomy): Bacteria > Bacillati > Actinomycetota > Actinomycetes > Micrococcales > Cellulomonadaceae > Cellulomonas > Cellulomonas sp. NPDC089187. The sequence continues at coordinate 824,250 of NZ_JBFBHI010000002.1, read as the reverse complement.
CGTGGAAGTCGTTGATGTTCAGCAGCGTCAGGTCCACCGGGCCGGTCGGCTCGGCATCCCCCGCGGACAGCCCGACGATCACCGGGTCATGGTCGGAGGAACGGTAGGCGTTCGGCGCGTAGAACAACGTGCCGTGGTAGTTGTACCGGCTGTACTCCAGCGCGATGGACTCGCCGGAGTTGATGTTCCAGATGTCCGCACCGGTGGCCCGGTCCAGCGCCGCCTGGTTCAGCAGCACGTGGTCCAGCGAGCCGGACAGCCCGGAGAAGGAGTAGCTGTACTCCCCCGGGGCCAGCGCGCTGCCCGCGTCGGCGTAGCCCGCGGAGTAGAGCACCTGCAGCGGGTCCTCGGCGGTGTAGGAGTTGAAGTCGCCGACCAGCGCCACCGCCTCGGCATCGCCCTGCACGGTGGGGATCCAGTCACGCAGCGCCTCGGCCTGCCGGACCCGGGACTCCACCGAGGCACCCTGACCATCACCGGTGTCGGCATCGCCCGGCCAGGGACCGGCGGAGCCCTTCGACTTGAAGTGGTTCACCGCGACGAACAGCTGCTCACCACCGCCGACCGGGGCGAAGACCTGACCGATCGGCTCTCGCGCGTTGCTGAACGCCTGGCCGTCCCCGGACTGGTCACCCAGCGCGCGAGCCTCGCCGACAGTCTCGACGGTGGCGGTGCGGTAGATCAGTGCGTTGGTGATCACGTCCTGGGTGCTGGGGTCGGGCAGCTCGGCGGAGCGGGGCACGTAGGCCCAGGTGTCCGTCCCGCCGTTCAGCGCCTCCACCAGGGCGGCGACCGCGGCGTCGTCGGCGGAGTTCTCAATCTCCATCAGGCCGACCACATCGGCGTCCAGGGCGTTGATCGCGGCGACGATCTTGTCCTGCTGGCGCTGGAGGTCATCGGCGTCCCAGGCACCACGCGGCGCGCAGCCGTCCCGCACCGTCACACCGTTGCCGGTGCGGTCGGTGTAGGCGGTGCACCCGGCGGTCTCGGCCCCCAGGGTGGTGAAGTAGTTCAACACGTTGAAGCTGGCCACCGCGAGGTCACCGCCCACCGGGTCCGGGGCGACGGTGCGGGTGTCGCCGAAGCGGACGTCCGCGGCACCGGCACTGGTGGGGTTCAGCTTCCAGAGGTTGTTCCGGTAGTCCACGATCACCGGGGAGTCGACGACTGCCGGGGCACCGACCCGGACCGGATCGGTCAGCGAGACATACGGCGGGGTCAGCGACTGGTTGCTGGCGCTGAGGAAGTTGGTGGTCGCCCCGTCATCCAGCGTGACCGCGCGCGCGGCATTGTCCGCGGCGATCGCGTCGGCCTCGGTGGAACCGGGTGCGGCGACCTCAGTGGGCTGGATCAGCGGGGTGGTGCCGGTGGCCAACCCGACCTCGCCGTACTGGTTGGTGCTGTAGGTGTTGCTCACGGTCAGGTCACCGGTGGGCAGGTAGAGCATCGACTCCAGTGCTTCGCGGGCAGCGTCGTCCGCGGGCCACGGTGTGCTGACCGGGGTGATCGGAGCGGCAGCGGTGGCGTCCAGCTGCTCCACCCCGGCCGCGGCATTCACAGTGATCTCGGTCAGCCCCTGGTACTCCGACACTGCGCCGGTGACCCGGAGGTAGTCGCCGATCTCCACCGCGGAGACCGTGTTCGGCGAGTACACAAACACGGCGTCCGAGGCGGTTCGGGGCTGGCCGCCGCCGGTGCCGGGGGTCTGGATGACATAGCCGCGGAACCCCCCGGTGGGGTACGCCGCGGTGACCAGCCCGGAGGTGGTCACGGTCTGGCCGTTCAGCGGGGAGGTGTCGCCGGTGCCCTGCACGTCGGCGATCGTGGCGGTGTCAGTTGTCGTGCTGGTCACGGCGGCGGCACTGCCGACCGGGATCAACACCAAGGCGGAGAGGGTGGCGAGCGCCGCCCCCGTTCTGCGGTTGCGGGCCGCTGCTCTCACCGAGGTCTCCATTCGTGGGTCACAGAGCCGTGTCACGGAGGTCACACAGCCGTCGACCAGTATTGGCGGAATGTCCGAATCGGCCAAGGGATCGGCGGGTAACGACCTGGTGAACACCTCCCACGTGTGGCGACGATCGTCACCCGTCCGGGTGGTACGGCCCGGGGCAGACAGCACGACGGGGGCCGCACCGGTGTGGTGCGGCCCCCGTCGTCGTTGCGGGTCAGCCCCGGAGCGTCGCCCCGAAGCGTCGACCAGCCTCGGCCACCACGGCCTCGCGCACCCCGGCAGTCTCCTCCGCGGTCAGCGTCCGATCGGCGGCCCGCAGTCGCAGCGCGAAGGCCAGCGACCGGGTGCCCTCGCCCAGCTGCTCCCCGGAGTACACGTCGAACAGGCGGGCGCTTTCCAACACCGGACCCGCCGGGCTGGCATCGGCACCGGCTCGCACCGCGGCCAGCACCTCCGCCACCGGCACATTGGCGTCGACCACCAGCGCGACGTCCTCCTTGGCCACCGGGTAGGTCGAGACCTCAGTGGCGGTGACCGGAGCCGTCGGCGCGGCGGCCAGCAACACGTCCAGGTCCAACTCGAAGGCGACCGGCCTGCCGGGCAGTCCCAGCGTTCCCGCCACCTTCGGGTGCAGCTCACCGGCCCAGCCCGCGACGACACCGGAGGTGGTGGTCACCCGGACACACCGGCCGGGATGGAAGGGCGACCGGTCGGTGTCAGCAGTCAGGGTCAGGTCGACCCCGAGCACCTCGGCGATGTCCTGCACAGCCGCCACCGCATCCGAGGCGTCCGCCACCCGGACATCGGGCTCACGCCAGCCCAGCGCCACACCGGCGACCCGGCGGGGCTGAGCGGGCACCGCGGCGTACAGCGAATCCAGCACGTCGTCGGTCGGTCGCTCACCGAGCGCCGGAACCGGGGCGGACGGGGTACCGGTCGCAGGCAGGGTCACGCTGCCGACCTCGAACACCGCCACACCACCGGTGGCCGACGAGCCACGGGCGATGTTGCGCTTGGCAGTCTCCAGCAGCGTCACCAGCAGCGAGGTGCGCAGGTAGGGCTGCTCCTCGGACAGCGGGTTGGCCAACCGGAGCAGGGTGCGCCGCTCGTCGTCGGCGGGCAGCCCGAGGGCGTCCAGCTGCGCGGTCCCGATGAACGGGTAGGACAGCGTCTCCACCCATCCTCGGTCGGCCAACACCGTGGACACCGCACGGCGACGCAGCTGATCGGTGGTCAAGCCACCGCCGGCCGGAGCGGTGGGCAGCACGGTCGGGATCTGGTCGTACCCGTGCAGACGGGCGACCTCCTCCACCAGGTCCACCGGCTCGGTCAGGTCCGGACGCCAGGTCGGCGCGGTCACCGCCACGGTCGCCTCGGTCCCGACACCGGCGACTTCCCCCACCGTGCAGCCGATCTCCCGCAGCAGCGAGGTCACCCGCGCGGCATCCAGGTCCAGGCCGATGAGCCGTCCGGGCAGCGCCAACGGCAGGTGCAGCACCGGTGCCGGGGCGACCCGGTTCACGTCGGTGCGGGAAGCCTCCGCGACACCCCCGCCGTGCTCGACCAGCAGTTGGACCACCCGGTCCACCGCCACCGGTGCCAGCTGCGGGTCGACACCGCGTTCAAACCGCTTGGCGGCCTCGGAGGACAGCTTGTGCCGCCGCGCGGTGCGAGCTACTGACACCGGGTCGAAGTGCGCCCCCTCGATCAGCAGATCAGTGGTCGCGTCCGACACCTCGCTGTCCTGCCCGCCCATCACCCCGGCCAACCCCAGCACCCGGGCACCGTCGGTGATCAGCAGGTCCTCGGCGTGCAGGGCGCGGTCCTGACCGTCCAGGGTGGTCAACCGCTCACCGGGGGTCGCGCGCCGCACCGTGATCGGCGCGGTCAACGTCGCCAGGTCGTAGGCGTGCAGCGGCTGGCCCAGGTCGAGCATGACGTAGTTGGTGACGTCCACCGCCAGACCGATCGGACGCATCCCGGCCTCGGTCAACCGGCGCTGCATCCACGCCGGGGACGGCTGGTTCGCCGCCACCCCGCGCACGATCCGCGCCACGAACCGGTCTGCACCGGGCACGCCATGGATCGGCGCGTCATCACGCAGCTCGACCGGGAAGCCACCCTCGGCGGGCAGCTCCTCGACCGGTGTCAGGCCCGGGTCGGTGAAGGTCGCACCGGTGGCATGGGCGTACTCGCGCGCCACTCCGCGCAGGGAGAAGCAGTAACCCCGGTCCGGGGTGACGTTGATCTCCAGGACCTCCTCACCGAGGCCGAGCAGCTCGCGGGCGTCGGTCCCCGGTGCGGCGTCGATCCCGATCCGGGACAGCACGATGATGCCGTCATGGTCCTCGCCCAGGCCCAGCTCACGGGCCGAGCACATCATCCCGTCCGAGATGTGTCCGTAGGTCTTGCGGGAGGCGATCGGGAACGGACCGGGCAGCACCGCACCCGGCAGCGCGACGACCACCCGGTCACCGACGTCAAAGTTCTGCGCACCGCAGACGATGCCGCGGCTGCCGTCCACATTGTGCTCGGGACCGACGTCGACCCGGCACCAGTTGATGACCTTGCCGTTCTTCTGCGGCTCGGGCTCACGGGAGACGACCTCACCGACCACCAGCGGGCCGGTGACCTGGGCGGAGTGGATCTCCTCCTCCTCCAGACCCACCCGGACCAGATCGGCCGCCAGGGATTCCGCGGTGATGTCCGCGGGGAGCTCGACATGCTCGCCGAGCCAGGACAGGGGAATGCGAGGCATCAGATCACCGCCCGGAACTGGGTGGAGAAGCGGACGTCGCCCTCCACCATGTCGTGCATATCCGCGATCGAGTGCCGGAACATCAGCGTGCGCTCGATGCCCATCCCGAAGGCGAAACCGGAGTACTCATCGGGGTCGATCCCCGCGGCGCGCAGCACATTGGGGTGGACCATGCCGCAGCCACCCCACTCGATCCAGCCGGGGCCGCCCTTCTTCTGTGGGAACCACAGGTCCATCTCGGCGCTGGGCTCGGTGAAGGGGAAGAACGACGGGCGCAGCCGGGTGCGCGCCTCCGGACCGAAGATCGCCTGGGCGAAGTGGTCCAGGGTGCCCTTCAGGTGTGCCATGGTCAGGCCCTTGTCGACCGCCAGGCCCTCGACCTGATGGAAAACCGGGGTGTGCGTGGCGTCCAACTCGTCGGTGCGGAACACCCGCCCCGGGCACGCGACGTACACCGGCACGCCCCGCTGCAACAGCGCGCGTGCCTGCACCGGCGAGGTGTGGGTGCGCAGCACCAGGTGCGGGTCCTCGGCCGGGGCGTCGTCACCGACCCCCTGCACGAAGAAGGTGTCCTGCATCTGCCGTGCCGGGTGGTCCGGACCGAAGTTCAGCGCGTCGAAGTTGAACCACTCGGCCTCGACCTCGGGGCCCTCGGCGATCTCCCAGCCCATCGCGACAAAGACATCGGCGATCCGCTCCTGCAGGCTGGACAGCGGGTGCCGGGCACCCAGCGGGTCCCGGTCAACCGGCGCGGTCAGATCCACGGTCTCGGCGACCAGGATCCGGGCGTCGCGCTCGGCCTCCAGTGCGGCCTGTCGGGCGGCGATCGCCTGGTTCACCCGACCACGGGCCTGACCCAGGGCCTTGCCGGCCGTGGCCTTGTCGGCGGGCGGCAACCCACCGATGGCGCGGTTGGCCAACGCCAGCGGGCTGCGCTCACCGGTGTGCGCGGTCCGCACGGCCTTGAGGGCATCGAGGTCGACGGCGGCGGCCACAGCAGCCAGCGCGTCATCGACGGCGGAGTCGACGCCGTCAGCGTCGAGCGGGGACAGAGGTGTCTCGGACATCCGGACCTTCCATGCGGGGTCTCGGCGACATCAGAACGGCGCTGACGTGCCGGTGGAGGAGTCTAGTCGCGCCCGCTCCCCGGTCCGTGGACTGTCCGTGCGTCAGCCGTGGATCCCGGGAACGGGCCCGGGAAATCGGCGCGCGGTGACGGTCATGACGCCCATCGTGTCACAACTCCCAGCGGTCCAACACGGTATACAGCGGGCCACCGGCTCGGCCCCTCCCCGGCTCCGAGCGGGCCAGCACGAGAGTGTCGACCGGCCACACCGGACCGGCGTACACCGACAGTGCGTGCACCAGTCGATCAGCGGGCGAGGGCCCCCGATGTCGTGGACCCGGTGCCACCCGGCCGAGCGTGACATGCGGCCGCGACCGCACCCGGTGATCGCCGGGGATACCGCAGTCCTCCCCCACCCCCCGGGCCGCCGTGGACAGCCGGTGGACCGCCTCCAGGTCGCCACCGACCCCGGCCCACAGCGTCCGCTGGGCGAAGACACCGGCACCGCGCAGCCACAGGTCGAAGGGCGGGCCGGTCAGTGTCCCGAGCCCCTCCGCCACGTGCTCGGCCCGACCGTCGCCGACCTCGCCGTAGAACGCCAGGGTGATGTGCCAGCACTCGGCGGCAGTCCACCGGATGCCGTCGGGGCCACGACCCGGCGAGGACTGCGGGTCCACCCCCACCGAGGTGCGCAGGGTTGCGGCCAGGTGGGCGCGGACCTCCTCCGTGGGCCAGAGCGCGGCGAACAGGCGCATCTCAGCGGTGCGCCCGGGAGGAGGCGTACAGGCAGACGGCAGCGGCGGTCGCCAGATTCAACGACTCGGCCTTACCCCGCAGCGGCACCCGCACCACCGCGTCAGCAGCCGCGCGATCCGCCTCCGGCAGACCCCAGGCCTCATTGCCGAACAGCCACGTGGTGGGCCGCCGCAGATCCACCGGAGCGTCACCCTCGGCGCGGGCGGCCGCATCCTGCAGGTCGTCCAGGTCCAGGTCGCCCGCACCATCCGCGGCCACAACCTGCGACCCGCTCGCCCGCAGCGCCGCCACCGCCTCATCAACCTCCCACCCGTGCACCACGGGCAGGTGGAACAGCGAGCCCGCGGTCGAGCGCACCACCTTGGGGTTGGTCACCTCCACCGAGTCCCCCGCGACGATGACCGCATCGGCCCCGGCGGCATCGGCCACCCGGATCACGGTGCCCAGGTTGCCCGGATCGCGGACGCGGGCCAGCAGCGCGATCAATTGCGGACGGGTGTCCAGCACGGTGGCGAGCGACGCCGCGGGCAGGGGGCCCACCTGGCCCTCCGGCGGGGTCGCCACCGCGAGCACCCCCTGAGCATCCGAGGACATCGCCGCGAGCACCTCGGGGGTGCCGATGTGCAGGAACAGGTCCGCGGCGGCCGCCACGATCTCCGGGTAGCGCCCGGCAGACTCGGGTGTGAGGTAGACGTCCCGCACCGACTCCGGCGACCAGCGCACCAGCTCGCGCACCGCCTGCGGCCCCTCGACCAAGTACTGGCCGGTGCGTCGGCGGGACGCCCGCTGCGCCAGGGAGTGCACGGCGCGCACCCGGTCTGCCTGCGGGTTGGTCAGGGTCGCGGTGGTCGGATCGATGTCGCGGCGGGGCACCCGCCCAGTATCGCGCACCGACGGACCGGGCCCCGGACAGACGACGACCCCCGCCGGACCGAAGTCCGACAGGGGTCGTCGTGGGAGGTGCGGCAGCTCAGGCAGCGGCACGCGGCGCGTTGACGTCCGCGGGCAGCGCCTTCTTGGCGACCTCGACCAGCGCGTTGAACGCGGGGGCGTCGTTGACGGCCAGCTCGGCGAGGACGCGACGGTCCACCTCGACACCGGCCAGCTTGAGGCCCTGGATCAGACGGTTGTAGGTCAGACCCTGCTCGCGGGAGGCAGCGTTGATGCGCTGGATCCACAGCTTGCGGAAGTCGCCCTTGCGGACCTTGCGGTCGCGGTAGGCGTAGACCAGGGAGTGAGTGACCTGCTCCTTGGCCTTGCGGTACAGGCGGGACCGCTGGCCGCGGTAGCCGCTTGCGCGCTCCAGAGTCGACCGGCGCTTCTTCTGGGCATTGACTGCCCGCTTCACGCGTGCCACGTGATGCTCCTTGCTTGTCTAGGGCTCGGGTGTGCCGCGGCCAGCTGGCCGCATGGCATCAGCGACCGAGCAGCTTCTTGATCTTGGGGGCGTCAGCCGCGGAAACGACCTGGTCGGAGGCGAGGCGACGGGTGCGTCGGCTCGACTTGTGCTCGAGCAGGTGGCGGGCGTTGGCCTGCTCACGCATGATCTTGCCGCTACCCGTCACCCGGAAGCGCTTCTTGGCACCGGAGTGCGTCTTGTTCTTCGGCATGGCTGCCGCTCTCTCCTTGTCTCGTGTCACATACCCGGGGGCGTGTGACGCGTCCTGGCGGGCCCGGTGGGACTCGCAGGTGTGCTGGTGGGTCCGGGTCAGCTCGTGGCCGACCGGCCGCGGGGGGCCGGACGGGCCGCGGGCTTGGGCGCGGGCCGCGGGGTGGGCGTGGGCTTCGGCGCTGCCTCGGCCTCGGCGGACTCAGTTGCCGGAGCCGCCGCCGGGGTTGCCGCAGGCTTGGCAGCCGACTTTGCCGTGGCCGACTTAGCGACCGGCTTGGCAGCAGCAGGCTTGGCGGCAGCGGGCTTCGCAGCGCCAGCAGGCTTAGCAGCCGTAGCAGGCTTCTCCGCAGCGGCCGGCGTGGCAGCAGCGGGCTTGGCGGCAGCGGCCGACTTCGCAGCGGGCGCGGCCGGAGCCGGCGTGGTGGCCTCGACGGCGGGCTGCTCGACCGGAGCGGACTCCTGGGCCGGGGCTGCCTGGGCCGACGCTGCCTGCTGGGCACCCTCGACGTCGAAGTCGGTGACCTCGGCCGGAGCCTCGGACTCGCTGCGCCGCGTACGACGCTGCTCGCTCTTCTGCTCCGACTTCTTCTTCACCGGGCCGAGCACCATGGTCATGTTGCGGCCGTCCTGCTTCGGCATGCTCTCGACGAAGCCCAGCTCGGCGACGTCATCCGCCAACCGCTGCAGCAGGCGCACACCCATCTCCGGGCGGGACTGCTCACGACCACGGAACATGATCATGACCTTGACCTTGTCGCCGGCGCTGAGGAACCGCTCGACGTGGCCCTTCTTGGTGCCGTAGTCGTGCGGGTCGATCTTGAGCCGGAAGCGGATCTCCTTGAGAACCGTGTTGCTCTGGTTGCGCCGGGCTTCACGGGCCTTCATGTCGGCCTCGTACTTGAACTTCCCGTAGTCCATGATCTTGCAGACCGGCGGACGGGCAGTCGGCGCCACCTCGACCAGGTCGAGGTCGGCGTCCTGAGCCAGGCGCAGTGCGTCCTCCACGCGGACGATGCCGACCTGCTCGCCATTCGGGCCGACCAGGCGGACCTCGGCGACGCGGATCCGATCGTTGATGCGGGGCTCGCTGATGTGGTGCTCCTCGGTGTCTCGACGGTGGGACCACCAGGAACGGGAAAGGCCCCCGATCCTGAGCACAGGTGGGGGCCGACACGGTCGCGGAGGTACACGAATGCACACACCGCACGGAACACCCGGGGGCGATCCGCTGACCGAGACCTGGACTCTATTGTGGCCGGAACCAGCGATCGAGACTCAGGTGGGAGGGACTCCACTTGTGCACCCGAGCCATGCGCGAGGCACAACCCAGGCCAGTCGTAGAGAACTGTACCAGACCCATTCCGGGAGCCCTCGGGTATCTGACACGCCGTCAGATGCCTACTTGAACAGTTCCAGAAAACGTGTCAGGGTTCTGGCCATGGAGCTCGACCAGCAGGTTCACCACCCGGCCGGCACCGCCGATCCGGGCGACACGCTGCGCGAGCGCGGGCTGCGGGTCACCGCACCCCGGGTGGCGGTGTTAGAGGCGGTGGGCGCCCATCCGCACGCTGATGCCGACACCATCCTCAAGCAGGCCCGCACCACCCTGCCCACGGTGTCGGTCCAGGCGGTCTACGACGTGTTGCATGCCCTGACTGCCGCCGGGATCCTGCGCCGGATCGAGCCCGCCGGACACCCCGCCCGGTATGAGCGGCGGGTCGGGGACAACCATCATCACGTGGTCTGCCGGTCCTGTGGCGCGGTCGGCGACGTCGACTGCGCGGTGGGTGAGGCCCCCTGTCTCACACCCAGTTCGAGTTCCGGATTCCAGATCGACACCGCCGAGGTCACGTACTGGGGCATCTGTCCCCGGTGCGCCACCGATCCCGTGCCCGCCACCGCCTAACCCCGTCCGCTTCAGCCCCGGGGTTCCTCCCCGATCAGCCACCGCGGTACCCGCGCCACCCTGAGCGTGGCCTCCTCACTCCCCTGTGCCGACCGAGCACTCTGCCCGGCCGGTGCCCGGCATGCCCGCGCCCAGACCCGGGCGCCCCACTGGAAGGAAAGCCCATGACGCAGGAGACTCCCCCGACCACCACCGCCAGCTTTGGTGCACCGGTCGCCTCCGACGCCCACTCGCTGACTGCCGGCCCCGACGGCGTCACCGCCCTGCACGACCACTACCTGGTGGAGAAGCTCGCCCAGTTCAACCGCGAGCGCATCCCGGAGCGCGTGGTGCACGCCAAGGGCACCGGTGCCTTCGGCGAGTTCGTGGTCACCGAGGACGTGTCCGCCTACACCAAGGCCGCCGTGTTCCAGCCCGGGACCACGACGGACCTGCTGCTGCGTTTCTCCACCGTTGCCGGTGAGCAGGGCAGCCCGGACACCTGGCGCGACGTGCACGGCTTCGCGCTGAAGTTCTACACCTCCGAGGGCAACCTCGACATCGTCGGGAACAACACCCCGGTGTTCTTCATCCGCGACGGCATGAAGTTCCCGGACTTCATCCACTCCCAGAAGCGTCTGCCCGGCTCCGGTCTGCGTGATGCCGATATGCAGTGGGACTTCTGGACACTGTCGCCGGAGTCCGCGCACCAAGTGACCTACCTGATGGGCGATCGCGGTCTGCCCACCACCACGCGGACCCTGAACGGCTACGGCTCGCACACGTACCAGTGGATCAACGCCGCCGGTGAGCGCTTCTGGGTGAAGTACCACTTCATCTCCCGCCAGGGCCTGGAGCACTTCACCCCGGAGGAGGCCGAGCGGATCGCCGGTGAGGACGCCGACTACCAGCGCCGCGACCTGTACGAGGCCATCGAGCGTGGCGACTTCCCGACCTGGGACGTCTACGTCCAGGTGATGCCCTACGCCGAGGCGAAGACCTATCGGTTCAACCCCTTCGACCTGACCAAGGTCTGGCCGAAGGGCGACTACCCGCGGATCAAGGTCGGGCACTTCACCCTGAACCGGAACCCGCGCAACTTCTTTGCCGAGATCGAGCAGGCGGCGTTCTCCCCCGCCACCCTGGTGCCGGGCACGGCGATCTCCCCGGACAAGATGCTGATGGCCCGGGTGTTCTCCTACCCGGACGCCCAGCGCTACCGGGTGGGCACCAACTACGCGCAGATCCCGGTGAACGCACCCCAGTGCCCGGTGCACTCCTACACCGCGGACGGCGCGCAGCGGCACGACTTCAACGCCCCGGAGGTGCCGGTGTACGCGCCGAACAGCTTCGGTGGACCGGTGGCCTCCGCGGTCGCCGCCGGGGAGGGCTCCTGGGAGTCCGACGGCGAGCTGGTCCGTGCCGCCGCCACCCTGCACGCCGAGGACGATGACTTCGGCCAGGCCGGCACGCTGTACCGCGACGTCTACGACGAGGGTGCCAAGGTCCGGTTCCAGGAGACGCTGGTCGGCCAGTACCGCGCGCTGACCGTGGACCGGGTCAAGGAGCGGTTCCTCTGGTACTGGACCCAGGTCGACGCCGGTCTGGGTGCCACCCTGCGCGAGCTGATCGCCACCGGTGACTCCGGTGCACCGATCGACCAGCCGAGCGACACCGACGTCTGAGTCCAGCACGTCCGGACCGCCCGTCCCCATCGCGGGGGCGGGCGGTTCGTCGTTCAGCCGTGTGAGGATGCACCCCATGACCGAGACCCCGGATGCCACCGCCGCCGTCCGTGACATCGCCGATGTCGCCGCCGTCGAGGTGATCACCACCGCCGCCGTGCACCTGATGAGCGCCGCCGCCGTGAAGTGCGGCCTGTCCCCGGACACCGACCAGGTGACCGGGGCCGAGCTGATGGACCTGGACGAGGCACGCAAGCTGATCACCGCGCTGGCCGCCCTGGTCACCGCCTCCGCGCCGGACATCGGCAACCAGCACGCGCGCTCGCTCCGGGACGGGCTGCGGTCGCTTCAGTTGGCCTTCCGTGAGGCCTCCCCGTTCCCGGATGCGCCCGGTGAGGGCCCCGGGGAGAAGTTCACCGGCGCGGTGAGCTGAGTCCGCGCCGCCGCAGCGCCGTCATCGCCAGCAACCCGAATCCGGCGAGCACCACACCCGCCCCACCGGCGAAGGCGAAGCCGGCCTGTGCGCCGAGCGCATCGATCACCGCGCCGCAGACCGGGGCACCCACCGCACCACCCAGAGTGTTCGCGGTGCCGCTCCAGCCCATCACCTCGCCGCGCCGGTGCTCGGGGACCATCCGCACCAGCGAGGCGTTGATCGAGGACAGCGTCGCCGCGCACGGAATGCCGGAGATCACGATGGCCACCGCGAGCTGTCCTGGCGTCTGGGCGAGGGCCGCCGGAATCGTGCACAGCCCGAAGACCGCCACCAGCGTCAACGGGTGCAGTTCCAGCGGACTGGCTCCGTAGACGAGTCCGCCCACCGCCGAGCCGAGGCACCACAGCGCCACCACCCATCCCACCGATCCCGGCTGCCCCCAGTCCTCCAGGGCCGCGACGATGCTGACATCGGTGCCGTTCAGCAGGACCGCGGCCACGGAGGCGGAGGCCAGGATCACCACCAGTCCGGGGCTGAGCCAGCTGCGGCCCGCGGTCCCGGGGACCGGCGCATCGGCACTGACCTCGGTGGTGGGCACCGCGATCCCCCGGCGACGGGCGAGCTCCACCGAGGTGGTCGGCGGGTTCGCCCAGAACAGCGCCACCCCGGACAGCACGGTGCTCGCCCCGATCACCGTCAACGCGGTCGTGGTCGACAGGGAGGTCGCCAGGAACGCCGCCAGCACCGGCCCGACCATGAAGGTGACCTCGGTGCACACCGAGTCGAAGGCGAAGGCCGTGCGCTGTTGGTCCTGCGGCACCAGCACCGACAACGACTGGCGCACCACGGAGAACACCGGCACCAGGAACACCCCGGCCACCACCGCGGCGACGATCAACCACACGTAGTCGAGCCGTGGGGCGATCACCCAGACCACCGAGGAGACCAGCACCGACGGGATCACCGCGCGCCGCAGACCGATCCGGTCCACCCGCCGTCCACGCCAGGGCGCACCGATCGCCATACCCACCGTCATCGCCGCGGCGACCACCCCCGCCTGCGCATACCCACGGCCCAGACCGAGCACCACGTGCAGGGTCAGGGTCACCCCGGTCATGGCGTGCGGGATGCGTGCCACGAAGGCGATCAGAGTGAGGGGCAGAACACCGGGCAGCCGCAGCATGCGGCCATAGGAACCGAGGGACACGAGAGGTCATTCTCCCCGGTTGTCAGGCTGCTCCGGACCAGCCGCATTCCGCTGGGGGTCGAGAGGGCCGCCCCGTACGCTGGGCCGATGACCACCACCGGAGCCGCGGAGCCCTCGGGCCCGCACGCATCCGATCCTGGACACCTTGCTCCGAGCGTGACTCCCAGCCACCGTCGGCCCCGGGCGCTCACCGCGGCGCTGATCGTCCTGCTGGTCGCCGTGTCCGCGCTGGCCGCCTACCTCTGGGTGCGTGGCGACCGGTGGGCCGACTATGCCGAGCATGTGGAGTCCGACGCCCGAACCATCGGTGGGGACCTCGCGCAGTTGCGCACCGACCACGCCGGCACGGTGGCCGAGTTGCAGACCGTCCAGGAGCAGCTGACCGCCTCCCAGCAGCGGGTCACCGAGCTGGCAGCGGAGAAGGCCGAGGTCGGTGACGACCGGGAGGCCCAACGCCAACTGGTCGACTACCAGGAGCGGATCTCCGCGGCGGCCGGGACGGTGGCGACCTCACTGAACGAGTGCATCACCCGTCAGCAGGAGCTGCTCGGTTACCTGGACAACCCTGAGGCCTACGACCCGGCCGATGTCACCCGGTTCCGCGGTGAGGTCGACGCCCTGTGCGCCAGTGCCTCGGCCGCCAACACCTCCCTGCAGCAGGAGCTGGCCAGGGGCACCACCGGGACCGGCGGATGAGGCGACCGGCCCACGCCCTGCTGATGCTCGGGGTGCTCATCTTGTCCGGCTGTGCCTCCTTCACGCTGCCCGGCGATCCGCCCGCCGACCTGGTGCCCTCCACGGTCCCGGTCCCGACCCCCTCGTCGAGCGGAAACCTGTCCCCGGACGGATTCGACGCGGCGCAGCGGATGTCGGTGCGAATCCGGAATGTCGGCTGTGGCTCGGTCAGCACCGGGTCAGGTTTCGCGATCGATGAGCACACGCTGATCACCAACCGGCATGTGGTGGCCGACTCCGCCGAGTTGCAGCTGTCGACCTACGACGGGCGGGATGTCACCGTCGCCACCTCCGCCTCGGCGGCGCTGGCTGACCTCGCCCTGGTCCGCACCGACGACGCCCTGCCGTCGGCCACCCGGCTCGGCGACAGTGACCCAGCACCGGGCGATCCGATCACGGTGGTGGGCTACCCGGAGGGCGGGCAGCTCACGGTGACCAGCGGTCGGGTGATCGGCACCACCCCCGACCCGCTGCACAGCAACCTCGGCGAGGTGCTGCTGACCGACGCCCAGGTCGAGCCTGGCTCCTCCGGCTCGGCGGTGCTGGACAGCTCCGGCGCGGTGGTCGGGGTGGTCTACGCCAAGAACCAGGCGGGACAGAGCTTCGTGGTGCCGGTCAGCACGCTGCGCGGCATCCTCGCCGACGACGCCGCGCTGATCCCGGCCGTCGGCTGCACCAGCTGAGCTGCGATCGCTCTGGTCTTCCGGGGCCACCGCATGCGACCGTGAGGGCTTCCCGCATCGACCCCGCCTGGAGGCATCCCATGAGCGACCACGACACCGCCCCGACCGATGACGACATCGACCTGTCTGCGCTGACGTCCGCCGCCAGCGATACGTTCTCGGTCCGACGGGTGTTCGGACCCGCCTACGAGGAGGACGGCGCGGTGATCATCCCGGTGGCGGTGGTCACCGGGGCACACGGACGGGCCGGAGCCGGTGGGCGTGGGCGGGTCAGCGACGGGCACCCGGGCTGTCATCACCATCACGCGGGTGCATCCGACGACGCGGGCGAGGCGGTCGGTGAGGAGTCCCCGCACACGTCAACCGGCGACCTCGCCCAGGGTGGCGCGCAGGCCCGGGACACCACTGAGGGCCGGGCACGGTCCGGCAAGCCGTGGGGCCACGGCCGTGGGAGTCGCTCCGATCACGGTCACCGAGGCGGACAGGCGCGTGGTCACGGTCAGGCCGGGGCCGGTGGCTTCGGCACTCACACCCGCCCGGTCGGGGTGTACGTGATCCGCGATGGCGAGGTGTCATGGCAGCCCGCCTTCGACCTGAACCGGGTGATCCTGGGTGGACAGATCGTCGGCGCGCTGATCGGGACCGCGCTGGCGATCACCCTGCCGCTCGCCTGGGCGCTGCGCCGCCGGGGGTGAAGCCACGCGGCGCAGTCCGGCCGGGTGAGGCTGAGCAGGGGTGAGCGGGCTCCGGGCGTGGTGCCGCGCCCAGGCCGTGAGGTCAGCGCAGCCGGACCTGCACCGAGTCGACCCGCCGGGTGACCGTCTCGCTCCCGGCGAGCGCCGCACCGACCGCTCGCAGCAGGGCATCGACGGTGCCCCGGTCCAGACCCGGGGTCAGGGATAACTCCACGGCGACCTCGGCGCGCTCCCCCGGCGCGACGTCGACGGACCGCACCGCGGGCTCTGCGGGGGCGGGGCCTCCCCTCTCCCCGGCCAACCCCCGGTCGGAGGTTCCCCGTGCCGAGCGCTGCCACCACCGGCGTCGCGGATGAGCGTCGTCCGCGGCTGCGGGTGGCACCTGGGCCGATCCCTCGTCGCCCACGACCACGACGGCGCTGATCGCGGCCCGCACCGCGGCATGCACCTGCGGGTCCACTGCCCGCTCGTCGCCGGTGCCGGATACGGCAGGAGACCAGTCGACCTGCTGTGCGAGCGCCCAGACCGCGGGCCGTGGCACCAACACGGTCACCGGGCCGCCCGGGTCCAGGACCAGCAGCTCCCA
This sequence comes from Cellulomonas sp. NPDC089187, assembly GCF_040685135.1. Taxonomy (NCBI): domain Bacteria; kingdom Bacillati; phylum Actinomycetota; class Actinomycetes; order Micrococcales; family Cellulomonadaceae; genus Cellulomonas; species Cellulomonas sp. NPDC089187. Next base: position 808,195 of record NZ_JBFBHI010000002.1, on the reverse strand, counting down.
GCCCTCCTCGACCGCGGACAGTGCGGCCCGCGCGATCTCGCTCGGCACCGGACGCGCGTCGTGCCGCCACGCGGCCATCGACTGCACCGAGCTGAACACCGGCAGTGCGGTGCGGCCATCCGGTGCCTGCAACGCCACGATGCCGGCCGATGCCTGGCGGTCCACGGTGTGGGCGCGCCCGGCGACGTCGACGGTCTCGGTGGCCTCCGCCTCGGCCAGCACCGGCACGAGCACCCGGGTACCGGCCAACGCCGTCACCACCGCCGCCACATCCGCCTCGCCCGCCGCATGAGCGGTCAACACCCGCACCAGTGCCGGATCGGCCGTGCCGTCGTCGCCGGCGAAGGCAGATGTCGGCGGCAGCTCCCGCCCGGTCACGGACGGCCCGCGACGTCCAGCGCCTCCGGCAGGGTGAAGGCCCCGGCGTACAGCGCCTTGCCGACGATGGCACCCTCGACACCCTCACCCACCAGTTCCCGCAGCACCCGCAGGTCCTCCAGGGATGAGATGCCACCCGAGGCCACCACGGGCGCATCCGTCCGATGGCAGACCTCACGCAACAGCTCGACGTTCGGGCCGCGCAGGGTGCCGTCCTTGGTGACGTCGGTGACCACATAGCGGGCGCAGCCCGCCTGGTCGAGGCGGGTCAGCACCTCCCAGAGGTCACCGCCCTCACGCGTCCAGCCCCGGGCAGCGAGCGTGGTGCCACGCACATCCAGCCCCACTGCGATGGCCTCGCCGTGCCGGGCGATAGCGGCGGCGGTCCACTCCGGGTCCTCCAGCGCTGCGGTGCCGAGGTTGACCCGTGCCGCGCCGGTGCCGAGCGCGCGTTCCAGGGACTCGTCGTCCCGAATCCCACCGGACAGTTCCACCCGCACGCCACGACCGGTCAGATCCGCGGTCACCTCGGCCAGCAGCGGGGCGTTCGACCCGCGACCGAAGGCAGCATCCAGGTCGACCAAGTGGATCCACTCCGCACCGCCGGCCTGCCAGTCCAACGCGGCGGACAGCGGATCGCCGTAAGAGGTCTCCGATCCGGCCTCGCCCTGGACCAGGCGCACGGCCTGCCCGTCGGCGACGTCGACGGCGGGGAGCAGCTGCAGGCGGTCGGTGGTCATGGAACTCCTCGGGACGGGGTGTGGAACAACGATCAGGACAGGGACGTGACCCAGTTGCGCAGCAACTCGGCCCCGGCGTCCCCGGACTTCTCCGGGTGGAACTGGGTGGCGGACAGGGGGCCGTTCTCCACCGCTGCCACGAACCGGCCACCGTGGTCGGCCCAGGTCACCAGCGGCGGGGCGAATCGGTCGGGGTCGGCGGTCTGTGCCAGCGGGAAGGACCGGGCGGCATAGGAGTGCACGAAGTAGAAGCGCTGGTCCTCGATCCCAGCGAACAGGCGTGACCCTTCTGGGGCGTCAACGGTCGCCCAGCCCATGTGCGGCACCACCTCGGCCTCAAGGCGGTCGACCAGACCGGGCCATTCGCCGAGTCCCGCGGTCAGGGTGCCGTGCTCGTCGCCCTCGGCGAACATCACCTGCATCCCGACGCAGATACCCAGCACCGGGCGCCCCCCGGCCAGCCGACGGTCGATAATCTGGTCGCCGCGCACCCCGCGCAGACCGTCCATGACCGCGGCGAAGGCACCAACCCCGGGCACGACGAGACCCTGCGCCTCGGCAGCCCGGGCCGGGTCGTGGGTCAGCTCGACGGCAGCACCCACCCGCTCCAGGGCGCGCACCGCGGAGCGGACGTTTCCGAATCCGTAGTCCAGGACGACGACATCAGGCTGTGACACGTGGACCAGGCTATCGGTCACCGCCCACGCACCGGACTGCGTCCCGAGGAACGAACGGGTCGGTGCAGGGTCAGGACTGACCGCGCTTGCGCCGACCGGCGGACAGGGCACGCATCGCGGTCCAGCGCGACATCCCGACACTGGTCACCGTGCCGGGCACCTGGTCGGGTGTGCGTGAGCCGAGGATCAGCTCTTCCAGCTCGGTGGGGGCACCGGACAGCACCAGCCCGGCGGCCAGATCGTCCTCGTGTTCGCCACCGTTCCAGCGACTCGCCGCGATCCGACCCCCGCGACGGTCCAGCAGCAGCACCGGCGCCATCGGCAGGAGCCGGGACAGCGCAGCAGCCGCGGCGGTGGCGGCCTGGGCATCCGGAGCCGACCGCAGCACCGCGAGCGCACCCACCGGCGAGGGCACCGCGTCCACCTCCAGCCCGGCCAACAAGCAGGCCGCGGCCAGCGGCTTGGCCTCCGCCACCTGGGTCACCACCAGGGTGATCGTCGGCTCGTCCGGGGTAGCGGTGTCCAGGCCGGACAGGTCGTCCGGGATGTCCTGCGGGGTGGTGTCGTCCAGCCCGGAGAGGTCATCGGGGATGGTGATGCCCCGGTCGTCGTCACCCAGGTCGTCCGCCGGATTCGGGTGCTGGTCGTTCACAGTGCGCCCTTCGTGCTCGGGATGCCGTCCACCCGCGGATCGAGGGCGACGGCGGCGCGCAGCGCACGGGCGAGCGCCTTGAACTGCGCCTCCACGATGTGGTGCGGGTCGCGCCCGGCCAGCACCCGCATGTGGACGGTGAACGCGGCGTGGTGGGCGATGGACTCCAACACGTGCCGGGTCAGCGCACCGGTGAAGTGTCCGCCGATCAGGTGATATTCCTGCCCGGCGGGCTCGCCGGAGTGCACGAGGTACGGCCGTCCGGAGACGTCCACCACGGCCTGGGCCAACGCCTCGTCCAGCGGCACGGTCGCGTCGCCGTACCGGGAGATGCCGTGCTTGTCGCCGAGTGCCTCGCGCAGGGCCTCGCCCAGGCAGATCGCCACGTCCTCCACGGTGTGGTGGGCGTCGATGTGGGTGTCACCGGTGGCCCGGACGGTCAGGTCGATCAGCGAGTGCTTGCCCAGGGCGGTCAGCATGTGGTCGTAGAACGGCACCGTGGTGCTGATCTCGGTCCGGCCGGTGCCGTCGAGATCGACCTCCACCACGACGCTGGACTCGCTGGTCGTCCGCTCGATCCGTGCGGTCCGTGCGCTCACTTCCCCACCACCTCGGTCAGCGCGGCCTTGAATGCCGCGGTCTCCTGCGGGGTGCCAACTGACACCCGCAACCATCCGTCGGGGCCGACCTCCCGGATCAGCACCCCCCGGTCCAGCAGCCCCTGCCAGACCGCATGCCGGTCCGGGAAGGTCCCGAACAGCACGAAGTTCGCATCCGAGTCCGCCACCCGGTGCCCCTGCGCCCGCAGCCAGTCGACCAGGGCATCGCGTTCGGCGCGCAACGACCCGACCTGGGCCATCAGCTCCTCGGAGTGCCGCAGCGCTGCCCGGGCAGTGGCCTGGGTGACCGCGGACAGGTGATACGGCAGCCGGACGATGCGCAGGGCGTCGACCAGCTCGCGGCTCGCGGCCAGATACCCGATCCGCGCGCCCGCCAGACCGAAGGCCTTCGACATGGTGCGGCTGACCGCCAGCTGCGGGTACTCCGCCAGCAGGGTGAGCGCCGAGGGCACTCCATCGCGCCGGAACTCGCCATAGGCCTCGTCGACGACGACCACACAACCACCGGACACCTGCGCCGCGGCGTCCAGCACCTCACGCACGGTGTCCAACGCGAGGGCGGTCCCCGTCGGGTTGTTCGGACTGGTCAACAGCACCACGGACGGCTGCTCCCGCGCCAGGAGCGCCCGGGCCTCGGCCGGGTCGATATCAAAGTCCTCGGTGCGGCGACCGGCCACCCACCGGGTGTGGGTGTCCCGGGCGTACTCCGGGTACATCGAATAGGTCGGTGCGAAGGACACCGCTGTGCGGCCGGGTCCGCCGAAGGCCTGCAACAGGTGCAGCATGACCTCGTTGGAGCCGTTCGCGGCCCAGATCTGTTCGGCGGGCAACCGCACCCCGGACTCCACCGCCAGGTAGTCGGCGAGCTCGCCACGCAGCGCCAGGAACTCCCGGTCCGGGTAGCGGTTGAGGCCGTGGGCCGCCCGCGCCACCGACTCCGCGATCTCCCGCACCACGGCGTCGGAGGGCGGGTAGGGGTTCTCGTTCACATTCAGCAGCACCGGCACGTCAAGCTGCGGGGCACCGTAGGGGGCCTCGCCGGCGAGTTCGGGGCGCACCGGCAGCACCGTGCTGGTGGGCACTGTGGTCACGGGGTCGGGTGCAGCGGTCACCGGGCGATGGTATCCACGCCGCGGCGTCGGCCTCCGCCGTCGTCCACAGGCCGACCGGTTGCGGGGGCCGTCAGCTGTCCACAGCGTGCAGGTGCCGGTGGTGGCCCCCAGGCGTGGCACCCGGGACCGGGGCGATGTCGGCTGCGGCACCTAGGCTTCCCGGCCATGAGCACCACACCCGTCCAGGTCGACTCCCCCGACGCGTTGCGCACCGAGGCTGAGGCGGTGCTGCGTCGACTGGTCGGCCGACCGGACGCGGTACTGCGGGACGACCAGTGGCGGGCCATCGATGCCCTGGTGCGCGATCACCGCCGCGCCCTGGTGGTGCAGCGCACCGGGTGGGGCAAGTCCGCGGTGTACTTCGTGGCGACGGCGCTGCTCCGGGCGCGCGGTGCGGGGCCGACCGTGCTGGTGTCGCCCCTGTTGGCGCTGATGCGCAATCAGGTCGCCTCCGCCGCGAGCGCCGGTGTCCGCGCAGCCACCCTGAACTCCGCGAACGTCACCGAGTGGGACCAGGTGCATGCGGCGGTCGCCGCGGGTGAGGTCGACGTGCTGCTGGTCAGCCCCGAGCGCTTGAACAACCCGACATTCCGGGACGAGGTGTTGCCCGCGCTGGCCGCCGATGCCGGGCTGGTGGTCGTCGACGAGGCACACTGCATCTCCGACTGGGGGCACGACTTCCGACCGGACTACCGGCGACTGCGCACCCTGCTGGCCGAGCTGCCCGCCGGGATCCCCGTGCTGGCGACCACCGCCACCGCCAACGGGCGAGTCACCGCGGACATTGCCGAGCAGCTCGGCATCGGCCGTGACCAGGACGTCCTGGTGCTCCGCGGCCCCCTGGACAGGGCCAGCCTCGATCTGTCGGTGGTGCGACTGCCCGACACCGCCGCCCAGTTGGCCTGGCTCACCGCGAACCTGCCCGCGATGCCCGGTTCCGGAATCGTCTACTGCCTGACCATCGCCGCCGCCGGACAGGTCGCCGAGCATCTGCGCGCCACCGGGGTGGATGTGCGGGTGTACACCGGGCAGACCGACCCGGCCGAACGGGAGGCCGCGGAGGCTGATCTGCTGGACAACCGGGTCAAGGCGCTGGTCGCGACCTCCGCGCTCGGGATGGGCTTCGACAAACCGGACCTGGGATTCGTCGTCCACGTGGGCGCTCCGTCCTCCCCGATCAGCTACTACCAGCAGGTGGGCCGCGCCGGTCGTGCCGCGGAGGCAGTGGGCGGCAGCGCAGCCGCCGTGCTGCTGCCCGGTCGGGAGGACCGCGCGATCTGGGAGTGGTTCGCCGACACCGCTTTCCCGCCGGAGTCGGAGGTGTACGCCGCCCTCGACGCCCTGTCCGGAGCGGACACCCTGTCCACCACCGCATTGGAGACCCGGGTCAGTCTGCGCCGCGGACGGCTGGAACAGATGCTCAAGGTGCTCGATGTGGACGGTGCCGTGCGGCGGGTCAAGGGCGGGTGGCAGGCCACCGGCGCACCGTGGCAGTACGACGCCGAGCGCTACGCCCGGGTCACCGCGACCCGCCGGGCCGAGCAACAGTCGATGCTGGACTACATCGCCACCGAGGGCTGCCGGATGACGCATCTGCGCCAGGCACTGGACGACCCCGATCTGGCCTCGGACACCGACTGGCGCTGTGGCCGCTGCGATCGCTGCACCGGGCGCACGACTGGCAATGCACCCGACGATGAGCAGATTGCCGCTGCGCAGGCCCAACTCCGAGCTGCCGGTGTCACCGTAGAGCCCCGCCGGCAATGGCCCGCCGGGATGGCCAGCCTGGGCATCGAGCTGTCCGGACGGATCGCGGCGGAGGACCGTGCCGAACCCGGACGGGCGGTCGCTCGGCTGGACTCGGTGGGGTGGGGTGGGCTGCTGCGGGACCTGTTCGCGCCCGCCGCCACCATCCCCGAGACCCTGCCCCCGGCGCTGCGTGGGCCGGCGCTGGCCACCCTCGACGCATGGGAGTGGGCGACCCCACCGGCCGGTGTAGTGCTGATCGAGTCCACGACCCGCTCCGCGCTGGTCCGGCATCTGGCCGAGGGCGTCGCCCGACATCTCGGGCTGCCCGTGGTCGGCAGCATCGCGCCCGCCCCGGGAACCGAGCCCGGACGCCATGACGTGAACTCGGCGCACCGCCTGGCCGCCGTGGTGCGGCGGTTGCAGCTGGAGCTGTCCCCCGCGGCAGCCGCCGGGTTGCCCGGGCGCGCCGTGCTGCTGGTCGACGACCGGATGGACAGCGGCTGGACCCTCACCGTCGCGGCACGCTTGCTGCGTCAGGCCGGGGCCGCTGCCGTGCTGCCCTTCGTGCTCGGCGTGGGCTGACCCTGCCGGACAGGATCGACCCGCGACGCGCTGCACAGCGCGCGGTTCAGTCACGGCTCACGGCTCACGGCTCACGGCTCACGGCTCACGGCTCACGGCTCACGGCTCACGGCTCACGGCTCACGGCTCACGGCTCACGGCTCACGGCCATGATCCCCGGCCCCAGGGCGTGGTAGCGCTCAGAACCGCGCGGTCACGGCCTCGCCGTGCGCAGGCAGCCCTTCGGCCTCGGCCAGCGCGACGATCTTCCCGGACACCGCACGCAGCGCATCCGCGTCGTACTCGATGACCTGCACCGCCCGCACAAAGGAGTGCACCCCCAGCCCGGAAGAGAAGTGCGCGCACCCCCCGGTCGGCAACACGTGGTTCGACCCGGCGATGTAGTCGCCCAGGGACACCGGCGAATACGGCCCGACAAAGATCGCCCCCGCGCTGGTCACCCGCTCGGCCACTGCCGCGGCGTCCGCGGTCTGGATCTCCAGGTGTTCGGCCCCGTAGGCGTTCACCACCGACAGCCCGGCTTCGATGTCATCGACCAGCACAATCGCCGACTGCCGACCACCGAGGGCCTGCGCCACTCGTTGGGCATGCTGGGTGACCTGCACCCGGTCGACCAGCTTGGCCTGCACGGCCATCGCCAGCTCCACCGACGGAGTCACCAGAACCGACGCGGCCAGCGGGTCGTGCTCGGCCTGCGAGACCAGATCTGCCGCCACGTGCACCGGGTCGGCGGTGCCGTCGGCGAGGATCGCGATCTCCGTCGGACCGGCCTCCGCGTCGATGCCGACCACACCGCGCACCAGCCGCTTGGCAGCGGCGACATAGACGTTGCCCGGGCCGGTGATCACATCTACCGGCTCACAGAGCACGCTGCCATCCGACTCGTCGGCGCCATAGGCCAGCAGTCCCACCGCCTGGGCACCACCGACTGCGTACACCTCGTCAATGCCGAGCAGGGCACAGCTGGCCAGCACCACCGGGTCGGGCAGCCCACCGTTGTCCTTCTGCGGAGGGGAGGCCACCGCCAAGGCCCCGACACCCGCCTCCTGCGCGGCGACAACGTTCATGATCACTGACGACGGATACACCGCCAGGCCACCGGGCACGTACAACCCGACCCGACGCACCGGGATCCAGCGCTGACGCACCTGGGCACCGGGCGCGACCTGCACCGTGAAGTCGGCGGGGCGCTGGGCGGCGTGCACGGTCCGCACCCGGCGGATCGTCTCCTCCAGCGCGGATCGGACCTCCGGGTCGAGCACGCTGACCGCCTCGGCGATGGCCGCCGCCGGCACCCGCAGGTGCTCGGGCCGGACACCATCGAAGCGCTCGGCCAGCTCGCGCAGAGCATCGGCCCCACGATGGCGCACGTCGGCGAGGATCGGAGCCACCGCCTCGGTGGCGGCCTCCACATCCACCTCGGGACGGGGCAGCTCATCGAGGAGCTCACGACGGGTCAGGGTGCGACCGCGCAGGTCGATCCGGGAGATCACCCGGCCGATTCTAGGCGCTGCCGCTGCCGGTGGCCCGGGACGTCCGCCGTGCGGTCACCGGGCGACGCAAGGACCAAGGAGCTGCTGAGACCACCTGGCAGGATGTCCCCGTGGACACCGTGCCGATCTCCGATGACGTCATCCGCCTGGGCCAGTTCCTCAAGTTGGCGAACCTGGCCGAGTCGGGTGCCGATGCCCGCACCCTGATCGAGAACGGCGACGTCCAGGTCAACGGTGAGGTGGAGCAGCGCCGCGGCCGTCAGCTGCACCGCGGCGACCGGGTCGAGGTCGACTCCCCCGCCGGTTCGCTCGCCGCCGAGGTCGGCTGACCGCACGACACAGGCGCGGCCACCGGCTCACGCTCGCGAGTTCGTGGGTTCGGCACCCAGACACGCACCCCCGCTGCCGACTTCGGGACGGGAGCAACGAACTCGGCACCAGAACGCCACAGCTCGGCTCTACCACGTGGCTCGGCATCAGAACGCCCTCGCTCGGCAGGCTCGGCACCAGGACGCCTGGCCCGATGCCGACAGTCGGGAGACGGCAGCAGGCGGGCAGAAGCGCCCACGCGACGCGACGCCCGTCGGATCACCAACAGGGGTCGCGTCGTGCCTGGGTCTACAGCGGTGCCGCCGCGCTGGACACCAGGCAGCTCGGCCCCAGCAGCGCCTTGAGGTCGCCGTACAGCGCCGGTGACCGTTCCACTCGCAGCCCGGGGTCGAGTCGCATGACGGTCGCCCGGCCGGGGCGGGTGAGGCGGAGGTGCACCTCGCTGACGCCGGGGTGGGTGGTGAGCACCTCGCGCAGTCGGTCGACGACGGGCACGGTGGCGCGGGACTCGGGCAGGGTCACCACCACCGGGGCGTCCGCGACGGCGGAGACATCCGGCAGGGAGACCTCCATCGCCTGCAACTGCATGGTGTCGTCCCGACGGCGGACCCGACCGCGGACCACGATCACGGCGTCCTCGGAGAGCACGGTGGAGTAGGCCAGGTAGGTCTCACCGAAGAACATGATCTCCACCGAGCCGGCCATGTCCTCCAGGGTGACCGCAGCCCACGGGTTGCCCTGCTTGGACATCTTGCGCTGCAGGGAGGTGATCAGCCCGGCGACCAGCACCGTCGATCCGTCGGGGCGGTCCTCGTCGGCCATCAAGGTGGCGATGGGGACGTCCGCAGCGGCGCTGAGCACGTGTTCCAGCCCGGACAGCGGGTGGTCCGAGACGTAGAGCCCGAGCATTTCCCGCTCGAAGGCCAGGCGCTGCTTCTTGTCCCAGTCCGGAACGTCCGGCACCTGCACCGCGAAGCTCGGGTCGTCGTCGGAGCCCCCGAGGTCCGCGAAGAGGTCGAACTGCCCCTCGGCCTCCTTGCGCTTGACACCGATCACGGAGTCGACGGCCTGCTCGTGCACCAGCAGCAGGGCGCGGCGGGCGTGGCCGAGAGAGTCGAAGGCTCCGGACTTGATCAGCGACTCGATGGTCCGCTTATTGCAGACCACGGCGGGCACCTTGTCCAAGAAGTCGGTGAACGAGGTGAAGTCACCCTTCTCCTGCCGGGCCTTGACGATCTCGGCCACGACGTTCGCCCCGACGTTGCGCACGGCGGTCAGGCCGAAGCGGATGTCGTCGCCGACGGCGGTGAACAGGGCATCGGAGGAGTTGACGTCCGGCGGGAGCACCGTGATGCCCATCCGACGACACTCGTTCAGGTACAGCGCCGACTTGTCCTTGTCGTCGCGGACGCTGGTGAGCAGACCAGCCATGTACTCGGTCGGGTAGTTCGCCTTGAGGTAGGCGGTCCAGTACGCGACCACGCCGTAGCCCGCGGAGTGGGCCTTGTTGAAGGCGTACCCGGCGAAGGGCACCAGGGTGTCCCACACCGCCTGGATCGCGGGATCGGAGTAACCCCGCTCGCGCATGCCTGCCTGGAAGGGGATGAACTCCTTCTCCAGGATCTCCTTCTTCTTCTTACCCATCGCGCGGCGGAGCAGGTCCGCCTGGCCGAGCGAGTAGCCGGCGAGCACCTGGGCGGCCTTCTGCACCTGCTCCTGGTACACGATCAGGCCGTAGGTGCCGTCGAGGACGTCAGCCAGCGGCTCGGCGAGCTCCGGGTGGATCGGGGTGATCTCCTGCAGCCCGGTCTTGCGCAGCGCGTAGTTGGTGTGCGAGTTCATGCCCATCGGGCCGGGGCGGTACAGGGCGATGACCGCGGAGATGTCCTCGAAGTTGTCCGGGCGCATCTGGCGCAGCAGGGCCCGCATCGGGCCACCATCGAGCTGGAACACGCCCAGGGTGTTGCCGGAACCGAGCAGCTGATACGTCGCCGGGTCGTCGAGCGGGATGTCTTCCAGCTCGATGCCGTCCTTGCCGTTGGCGATGATGTTGCGCAGTGCGTCGTCGAGGATCGTCAGGTTGCGCAGCCCGAGGAAGTCCATCTTGATCAGGCCGAGGCCCTCGGACGTCGGGTAGTCGAACTGGGTGATGATCGCGCCGTCCTGCGGGCGCTTCATGATCGGGATGATGTCGAGCAACGGCTCGCTGGACATGATCACGCCCGCCGCGTGGACGCCCCACTGGCGCTTGAGGTTCTCCAGCCCGCGGGCGGTTTCCAGCACGCGCTGGGCCTCCGGGTCGGCCTGCACCACTTGGCGGAACTCCTCCGCCTCCGGGTAGCGCGGGTCGTCCGGGTTGTAGATGCCGGACAGCGTGATGTCCTTGCCCATCACGGCCGGGGGCATCGCCTTGGTCAGCTTCTCCCCCATCGCGAACGGGAAGCCGAGCACCCGGGACGAGTCCTTGAGCGCCTGCTTGGCCTTGATGGTGCCGTAGGTGACGATCTGGGCCACCCGGTCGTCGCCGTACTTCTCGGTGACGTAGCGGATGACCTCACCGCGCCGACGCTCATCGAAGTCGACGTCGACATCCGGCCAGGAGACGCGCTCCGGGTTGAGGAACCGCTCGAAGATCAGACCGTGCCGCAGCGGGTCGAGCTCGGTGATGCCCATCGCGTACGAGGCCATCGATCCGGCCGCCGAACCACGCCCCGGTCCGACCCGGATGCCCTGGTTCTTGGCCCACTCGATGAAGTCGGCGACCACCAGGAAGTAGCCGGAGAACCCGAGCTGCACGATCACGCCGGTCTCATAGTCGGCCTGCTGGCGCACGTCGTCCGGGATGCCACCCGGGTAGCGCTTGTGCAGGCCCCGCTCGACCTCCTTGATGAACCAGGAGTTCTCGTCCTCGCCGTCCGGCACCGGGAAGCGCGGCATGTAGTTCGCGTCGGTGGGGAACTCGACCTCGCACCGTTCGGCGATCAGCAGGGTGTTGTCGCAGGCCTCGGGCAACTCGGACCAGGTCCGGCGCATCTCCTCGGCGGTCTTGACGTAGTAGCCGTCCCCGCTGAACGCGAAGCGCGAGCCGCCATTGTCGTAGGTCGGCTCGTCCAAGGTGGAGCCGGACTGCACGGCCAGCAGCACCTCGTGGGCGTGCGCGTCCTCCTTGCGGGTGTAGTGCAGGTCGTTGGTGGCGACCAGCGGAGCACCGATCTGCTCGGCGATCGACAGCAGGCCCTTGATCGTGCGCTTCTCGATGTCGAGCCCATGGTCCATCAGCTCGATGTAGAAGTTCTCCTTGCCGAAGATGTCCTGCAGCTCCCCGGCGGCCCGCACCGCCTCGGCCTCATGACCCAGACGCAGCCGGGTCTGGACCTCGCTGGACGGGCAACCGGAGGTGGCGATCAATCCCTCGGAGTAGCGGGATATCAGCTCGCGGTCCATCCGCGGCCACTTGCCCATCTGTCCCTCAATGGAGGCCAGCGAACCGAGCCGGAACAAGTTGTGCATGCCCTCGGTGGTCCGGGACAGCAACGTCATGTGGGTGTAGGCACCACGAGCGGACACATCGTCCGAGGCCTGATGCGCCTCGCCCCAGCGCACCCGGTTCTGGTCGAAGCGACTGGTGCCCGGAGTGACATAGGCCTCAACGCCGATGATCGGCTTGATCCCGCGCTTGCGCGCCTGGGAGTAGAAGTCGTGCGCGCCGAACAGGTAGCCGTGGTCGGTGATGGCCACGGCGGTCTGACCGACTCGCTGCGCCTCGTCCAGCAGCTCACCGATCCGGGCGGCACCGTCAAGCATCGAGTACTCGGTGTGGACGTGAAGGTGGACGAATCCGTTGTCTGCGCCGCCAGCCGATGCCATGCCGACCATCCTAAGGTCGACCTCCGACGCTCCAGGCAGGACGTCGGGTGGGGAAGCTCACTCAGCGGTAGGCGTCCCGGAGCGTCTCCAGTGCGGCGGCCAGATCGGCCGGGTAAGCGCTGGTCAGCTCCAGGTACTGACCGGTCGCCGGGTGGTCGAAGCCGAGCCGCATCGCATGCAACCACTGCCGGGACAGCCCGACTTTCTCGGCGAGCGTGGGGTCCGCGCCGTAGGTCAGATCGCCGACCAGCGGGTGTCGCAACGCGGAGAAGTGCACCCGGATCTGGTGGGTGCGCCCCGTCTCCAGATGCACCTCGCACAGGGAGGCGGCGGGCAGCATCTCCAGCACCCCGTAATGCGTCACCGAGGGCTTGCCATCGGCAACGACCGCGAACTTCCAGTCGCTGCCCGGGTGGCGTCCGATCGGGGCGTCAATGGTGCCGGTGGTGGGCTCGGGATGCCCCTGGGCGAGTGCGTGGTAGATCTTGCTGACCGTGCGCTCTTTGAACGCCCGCTTCAGCACGGTGTAGGCGTGTTCGGATTTGGCGACCACCATCAGCCCGGAGGTACCGACGTCCAATCGGTGCACCACCCCCTGACGCTCGGCGGCCCCGCTGGTGGCGATCCGGTACCCGCGCGCGGCGAGCACCCCGACCACGGTCGGCCCGGTCCAGCCGGGTGAGGGATGTGCGGCGACTCCCACCGGCTTGTCCACCACGACGATGTCGTCATCGTCATGCACCACCCGCAGTTCGGGCACGTCCTCAGCGATGATCGGCGGTCCGACGGGTTCGGGCTCGGGCAACTCGACCTCGAGCCAGCCGTCCGGGACCAGGCGAGCGGATTTGCCGACCTCGACACCGTCGACGCGGACATGCCCGGCCTCGGCCAACTCCGCCGCACGGGTGCGGGACAGGCCCAGCATCTTGGACAGGGCGGCGTCGACCCGTTCACCCGCCAGTTTGTCCGGAACCGGAAAGCTGCGCTGCTCAGCCATCGGCGCGGCTGTCCGCATCCTCAAGACCCGTCGGACGCTCGTCGGCGACGGCCTCCGCGCCCTCGCGGGTGCCGTCCAGTCGGATCCCCCGGAACGACAGGACCATCAGCAACCCGGCGGCGACCACGATGGCGATGTCGGCGACATTCCCCACGAACCAGTCCGCATAGGCAATGAAGTCGATGACGTGCCCCCGACCGAAACCGGGCTCACGCACCAACCGGTCGATCAGATTGCCCAGCGCACCACCGAGCAGCAGGCCCAGCGCCACCGCCCAGGCGGTGCTGCCCAGCCGTCGCGACACCCGCACGATCACCACGATCACCACCAGCGCGATGAGGGTGAGCAACCAGGTGGTGCCGGTGGCCAGCCCGAGAGCGGCACCGGGGTTGAACAGCAGCTGGATGCCCAGTGCGTCGCCCAGCACCGGATGGCGGACACCCTCGACCAACCCGGACAGCGCCCACGCCTTGGTCGCCTGGTCGACGATCAGCACACCGACCGCCAAGGCGATGAGCCAGATCAGACGGGGACGACGTGGGGACGCGGTGACCGAGGTGGACTCGGTGGGGTTGGTCGACATCGGGCAGGAGTCTACGCAGCGCGCGGGCTGTTCAGCGTCGTTCCTCGCGTTGCTTGCAGGACACACAGAGCACAGCGCGCGGGAAGGCCTGCACCCGTGCCTTCCCGATCGCCTCATGGCAAGAGTCACAGCGGGCGAAGGTACCGGCGGCGATCCGCTCCAGCGCGCGGTTGCTCTGCTGCAACATGTCCCGCGTGTTGTTGACCAGGGTCAGCTCGTGCTCACGTTCCAGAGCGGAAGAGCCACTGTCCGCCTGGTCGTCGCCCGCGCCGTCGCCGGAGTTGCGCAGCAGCTCGTTCAGCTCGTGATCGGCGCTGGCGAGCTCGGCGGTGAGACGGTCGAGGTCGGCGAGCAGCTCGTCGGCGATCGCCCGGACCTCCTCCGGAGACCACGGGTCCTCCCCCGCGCGGACCGGGAACCGCTCGGCCGCGTCGGACAGGTCGGGGATGGCGGGGCGTGCGTCAAGCGATTCGTTCAGAGCCACGGGCGACGTCCTGTTCTCTCGGGGAGTCCGCGCAGCGTATGTGCCCTGCCCACAACGCACAACACACCACGCCCGACCAGCGGGCGTGGTGTGTTGTGAGGTGACGAATCAGCTGCGTCAGATCTGGTTGGCGGCCGGGCTGGAGCCCTGCGCGCCACGGGGCGGCAGCGCCGACCCACGGTTGTCCAGGTCGCCGAGCAGGTTCTCGAGGTAGCTCTTGAGCCGGGTGCGGTAGTCGCGCTCGAACACCCGCAGCTCGTCGATCTTGCGGTCCAGCATCGACCGCTCCTCCTCGAGCTGGGCCAGCGTGCGGGCCGAGGTGTCCTCGGCCTCACGGACGATGCGCGCAGCCTGGGTCTTGGCCTCGGTGACCAGACGGTCGCCCTCCTCCTGACCGGAGCGGACGTAGTCGTCGTGCAGCTTCTGAGCCAGGGCCAGCATGCCGGTGGCGGACTCCGGCTCGCTCTGCCGCTGGGGCGCAGCAGGCTGGACCGGCGCGGTGGCCTGCGGAGCGGCAACAGGGGCCGGCACGACGGGCGCGGGCGCAGAGACCGGCTTCTCGGCCTCGGGCTCCGGCTTGGGGGCGGAGGCCGGGGTGGCCTGCGCACCGGCGCGGCTCAGCTCGGCGATCCGACGCTCGGCAGCAGCGAGCTTGCCCTTGAGGTCGTCGTTCTCAGCCTGGGTCTCCCGCAGGGTGTTGACGACCTCGTCGAGGAAGTCGTCGACCTCGTCCTGGTCGTAGCCCTCACGGAACTTGGTCGCCTGGAACTTCTTGTTCAGGACGTCGTCTGCAGTCAGCAGTGCCATCGTCGTCACCTTCTGTCGAACTGGGTCAAGCCGGTGGTAGTCCGCCGACCACCTCGGCTCACCGTATCGGACAATCACGTTTCTGCACGTCTCCGGAGCGACAGATCGTCGTCATGTTCGAAAAACGTGCTTGCGGGCCGGACCCGCTGGGTCTTACACGCCTGAGGCCAGCACCCCCAGGATGGAGAACAGGAACCAACAGCCGAGCACCAGGACCATGAAGCCGAGGTCGAGCCGGACGGCGCCCAGCGACAGCGGCGGAATGATCCGGCGGAGCCACCGCAATGGCGGGTCAGTGACGGTGTAGACCGCCTCCGCGACCACCAGTGCGACTCCTCGGGGACGCCATTCGCGGGCGAAGACCCGGACCCAGTCCAGAATCAACCGCGCGAACAACACCAGGATGAACAGCAGGACGGCGACCTGGAGCACCCCGAGGATGATGCGCATCCGTCAGCTCTGGTTGAAGAAGCTGCCGCGCGAGGTCTCGCCCGGGCGCTCCACACCACCGGAGATCTCCACGGAGGCGGGCGACAGCAGGAAGACCTTGTTGGTCACCCGCTCAATCGCGCCGTGCAGTCCGAAGATGAGACCCGCGGCGAAGTCGACCAGACGCTTGGCGTCCGAGTCATCCATATCCGAGAGGTTCATGATGACGGGGGTGCCCGCGCGGAACGCCTCACCGATCTTGCGCGCGTCGTTGTACGAGCGCGGGTGGATGGTGGTGATCCGGCGAATCTCCCCCTCGTGCGAGGGCGACGGAGTCGGCTCGGTCAGCGGACGCGAGGGCGACGGCTGCGGGCGCAGCGGGGTCACCTCGGCCTCGAAGTCGTCCACCATCGTCGCCTCCGGCTCGTCGTACTCGTCGACGTACTGCTCGTGCTCGCCACGGTCGTCGGCAAGTCCGAGGTACAACATGGTCTTGCGCAGCGCTCCGGCCATCGCGGTCACTCCATCCTGCGGAAAACTGACATGTCCTGCGCGGTCACGCTAGCAACGGATTCCTACCAGCCCTGTGCGACACGCCCGGAAGATCACGGGAGTATCGGGCTAGACCAGTGCGATCACACCGGCGCTGCGACCAGTGGTGGTGCCGGCTCGCTGCGCTCGACGATGGGAGAAGAACCGCGGGTCGACGGCGGTGTCGAGCTCGGTGTCGAGGATCTGACGCACGCCCGCCTCGGTCAGGACGGCGCGCGCACCGGCCGGCAGATCCAACCCGGGAGTTCCGTCGACTGTGGTGCAGGCGGTGGCGGGCAGAATCGCTGCGGCCTCGTCTCGCATCGTGGCGGGCACCTCGTAGTGCGACCCGCGGATGCA
Organism: Cellulomonas sp. NPDC089187; assembly: GCF_040685135.1. NCBI lineage: Bacteria > Bacillati > Actinomycetota > Actinomycetes > Micrococcales > Cellulomonadaceae > Cellulomonas > Cellulomonas sp. NPDC089187. Next base: position 791,804 of record NZ_JBFBHI010000002.1, on the reverse strand, counting down.
CGGGCCGATGGCGGCTCGCATGTGTGTGGTCCGTGCCCCGTGGGCGGTCAGCGTGGCCAGGGCCGCTTGCAGCACACCGGCGAGCAGTCCGCGACGTCCGGCGTGTACCGCGGCGACCAGCTCGGCCTCGGGGTCAGCGAGCAACACCGGGACACAGTCGGCCACCAGCACCGCAGCGCCCCTGCCCCGGGTCAGCACCGCGAGGGCATCGCAGTCGCCAGTCCGGGGTTCGCCGTCGACCAGCCGGACGGCGGTGCCGTGCACCTGCTGACCCCAGCTGAGCGGCACCCCAGCCCACTGCTGCACCCGGGCGCGATTCTGGGCGACCCGCGCGGGATCGTCATCGACCGCCATACCGAGGTTGAGCGTGTCCCATGGGGCCGGGCTGACTCCGCCGAGCCTGGACGTGAAGCCGGCGCGGACACCCGGGCCGAGATCGACCTCGATGACCGCGCCGTCAGGCACCAGGTCCGTCACTTCAGGAAGTCGGGCACATCCAGGTCGTCGTCACGACGACGCGAGGTCTCCTCCTCGTAGATCCGCGGCGGGACCTCGAGCTGAGCGGTGCGCTCGGCGGCCTGCTCCTGGGACAAGAAGGCGGGCACGCCCTCGCCCTCGGCGTCCGGGTCGACCGGCTGCGGGTGCACCGCGGCGTGCGCACCGGTGGTCGGCGGCACCGACGGAGCAGCGGGGGCGACCGACTGCGCGGGCGGGATGCTGGCCGGTGCCTGAGTGGCGGACCGTCCGACCTGACCGAGCGCACGGTCGTCGCGCTTGGTCGGCGCACCACCGTCGAAGCCCGCGGCGATCACGGTGACCCGCACCTCGTCGCCCAGCGCGTCATCGATGACCGCACCGAAGATGATGTTCGCCTCCGGGTGCGCGGCCTCCTGCACCAGACGGGCCGCCTCGTTGATCTCGAACAGACCGAGGTCGGAGCCACCCTGGATGGACAGCAACACGCCGTGAGCACCGTCGATGCTGGCCTCCAGCAGCGGCGAGCTGATTGCCAGCTCGGAGGCCTGGACCGCGCGGTCCTCGCCCCGGGCCGAGCCGATGCCCATCAGCGCGGAGCCCGCACCCTGCATCACGGACTTCACGTCGGCGAAGTCCAGGTTGATCAGGCCGGGGGTGGTGATCAGGTCGGTGATGCCCTGCACACCGGAGAGCAGCACCTGGTCGGCGGAACGGAAGGCGTCCAGCACCGACACCGAGCGGTCGGCGATGGACAGCAGCCGGTCGTTCGGGATGACGATCAGGGTGTCGACCTCGGCACGCAGCGCCTCGATGCCCGCGTCGGCCTGCACCGACCGGCGACGCCCCTCGAACTGGAAGGGCCGGGTGACCACACCGATGGTCAGCGCACCCAGCGAGCGGGCGATCCGGGCGACGACGGGAGCGCCACCGGTGCCGGTACCGCCACCCTCACCCGCGGTGACGAAGACCATGTCGGCCCCGCGCAGGACGTCCTCGATCTCCTCCGCGTGGTCCTCGGCGGCCTTCTTCCCCACCTCCGGGTCGGCACCGGCGCCGAGTCCGCGGGTGAGCTCGCGCCCGACGTCCAGTTTGACGTCGGCATCCGACATCAGGAGTGCCTGGGCATCGGTGTTCACCGCGATGAACTCGACGCCCTTGAGGCCGACCTCGATCATGCGGTTCACGGCGTTGACGCCACCGCCGCCGATGCCGACGACCTTGATGACCGCCAGGTAGTTCTGCGGAGCTGCCACGGTGGGTGCCTCTCGTCTTCGTCTTCACGTGCCGGACGAACCTTCACCCTCAAGTAGAGGGTTACAGTTATGTCATTTCTGTCTGGGTGGGACCGTATGTGCCGGGCCGGATGCGATCAACGTGCCACGCCGCGCGTGTCGGATCGACCGGGTGATGTGCGTCAACCGACCACGGGCATTGTCGGGGCGGAGACGTCGTACCGCGCGGCTCCGGCTGTCTCCGGGGCGGCCCGCAATGCGCCGAGCACCGCCGCCTTCAAGGCGGACTCCTGGTCACTGCCCCACTCCACCGTCGCACCGTCACGCAGGGTGAAGTTGACCGAGTCCTGGGTGGTGGCCGCGACCTCGCCGACCTGGGCGAGCAGATCGGGGGGCAGCTGTTCGAGCACGCCCAGCACCGCGGACAGCACCCGCTCCTCCCCTACCGGGACCGCTACCACCGGCAGGCCCTCCGGCGGCGCGTCGGCGCGGCCGACCTGGACACCCTCCTCATCGACCAGGGCGAAACCCGCACCGGCGGGGGTGCCCTCGGCGGACTGGACCACGTCGGCATCCTCCGGCACCGCTGCCACCGGCTCCCGCGCGACCAGGGCCACGCTCAACCCGTGTGGCCACTGGCGGGTGACGGTGGCGTCGCGCACCCCCGGGACCTCCAACAGCTCCGAACGCAGCGCCGAGGTGTCGACCCGGGGCAGCGGCACCCCGTCCCGACTGTCGACAACGGCCTGCACCTGGTCCATCGCCACCACACTGTCCGCGCCGGAGACCTCGACCTGGGTCGCGTCCAGCGCCAACACCGGGGAGAAGAACAACAGCCAGGCCACCCCGACCACCGCGACCACGGCACCCGCCGCGATCAGGATGCGACGCTGGGTGAGCCGACGGTGCGCCCGGGCACGCTCGGCGAATCGCGCCGCCGAGCCCTGCGCCACCACGCCGGCGGAGGGGGTGACCGGAGCGGTGCGCCGGGCCGCGAGGGCACCACTCGACGCGGCAGCGCCGGACGTCCGGCCCGGGCGGCGGGACGATGACGAGGCACGCACGGCAGGCGAGACCCCGGTACGGGCCGGAGCACCACCCGCGCGGATCTGGGTTGCACCGGTGCGCGTGTCGGACGCCGCGGTGCGTGCGTCGACTGACGCGGCTTCGCGGGTGGCGGTCGTCCCCGTCCGGGTGCTGGTGGCTGCGGTGCGCGCGTCGGCTGTGGCACCGGCGCGGGTGGCGGTCGCTCCCGCACGGGTGTCGGACGCTCCCCCGGTCTGGTGGGCAGCGGACCCCGCGCGGGATGTCGGCGTGCTGCCCGTGCGCGCGGCACGGGTCGCTGCGGTGCGCGGTCGGGCAGCCGGCAGCGGCGCGGTGGCGTCCTCCGACCCGAGGAACACGTCCTCTCCCCCCGTCGGCGAGATGCGCTCCGGGGCGGATGCTGCCGCGCGGGTGGGTCGTTCGGCCTCGCCGGGCGTCGGCCAAGCAGCCGCCGGTCTCCGTGGGGCGGCGGGACGACGGGGCTGCGGCGGGCGGGGACGCTGCGGTCTCACGGATCAGCCCCGCTCCGGGGCGTTGTCCTCGGTACGGGTGTCGGACTCGGGGTGGGTGTCGGACTCGGGGTGGGTGTCAGGCGCGCCCTGCGCGGCCGAATCGGGCTGGGTCTCACGCTCGCGCTGGACGTCGGCTTCCGCAGCCGCGGCAGCGTTGGCCGCAGCAGGCGCGGCAGCGTCGCCCTTCGACTGCGCGGGCACGGTCGCGGCATCGGGAGCGGCCTGCTCGGTCAGCGCGGTGAGGATGACCGCACCCAGCGCGGTCACATCCCCGGCACCCACGGTCAGCACCAGGTCACCGGGACGCGCCTCGGCGGCCATGGCACGGGCCGCATCCTCCCGACCGGGGACGGAACGCAGTCGTCCTGGCTCGGTGGCGAGTGCCGTGATGGTCTCACCAGAGGTGCTGGCGTCGGGGTCCTCCCGCGCGGCATACACGTCGGTGACGATCGCCAGGTCCGCCAGCTCCAGTGCCTGCGCGAACTCGGTGGCGAAGGTACGGGTGCGCGAGTACAGGTGCGGCTGGAACAGCGCGAGCACCCGCCCGCCGTCGGCGACCTCACGGGCGGTGCGCAGCAGGGCGGCGACCTCGGTGGGGTGGTGGGCGTAATCGTCGACCACCCGGACCCCGGCGACGGTTCCGCGGTCCTCGAACCGGCGACCGGTGCCCTGGAACTCGGCCAGCCCGCGCACGGTGTCGACCACATCCGCACCGGCAGCCCAAGCGGCCAGGTAAGCGGCGGCGGCGTCGGCGGCATTGTGGTCACCGGGCACACGCAGCTCAAGGGTGGCGCCGGGCAGCCCGTCCAGCTGTGAGGTCAGGGGGGTCCGCCAGATGTCCCGGGCCGGGGCGGTGTCACCGAGCAGCAGGTCCGGCGATCCGGTGCGACCGTAGCGCAGCACCCGCACGCCTCGACCGGTCAGCTCCTCCTCGACCTGGGCCAAGAGGCGCTGCACACCGTCATCGTCAGAACAGGCGACCAGCGCCCCACCGGGCCGGACCCGGGCGGTGAAGTCGACAAAGGCCTGCTCAAAGGCGTCCACCGAGCCGTAGTGGTCGAGGTGGTCCGGCTCGATGTTGGTGATCACCGCGACGGCAGGCTGGTAGGCCAGGAACGACCCGTCGGACTCGTCGGCCTCGGCCAGAAAGGCCCGTCCTGCCCCGGTGCGATGCCCGGGCAACGGACCGGCGTCGGTGCGGATGGTGCCGCCGATGGCATAGGACGGGTCGAGCACGGTGTCCTGGCGACCCACCGCAGTGAGGGCGGAGGCGATCATCGCCGAGGTGGTGGTCTTGCCGTGGGCCCCAGCGACCACGAGGGAGATCCGGTCGTCCATCAGGGCAGCCAGCGCCTGGGAGCGGTGCAGCACCGGCAGGCCGAGGGCGCGGGCGCGGGCGAGCTCCGGATTGGTCTCCCGGATCGCGCTGGAGACCACGACGGTGTCCACGCCGTCCAGGTGGGCGGCATCGTGGCCGATCAGCACCGTGACCCCGGCGGCGCGCAATCCGGCCACCGCCGGCCCCTCCTGCGCGTCGGAACCCTGCACCCGCAGACCCCGGTCCGCGAGCAGCCCGGCGATGGCCGACATTCCGGCCCCGCCGATGCCGATCAGGTGCACGGTGCCGAAGGTGGTGGGATCTGCCGGGTCGATCAGCGTGGCCGGAACGCTGTGGTCGGCAGTGGTCGGTGTCGACGCCGCGGCGTCCTCATCGACGGGGAGCGCGTCCTCGACCGGAGTGTCCTGCGCCCACCCACCCTCGGCCGATCCGACCTCGATGGGGTCCTCGTCCTCGTCGACCTGACCAGACGGGCGTGACGGGCTGGCAGCCTCGGCGGCACGGGCAGCGCCCACAGTCAGCGCTTCCTGCACCAGATCCGCGACCCGTGCGGCGGCATCCGGCACCCCGATGGCAGCGGCGGCCTGACCCATCTCGGCCCGGCGCCTGGCGGCCTGCGGCTTGAGCAGCGGGACCAGGTGCTCGGCGAACCAGGCCGGGGTCAGGTCGTCATCGGCGACCAGCAGGCCACCACCAGCGGCGACCACCGGCTGCGCGTTCAGCTTCTGCTCACCGTTGCCCACCGGCAGCGGGACGTAAACCGCGGGGATACCGAGGGCGGCCAGCTCGGAGACGGTGCCGGCCCCGGCGCGGCAGAGCACCAGGTCGGCGATGGCCAACGCCTGCTCCATCTCGCCCAAGTACTCGCGCACGTGGTAGCGCTCGGCACCCGGCACACCGCGGACCGCAGAACGGACTGCGTCGCCCTTGCCCGCACCGGTCAGGTGCAGCACCTCGGCTCCGGTGGCCAGCACAGCGGCGGCCTGGGCAGCGACGGCGGTGTTGATCGACAGCGCGCCCAGTGACCCACCGGTGACCAGCAGCACCGGTCGGGTCGGGTCGATGCCGAGCTCGGCGGCGGCGCGTTGTCGGGTGCCGACCGGGTCCTCGGCGCGGTCGGTCAACAGACCGAGGATCTCCGGGCGCAGCGGCAGCCCGGTGACCACCGCCCCCGGCAACCGGGTGCCCGGGAAGGTCACCGCCACCGACTCCGCCCAGCGCGCTCCCAGCCGGTTGGCCAGCCCCGGGCGGGCGTTCTGCTCGTGGATCACCACCGGGATGCCCCGGTTGCGGGCCGCCAGGTAGGCCGGGGTCGCGACGTAGCCGCCGAAGCCGACCACCGTCTGCGCGCCGATCGCGTCGATGGCCTCCCCCGCGGCATCCACCGCACTGCGCAGCCGCTGGGGCAGCCGGAACCAGTCCGGGGTGGGACGCCGGGGCAGCGGCACCTTCGGCACCGTGAACAGGTCCAGGCCCCGCTCGGGCACCAGCCGGGACTCCAGACCTTCAGCGGTGCCGAGCGCGGCCAGGTGCAGCTCGGGGTCGCGGGCGCGCAGTTCCTCGGCGACCGACAGCAGCGGGTTCACGTGTCCCGCCGTGCCCCCACCGGCCAGCAGCACCGCCCGGGGCATGACGTCCTCGGCGACGGGCTGGTCGGCAGTGGTCACGATTCCTCCGGAAGGCGATGCGGTGAAACAGGAAGCAGGAACATCGGGCAGCTCAGCGCCGGACCCGTCCGATCACGGCCAGCGAGCGGCGCAGCACATGCGGCCGGGCGGACAGCGCCTCGGCGGCACCAGGCTCGCTCCGGGCGAAGGACACCACCACGCCGAGCGCGCCGAGCGTCATGATCAGCGCGGACCCACCCGCGGACACCAGCGGCAGGGGCACGCCGATCACCGGCAGGAGCCCGACCACCACGCCCATGTTCACCAGAGCCTGTCCGATGATCCACGCGGCGATGGCACCGGTGGTGATCTGGGCGACCGGATCGGGGTGCCGGGCGATGATCCGGAACATCCCCAGGGCGAGCAGCGCGAACAGCAGCAGGACCAACAGGGTGCCGATCAGGCCGAGTTCCTCGCCGATGATCGCGAAGATGAAGTCGTTGTGCGCCTCGGGCAGGTAGGACCACTTCTCCCGGCTCTGGCCCAGTCCGAGGCCGAACCAGCCACCGGTGGCCAGCGCCTGCGTGCCATGGAGAGTCTGATACCCACCCGCGCTGAGGTCGGCTTCCCCGGAGAACCAGTCGGTGATCCGCTGCATGCGGTTAGTGCTGGTCAGGGCGAGTCCGGCGGCGGCGACCACTGCCAGCGCCCCGGCGAATCCGAAGATCCGCATCGGCACCCCGGCGACGAACAGCGCCCCGGCGACCAACATCATCATCACCATGGCGGTGCCCAGGTCGTGCCCCATCAAGACCACGCCGATGGCGACCAGTGCGACCGGAAGCGCCGGGATCACCGCGTGCTTCCAATCCAGCAGCAGGTGTCGCTTGCGGGCCAGCACCGCACCGAGCCAGATCGCCAGCGCGAGTTTGACCGCCTCCGAGGGCTGCGCGGTGAAGCCGCCGATGGCGATCCAGTTCCGGTTGCCACCCTGGCCGACCCCGAGCGGGGTGAAGACCAGCAGCTGCATCACGATGGCACCGATCAGGATGATCCAGGCGAACTTCTGGTAGAAGGACACCGGCAGTCGGGAGGCCAGCCAGAACACCGGCAGACCGATCAGCGCGTACTGCGCCTGGTTGAAGAACACCGCGTAGGGCGACTTGCCGTCGGCCAGGGAGTCCACCGATGAGGAGGACAGCACCATCACCAGGCCAAGCACTAGCAGCAGCGCGGTGGCACCGGTCAGCAGGTAGTAGCTGGTGACCGCCGAGTTCCACTGGCCGAGCTTGGGACGACGGCCGGGCTCCGGTGCTCCCTCGTCGGCGGGAACGGTACGGACCCGGGGCGCGGCGCTGGTGGTCTGGGCCATACCCGCTCTCCTCACCGCGCCGGTCGGATGGCGCGCACCTCGGCCGCGAAGGCCTCTCCCCGCTCGGCGTAGGAGGAGAACTGATCCATGGAGGCGCACGCCGGCGCCAGGAGCACCGTGGTGTCCGGCGCCGCGAGATCCGTCGCGAATCGACGGGCCTCGTGGACGGCCCGGGCCATCACGGTCCCAGTCTCGCCGGGATCGACCCGGACGACGGGAACCTGGGGGGCGTGTCGGGCCAAAGCCTGCCCGAGCGGTTCGGGGTCGACCCCGATCAGCACCACGGCGGCAAGCCGGTCGGCACGGCTGCGCACCAGGTCGTCAAAGTGCGCGCCCTTGGCCAGTCCGCCGGCGATCCAGACCACGCTGCCCGGCGCGAAAGCGGCCAGCGAGGCAGCGGCAGCGTGGGCGTTGGTGGCTTTGGAGTCGTCCACCCAGCGCACACCGTCCAGCTCGGCGACGGTGGCGATCCGGTGCGCGCCGGGGCGGTAGTCGCGCAAACCCTGCCGGATCGATGCGGGTGACACACCGTGGGCCAGGGCCAGGGCCGCCGCGGCCAGCGCGTTCTGCACGGTGTGCGGGGCGAGCGCCGACCCCCCGGGTGCCAGGTGGGCCAGGTCAGCGAAGGTGGCCAGCTCGGCGGCGTGGGTGCGCCGTTCGGCGGCGAAGCCCCGGTCGACCAGCACGTCCTCGACCAGCCCGACCTGACCGAGCCCCGGGGTGGACAGCGTGAAGCCGACCGCGATGGCCCCGTCGGCGACATCCGCCTCCCGCACCAGGTCCTCGGTGGCCGGGTCGGCGGCGTTGTAGATGCAGGCGCGCTGCACACCGGTGAAGATCCGGCCCTTGTCCGCGGCGTAGGCGGCCATCGACCCGTGCCAGTCCAGGTGGTCGGCGGCCAGGTTGAGCACAGCGGCGGCCTCGGCGGCCATCGACTCAGTGTGGTGCAGCTGGAAGCTGGACAGCTCGACGGCCAGCACGTCCAAGTCGGGGTCGGTGGCGGCCAGCACCACCGGAGTGCCGACATTGCCGACCGCCGCGGCCCGTTCGCCGTGGGCGGTCAGGATGCTGGTCAGCATCTCCACCGTGGTGGTTTTGCCGTTGGTTCCGGTGACGGCCAGCCAGGGTGCCGGTCCCCCACCGTCACGACGATCCACCCGCAGGTGCCAGGCCAGCTCGACCTCGCTCCACACCGGCAGTCCAGCGGCGCGAGCGTCGACCAGCAGCGGGTGGTGGGGGGCGATCCCCGGGGACACCACGATCAGGTCGACCCCGGACAGGTGCTGGCGCGCCTGATCCAGGGACAGCTCGGCGGTGTGATCGTCGGCGACCAGCACCGTCGACCCGCGGGCGGTCAGCACATCCCGGGCAGCCCGACCAGAGACGCCCAGCCCGGCGACCAGCACCCGGTCCAGCTGGGTCAACCCGCCACCCACTCGGCGTAGAAGATCCCCACGCCGAGCGACACGAACAGCCCGGCGATCAGCCAGAACCGGATCACGATGGTGACCTCGCCCCAGCCGGAGAGCTCGAAGTGATGATGCAGCGGCGCCATTTTGAACACGCGTTTGCCGGTGAGTTTGAAGAAGCCGATCTGGATCACGTCGGACAGCACGATGATCACGAACAGCCCACCGAGGATCGCCGCCAGGATCTCGGTCCGGGTGACGATGGACATGCCGGCCAGCGCGCCGCCGAGGGCCAGCGAGCCGGTGTCGCCCATGAAGATCTTGGCCGGGCTGGCGTTCCACCACAGGAAGCCCAGGCAGGCACCGGTGATCGCCGCGGCGACCACGGCCATGTCCAGCGGGTCACGGGTGGCGTAGCAGCGGGCGGCCAGGTCGGCCCCGCAGCGCTGGTTGAACTGCCAGACGCAGACGATCACATACGCGCCGAAGACGATCAGGGAGGCACCGGTGGCGAGCCCGTCCAACCCGTCGGTGAGGTTGACCGCATTCGACCAGGCGGTGATCAAGAAGTTCGCCCAGATCACGAACAGGACCGCTCCGACCGCAACCCCGGCGAAGGCCAGGTCGAGGTGGGTGTCCCGGATGAAGGAGATCTGCGTGGACGCGGGGCTGCGGCCGAGGGAGTCCGGGAACTGCAGCGCCAACACCGCGAAGGTGATGCCGACCAGTCCCTGTCCGACGATCTTCCACCGGGCGCTCAGACCCAGGGACCGCTGCCGGGAGATCTTGATGAAGTCGTCCAGGAACCCGACCACGCCCAGCCCGGTCATCAGGAACAGCACCAGCATCGCCGAGGCGCTGGGGGTAGTGCCGCTGATCAGCACCGCCACCAACCAGCCGAGCAAGGTGGCGGCGATGATCACCACACCGCCCATCGTCGGGGTACCGCGCTTGGTCAGGTGCGCGGTGGGTCCGTCCTGACGGATGAACTGGCCGTACTGCTTGGCCACCAGGAACCGGATGAACAACGGGGTGGCGAACAGCGCCACCAGCATGGAGACGCCACCGGCGACCATCACGGAGATCACGCGGACACCTCCCCGTCGATCAGCAGGTCACCGAGCCGCCACAGGCCGGAGCCGTTGGAGGACTTCACCAGCACGACGTCGCCGGGTCGCAGCTCCTCGGACAGCACCTGGGCCGCCTGGTCGACGTCGTCCACGAACAGCACTTCCTCGCCCCAGGAACCTTCCCGGACCGCACCCGCGGCGATCGGGCGCGCGCCGTCGCCGACCACCACGGTCAGTCCGATGTTCAGCCGGACCACCTGCAGTCCGATCGCCTCGTGCTCCACCCGGGAATCCGGGCCGAGCTCCATCATCTCCCCCAGGACCGCCACCGAGCGCCGTTCGCGACCGGCGAGCACCGCCAGGGCCTTGAGCGCCGCACGCATCGAGTCGGGGTTGGCGTTGTAGGAGTCGTCGATCACCGTGATGCCGTCCGGGCGGTCCACCACGTGCATCCGGTGCGGGCTCAGCGCCTCGGCACCGCTCAGCGCGGTGGCGACCTGCTCCAGGGACAGTCCGGCGGTCAGCGCGGTCGCGGCCGCCGCCAGCGCATTGTGCGCGTGGTGCTCGCCGACCAACCGCAGCTGCACATCGGCGCGCTGCCCATCGCGCAGTTCCAGGGTGAACGCTGCCCGCCCGGCCCGGTCAACCCGCAGGTCGAGTGCGCGCACATCCGCGGCCTCGGTGGTGCCGAAGGTCAGCACGTCACCGGGTGCCTTGGATGCCATCGCGGCGACCCGGGAGTCGTCGGCGTTCAGCACCGCGACCCCGGTGGGGAGCAGACCAGAGACGATCTCCGACTTGGCCTGTGCGACGGCCTCGATGCCGCCGAATCCGCCCAGGTGGGCGTGCCCGACCACCAGGACGACGGCGATATCCGGCGGGGCGATCCGGGTGAGGTACTCCAGGTGCCCCATGCCGGAGGCGCCCATCTCCAGGACCAGGAACCGGGTGGACTCGTCGGCGCGCAGCACGGTCAGTGGCAGGCCGATCTCGTTGTTGAAGGACTTCTCCGGGGCGATAGTCGGCCCCGCGCTGGCGCAGATCTGGGCCAGCAGGTCCTTGGTGGTGGTTTTGCCCACCGAGCCGGTGATCCCGATGACGGTCAGGGTCTCCCGGGTCTCCAGCGCGGCCTCACGCAGAGCGGCCAGCACCGCCCGGGCCAGCTCGCCGAGGGCCACCTCGACATCCTCGACGATCACCGACGGCACCCCGGGCAGCTCCCGGGCGGCCAGCACCAGGTGCGCACCGGAGTCGGTCACCGCTGCAGCCGCGAAGTCGTGGCCGTCCGCGTGCTCCCCCGGCAGCGCGACAAACAGCGACCCGGGCTCGACCTGGCGGGAGTCGGTGACCACCGGTCCGGTGATCATGACGGTGGGATCGACCTGCGACAGCCGTCCGCCCGTCGCCTCGGCCACCTGCTGTGCGGTCCAGGCGATCACGCGGTCGGCTCCGCTCCGAAGTCGTGCTCCAGCAGCACGTCGCGGTCGTTGTACCGGTGGAAGACCCCGGCGATCTCCTGAGTCGGCTCGTGGCCCTTGCCGGTGATGATGATGGTGTCCTGCTCCTCGGCGAGGTCAAGTGCGTCGTGGATGGCCTGACGGCGGCTGGTGGCTTCGTACACGTCGGTCAGGGTGGGGCGTTCGGCGCGGACCCCGGACAGGATGGCGGCGCGGATCGCGGCCCGGTCCTCCGAGCGGGGGTTCTCGTCCGTGACCACCAGCACGTCGGCGAGGCGGGCGGCGATCTGCCCCATGATCGGGCGCTTGCCCTGGTCCCGGTCCCCGTCGGAGCCGAAGACGATAATCAGCCGGCCCGGCGTGATCGGCCGCACCGCCTCCAATGCCAACACCAGGGCGTCCGGGGTGTGGGCGTAGTCGACCAGCCCGAGCGGGCGGCCCGGGGCGCGCTCGATTACCCGCTCCATCCGGCCCGGGATCGCATGGGCGTGGGCGACGGCGTCGATGGCGACATCCAGGTCCACACCGGCGCGGTGCGCCATCACGATGGCCAAGGCCGCGTTGGACACATTCACCAGACCCGGCAGCGGGCTGACCGCAGCGTGCCGTGCCCCGTCCGGACCGCGCAGCACAAAGTGCGAGCCCACACCGTCCAGACCGATATCCGCCTCGACCACCGCCCAGTCCGCGGTCTGCCCCTCGGGTGCACCGACGTGGGTGGCCACGGTGTCCACCGGGATCGTGGTCTCGGCAGCCAGGCGTCGACCCCACTCGTCATCCACCACGATCACTGCGTGGCGGGCGTGCTCGGGGGTGAACAGCTGGGCCTTCGCCCGGAAGTACCCCTCCATATCCCCGTGGAAGTCCAGGTGGTCCCGCTGCAGATTGGTGAACCCGGCCACGGACAGCACCAGACCGTTCACCCGGCCCAGGGCCAGCGCGTGCGAGGACACCTCCATCGCAGAGGCGCGCAGGCCGAGTTCCAGACCGCGGGCCAGCATCGAGTGCACCACCGGTGCCTCGACGGTGGTGCGCGGGCTCTCGATCCCCTGGTCCCCGATCCGCAGCTCGACGGTGCCCATCAGCACCGTCTCACCCAGTGCCCGACGCAGCGCCGCGTCGACGAAGTACGTGGTGGTCGTCTTGCCGTTGGTGCCGGTGACCCCGACGGTGGTCAGCTGCTCCCCCGGGTGTTGGTGCAGCTCCGCGGCCAGGTGCCCGGCCAGCGCGCGCGGGTCGTCGGCGATCAGCACCGGCACACCCAGCTCCACGGCGGATGCCGCACCCGCCCGGTCGGTGACCACCGCGACCGCGCCGGCCTCGACCGCGTCAGCCGCGAACCGCGCACCGTGCACCTTGGCACCGGGCACGGCCACGAAGACGTCGCCGGGCTCGACCTCCGCACTCGACACCGTGACCCCGCAGGCCAGCAGGTCCGACGGCAGCGGAGCGCCCTCGACGGTCAGCCCGAAGGCTTCGGCGAGGTCGGCGACCCGGCGGCGGTGGGGCTGCTCGGGGCGCAACCGACCCTGCGGGGACGTCATGGGCACGAATCTACCGCGCGGGGCGCTCACACCCGAGCCGACGCGGGTGGCGCTCACCACTCAGTGGGGAACAGCTGCGCCGGGGCACCCGAGGGAGCCACACCCAGCTCGGTCAGCGCGTAGCCCGCGATCTGGCTGAACACCGGACCGGCGACCGTGCCACCCCACTCGGAGGTGCGCGGGTTGTGCAGCACCACCGAGACCGCGATGGCCGGGTCGTCCGCCGGGGCCACACCGATGAAGGAGGACGTGATGCCCTGGTTACCGTTCTGGTCCCAGTTCTGCGCGGTTCCGGTCTTGCCGGCCACCCGGTAGCCCGGGATCGCCGCGGTGGACCCGGTGCCCTCGTCCACGGCGCTCTCCATCATGGTGAGCACGGTCTGCGCGGTCTCCGGCGAGACCACCTGGGTCTGCTCGGCGGGCTCGGCAGGGGTGAAGGTGCCGTCGTCGTCGCTCCAGCCCTTGACCAGGTGCGGTGCGATCCGGACCCCGTCGTTGGCGATAGTGGCGAAGACCTCGGTGGCCTGCAGCGCAGTGACCGACAGGCCCTGCCCGAAGAGCACCGCGTACTTGGTGCGACCGTCCCAGTCCTCGGCGGCCTTGAGGTTGCCCGCGGCCTCGCTCGGGAGTTCGATGCCGGTCTTCTGACCGAATCCGAAGCGGTGCAGATAGTCGTACCGGGTCTCCTCCGGGATGTTCTGCCCGATCATCACGGTGCCGGTGTTGGACGACTGCGCCAGCACACCGGTGGTGGTCAGGCGCTGGGGCGCGTGGTCGTGGGAGTCCTTGAACGTCTGTCCGTTGGAGGTGGTGTAGCGGTCGTTGACCGTGAACTGACCGAGCGGGTCGGTCACGCCGGTCTCAATCGCCGCTGCCATGGTGATCACCTTGGCGGTGGAGCCGGGCTCGAAGACGTTGGTGACCGACTTGGACCCGACGAGCAGGCTCTGGTCCACGCCGGGGTTGTTCGGGTCGACCGTGGCCGACTCGGCCAGCACCAGGATCTCGCCCGTCTTGACGTTGAGCGCGACAATCGAGCCCGAGTCGGCACCGGTGGTGGCCACCTGCTGCTCGATGGCCTGCTGCGCACGGAACTGCAGATCGGTGCTGATCGTGAGCTGCAAGTTGCGGCCGTCCTGCGCGGCGACAGTGTCCTCGTAGCCGCCGGGGATCAGCTGACCGCCCCGTCCACGTTCATATTCCGTCTGACCGTCGACACCGGCGAGTTCGTCATTCATCAACCGCTCGATGCTCTCGGCACCCACCCCGTCGCCGTTCACCCAGCCGAGCACGTTGCCCGCAGTGTTGCCGTTCGGATAGACCCGCTCGGCGACCTGCTCGGCGCTGATCCCGTTGATCCGGTACTCGCGGACCGCCTGCCACACCTCCGGCAGCACGCCCTTGGCCACGTAGCGGAAGCCCGCGTCGCCCTGGAGGGTGGCACCCAGCTCGGCCGCGCTGATGTCCAGGATGGGCGAGAGCAGCTCGGCGGCACCGGCGGCACCGGACAGCGTGGTGCCGTCCTTGACCGTCGACCAGGTCGCCAGCTGCTTCTGGTTGACCGCGATGTTGTAGCGGGTGACCGAGGTGGCCAGCACCACGCCGTTGGTGTCCGTGATCTCCCCTCGCTGGGCGATCAGCTGCGAGGTGGTCATCCGGCTGGCCTTCGCCTCAGCGGCGATGGCGTCACCGGCCACGCCCTGCACATAGATCAGCCGTCCGGCAAAGACGGTCAGCAGCCCGGCCACCAGCACCACCAGCACGCTGCGGCGCTGGGACAGGTTGGCCATCCGCGGCCCGACCCGGTCCCGGATCGGCGCGTGCGGACGCTGGGTGGGTCGGGGGGTGCGCGCGCTCCGGTTGGCGTTGCGGCCGGGCTGCGTGCTCACTGGCCCGCTCCGCGCACCGTGCCGTCGGCCAACCGCAACCACCCGGTGGAACCGGCCGGCTGCATGCCCAGCGCCGCGGCCCGCTCGGACAGCTGCGCCGGGGAACGGTTCGCGTCCAACTGCGCGGACAGGTCCTGCTCAGTGCGCGCCAGCTCGGCCATCTGCAACTCCAACTGGTGCTGCTCGTAGGAGCCGGCCGCGAGCCGGGTGTTGAGCAGCAGCGCCGACAGCAGGGCGACGACCAGCACGGCCATGCACACCACCACAAACGGCACATGGGTGCGGGCCTGCGCCGGAGGCCGGACCAAACGCAGACGCGGTGTGCTGCGCGGCTCGGCGGGGGCGGACGGCCGCGGGAGGGCCCGGGCGCGGACGGCCTGCTCGGCGCTCATGCGGATCTCCTGGGTGCTGTCGGGGCGGGCAACATGTGACGGGGGGTGGGACGAAGCCGCTCAGCGGCCCGGAGTCGGACCGACTGCGAGCGCGGATTGCGGGCGATCTCTGCCTCATCCGCCTCCTCCGCGCCGCGGGTGAGCAGACGCAGGTAGGGGGCGTGGTCCTCGGGGATCACCGGCAGGTCGGGTGGGGCGCTGGTGACGGCTCCGGCGGCGAAGGACCGCTTGACCAGGCGGTCCTCCAGCGAGTGGTAGGACTCCACGGCGATCCGGCCGCCGACCAGCAGCGCCTCCACCGCGGCGGGCACCGCGCGACCGAGCACGGCCAGCTCGTCGTTGACCTCGATCCGCAGCGCCTGGAACGTCCGCTTGGCGGGGTTGCCGCCCTTCTGACGTGCCGCGGCCGGGATGCTGGCGCGGATCAGGTCGACCAGCTCACCGGAGCGCTGGATCGGCGTGGTCTGCCGGGACTGCACGATCCGGCGAGCGATCCGTCCGGCGAAGCGCTCCTCGCCGTACTCACGCAGAATGCGGACCAGCTCGGCCTCGTCGTACTCGGCCAGCACGTCGGCGGCGGTCCGACCCCGGGTCGGGTCCATCCGCATGTCCAACGGGGCGTCCTGGGCGTAGGCGAAGCCGCGCTCGGCCTCGTCCAGTTGCAACGAGGACACCCCGAGGTCCATCAGGACGCCGTGCACCCCGGGCAGACCCAGCTCGTCCAACACGTCAGGGATCTCGTCATAGACCGCGTGCACCGGGGTGAAGCGGTCACCGAACCGGGCCAGACGGGCGGAGGCCAGCTCCAGCGCCTGCGGGTCCCGGTCGATGCCGATCACCCGCACGGTGCCGATCGCGTCCAGCACGCCCTCGGTGTGCCCACCCATGCCCAGCGTCGCGTCGATCATCACCGCACCGGGCTCAGCCAGTGCGGGGCCGAGCAGGTCGAGGCAGCGCTGCAACAGTACGGGCGTGTGCCGCTGGGCGGCGTCGCTCGTGCTCATGCGCTCCTCGCTTCCGGTGGACGGGCGCTGGGCTCACGGGCCCGGCGCGACGGACGGTGGTGGTCGGCCAGCCCCTCCAGCCGTCCGACCAGATCCCCCACCGGGCTTCTGACGCCGGGGAAGTGACGTCAGAAGAACCGGGAGGAGACCTCATCGGGCGGGAGGCGGGACCTCGGGTGACACGCGGCTGGTACTGCGGGTGGATCAGGTACAGCGGGTGGATCAGAACGCTCCGCCGGGGAACACCTCCTCGGCGGTCTCGGCGTAGCCGGCCTCCTGTGCGGCCAGGTAGGTCTCCCAGGCCTGCAGGTCCCAGATCTCGACCCGGGTCCCGGCACCAATCACGGCCACGTCCCGGTCCAGACCGGCGTAGCTGCGCAGCATCGGGGGGATCGACACCCGGCCCTGCTTGTCCGGCACCTCGTCGGAGGCTCCGGACAGGAACACGCGCAGGTAGTCACGGGCCTGCTTGCTGGTCACCGGGGCCTGCCGGAGCTTGTCGTGCATCCGCGCGAACTCATCGAGCGGGAGCAGGAACACGCAGCGGTCCTGACCTCGGGTCATCACCAGACCCTGGGCGAGCTGAGGACGGAATTTGGCGGGGAGGATCAGCCGTCCTTTCTCGTCCAGACGCGGGGTGTGGGTACCGAGGAAGGGCACGCCGGTACCGAAGCCGGCCATCGCCTGCTCCAGTCCCATCGCGCCACCTCCCCGGTGCGTTCCGGGCACCCGTCGGCACCCGATGGCCCCACGGTACTCCACTTTCCTCCACCGCGAGTGAGAACACGGGGTGAATCCCGAGGTTTCTCGCGCGTTTATGCAGGTCAGATCGAGTGGAGGGCTGTGGAGGGATTCAGGCTGTCCCCTCGACCTCCGGCGCGTCGTCATCGCCGCCAGAAGCCCCCGCGACCACCCCGCACCGCGGATTGGCATCCGAACGGGGAGGAAAGTGGAGGAGGTGGTGACTTCACCTCCCGCCGTCGCCCGCGGTCCGCTTACCCTCGTGCCCAGACGACGACAGAGGAGTTCTCCGATGCCACCTGCGGGACCGCACGACGGCGAGGCCACCACCGAGCTGCTGGACACCGCGGCGGCGATGCGGACCGCGTTGGATCACGCGATCAGTGGCCGCCCCGAGGTGGTGCGCACCACCGTCGCGGTGCTGCTCGCCGGGGGGCACTTACTGCTGGAGGACGTGCCCGGTGTCGGCAAGACCACCCTGGCCAAGGCGCTGGCCCGCAGCATCGACTGCACGGTCGGCCGGGTGCAGTTCACCCCTGACCTGCTGCCCGGCGACCTGACCGGCGTGACGATCTACCGCACGGCCACCCAGGAGTTCGAGTTCCGGCCCGGCCCGCTGTTCTCCCATGTGGTGATCGGTGACGAGATCAACCGCGCGTCGCCCAAGACCCAGTCCGCGCTGCTGGAGTCGATGCAGGAGGCCCAGGTCACCGTGGACGGCCGGACCCACCCGCTGCCCCAGCCCTTCCTGGTGATCGCCACCCAGAACCCGGTGGAGATGGAGGGCACCTACCCGCTGCCCGAGGCCCAGCGCGACCGCTTCATGGCCCGGCTCAGCCTCGGCTACCCCGATCCCGACGCCGAGCTGGCCATGGTGGACGCGCAGGAGGCCGCCGACCCCCTGGCCGATCTGACCCCAGTGACCGACGCAGCGCAGGTCTCCCGGATGATCGCCACCGCCCGGGGACTGCACGCCTCAGCTGCGGTCAAGCGGTACGTGGTCGATCTGGTCGGTGCCACCCGCACGGACCCGGCACTGCGACTGGGTGCCTCACCGCGCGCCTCCATCCAGCTCCTGCGCGCCGCCAAAGGCCTGGCCGCGGTGGACGGTCGTGCCCATGTGCTGCCGGATGACGTCCAGGAGCTCGCCACCGCGGTGCTCGCCCATCGGGTCATCCCGTCCGCCGAGGCGCGATTGGCCGGGCGCACTCCCACTGACGTGATCACCGACCTGGTGCGGCAGGTCCCGGTGCCCACCTCTGAACCGATCAGCCGCGTCTCGATCCGTTCCGCCGCGAGCTGATGCACCTGCGTCCGACCGGTCGCGGCCTCGGCATGGTGCTGCTCGGACTCGGCGTGATGGTCGGGGCGATCGCCGTCGGTTCGCCGGACCTGCTGGTGCTCGGGGCGATCCCGGTGTTGGCCACAGTGGTCGGCGTGCTGATCCTCGCCGCCGACGCTCGCCCTGGTCGGCGCGGCTACCGAGTCCAACGCAGCGCACAGCCCGACCCAGCGCAGGTCGGCCAGCTCGCCCAGGTCCGGGTCCAGGTCACCGGGCCGCGCGCAGGGGAGCTCCAACTACGCGAACAGGCGGCGACCGAACTGTCCGGCGGACGACCGCTGCGCGCCCGCGTCACCCGGGGACCGGACCAGATCACACTGGGGTACCAGGTCACCACGCAGCGCCGGGGACGCTGGACGATGGGGCCGCTGACCGTGACCCGCACCGACCCGTTCGGGGTGGCCCGGATCCGCGGACCGCTCGGCGACCCGCAGGACCTGAGCGTGTGGCCCGATGTGGTGGAGCTGCCCGCGCCCCGCACCCTGCTGCTGGCCGAACCCGACCGGCCCGTGATCGGTGCGCACTCCCCCGGTTCGGACGACGCCGCCCTGCGCGAGTACCAGGTCGGCGACGACCTGCGGCGGGTGCACTGGGCCTCCTCCGCGCGCCGGGGCGGCCTGCTGGTCCGTACTGACGAGCACGCCGGCGTGCGCACCGCCTCCGTGCTGCTCGATCCCGCCCCCGCGGGTGAGGCGCTGGAATGGAGCATCCGGATGGCCGCCTCCGCCGCGCTCGCCCTGCACGCCGCCGGGCACCCGACCCAGTTGCTCACCGATGGGCCGCACCCGGGCACTGGCAGCCGCACGGCGCTCCTGGACGCGACGGTCGATCTGACCGGGCAACCGGATCGCGAGGCCGCCGACCGCGCCCTGCTCGCGCAGATCCGGACGGTGGAGAGCACAGACTCCGGCGTCGGACTGGTGGTCGCTGTGCTGGGGGCGCCGACCAGCGCACTGCGCACCGCGCTAGCTGGGCTCAGCACGGCGCGTCCGTGTTGGGCGATCATCCATGGCACCGACGACGGGGCCACCGCCCGGGATCTGCTGCGGGCCGGCTGGCGCGTGGTGCAGGTCGAGCCCGGTGCCGATCCCACGGCGACGTGGCTGGCGCTGGGCAGCGTGGCATGAGCACCGGCACCGCCCCGTCCCGACTCCGCCCCGACACCGGTCGGGCACTGCTGTCGACCCTCGTACTGGTCCTCGGCATGCTCAGCGCCCTGGGCGCGTTCAGCGCGCTGGTCACCACCGGACCGTGGCTGACCCCCCTGACCCTTGGCCTGCTGGGCACCGCGGCCCTGGTCGCGGGAACCCGGGCCCTGACGACCTCGCGTTGGCTACCCACTGCCGTCGGCGTCCTGACGGTGGGCTATGGGGTGTTGGTCGGCTACGGCGCGGGCACGGTGCCGCTGCTGCCGGATGGCGACTCCCCCGGACGGGTCGGTCGTCTGGCGCGTGAGGGGATCACCGCCATCCAGGACGGTGTGGTGCCCTTGGACGTCGCCCGTCCGGTGGAACTGCTGATCGTGGCGGCGGTGCTGGTGCTGCTCCTCGCCGCCGACCTGCTTGCCATCGGATGTGCAATGCCCGCGCTCAGCGGAGTGGCCCTGGCGGCGCTCTGGGTGCCTGCCGCCACCCTCGGCTTCCCGGGGAGCTGGTGGGCGCTGCTCGGGACCGGGCTGTGCTACCTGCTGCTGATCCTGCTCGGCAGGCCGAGGCCGGTGCCCACCCGCGCCCGTCGTCGCCCGAGCCGTTCCACCGGCATCGGCCTGATCGCTGCCGCCATCGTGGTGGTGCTGGCCGTGGTCGGCGTGCCGACCCTGACCGCCCTGCCGATCTGGTCCTGGTCCGGCCCCCTGGTGTCCGGCACCGGGGCGATGGGCGCGGTCCGACTCGCCGATGACCTCGACCTGCGTGACAGCCTCGGGCCGCAGTCCGAACAGGTGGTGCTGCACTACTCCGTGAATCCGGTGGGTCAGACCGATGCTGACGCTCCGCGCACCACCGCCGAGCTGGCCGGACCGCTGCGCTCCTTCACCCTGCAGGACTTCGACGGACAGAGTTGGTCCCGGGATCAGACGGGCGACCTCACCGACTGGGATCGCAGCACACTGCTCACCTCCGACCCCACCCTGCTCGGCACCACCCCGAACCCCACCGACGGCACCCTGATCCGACTCGACATGGTGGTCGGCGCGCTGCGCGAGGAGCGGCTACCGGTGACCGTCTTCCCGCGCACCGTCGACATCGGCGAGCCGTGGGCCTACGACGCCGCACGCGACGAGGTGGTCGGTGGTCGCACCGACGTCGCCGAGAGCTACGCGATGGTCGTCCAGGTGCCGGAGCTGACCGCCGGCCACCTCCGCTCCGCCACCGGCGACCTGCCCGAGGAGGTGCTGCCCTACCTGGAGGTGCCCGCCACCGAGTACGAGGACGAGCTGCGCACCATCGCCGCCGACCTCACCGCCGAGGCCACCACCGTCTTCGATCAGGCGCTGGCCCTGCAGACCTGGTTCCGCGACACCACCCAGTTCCGCTACGACACCTCGGTGGCCGAGGGCGAGACCGGCGACGCGGTCTGGGACTTCCTGCAGAGCCGCCGCGGCTACTGCGTGCAGTACTCCACAGCGATGACCATGCTCGCCCGCATGCTCGGGATCCCCGCCCGGCTCGGTGTCGGGTTCCTGCCGGGCAGCCTGGACGAGGACGGCGACTACGCGGTCACCGGAGCTGATGCGCACGCGTGGCCGGAGCTGTACTTCCCCGGGGTGGGCTGGGTCCGGTTCGAGCCGACCCCCGCGGTGCAGACCGGTTCCCCACCGAGCTGGAGCAACCCGGCCACCGCGAATCCCTCCGCCAGCACCGCACCGAGCGCGGCCGCCAGCGCGTCGGCTGCCGCATCCGCCTCCGCCGCTGCCAGCGCGTCCAGCAGCGCCGCCGCCGGACTGGACGCCCCGCAGTCGCCGAACGCCGATGCGCCCGACCCCGGGCTGATCGTGCTGGTGGTCGCGCTGCTCGCGGTCGGGATCGTGGCCGGGGTGGTGTTGACCCGGCGACGTCCGGCAGCCGAGTGGACGCCAGAACGTGCCTGGTCCGATCTGCGGTCGCGGCTGCGTCGACAGTCGGTGAGCTGGTCGGATGCCCGCACGCCGCGGCAGGTCGGTGCGGACATCCGCGCGCAGGTGGATCGAGCCCGGGGTCGGCCGTTGGGTGCGGCGGCCCAGGAGGCGCTCACCGGACTGGTGGAGGCGGTGGAGGGACAGCGGTACGCGGAGAGTCCGCGGGCGGTATCCGCGGAGCAACTGCACGGGTGGGTGGATGCGGTGGTCGACGATGTGCGCGGTGCACGGGAGGCGACGGGTCGGCGCTGAGCGGCGGTTGCCGCAGTTCGGTGTCAACACGCGCCCGCCGCATCGCCCACGAACGCGCACGCCCACGCGCTCTGCGAGGACCGTCGACCATCCCCGCGGGCCGACCCCGCCCGGACACGCCACTGCGCCGCACCGATCTGCTCGGTGCGGCGCAGTCGTCAGTGCAGTGAGGGGCTGGTCACTGTCCGTCGTGGCGACGGTCCCAGCGTTCCTCCATCCGGTCCATGAACCCACGCTTGGCGGGCTTGCGCGCGGCGGCGGGTCGGGGTGCGGTGCTGCCGTCGGGGCGCACTACCCCCGCGGGCCCGGATTTGCGCGGCTTGGTGAAGGCCACGGCGACGGCGGCGAACATGACCAGGAAGCCGATCACCCCGAGCCACACCAGCGAGGCCGCGGCCCCGATCACCAGGAGCAGCAGTCCGGCGAGCGCGCCGACCCCGCCCATGACGTATCGCCACACCGGCTTGCGACCGCTCGAGGTGAGCGTGGTCGCCAGCCGGGGATCATCAGATGTGAGCTGACGCTCCATCTGCTCCAGTACACGTTGCTCGTACTCGGAGAGAGGCATATCGACCCCCGTGCTCCGCCGTCGGGACTACTTCGCCTCAGGATAGATGCCGTTCTGCAATGTCGGTAGTCGAGACCTCACGCCTCGTCCCGGCGTGGGCCGCCGTCGGCGCTCAGCCGGTAGCGCCGGGGCAGATCCCGGGCCAGGCGTTCAGGTGCCAAACCGGTCCGTGTGCCATCCGCGACGCCCTGACCAGCACGTACCGGACGTTCGCGCACGGCAGAGCCGGTGTCGTCGCCCTGGGCCGCGTCAGGGGCGGGGTCGACCGAACGGGAGCTGACATGCCTCGCCGCCACTGCACCGCCACCGGCATGACGTCCGACCGTTCGGGTGGCGGACCCGATGGCGGCCCGACCGAAGCGCTCGCGCACCTGGTCCATCACCATCTCGGCCTGGCGCTGCGCCTCGCCCTGTCCGGTGACGGCCTCCTCGAGGGTGGGCTGCTGCACCACCTGCTCGGCGTCGACCAACCCCTCCGCGCGGACCCCCACCAGACGGACCGGCAGCCCCCCGAGATCGACGGCAGCCAACAGCTCACGCGCGGCCAGGTACATTTCCCGGCCAACGTCGGTGGGCTGCGGCAGGGTGCGCGATCGGTTCAGTGTGCGGAAGTCGGAGGTGCGGATCTTGATCGCCACCGTGCGCGCCATCAACTGTTGGGCGCGCAGCCGTCCAGCGCACCGGTCGGCGAGGTCCAGGAGTTTGCTCTCCACCTGGCGCAGGTCGTGGATGTCGACGGAGAAGGTCTCCTCCGCGCCGACGCTCTTCTCTTCCCGGTTCGGACTGACCGGTCGGGGATCGCGTCCCCAGGCCAGGTCATAGAGATGCGCCCCCGCAGTCCGGCCCACCGCCTGCTGGATCGTGCGGACGTCCGAGTCGGCGAGTTCAGCCACCGTGCGGATGCCCCACCGTTCGAGGTTCGCCGCGGTCCGCTCCCCGACACCCCAGAGCGCCCCGACCGGCAACTCCCGCAGGAAGTCCACCGTGGCAGCACGCGGGATCAGCAGCACACCATCGGGTTTGGCATGGCCCGAGGCCAGCTTGGCAACGAACTTGGTCGACGCGATCCCGACCGAGCAGGTAATGCCGTGATCCGCATGCACCCGTTCCCGGATCATCGCGGCGATCCGGGTGGGCGGCCCCAGTCGACGCCGCGCCCCGGCCACATCCAGGAAGGCCTCGTCGACGCTGACCTGCTCCACCAGGGACGTCACGTCCCTCAGCACGGCCATCACGGCATGCGACACCCGGTAGTAGGCAGTGTGGTCCGGCGGGATCACCACCGCCTGGGGACACATCCGTGTGGCCACCGCCATCGGCATGGCCGAGTGCACCCCGAATGCGCGCGCCTCATAGGTCGCGGCCAGTACCACCGACCGCTCGGAGCCACCAACGATCACCGGCTTGCCACGCAGATGCGGTCGGCGCGCCAACTCCACCGAGGCAAAGAACGCGTCCATGTCGACATGGAGGATCGAGGCACCCTCCTCCTCGCGCCCCCAATCGCGACGCACGCCCTCCGCGCGCGGTCCCCGGCTCACCGGTCAGCCCGCGCGACGGCCGCCCAGAACCGGCCCGTCGACGTCGGACTGTTCCGCCCACGCCTCCAGCTCGGCCCGGACCACGTCCAGGAAGTCCTCGGCATGGCAGAGCACCTGCTCGGCTCGCTCCTCGGAGACCGCGTCAAAACGTCCGGCATCCACCGCGGCCCGCAACGCGGCACCCCCGGCGAAGTACGCGGACCACCGGCTCAGCTCCGGTGTCACCTGGTCCAGCAGCTCCCAGACCGTACGGGTCTGACGGCGGCGGGACAGCGGCTGCCGCTCAGCCAGCACCGCGGCACCGGCACGCAGGGCAGCGAGGTGCGCGTGGGCGAACTTCTCCCACGGCTCGGAGGAGAACTGCGCCGCCACCAGCTCTGCGTCCGCCCGGGACAGCAGCTCTGCCGTCCGACCGGACAGGCCGGGCGCGGCGGCACGTGCCACATGCAAGGTCCTGACCGACATCCCGCACCTCCCTCTCTCGTGCCCCTAGTATCGAACACCTGTTCGAATCGGTCAACACGTACCGTGAACCCGTGGCTCACCGTGACCGGCGACGTGCGCAAGCTTCCCACCGGGCACCCACACGCCCGGCGACCGGGTGGCCGCAGGGGCCGGTGCCGATCGGCTCCGGCACCGCGGAGCTGATCACCTCCCCCGACGATCCGACCGCCGTGACCCTGATGGTCAACGGCGTGCCGAGCTCGCATCTGGACCTGGCCGACCCGCTGCGGCTGGAGTTCGAGTACATGCAGCAGATGGCCGCCGTGCTGGACGCCATTCCCGGCGACGACCGGGGGGATCGTCCGTTCCGCGCGGTGCACCTGGGTGCCGCGGGGTGTGCGATGGCCCGCTGGGTGGACGCCCGCCGCCCAGGTGCCCGGCAGATCGCGGTGGATTTGGACCCGGTGCTGGTTGAGCTGGTGCGCGGGTGGTTCGACCTGCCGCGCTCCCCCGCGCTGCGTCTGCGTGCCGGTGACGCCCGCGCCCAGCTGGAGACACTGGCGGACGACTCGGCAGATGCGGTCCTACGGGATGTCTTTGCCGGGGACCGGACGCCGGAGCATGTCACCACCGTCGAGTTCACCACCGCGGTGCACCGGGTGCTGCGCCCCGGCGGCGTCTACCTGGCCAACTGCGCGGACCGCCCGCCCCTGGCTCTGGCCCGGGATGAGGTCGCCACGGTGGCCGCGGTCTTCGAGCGGGTCGCGCTGGTCGCTGAGCCGTCGGTGCTGCGCGGGCGGCGCTACGGCAACGTCCTGCTGATCGGCACCGATGACCCGGATCTGCTGGACGATCCGAGTCTGGCCCGGACCCTGCGGTCCCTACCGGTGCCCGCGCGCCTGCTCACCGGCGCGGAATTGGCCGACTTCGCCCGCCGGGGCACCCCGCTGCACGACGCCGCCGACGTGCAGGAACTGCCGGACGCCGCGCAGGACTGATCCACGCCCGGTCGCGACACGCTCAGTCGGAGCAGCACGCGGACCTTCACCGGGGATCTCGCCCGGACAGACCGGCGGGCCATGCCGGATCGGCAGCGACGCCCACACCACCCTGCGGCAGAACGACACGAGGGCCGCATCCCGGAGGATGCGGCCCTCGTGGACCTCCGACCGTCAGGGACGGTCAGTGCGTCTGAGTCAGATCAGAGCGGGCGAACCTGCTCGGCCTGCGGACCCTTCGGGCCCTGGGTGATCTCGAACTCGACCCGCTGGCCCTCGTCGAGGGAGCGGTAGCCCGAGGAGTCGATCGCGGAGTAGTGCACGAAGACGTCGGCACCGCCGCCGTCCTGGGCAATGAAGCCGTAGCCCTTCTCAGCGTTGAACCACTTGACAGCACCCTGTGCCATGTTCTTGTCCTTCTTGTCCATCCGGTGACGGCACAGGATCCGATTGACCCCGTGCCGTGCCGCAATGCCACAACCACGTCATGCACCGGAGGACCAGCCAGGGCTGGGGGTGCCCGTCGGTGTCTCCCGACGGGCGCCGGTCAAGCGTTAGTACGTCACTGCAACGTGCCGATCCTCTCACGGGCCCGGTCACAGCGCTATGCCCTACACCGCTCCGAGCTGCCCGATCGGACAACGTTTTGGTCACAGCCCGGTCACGGAACGGCACGTGATGACCGGTGAGCAGTCAGATGTCGATCCCCGGATGCCGTCGGCGCACCACGTGGGCACCGCGCAGCATGCCGACCAGCCCGATCAGCCACGGCAGTGCCACACAGGTGAAGGCCACCCGGAACGCGTCCAGGTCACGCACACCACCCCCGGCCCGGTCCAGCACCAGTCCGATCAGCAGCATCGTGACGAACGCCCCGATGAATCCGCCGGTGTTCACCAGTCCAGTCGCCGTGCCAAGGCGGGACGTCGGGTTGCTCGAGCGCGCCACGTCGAAGGACACCAGGGAGATCGGACCGCCGACGGCGACCACCACGACGAACACCGCGAGCACCACCCAGGGCACCGGCCGACCGGGCACCAGTACCGCGAGCCAGGCCGCACCGATCACCAGCACCGTGCCCACCGCCAACGGCATCCGCAGCCGAGGCCGCCGGGCCACCAGCGCACCGATCACCGGCCCGGCGATCACCCCGGCCACGACATTGACCGTCAGCAGGGCGCTGGCCTCCCCTGGTGTGCGCCCCTGGCCCTCGACGAAGAACGCATACCCCCACAGCAGCACCACCACGTGGTTGCTGAACTGCCCGGAGAAGTGCATCCAGAACGCCAATCGGGTCCCGGGTTCGGCGAGCACCGCCCGCAGGGCTCCTGGGTCACGGGGTGCCGCTGAGGCCGCCCGCAGCGTCGCGAGGAACCCCACCCGATCACCCGCGGGGGCCGATGGATCGGTGTCCGCGGGTGGTGGGGCATCGCGGATCACCGCGAGCGCCAACACCGCCGCGATCACCCCGAGCGCCGCCACCGACAGAAAGGTGGTCCGCCAGCCCTCGGTGTGCAGCAATGCCACCACCGGGACCGCGGACAGCACCTGACCCAACTGTCCGATCGATCCGGTCAGTTGGGTAATCACCGGCACCTGGCGGGGCGCGAACCATGCCGGCACCAGCCGCACCACCGAGACAAAGGTCAGCGCGTCGCCCGCACCGACCAGCACCCGACCGGCCAGCACCCACCCCGCCGCGGGTGCCACCGCCAACACGACCTGCCCGAGCGCCATCACCGCGGCACCGGTCCCGATCAACAGGCGCGGTCCGTACCGGTCCAGCAGCACGCCCACCGGCACCTGTAGTGCGGCGTACACCACCAGCTGGGCCACGGCCATCGCCGCGATCAGCGCCGAGGAGACCCCGAAGAGCTCACGGACCTCGATGGTGGCCACCCCGAAGGACGACCGGTTGAGGATCGCCACCACATAGGCCGCCACTCCGATGCCCCACACCAGCAGGGCGCGACGGGCATGGAATGACTGGCTCACGTCAGAACATTCTGCCCCGTGAGTGGTCGGTCAGTGGTCGGTCAGCGCTCGGTGCCCTCCGGGCCCTGCTGCGCCAGGAACCTTTCGAACTCGGCACCCAGCTCGTCGGCGGTGGGAATCTCGCTGGTGTCCGCCAGGAGGTTCGGCCGCCCGATGTTCTTGCTGAACGCGTCGTACTGCTGCTCCAGGGCGTGCACCACCGCGGCCACCTCCGGGGAATCGGCGACCTGGCGTTCGACCTCGAGCATCGCGTCCTGAGCGGACTCGGTGAGCTCGGCCAGGTCCAATTCCAGCCCGGTGGCCCGCTGCACCTGCTCCAGCGCCATGATTCCGGCCTGCGGGAAGGACGACTGGGCCAGATAGTGCGGCACGTGCACCGCGTAGCCCATCGCGTCGTGTCCTGACTCGCCCAGCCGGATCTCCACCAGCGTGCTGGCGTCAGCCGGGACCTCCACGGTGCCGAACCAGGGCATGTGATCAGCGACCAGTTCCTGGCGGTTGGCGTGCGCGGTGACCGACAGCGGCCGGGTGTGCGGGATGCCCATCGGGATGCCGTGGATTCCGATGGTCAACGGCACGTCGAATCGCTCGACGATCTGCCGGACCGCGGCCGCGTAGCGCTCCCACTGCACATCCGGCTCCATGCCGTGCAGGAGCAGGAATGGCACTCCCGCGCTGTCGCGGAGCAGGTCGATGACCAGCTCGGGCCGCTCGTAGTCGCTCCACCGGTTCGCGTCGAAGGTCGCCGTGGGACGCCGCGAGCGGTAGTCGATCAGCTGGTCGGTGTCGAAGGTCGCCAACCGGGTGCTCTCATGGGCCTCGATGAGGTGGTCGGCAGCCAGTCGTCCGGCACCACCGGCGTCCATGAAGCCGCGCACAGCATGCACCAGGACTGGGCCGTCGCCGCCCACGGTCCGCGCCTCCACCTCGGCGGCAACGGCCGGGTCGATGGCGTAGAGCTCGCTCGGATCCAGCATCGGTCCTCCTGTGAACCTGATCGGGTCTGTTCTAAAAGGGTCTCAACGCAGGTGGGCCCACGATCCTTCCCGTGGCGGTGTTCGCCGCCAGCGGAGTCGGCGGGCGGGCGCGAACACGGCATAATGGACGGCCGCTCGGAGCGTCGAGCGAGTGGGGTCGACCAACGGAGCACGGGTGAATTCCATCGACAAGCAGCTGCGCGCCGAGCAGGACGTGGTGGACGGCCTCTACCGACGACTGGACGAGCTGCGCCGCCAGACCCGAGCGCGACTGTCCGACGTGCGACGATCCGGCCCCTCGGGATCCCCGCAGAACCGGTCGGAACGCGACGCCTTCGCCACGCTCTACGAGGACCGGGTCGCCCGATTGGAGGCGGTGGAGGACCGCCTGGCCTTCGGCCGACTGGACCTGGCCGACGGCGAGCGCCGCTACATCGGCCGGATCGGGCTCAATGACGAGGAGCACGCCCCCCTGCTCACCGACTGGCGAGCCCCGGCGGCGCAGGCCTTCTACCGCGCCACCGCCGCGCATCCGGACGGGGTGGTGTTGCGTCGACACCTGGTGACACGGGGTCGCTCGGTGACTGGCGTCGAGGACGAGTTGCTCGACCTGTCGGCCGCGGAGGAGGTCGCCGAGCAACAGTTGTCCGGTGAGGGCGCGCTGCTGGCGGCGTTGGCGGCCCGCCGCACCGGTCGGATGGGCGACATCGTGGCGACCATCCAGGCCGAACAGGACGCGGTGATCCGCTCCGGGTTGCAGGGTGCGCTGGTGGTGCAGGGCGGACCGGGCACCGGCAAGACCGCGGTGGCACTGCACCGCGCGGCCTACCTGCTGTACAACCACCGCCGGGTGTTGGAGCGCTCCGGCGTGCTGCTGATCGGGCCGAGTCGGACCTTCCTGCGCTACATCGATCAGGTGCTGCCCTCTCTCGGGGAGACCGGCGTGGTGTCGACCACGGTGGGTGAGCTGTTTCCCGGTGTGGTGGCGACCGGCATCGAGGACGACGCGGTGGCCGAGATCAAGGGCCGCGCAGTCTGGAAGTCGGTGATCGAACGCGCGGTCCGTCAGCGCCAGCGGGTGCCGGCGGAGCCGGTGTCGGTCTCGGTGGACGGGCACACCGTGGTGGTCAAGCCCTCCGATGTGCGGTCGGCGATCAACCACGCCCGCCGGGGGCACCGCCCGCACAACCAGGCCCGGGTCACCTTTGTCCGGGACATGCTGGGCCGGCTGGCCGATCAGTACGTCTCGCAGCTGTCCTTCGCGGTGGCACCGGAGGACCGCGGGGAGATCATTGAGGAGCTGCGCACCACCCGGGAGATCCGGATCGCGCTGAACTTGGCTTGGATGCCGCTGACCCCGCAGGGTCTGGTCTCGGCCCTGTTCGCCAAGCCGCAGCGTCTGGCCGATGCCGCTGCCGGGGTGTTCACCCGCGCCGAGCGACGGATGCTGGCACGCCCGGTCGACGCCCCGTGGACACCAGCGGATGTGCCACTGCTGGACGAGGCCGCGGAGTTGCTGGGCGAGGACGATCAGGCCGCCAAGGCCCAGGCCCGCCGCGATGCCGAGCAGCGCAACCAGGAGTTGGACTTCGCCCGGCAGGTGTTGGAGCAATCCGGCAACGCGCTGGTCTCCGCGGACATGCTGGCGGACCGGTTCGCCGGTTCCGGCCCGGTGTTGACCACCGCGGAGCGCGCCGCCGCCGACCGCAGTTGGGCCTACGGGCATGTGGTGGTGGACGAGGCTCAGGAGCTGTCGGCAATGGCCTGGCGGATGATCCTGCGCCGGGTGCCGACCCGCTCGCTGACTGTGGTGGGCGATGTGGCGCAGACCTCCACCGCGGCGGGGACCCGGGACTGGGCAGAGGTCTTCGATCGGATCCTGGCCGGACAGTGGCGGCAGGAGACCCTGACCGTGAACTACCGCACCCCGGCCACAGTCACCGCCGCGGCCGAGTCGGTGGGGCGCGCCGCCGGACTGCCGTTGACCACCACCGAGGCCGCCCGGGACGTGCCGGATGCGCTGATCGCCGAGCGGGTACCCGCTGACGGATTGGTCGAGGCGGCCACGCGCTGGGCGGTGACCGAGGCCGAGTCGGTGCGGGACGCCTCCGGCGCTGGACGGGTCGCGGTGATCGCAGCCCCGGCGGTGCTGGCGGCGGTGCATGCGGCATTGGCGGACCGTGGCGGCCTCCTGGGGAACGCGCGGGTGGGCAGCCCGGATCTGGATGCGCCGGTGACCCTGCTCACCGCGGAACAGTCGAAGGGGTTGGAGTTCGATGCGGTGGTGCTGATCGAGCCCGCCGCGGTGCTGGCCGAGGGCGGGGCGGGCGACCTCTACGTCGCGATGACCCGACCGACGACGGCGCTACACGTGGTGCACAGCGCTGACCTGCCGACCGGGTGGCCGTCCGCCTGACGGAACCGGTTTGGTCGATTCGGGCTGTGGGAGCACCATGGGCGCGTGCTGCGCGCCCTGTTGCTGGAGAATCTGCACCCCCAGGCCCGGACCATCCTGGAGGCCGCCGGATACGAGGTCGAGACCCGTTCCGGTGCCCTGGACGAGTCCGAGCTGTCCGAGGCCTTGCAGGGGGTGCACCTGCTCGGCATCCGATCCAAGACGCAGGTCACCGAGTCCGTGCTGGACGCCGCCACTGATCTGATCGCGGTCGGCGCCTACTGCATCGGCACCAATCAGGTCGACCTGGCCGCCGCCGCTGACCGAGGTGTGGCGGTGTTCAACGCCCCGTTCTCCAACACCCGCTCGGTGGTGGAGATCGCACTGGCCGACATCATCGCGCTGACCCGACGCCTGACCGTGCTGGACAAGTCGATGCACGACGGGATCTGGAATAAGTCCGCGGATGGCTCGCACGAGGTCCGCGGTCGCACCCTGGGCATCGTCGGCTACGGGAACATCGGCACCCAGCTGTCAGTGCTGGCCGAGAACCTGGGCATGTCGGTGATCTTCTACGACACCCAGGAGAAGCTGGCCCTCGGCAACGCCCGCCGGGCCGAGACACTGAACGAGCTGCTGGACGTGGCCGACGTGGTCACCCTGCACGTCGACGGTCGCAGCGGAAACGCCGGGATGTTCGGGGCCGCCCAGTTCGCCCGGATGAAGCCCGGGGCGATCTTCCTCAATCTGTCCCGCGGGTTCGTGGTCGACTACGCCGCCCTGCGCGATGCCGTGCTCGACGGACGGGTCGCTGGTGCCGCCGTGGACGTATTCCCGGTGGAGCCCAAGCGCAAGGGCGACCCCTTCGAATCCGAGCTGCGCCACCTCCCCAACGTGATCCTCACCCCGCACACCGGCGGTTCCACGGAGGAGGCGCAGGAGGCCATCGGACAGTTCGTGTCCAACAAGCTGCGCGACTATCTGAACACCGGCACCACCACCCTGTCGGTGAACCTGCCGAATCTCACCCTCGAGCCCCGTCCGGGTGTGCAGCGGGTGGCGTACCTGCACCGCAACGTCCCCGGTGTGCTGGCCGCAGTGAACCAGACCCTGGCCGAGCACGGCGCGAACATCGAGGCCCAGTTGCTGGCCACCCGGGGTGAGGTCGGCTACGTGGTCACCGACGCCGGTTCGGTGGAGCGCGAGGTGGTCGAGGCGTTGCGGTCCCGGCCGGAGAGCATCCGGCTGCGCGTGGTGTCCTGAGTCGGTCTGTGCCAGCACCGTCGGGCAATTCCGGCTACGGTCGGCCGGGTGAGCCGAGCGACCCCGCCCCTTCCCCTCCGCCGCGCCGGACGCACCGGCCTACAACTGCCCGCCATCACCCTCGGGCTATGGCAGAACTTCGGCGAGGCCACCCCCTTCACTGATCAGCGCGCCCTGGTGCTCGCCGCGGTGGATGCCGGGGTGGTGCACCTGGACCTGGCCAACAACTACGGTCCCCCGCCGGGTGCCGCCGAGGAGTCGGTGGGGCGGCTGCTCGCCAGCGACCTCCGGCCCTACCGCGACCAACTGCTGCTGGCCACCAAGGCCGGGTACCGCCAATGGCCCGGACCGTATGGCGAGTTCGGCTCCCGCAAGTACCTGCTGGCGAGCCTCGATCAGTCGCTGCGCCGACTGGGCACCGACTACGTGGACGTGTTCTACAGCCACCG
This sequence comes from Cellulomonas sp. NPDC089187, assembly GCF_040685135.1. NCBI lineage: Bacteria > Bacillati > Actinomycetota > Actinomycetes > Micrococcales > Cellulomonadaceae > Cellulomonas > Cellulomonas sp. NPDC089187. Next base: position 759,376 of record NZ_JBFBHI010000002.1, on the reverse strand, counting down.
TTACGACCCGGACACCCCGTTGGAGGAGACGCTCGGCGCACTGAAGACCGCGGTCGACTCCGGAAAGGCGCTGTATGCGGGAATCTCCTCCTACTCGGCGGAGCGCACCGCACAGGCGCTGGCCGTGGCCGACCGGATCGGGTTGACCCTTAGCCTGCACCAGCCGTCCTACTCGATGCTGAACCGGTGGATCGAGCGTCCCGGCGAGGACGGCCGCTCACTGCTGGATGTGGTGGGCGAGGCCGGGATGGGCGTCGTGGCGTTCTCCCCGCTCGCGCAGGGGATGTTGAGCACCAAGTACCTGCACGGTGTCCCGGAGGACTCACGTGCGGCCACCGGTAGCTCGCTCCAGGCGGACTACCTGTCGGAGGAGAACCTCGCCCATGTACGGGCGCTGAACGAGGTCGCTGGTGACCTCGGTGTCTCCCTGCCGCAACTCGCCATCGCGTGGGTGTTGCGCGATCAGCGGATCTCCTCGGTGACGCTGGGTGCCCGCACGCCGGCGCAGTTGGCCGAGAATCTGGCGTCGACGCAGCTCAGCGCCCTGTCCGAGGGTGACCTTGCCCGGATCGAGGAGCACGCAGTGGACGCCGGGATCAATCTGTGGGGTGCCCGTTCGAGCGAGCTGTGACCGACTCACAGCGAAACCTACGGTTGCGTAGGTTACTGTTCGGAGCGTGACTTCTTTTGAACGGTCTTGGCATCGGAGCTACGCCCAGGGTGTGCCCGGTGACGTCACGATTCCCGAGGAGCCGGTGGGCCTCGCCGTCGAGCACGCCGCCCGGGACTTCCCAGAGCGCACCGCCGTGGACTTCCAGGGCGCGGCGACCAGCTACCGCGACCTGAACGAGCAGGTGAACCGAGGTGCCACCGTCCTGCACGATCTGGGCGTGCGGCCCGGTGACCGAGTCGCCATCGCGCTGCCGAACTGCACCTCACATGTGATCGCCTTCTACGCGGTGCTCCGCCTGGGTGCGGTCGTGGTCGAGCACAACCCCACCTACTCCCCCGCCGAACTCGCCCACCAACTCGCCGACTCCGGAGCCACCGTCGCCCTGGTCTGGCAGAAGGCGGTGCCCGCCGTCCTGGAACGCCAGGGCGAGACATCCGTGCGCACCGTGGTGGCGGTGGATGCCGCTGCCGATCTGCCCCCGCTCAAGCGCCTCGCGCTGCGACTGCCGGTGCGTGCCGCCCGCCAGACCCGCGACGCCCTCTGCGGCTCGGTCCCTGCGGAGATCCCGACCTGGCACCAGTTGCTGCGCCGGGCCGAACCGCTGTCCGCCGACCACCCGTGGCCCACGCCGGACGACGTGGCGCTGCTGCAGTACACCGGTGGGACCACCGGCACACCCAAGGGCGCGGTGCTCACCCACCGCAACCTGGTCGCGAACACCATCCAGGGCCAGGCATGGACCCAGCACCGCCCGGGCGCTGAAACGGTCTACGCGGTGCTGCCGTTCTTCCACGCCTTCGGGCTGACCCTGTGCCTGACCTACGCGGCACGGATCGCAGCGACCCTGGTGGCCTTCCCCAAGTTCGACGCCGCGTCGGTTCTGGCCACCCAGCGGCGACTGCCCGGGACCTTCCTGCCCGCGGTGCCGCCGATCCTGGACCGGTTGTCGCTGGCGGCGGAGAAGGCGGGTGCGGATCTGACCTCGTTCCGATTCGCGTTCTCCGGGGCGATGTCCCTGCCCGCGACGACGGCGGCACGCTGGGAGCGGGTCACCGGTGGGCTCGCGATCGAGGGCTACGGCATGACCGAGACCAGCCCGGTGGCGCTCGGCAACCCGCTGTCCGCCACCCGGATCCCCGGCGCACTCGGTCTGCCGTTCCCGAGCACGGATGTGCGGATCGTCGACCAGCAGGACCACACCCGCGAGGTCGCCCCCGGCGAGTCCGGTGAGCTGCTGATCCGCGGGCCGCAGGTGTTCCGGGGCTACTGGAACCGCCCTGAGGAGACCGCAGAGCAGCTGCTCGACGGCGGCTGGCTGCGCACCGGTGACGTGGTGCGGATGACCGACGACGGCTTCATCGTCCTGGTCGACCGGATCAAAGAGATGATCGTCACCGGCGGGTTCAAGGTGTACCCCTCCCAAGTCGAGGACCATCTGCGCTCGATGCCGGGTGTGCGGGATGTCGCCGTGGTCGGCCTGCCCGGCGGTGACCTCGGGGAGAAGGTGGTGGCCGCCGTCGTGATGGACGCCGACACCCCACAGATCGACCTTCAGGCGGTGCGCGACTGGTGCCAGCAGAAGCTCGCGCGCTACGCCGTGCCGCGTGACCTCGTGATTCTGCCCGACCTGCCCCGCTCCCAGATCGGCAAGGTGCTGCGGCGGGTGGTCCGGGACAACCTGATGTCCACCGCCACCGCCTGACTGCGCGGCGGCCTGACCAGGCGTGGCCGCCTGACCGCACCCGGCCCTAGCTCGCCGCCCCCGAGTCCGGCACCGAGCCCGTCGCCACGCCCGCTGTGCCCAACCCCGCGGCACCCACCCCGCAGCACCCACCCCGCCGTGCCCGCTGCCGTCGAGTTCGGTGCGCCGGTGCCGAGTTCGGTGCCGGCGCATCCGAACTGACGACCCGGGCACCGAACTCGCGCCGTCCCGATGCGCTGCGGGGCGGATGCGTGGTGCGGATCAGACGGGCAGGTGCTCGGCCCACCAGCGCAGGACGTGGTCGAAGCGGACCTTCCGGTGCTGCGGACGTCCGGAACGGGTCAGCTCGTGACCCTCACCCGGGAACAGCAGCAGCTCGGTCGGCACGCCACGGCGCTTGAGCTCAACGAACCAGCGCTGGCCCTGCTCGACCGGGCACCGCCAGTCCTGCTCGGAGTGGATCACCAGCGTCGGCGTGACCACCCGGTGCACCTGGGCCATCGGTGACTGCGCGGCCACCGCCGCCCGATCTGCCTCCGTGTCACCATCGCCCAGGTACTCGAGCCCGAAGAACCAGCCGATGTCGCTGGACCCGACAAAGCTGATCGGGTCGAGGAACCCACGCTCGACGATCGCCGCCTGGAACCGGTCGGTCTGGGTGGTCAACCATGCGGTCATGTAGCCGCCGTAAGAGCCGCCCATCACGCCGACCCGCTCGCCGTCCAGCGCCGGGTCCGCCAACGCCAGGTCCAGCAGGGCGAGCACGTCCACCGCGTCCACAGTGCCGAAAGCCTGGCGGATGCTGCGTCCATGCGCTCGCCCGTACCCGGCCGCCCCGCGCGGGTTGCCATAGACCACGGCGTAGCCGGCCTCGGCCAGGGTCTGCACCTCATCGAAGAGTCCGACGGTGTACTGGGCGTAGGGGCCACCGTGGATCATCAGGATCGTCGGGTGGGGGCCAGCGCCGAACCGTTCCGGGTCCGGGGTCACCACCCAGCCGTGCACCGGGTAGCCGTCCGGTGCCGAGCCGGTCAGCTCGTGAGGCATCCGCACCCGCCCGGTGGCGCGCAGCGGCGCGGACCAGTCGGTGAGGCGACGGCCCATCCCGGTGCTGAGCTCGAGGGCGTGCACCTCGCCGCTGGTCTCCGGGCCGGCAGCCGAGGTGACCACGACGCCGCGAGCCACCTGTGCGCCGTGGGCGACCAGTCCGGTCAGCAGGTCACGCGCAGAGCCGTCGGGGCGAATCTCCCGCAGCCGCACGGTGCCACGGTCGAGCTGGCCGACCAGCACCCCCTGCTCGGTGGCGGCGAGGGTGCCCGGGTCCAGGTCCACCTCCTCGGAGTCGGTCAGCCGGGTCGGTGCGCCGGTGGCCTGCGGGCCGTGTGCGCCGTCCTGCAACGGCAGGTGGAACAGTCCGGTCTGCGCGGCCACAAAGTCCCGACCACCAGGGCCCATGTCCTGGGCGAGCAACCACAGTCCACTGCCATCCGCGGCCTCGACCGCCGCCGCGACCGCGAGCGTGCTGCCCTGGTCGGCGTCGGTCAGCGGACGCAGTGCGTGATCGTGGTCGGGTCGCACGTCGACGGCGCTGATGTCCGCCCGCAGATCCTCGTCGGCGGCGGAGTGTCGGGCCGCGACCACGGCGACGTGCGCACTGTCCGCCAGCCAGGTGTGTGCGTCGACCTGGAGCCCAGCCGTGATCTGGCGCGGGGCGGGTCGATCCCCGACACCCGGCTCGGCGGGCAGGTCCAGGACGAACAGCTGCGGCTTCTTGTCGACGGTGAATCCCACCCCGTCGTGGCGGTAGGTGTACGTCGTGAGCAGCCGGGGCGGGTCGGCAGCGGGGTTGCCGTCGGGCAGGTAGCGACCCTCCTCTGGCACCCGCGCCAGGTAGGCGATGCTGCGACCGTCCGGGGAGAACCGCGGGGCGGAGACACCCAGCGGCGCGTCGGTCAACTGGATCGGCTCACCGCCAGTGGCCTCAACCAGGAACAACTGCGGGCGCCCCTGCGATTCGGCACGCAGGAACGCGACCCACTGTCCGTCCGGGGAGAACTGCGGCGCGGTGTCGTGGTGCCCCCGGGTCAGCGGTGCGGCGTCGGCGCTCCCGTCGGCAGGCATCCGCCACAGGTGTCCGACGTACTCGTCGGCCTCGAGGTCGGGGGCGGTGCGGGCCACAACGACCCAGCGGCCGTCCGGGCTGATGGTCGGGGTGCCGGGGGTGTGCAGGAGGGCAAGGTCAGCTGGGATCACGGGAACGACCGTAATACCCCACGGGTGCCGCCGGGACGTCAGTCCGCGACGACCGGCTCCTGGTCGGCGGCGGCGGCGGTGTCATCATCGGCCGCGGCCCGACGCGCGGCGGCTTCCTCGTTCTCCGCACGCAGCGCGGTGATCGCCGCCTCGAAGTCCTCCAGCGAGTCGTAGGCCTGGTAGACGCTGGCGAAGCGGAGGTAGGCCACCTCGTCCAGCTCGCGCAGCGGGGTCAGGATGGCCAGGCCGATCTCATAGGCGTCCAGCTCCGCGGAGCCGGAGGCGCGCAGGGTCTCCTCCACGCGCTGGGCGAGCACGGCGAGGTCATCGTCGGACACCGGGCGCCCCTGGCATGCCTTGCGGACGCCGTTGACGATCTTCTCCCGGCTGAACGGTTCGGTGGCACCGGAGCGCTTGACCACCGACAGGCTGGCGGTCTCGATGGTGGTGAAGCGCCGGTTGCACTGGGGGCACTGTCGCCGGCGACGGATGGACAGACCGTCGTCCGAGGTCCGGGAGTCGACGACCCGCGAGTCCGGGTGCCGGCAGAACGGACAGTGCATAGTGCCTCCTCGACGCGCCCCCCCGCACCGTCCACCGCGGGCGGGATCGGGTCACTGTACCGGCCGAGACTGGCGCTTCGGTGCTGCCTCGGCCCCGGACAGACGACGAGGGTGGCCACAATGTCGTGGCCACCCTCGTGGGGACGCCCCCGTCCCGTCTCGCCGGGGCGACTCGCCTCGCCTCAGCGGTGTCGATCACGCGCGACGGTGCTGTCACCAGCACCGATGTCGCGTCCCTCGTGGCGAGCCCCCCAGCCAGCCGTCGAGGTGAGACCCACAGTAGAGGCGGAAGATCGAATTACGCAAGCGTCGAGTTGCGTAATCCCATCGTGACTCGAGAGCGGACTCGGTCAACAGGCCGTGACCCGAGAACGGGCGAGGCCAACACGCCGCGGCCCGGAAGAACCAGCCAGGCCGCCAGAAGGGATCAGCCAGCCGCCGGCAGCATCAGCACTTGGCCCGCCACCAGTGAGCCGCTGTTCAGGTCGTTCAGGCGCTGGAGCTGGATCACCACATCGCGCACGTCCTCACCAGGCTGAGCAACGCCCTGCGCGATGCTCCACAACGTGTCACCGGACTGGACCGCATAGGTCTCCACCTCGGTCGCCCGCACCGGCCCCTCGGCGACTGCGCGACCACCCATCACACCACCGGCCGCAAGCAGCAGGCCGAGCAGAACGACAACGATCCGACCGCGCCGCGTCAGATGCAGACGCGTCGACTCGGTGGGAGCGGTCACCGACGACCGCGTCGACGCGGCGGCGCGGGAGTCGCGCGTCGGAGCGCCCTGGCGGACACCCCGCGACCGCGGGACACCGATCAGATGCGGCTGCGCTGCGATGGTGCTCATAGCCACCACTTCCCTCCTGCCACCCGACCGGGCGACCGTCCGTTCCGTCGATTCGAACAGGTGTTCGTCGAACGCTTGTACGATAGTGCCACGACTCCGGCGGGAATGTCGAGACACGGTCGAACATGTGTTTGATTCGGCGTGTCGCGACCCCTACGCTCGGGGCACTGGGAACACCCGATCACGAGGCACTGACATCCCCGCCGACGGGCCCGCTCATCAGGGCGGATCCGGGGGAAGGACAGGCCCGCGGGGCATACGGACGGGAGAGGCGCATGGCACCGAAGGCGACCGAGGACGAGGCCGAGATCGGCCTCGGCGACGGCCTGACCCCGCGGCAGCGGCTGGTGCTGGAGACGGTGCGCGCCTCCGTCGAGTCCCGTGGCTATCCGCCGAGCATGCGGGAGATCGGCGACGCGGTGGGGCTGACCAGCCCGTCCAGCGTGAAGCACCAGCTCACCGCGTTGGAGCGCAAGGGCTACCTGCGCCGCGACCCCAACCGGCCCCGGGCGATTGAGGTCGTGCAGCCCGACGACTCCCGCCCGGTGAGTGCGCGGCCGGGCACCGTCACCGCGATGGTGGGCGACGAGGACTCCGCCGCCCGTGACGGCGCACCCGCAGCGGCCTACGTGCCCGTGGTCGGCCGGATCGCCGCTGGTGGCCCGATCCTGGCCGAACAGCTCGTGGAGGACGTGTTCCCACTCCCCCGTCAGCTGGTCGGCGAGGGTGAGCTGTTCCTGCTCAAGGTCGTCGGCGACTCGATGGTCGACGCGGCGATCTGCGACGGCGACTGGGTAGTGGTCCGTCGCCAGCCGGTGGCGGAGAACGGAGAGATCGTCGCCGCGATGCTGGACGGGGAGGCCACCGTCAAGACCCTCAAGCGCGCCGACGGCCACGTCTGGCTGCTGCCGCAGAACCCCGCCTACTCACCCATCGACGGCGACCACGCGCAGATCGTCGGACGGGTGGTCTCGGTGCTGCGCAGCCTCTGACCCCACCGCATCACGAAGGCCCCCGGCGTCGTGATCGCCGGGGGCCTTCGTGTCGAGTCCGTCAGATCCCGAACCGCCGGGCCACCGCGCGCAGCGACTCGGCCGAGCGCCGCAGACCAGCCAACTCATCGGCGCTCATCGGCACCTCCAACCGCTCACCCACACCCTCGCGTCCCACCACCGTCGGCACCGACAGACAGACATCGCTGATGCCGTGGTAGTTCTCCAGCAGCGAGGACACGGGCAGGATGCGGTGCTCGTCCTTGAGGATCGCCTCGATGATCCGCGACCCGGCCAGCGCCACCGCGTAGTTCGTCGCGCCCTTGCCCTCGATGATCCGGTAGGCCGACTCGACCACCTCACGGGCGATGGACTCCCGCACCTGACCGGTCAGCGGCACGTGGCCGTCCAACCCGTTCCAGTCCAGGATCGGGACGCCACCGATGGTGGCGGAGGACCACAGCGGCAGCTCGGTGTCGCCGTGCTCCCCGGCGATGTACGCGTGCACGTTCTGCACTGCGACCCCGGTGTGCTGCGCGATCAGGTAACGCAGCCGGGAGGAGTCCAGCACGGTGCCCGACCCGAACAGCTGCGTGGGCGGCAGGCCGGAGTACTTCAGCGCGGCATAGGTCACGATGTCCACCGGGTTGGTGACCATCACGTAGATCGCGTTCGGGGCGACCTCCACCACCGACGGCAGGATCTTCTTCACCAGCGAGATCGTCGCCTCGGCCAGGTCGATCCGGGTCTGGCCCGGCTTCTGCTTGGCCCCGGCGGTCACCATCACCACGTCGGCCTCGGCGCAGACCGCGATGTCATCCGATCCGACAACCTCGGCCATCGGCATGAACTGGATGCCGTGCCCGAGGTCCAGCGCCTCGGCCTCGACCTTCGCCCTGTTGATGTCGTAGAGCGCCACCGAGCGGGCGGCTCCGCGCATCAGGGCGGCGTAGGCCAGCGTTGACCCCACCGCCCCGGCGCCGATCACGGCCAGCTTGGTGGTGCGGCGGGTGCCGGCGGTGGCGCTGGTCAGGCCGAGCTCGTCGCCGTCGTCAGTCTGCTCGCTCACGGAGTCCTCCTCGCAGGGGTCGGCGCAGGTGAATGCCCTGGCCCGGGGACGAGGCTAGACGACCGCAGACACCGCCGCCGCCGGGCTCGGGTGCGTCCGGTCACGATGTCGGTGCGGTCAACCGGCGCAGTGCCCCCTCGGCCACCGCACGGTCGGTGGTCCGCCAGAACGGCGGCAGAGAGCGGGTGAGGAACTCCCCGTAGCGCGCGGTCGCCAATCGGGGATCGAGCACCGCCACCACACCGCGGTCCCCTGTCGACCGGATCAATCGGCCCGCACCCTGAGCCAGCAGCAGCGCAGCATGGGTGGCAGAGACCGACATGAAGCCGTTTCCACCCGAGGCCACCACCGCCTCCGCCCGGGCGGACTTCACCGGGTCGTCCGGCCGAGGGAACGGGATCCGATCGATCAGCACCAGGCTGTTCGACCGGCCAGGCACGTCCACGCCCTGCCACAGCGACAGGGTCCCGAACAGGCAGGTGGGCTCATCCTCGGCGAACTGCCGCACCAGGGTGGGCAGCTGATCGTCGCCCTGGACCAGGATCGGCACGTCCAGACGTTCCCTCATCGCCTCGGCGGCGGCGACAGCAGCGCGGCGGGAGGAGAACAGACCGAGCGTGCGACCCCCAGCAGCGCCGATCAGCGCGGCGATCTCCTCCAGCTGCGCGTCGGTGGCGGGCTCCCGGCCAGGTGCAGGCAAACGCTTGGCGATGTAGAGGATGCCCTGCTTCGGGTAGTCGAAGGGGCTGCCCACATCGATGCCGTGCCAGGGCAGCTTGACCGCGGTGCTGCGCGGGGCGGCGTCGTCCCGTGCGGACTCGCGCCCGAGTGGCAGCCCGTCGGCGAGCGCGGTGGCCGAGGCCGTCGCAGTGGCCGCTGCGGCCTCACTGGACCCGGCCAGTCCCACCGCCCGCGCGGTCGCGTCAAACTGCCCGCCCAGGCTCAGCGTGGCGGAGGTGAACACTGACGCGCGATCCGCGAGCAGATGGGTGCGGATCAGACCGTTGACTGCCAACGGGGCGGCGTACAGCCGGGTCGAGCCGTCGCCCCGGGGGCCGTCCTGGCGGGAGCACCAGAGCACCGTGTAGCGCTGCTCCTCCGGCTCGGCCGCCATCCGCTCGGCCACCTCAAAGAGCGCGAGCACCGCCGAGGACGCCAACTTCAGACCGGTGTCCTCCGATTCGCCCTTCTGCGGGCGCAGTTCGGTCAGCAGTGAGCGGGCGGCGTCACGGACCATGGCCACCGCCTGGCGGGTGCCCTCGGGCAGTCCGCCGACAAACCGGCCCTCCGGCAGCCCGATCAGCACGGTGCCCAGCGCGGTCGCGGCCTGGTCCAACTCGGTGGTGAGCACACCGCCGTGCCGTCGAGCCGCCCGACCGGCCTGCTCGACGGTGGCCACGGACAGTTCGGCGGTGGCCTGCGCGGTCACCCGGTCGGCGAGTTCATGGGCCTCGTCGACCACCAACACCTGATGTTCCGGCAGCACATTCGGCGAGCCGCCAGCGGCGATCCCGAGCATGGCGTGGTTGGTCACGACCACGTCGGCCGCCCGGCTGACCGCACGCGCCCGATCCGGGAAGCACTCCTCCAGCAGCGGGCACTTCTGACCCAGACACTCCAGGGCGGTCACCGACACCTGACGCCAGGCGCGGTCGCTGACACCAGGTACCAGATCATCGCGGTCACCGGTGTCGGTCTCCTGCGCCCACTCGCGCAGCCGGACCACCTGTGCGCCCAGTACCTCTTTGCCGTCGTCCTCCGCCACGGGGTGCTCGACTGCGGCCGACTCGTCGGCCATCGCGAACAGCGTGCCCTGGTCGTCTTGGGGGTAGCCCCCAGCGATCTTGTGCACGCAGACGTAGTTGTGCCAGCCCTTGAGCAGCGCGATCTTGGGTGCACGGGGCAGGCGAGGTGCCAGGGTCTCGGCCACCAACGGCAGGTCACGGGTCATCACCTGGCGTTGCAGGGCGAGGGTCGCGGTGGAGACCACCACGCGCTCCTCCGCGGTGACGGCGTGCCGGACCGCAGGGACCAGATAGCCCAGGGACTTCCCGGTGCCGGTGCCGGCCTGCACCATCAGGTGCTCGCCGGCCTCCACAGCCTGGGCGACCTCGCGGGCCATCCGACGCTGACCCTCACGGGGCGCACCGCCCAGCGCCCCCACCGCGAGGTCGAGCAGCTCATCGACATCGGGGGTGGGATCGGGCACCGAGCAAGGGTAGGCGACGGCGGGGACACGGCCGCACAGGCGCGGTCCGGAGCGAGACCCGACCGCGCATGGGCGACGGAGCCGCGCCGAGTCCAGCCTCCCAACGCGTCAGGCCCGCGCCGGGTCCAGCCCTCGACGCGTCAGGCCCACGCCGGGTCCAGCCCCCAACGCGTCAGGCCCGCGCCCGACTCAGACCGAGCGCACGTCCACCGCGGACAGCTCCGCTGCCAAGCCGGCGTCAACCCGACCGCGCAGCGCGGTGCCCTCCGCGGTGTGTTCCTCGGCGTCGATGTCACCGTGCTCATGCGCCCGGTGCACCAGGTCACCACGGTCATAGGGCACCAGCACGTCCACCGGCACCCCCGGACGGGGCAGCTGGTCGGCGATCAGCGCCTGCAACGCCTCAATGCCCTCACCGGTGTGCGCGGAGACGACGATCGCGCCGTGCTCGCGGGACCGCAGTCGGGCGACCGCCTCCGGCTCGGCCAGGTCCGCCTTGTTCAGCACGATGATCTCCGGCACGTCCATCGCACCGGGGATCGTGCCGAAGACCTCCCGCACGGCGGCGATCTGGCCCTCCGGGTCCGGGTGCGAGGCGTCAACCACATGCAGCACCAGATCGGAGTCAGCGACCTCTTCCAGGGTGGAGCGGAAGGCCTCGACCAGCTGGTGCGGCAGATTCCGGACGAAGCCCACGGTGTCGGCCAGGGTGTACACCCGGCCGTCTGCGGCCCGGGCGCGGCGCACCGTCGGGTCCAGGGTGGCGAACAGCGCGTTCTCCACCAGCACTCCGGCGTCGGTCAGGCGGTTCAGCAGCGAGGACTTGCCCGCGTTGGTGTACCCGGCGATGGCCACCGAGGGGATGGCGTTCTTGCGGCGAGAGGCGCGCTTGGTCCGGCGGGCCGGTTCCATCGCGGCGATCTCCCGGCGCAGCTTGGCCATCCGATTGCGGATGCGCCGCCGATCCAGCTCGATCTTGGTCTCACCGGGTCCGCGCGAGCCCATGCCCGCCCCGGCTCCGCCGACCTGTCCACCGGCCTGCCGAGACATCGACTCACCCCAGCCGCGCAGACGCGGCAGCAGGTACTCCAGCTGGGCCAACTCGACCTGGGCCTTGCCCTCCCGGGACTTGGCGTGCTGGGCGAAGATGTCCAGGATCAGCGCGGTCCGGTCAATGACCTTCACCCGGACCACATCCTCCAACGCGCGGCGCTGCGAGGGGGCGAGCTCACCGTCGACCACCACGGTGTCGGCCCCGGCGGCGGCGACCAGCTCCGCCAGTTCGGCGGCCTTGCCGGAGCCCAGGTAGGTGCTGGGGTCGGGGTTCTGTCGGCGCTGGATCACCCCGTCCAACACCTCGGAGCCCGCGGTCTCGGCCAGCGCCGCCAACTCACGCAGCGACACCTCGGCGATCTCCGCCGGTCCGTAGGTCCACAGGCCGACCAGCACCACCTTCTCCAGGCGCAGCTGCCGGTACTCGACCTCGGTGACGTCCTCCAGCTCGGTGGACAGGCCGGCGACCCGGCGCAGCGAGGTCCGCTCGGCCAGGTCCAGTTGCTCGCCGTCGTGGCTGGTGTGGACGGTGCCGCCCTCGTGCAGCGCGGTCCCGGCCCGTGCCAGCACCCGGGCGACCACGTCGTCCGCCACCCGCTGGGCGTCACGCGCCTGCTGCTGGGGGTCTGCGGTCGTCGTCTCATCCTCGGGTTCGCGTCCGGTCACGGGGGTCCTCTCGGGTTGTGCCGTGCGGCAGGGCTGTGCCGCGGGAATCCAGCGTGACACGGGGCGGTGACGGGGCGCGAGCGGATTCGCGCAGGGCGCAGGTCACGAGGCCTCGGCATCAGGGTTGCCACAAGGGGCGACTGGGCGGCAACGGGGCGCACTAGGGTCGTCCCCGTGTCCGATCACTACTTCACCGCCGAGCCGGCCTCCGACGACCAGCGCCGTCAGCGCACCGTGACGCTGCGCGGCCAGGAGGTCGCGGTGCAGACCGCGGGCGGGGTGTTCTCCCCGGATCATCTGGACGGCGGCACCGAGGTGCTGTTGCGGGCGGTGCCGGAGCCGCCGGTGGAGGGCGATCTGTTGGACCTGGGCTGCGGGTGGGGGCCGATCGCGCTGTGCCTGGCTGCCGCCAGTCCGCTGGCCCGGGTGTGGGCGGTGGACGTCAATGAGCGGGCGCTCGACCTGACCCGGCGGAACGCGGAACTGAACGGCGCGCAGCAGGTGCAGGCGGTCCGGCCCGAGGACGTGCCGGAGGACGTACGGTTCGCGGCGATCTGGTCCAACCCACCGATCCGGGTGGGCAAGGAGGCGCTGCACGCGATGCTGCGGCAGTGGCTGCATCGGCTGCTTCCCGGCGGCCAGGCGCACCTGGTGGTGGCCAAGAACCTGGGCTCGGACTCCCTGCTGCGCTGGCTGGATCAGGAGCTGGGCGGGGAGTTCACCGCAGAGCGGATCGCCACCGCCAAGGGTTTCCGGGTGCTGCGGGTGACGCGGTCGGCCTGAACACGGCCGCTTGACCGCTCAGTCCGCGAGCGCCGAGACGGTGGCGCGCGCCTGGGCCAGACTCGGCACCCCGGCGAGCCGGGCCAGCGGTGCCCCGTCCGGGTCGAGCACGATCACCAACGGTGTGCTGGAAACCGCGAAGCGCCCGGCCAGGTCAGCGTGATCGGCGACGTCGACCTCCACATGGGCCACGCCGGTGCTGGTGTCGACCACACGCTCCAGCACCCGCCGCGCAGCCCGACAGGGTGCGCAGAATCCGGTGGAGAACTGCAGGAATGTGAGCCGTCGCCCCAGGGGCGCGCCGATGTCCTCCGGGGTCAACGGGTCAGTTCCAGCCATGTCAGCGCAACGACGGGTCCCCGGTGCAGTGTTCCCGTGTCGGGGGGTCAGATCGCCGTCAAGGCCTCGGTGTCTACCGACAACTCCGCGACCAGCACGGCGGGGCCCGCCAACTCCACCCGACCGCCGGGGAGTGCGGTCACCCGGACGGTGCCGCCCGGGACGTCCACCAACCAGACGGTCGGCGACTGCGGCCCCGCCCAGGTCCGGACCGCCAGGGCTGCGGCGCAGGCCCCGGTGCCACAGGAGCGGGTCTCCCCCACCCCGCGCTCGTGCACCCGCATCCGCAGCCGACCGATCGTGGTGCCATCGGTCTGGGTCTGCTCACCCAGCGGCACCACCAACTCCACATTGGTCCCGTGCGGGGGCACCGGCTGGACATCCGGAGCACCGGTCAGGTCGACAGCGGCGAGCTCGGTTTCATCCGCCAGGGCCAGCACAGTGTGCGGGTTGCCGAGGTCGACGCTCAACGCCGGACGGGGCACGGCCAGGCCTGCCACCGTCACCTCGGCGTCGCCGCCCCGAGCCACCGCCGTGTCCCCGCCGGGCAGGTGCCACTGCCCCATGTCGACGGCGTACCACACCTGATCTCCCACCCCTGCGGCGGGCTCGACCTGTCGCACCCGGCGCACACCGGCGCGGGTGCCGAGCACCAGGTCACCGGATGCGGGGTCCCACAGGCCCAGCTCGCGGGCAAAGGCGGCGACCACGCGCACGCCGTTGCCGCACATCTCTGCGATGGAGCCGTCCGCGTTTCGGTAGTCCATGAACCAGGTCGCGGCGGGTTCGGTCGCCAGTAGCTGTCGCCCCTCCGGGAGATCCGTCGAGGCGGTCAGCCGGATCACCCCGTCGCCGCCGATCCCGGCCCGCCGGTCCGCCAGCGCCCGCACCAGCGCGGTGTCCAGCGGCGGGGTGTGCCGGCCGTCCAGCAGCACAAAGTCGTTCTGCGTGCCGTGTCCCTTGGTGACGTGCAGCGGGGCGGTCATGACCCCAGACTACGGCGCGGCGTCGGATCCTCCGTGGCCGGTCCGAGGGTGCCCGCGTCGGCGGCGGCGACCAGGGCCAGTGCCCGGTCCACCAGAGCCGGGTCGAGTGCATCCAACCAGTGCACCCGCGGGTCCCGGCCGAACCAGCCCATCTGCTTGCGCGCCAATCGGCGCGTCCCGGCCTGGACCTGAGCGCGTGCCTCCTGCTCGGTGATCTCACCCCGCAGCGCGGCCAGCACCTCGGCATAGCCCACCGCGCGGGAGGCGGTGCGTCCGATCCCGCCACCGTCCAGCAGACCGCGCACCTCCTCGACCAGCCCGGCCGCCCACATCCGGTCCACCCGCAGCGCGATCCGCCGGTCCAACTCGGCGCGGTCGCAGTCCAAGCCGATCTGCACCGCGGGGCGGTGGTAGTCGTGTCCGGGCAGGTTGGCCGAGTACGGGCGACCGGTGAGGGCGATCACCTCCAGCGCGCGCACGATCCGGCGGGTGTTGCGCGGGCCGATGGACGACGCCGCCGCCGGGTCGGCAGCCAGCAGCTCCGTGTACAGGGCACGGGTGCCCTCACGCTCGGCGCGCTCCTCCAGTGCGGCGCGGACCTCGGGGTCGGTGCCGGGGAACTCGATTCGGTCAAGCAGGGCCCGCAGGTACAGCCCGGAACCGCCGACCACGATCGGCCGGTGCCCGCGGGCCTCGATGGCGGCGATGTCCGCCCGGGCGGTCTCCTGGTAGGCGGCGACGCTGGCGTCCTGGTCCGGGTCGAGCACGTCGAGCTGGTGGTGCACGATGCCCCGGCGTTCGGCCACCGAGAGCTTCGCGGTGCCGATGTCCATCCCCCGGTAGAACTGCAGGGCGTCGGCGTTGACGACTTCCCCGGACAGGTGTTCCGCGAGCGCCAGGGCCAGGTCGGATTTGCCGGTGGCGGTGGGACCGACGACGGCGACGATCAGGCTCATGCCGCTGCCTCGATCTGCCAGCGGGCGACCAGGTGCTGCGCGCCGCCGGGGACACCGGACCAGAGCAGGTCCGCCTCCGCCTCAGGCAGCGCACCCGCGCCCGCGCCCGCGCCCGCGAGCAGGGACAACAGGACGCGCCAGGGCCGTCCGGCGGTGATCGCCAACCGGTCGCAGTCCGCCACGCTGAGCCCCTGGAAGGCGGTGGCCACGGCCCGGGGACCCTCAGCCACTGCGGCGAGCAGTGCCGCATCCGCGTCACGCGCGGCCGGGTCATCCGGCAGGGGCGCGTCGGGGCCATGTCGGGCGGACAGCGATCCGACGACGAGCACCAGCTCGGGCGACGATGGCACCTCGGGCGACGCAGGCAGCACGGCTGCGATCCGCCCCTGGTCGCGGCTGGTCTCCAGCACAGTGGCGGAGCGGTCCGGATCGTGTCCGGCCAACCGCAGCAGGTGCAGTGCGGTCGCCGCTGCCACGCCAGCCCGAGCGGCACCAGCCCGGACCACAGCAGACCGGGCAGCACCAGGCACCGCCACGCCGTCACCGGGCGAGCCGTCACCGATACCCGCAGCCGCCAGCCCGTCCCCGAACGGACCGGTCAACACCCGATCCTGCCCACCCGGGGCGATCACCAACACCGAACCAGCCGCCTGCGCGCCGAGCCCACCCGACGTCGCCGACACGTCCGGTGCTCCCGACACCGCCAACGCCGTGAGCACCGCGTCCCGGGCCGCGCCCAGTGGGTCGGCGAGCGCGCCACCGACCCCGGGCACCAGCAGGGCGGAGTCGGGCAGCAGCAGGACGGTGGGCACCCGCAGACGGTACCGACTCAGCTGACGATCTCCCGAGCCAGCTGCTCGGCGCGAGCGGTCTGGCCGGAGTTGCGCAGGGCCTGGATCAGCAGGTCAGCCACCTCGGTCCACGGCTCTCGCTGGCGTGCCTGCGCAAAGCCCTCCATCGCGGACTCCAGATTCCATACCGCCTCGTCCACCCGGCCGAGCTGGTCGAACAGCCGACCGGCGAGCCAGAAGGCGTGTGCCGCGTCGGCGACCGCGCCCTGCCCGCCGTAGGCCTCCGCCGCGGACTGGGCGGTGCGCGCCGCGAGCTCCACCTGCTCGGTCTCACCAGACTCCGCGAGCAGCCGGGCGGCGGTGTCCTCCAGATCGGCGGTGGCGCGACGACGGGTGGCCTGCTCTCGCGCAGCCAATGTCTCGTCCCGGCCCTCCGTCGTGGCCTCGTCGGTGCTACGCAGGGCGGCCAGGCAGCGGTCGATCTCCGCCAGCACCTCCCCGGTGTCCCTCAACTGGGCCGCCGTCGGTGCCCAGGCGACCAACACCTGGACCACCAGCTCCGGCGCGAGACCACCGGCACGCAGGCGTGGGACCGCCGACCGGTACCCGGCGTCAGCACCGTCCTGGTCGTCGAAGAGCTGCGCGATCCGGGCGTACTCCGCGTGCGCGAATCCGGCATCGATCAGCCGACCGTCCTGATCGGCGGCGGCAGCGGTATCGACCCAGGCCTGTGCGGCGCGTCGGGCCTCCCCGGCCCGCAGGAGCCGATCGGTCCAGGAGGCGACATCCTCATCCGGGCGCTGCGCCAGCGGATCGTCCTCGGCCGCCGGGCTGGTTGCTGCACCGGTTGGGGCTGCCGGGTCGGCCGAACCTGAAGGCATGGCCGAGCCGGACCCGGGCGTCGCAGCGGTGGCGGAACCCCGGGGCAGCACATCCAGGTCGAG
Organism: Cellulomonas sp. NPDC089187; assembly: GCF_040685135.1. Taxonomy (NCBI): domain Bacteria; kingdom Bacillati; phylum Actinomycetota; class Actinomycetes; order Micrococcales; family Cellulomonadaceae; genus Cellulomonas; species Cellulomonas sp. NPDC089187. The sequence continues at coordinate 742,547 of NZ_JBFBHI010000002.1, read as the reverse complement.
GGTCACGGCGGCTGGCTCGGTTGACCAGGCGGCGCGCACCAGGTCGCTCTGGTAGCTGCTGCCATTGCGCGCGTCGAATGCCGCGGCGAGACGGTCGGCCTTGGCGCGCAGCCAGTCGTCCAGGGCCGCGACGGTCGGGCGGTCGCCGAGCTCAGGCACGGCGGTGATCCGCAGAGCGCGATCGGCGTGCTCGGCGCGCAGAATGTGCGTCGCCGCACCGACCAGCCGGGCAAAGCTCAGCTCGTCGTAGGGCGTATCGGCCTTGGCCAACAGGTGCTGCTCGGACTCCAACGCCCGCAGCGCCCGCCCTGGCTGACCACCGCGGGCCAGCAACCGAATCCGCTGCCCTCGAGCGGAGGACATGTCACCCTCCGCATCGGCCAGCGCGGCGACCGCCTGGCGGTGGGCACGCACGGCATCCACGGCACGACCGAGCTCCAGGTAGCCGTCCGCCAGATCCGCGAGCATGTCGGCGGGCTCGCTGGCGCAGCGCGGGCGGCTGGGCAGGGTTTGCTCGATCAGCCGGACGGACTCCTCCACCCGACCGGTGGCCAGCAGGTACGCGGCACGATCGCCCGGGTCGCAGGCCTCGCACTGGGAAAAGTCGTCCCGGGGAGTGGCCACCCACTGCGCGAACAACTGCTCGGTCTCCGGCGCACCGCGACGGCGCGCCCAGGAGAATCGCTCGGCAGCCACCGCATCCATGCCGTTGCCGGCCAGTGCGTAGCGGCGCTCCATGTCATCCAGCGTGCGCTCGATCTGCTCGGCGGGAACTCCGGGGAAGTCCGCCAGGCCAGAAACCATCCATTTGAAGGACCAGAACAGCGAATGCTGGTCGTCGGAGTCGAAGGTCTCGGGTCGCTGATCCCACCACCGCAGCAGCTGAGCGAAGGGCACGTACCCCCGCTCCGGTTCACCGCCCCACTGGTAGGCGTCGATCAGCGTGAACAGTGCGAAGGCCTTGGCCTCATCGGGTCCCTCGGCCTCGACGAGCTTGACCTGCTCCTCAGCGGCCTGGGTGTGCGCGAGCCCGTAGGGCATCCGCCGTACCCGACTGATCTCCTGGTTCGCTTCCTGCAGCGTGCGGGTCATCGGGGGTCCTCCTCGGAGTCGTCCTGCGGTGCGGGGGTACCGGCGAGTCCGGCGCGCAGCAGCGCCGCCATCGAGCCGGTCATGAGTGCGGACTCCCGAGCCCGCAGCGGTTCTCCGGCCAGCAACAGGGCGGAGACGTACAGCGACTGCAGTCCGGCCTCGAAGACCTCCCCGGGCGGGGCGGCCAGCAGGTCACGAACCAGCGGGGCGGAGTCGTTGAGCACCAGTTGACGGGCTGCCACCGGCTTCGCGAAGCCGGCGAGTACATCTCCCCACAGGTCGTCGGCCTGCTCCTGGACGCGGCGCAGCTCGCGCTGGTGGTCGCCGTCCCGGTCGTGCAGCAGGACGGCGGGCAGCTCGGCAGGCTCGAAGGTACGCAACACCAGTTCGCAGTCCTGGTCGGCCAACACCGTGTTGCCCGCCGCCACTGCGTCCAACGTGGCCAACTCCCGCTCGGGTGACACCGGGGTCAACACCTGGGCGATGTCACCGGTGGCCAGTGGGCGGACCGTGCCGGGACGGCGGTGGGCGAGGCGTCCGAGCAGGTCCGCGTCGTAGACATATCCGGCGTTGACCACGGCCATCTGCTGGGCGCGGGCCACCGGGGCGATCCGCTTGTACTCCTCCAGCGTCGGGGCGTAGATCACCGTGCCGTGCTGGGCGGCGACCTCGTCCAGAGTGAGTGTCCCGTCCGTGGTCTCGTACGGCAGGATCCGCGCAGCCAGGTCGAGCATGGTGTCATCGGACAGCGCCAGGGATCGCACGGCCAGGTGGTGGGTCCGCACGAACTCGGTTGCCACACCGGAGTCGGACTCCAGGGTGGTCAGCAACCAGTCCCGGATGGTCTGGGCCAGCGCCTCCTGCGTCACCAGCAGCACCTCATCGCTGTACAGCTGCTCACGGGAGGCGGTGGGCCGCAGCCCGGAGGCGTCGATCACGCACCGGACGAAGAACGCCCACTCCGGCAGCAGCCCCTCGACCCGGGTGCCGAGCAGCATCCGCTTGAGATACACCCGGTGCGTGCCGCCACCGCCCGGCGGCACCGCGGACGGCAGCACATAGGCCACACCGCTCACCCCGGCCAGCGGCACCTCCAGGTCGATGGCGGCCAGTGGGGTGAAGCCCAGCGCCCGTTCGCAGTAGCGGGTCAACGCCACGCTGCGGTGCGCGGCGGAGGGGTGCTCCACCTGCCAGGGGAGCTCCGGCTCGGTGATGCGCCGCCAGACCCGAGTGTCCGAGCCGTCGTCCAGCGGTACCTCCACCGCGAGGTCGACCGGCAGCAGGGAACCGAATTCCTCGGCCAGGCCGACCACCGTGTCGACCTCCAACCAGTGCTCGGCGTCCCGGCGAGGGCGCAGCAGCACTGTGGACCCCTCCGGCACCTGCGCGCTCGCCTCCGGGTCGAGCTCGGTCAGCTCGTAGGAGCCGTCGGCATGCCCGATCCAGCACACCGCGAGTGCCTGCGGGTCCCGTGCGGACCGCGAGGTCAACTCGATCCGGTCCGCGACCATGAAGGCAGACAGCAGGCCAATGCCGAACTGACCCAGGTACTCCTCGCGGGCCATCCCCAGATCGGCGTCCCGCTTGGAGGAGCGTCCGACCGTGGCCAGCAGCTCGGCGGCCTCGGCCGCGGTGAGTCCGACACCGGAGTCGGTGACGGACAACCCGCCGTCGGGCAGGGTGCGGATCCGTACCGTGGCCGGGCACTGTGGGTCGAGGCTGCGGCGGGCGGTGATCGCGTCCACCCCGTTCTGCATCAGCTCGCGCAGGTAGACCCGTTCGCCGGAGTACAGGTGCCGCGCCAGCAGATCGACGACGCCGTGCAGGTCGACCTGGAATGCCTGGGGGTCGGTCATGGGGTCCTTCCGGGACATGGGCCGGGGCCGCGACGGCTCCGCGTCGCGACCCCGGGGATGACACAGGTCAGCCCTGGGCTTCTTCCTCCGCCTTGGCGGCGGCCGCCTCAGCCGGGTAGGCCTCGTCCAGCTGGTCAAAGACCTGCAGCGTGGTCATGATCCCGCAGGCCAGATGCTGGTCGATCTGCTCGTCGGTGATGCCGTGCTCGTAGTCCACGGTGTGCTCGCCGTAGACACCGAGCACCTCACCCTCGGCACGGACGTAGACCTTGGGCCAGAGCTTCTCGGCGTTCCACTGGTTGACGATCTGCGTCAGCGCGCCGAGCTGGTCGACACCGACCTTGCGGTTCCAGCGACCCCGGGACTGGAAGTACTCCCCGGACTTGCCCAGCTGGAAGAAGTAGAACAGGTGGCCGTCCCAGACGCCGAAGATGTCACCGTCGTCGTCGACGCCGTAGTTCATCTCCCGGCGGTCCAGCACCGCCTTGATGCGGTCCTTGGTCAGCGGTGCCAGCGCAGCCGCCGGGGTCGCGTCCGGCTTGGTGAAGAAGCCCATGATGATCCTCAAGTTCGTGCGGTCAGAGCGTCGCGCGGGACGCTAGGGGAAGCTGGTCGAGCCCTCGGAACCGTACGCGAGCGCGGCGGTCGGTGCGGTCATTCGGACCCGCTATGAGTAGCGTGCGCCTACTCAAGGAGGCGGTCCAGCAGCCCGAATGCGCGCAGTGAACCATCCATCGCCGTGGTCAGGTGCCGGTGGATCTGCCGATCGGTCAGCCCTGCGCGGTCAGACACGCAATGGGCGTCGACGGTCAGGCCCTGACCCCACGGCACCGCGGTCAACTGGACGCGCTCATCCTCACTGGCCCATCGCCGCAGGACGGCATGCAACATCGGGGCACGCCCGGACTCCACGCTGCGGTGCCAGCGGGTGCGAATCATGAGGGCACCGTCGACACAGCCGATCCGAAACAGGTGCCCGGCGTGGAAGCTGCCGATCCGCCCGTCGTCGTCGGTGCCGTAGTGCAGACCGTGCCGGTCCAGCACGGTCATGATCCGGTGTTCGGTCACCCGCCGTCCCGTGGAGCTCATGAGGTGCCACGCTAGGCAGCCGCGGGCGCACTTCCGGCATACGGGGACGTTCCGGACCCGATCTGAGTACCGCGAGGGGGTAGGTGGCGTCCGGTTCGGGCCCGGGTAGGGTTGTTCGCATGGGTCTCTTCCGGAACCGCCGGTGGTCGACCGTCGCCACCGGCGCCCCGGGCAACGCACTCGGATCCGCCCCGGCGGACGGACATCCGACCCCGCTGGCACCCGAGCGGATCGTCGCCTGGCTCAAGGACAACGACTTCCACTACTTCACCGATGACGACGGCGATATCGGCGGTTTGTGGAAGGGGCGACTGATCTTCTTCTTCCTGCTGGGCGAGAAGCAGGAGATCCTGCAGATCCGTGGCCAGTGGCATCGGGAGATCGCCCTGGAGCGCCTGCACGAGGTGCTGGACGCCTGCGAGGAGTGGAACGCGGAGCGGATCTGGCCCAAGACCTACGCCCGGGTGCGGGACAACGGCATGGTGACGGTGGTCGCGGAGACCTCCACCGACCTGGAGCACGGCGCTACCGACGACCAGCTCGCACAACTGCTGCACTGCGGATTGGGCAGCGCGAACAGCTTCTTCGACGCCATCGATGAGATGTACCCGGACCCGGCGGCGGTGGCCCCGTGACCGCGCGCTCCCCCGGGTGGTTGTCCCGGGTGCTCGGCGCACCGGTGGCCCCCGTGCGTCCGGTGCAGGACCGCCCCACCCGACTGACCCAGGATCGGGTGGCTGCGGCGTTGTCCAGCCACGACTACCACTTCCGGGTCGATGACGACGGTGACCTCACCGGGGTGTGGAACCAGAACCGCTTCTGGTTCTTCTTGCTGGGCGATGACAAAGAGCTGTTCCAGGTCCGTGGCCGGTGGCACCGCCAGCTGCCGGTCGAGGCGCGCCGTTCAGGCACGCTGGCGCTGAATGACTGGAACCGGGACCGGATCTGGCCGAAGCTCTACTTGCGCGAGGAGCAGGGCGAGCTCGCGGTGTACGCCGAGGTCTCGACCGACCTGGAGCACGGGGTCACCGCCGAGCAGCTCGACCAGCTGATCTCCTGCGGAATCGGCACCGGGGTGCAGGCATTCGAGGCACTGGACGCGCTGCTGCCGCCTGCCGGCACGGACTAGCGCCGAGTAGGCAGCCCGAGCAGCACCGGACCGGCCTGCCCTGCCCCGGTGCCGCAGGAGTCGCCACCACCGTGGTCGTGCTCGTCGCCGCGGGCCCAGGCGTCACCGGCCCGGGTGCGCCGCACCGCGAAGCTGCCACCGGTCAGAGCCGAGTCGGCGACCAGGTGATGCGGCGCGGCATGGGTGATGTCGACGGTGACCAGATCACCCGGGCGCGGACGGTCGACCTCCGCCAGCGACGGCGGCAGTGCGAAGTGCACCAGACGGTTGTCGGCGGCCCGGCCGGACAGGCGGTGGGTCTCACCGTCCTTGCGTCCCTCACCCTCGGCCATCAGGACCTCGACGGTGCGCCCGGTCTGCTTGCGCATCTCCTCCAGCGCGATCCGGTCCTGCAGGGCGATCAACCGCTCGTAGCGCTCCTGGACGACCTGCTTGGGCAGCTGGTCGGGCAGGTCCGCAGCGGGCGTGCCGGGCCGGATCGAGTACTGGAAGGTGAACGCCGAGGAGAACCGACTCTGCTCCACCACCTGGAGGGTCTGCTCGAAGTCCTCCTCGGTCTCGCCCGGGAACCCCACAATGATGTCGGTGGTGATCGCCGCATCCGGCATCGCAGCACGCACCCGCTCCAGAATGCCGAGGAACTTGGCCGACCGGTACGACCGGCGCATCGCCCGCAGTATCCGGTCCGAACCGGATTGCAGCGGCATGTGCAGGCTGGGCATCACCGTCGGGGTCTCCGCCATCGCGGCGATCACGTCGTCGGTGAAGGACGCCGGGTGCGGGCTGGTGAACCGCAGCCGCTCGAGCCCCGGGGTGGCACCGGCGGCGCGCAGCAGCTTCGCGAAGGCCTGCCTGTCACCGAACTCGACGCCGTAGGAGTTCACGTTCTGACCCAGCAGCGTGACCTCGATGGCACCCTGGTCGACCAGCGCCTGGACCTCGGCCAACACATCGCCGGGTCGGCGGTCGCGCTCCTTGCCGCGCAGGTGCGGCACGATGCAGAAGGTGCAGGTGTTGTTGCAGCCCACGCTGATCGACACCCACCCGGCGTAGACCGACTCGCGCTTGGTCGGCAGCGTGGAGGGGAAGACCTGGAGGGACTCGGCGATCTCCACCGCAGCGTCCTGATTGTGCCGGGCGCGTTCCAGCAACACCGGCAGCACGTCCAGGTTGTGGGTGCCGAAGACGACATCCACCCACGGTGCCCGCTCGACGATGCCGGTGCGGTCCTTCTGTGCCAGGCAGCCGCCCACGGCGATCTGCATCCCCGGACGGTTCCGCTTGATCCCGGCCAGACGACCGAGGTTGCCGTACAACCGGTCGGCGGCGTTCTCCCGCACCGCGCAGGTGTTGATCACGATGACGTCGGCCTCCTCGGCGGCGACTGCCTCCGGGGTCGCCGCGACATAGCCGGCCTGCTCCAGGAGCCCGGCCATGTGCTCGGAGTCGTGGACGTTCATCTGGCAACCGAGGGTCTTGACCAGGTAGGTGCGAGCCTCCTGGCCGACGGCGGATGCGGGGGGCGTCATCGTGCTCATCGCGGACCAGGGTACGTCGAGGTGTTACCTGCCTGTGACCGCACCGAATGGCGCAGGTCACACTCCGCCCCTACCGTCACGGAATGGTTCAGATCGACACAGAGCACGATGGCGTGCCCCTGGTGGTGCTCGACGGCGTACAGAAGCACTTCGGCGACCTGCATGTGCTGCGAGACATCGACCTGACTGTCGCCCAGGGCGAGGTGGTGGTCGTGATCGGCCCCTCCGGCAGCGGCAAATCCACCCTGTGCCGAACCATCAACCGGCTGGAGACCATCGACGCCGGCACCATCACCGTGGCCGGTCGGGAACTGCCCGCCGAGGGCAAAGAACTCGCCCGGCTGCGCGCCGATGTGGGGATGGTCTTCCAGTCCTTCAACCTCTTCGCGCACAAGACCGTGCTGGAGAACGTCACCCTCGGTCCGATCAAGTCCAAGCGGCAGTCCAAGGCCGAGGCCAGGCGGTCCGCGCAGGAGCTGCTGGACCGGGTCGGGGTCGGGAACCAGGCGCACAAGCTGCCGGCACAGTTGTCCGGTGGGCAGCAGCAGCGGGTGGCGATCGCCCGGGCCCTGGCGATGAAGCCACAGGTCATGTTGTTCGACGAGCCGACCTCCGCCCTCGACCCGGAAATGATCAACGAGGTGCTCGACGTCATGACCGACCTGGCCAAGGACGGCATGACGATGATCGTCGTCACCCACGAGATGGGCTTCGCCCGCCGTGCCGCGCACCGGGTGGTCTTCATGGACGGCGGTCAGATCCTTGAGGAAGGCACCCCCGAGCAGTTCTTCACCGCACCGCGCACCGACCGGGCCCAGGACTTCCTGTCCAAGATCCTCACGCACTGACGTCAACCGGAAGGAACCACGCCATGCACCGCATCGCTCGCACCGGAGCGGCCCTGGCCGCCGTGGGTCTCACCCTCGCGGCCTGCTCGTCCGGAGGGGACTCCGGCTCCGACAGCACCAGCTCCGACGGTGGCTCCGACACCCTCACGGTCGGGATCAAATTCGACCAGCCCGGCCTCGGCTTGCAGGAGGGCGGCGACTACACCGGATTCGACGTCGACGTCGCCCGGTACATCGCCGAGCAGCTCGGCTACTCCGAGGACCAGATCGAGTTCCGGGAGGCACCGTCGGCCCAGCGGGAGAACCTGCTGTCCAACGGCCAGGTGGACATGATCGTGGCCACCTATTCGATCACCGACGAGCGCAAGCAGACCGTGGACTTCGCCGGGCCGTACTTTGTCGCCGGGCAGGACCTGCTGGTCGCCGAGGACTCCGACATCACCGGACCCGAGGACCTGGACGGTCAGCTGCTCTGCTCGGTCACCGGCTCCACCCCCGCACAGCGGATCAAGGACGAGTACGCCGGGGACGTGCAGTTGCAGGAGTTCGACGGGTACTCCGAGTGTGTGGAGGCGCTGGCCGCCGGCACCATCGACGCGGTGACCACCGACGACATCATCCTGGCCGGGTTCGCCGCGCAGGACGCCTACGCGGGCACCCTCAAGGTGGTCGGCAACCCGTTCTCCGAGGAGAACTACGGTGTCGGGCTGCCCAAGGATTCGGACATGTGCCAGGACGTCACCGACGCGATCACCGCGATGATCGACGACGGCACCTGGCAGGAGTTGCTGGACGCGAACCTAGGTGACGCGAACTACACGCCAAATGCGGACCTGAACCCGCCGACGCCTGAGGCCTGCGGCTGAGGCCCGCCAATGGGTGACTACTGGGCGCAGTTCACCGAGTTGTTCAGCCAGTACGACGTCCTCGCCGCCTTCCGGACCACCCTGGTGCTCTCCGGGCTGGCGGCGGTGGGCTCGCTGGTCATCGGCACGGTCATCGCTGTGATGCGGGTCTCCCCCGTGCCGAGCATGCGGGCTGCCGGGGCGTTCTACGTCAACACGATTCGCAACACCCCGCTGACGCTGATCATCGTGTTCTGCAGCCTCGGGCTGTTCTACACGATGGGTCTGGCGCTGGCCTCGCGGGAGTCGCCGACCTTCCTGGACGACAACAACCTGCGACTGGCGGTGCTCGGGCTGTCCGTCTACCACGCGGCCTTTGTCGCCGAGGCGTTGCGCTCTGGGGTGAACACCGTGCCGGTGGGGCAGGCCGAGGCGGCGCGGGCGATCGGGCTCGGCTTCGGGCAGGCGATGCGGATCGTCATCCTGCCCCAGGCGTTCCGGGGCGCGGTGGCACCGCTGGGCAACGCGTTGATCGCGCTGATCAAGAACACCACGGTGGCCTCCGCCATCGGGGTGGCTGAGGCCTCCGCACTGATGAAGACCATGATCGAGTTCCGGCCCGATGTGATCTTCGCGGTGTTCCTGCTGTTCGCGCTCGGATTCGTGATCATCGTGCTGCCCACCGGCGTGCTGATCACCTGGGCCTCCCGGCGACTGGCGGTGCAGCGATGAGCGACCTGTTGTTCGACGCCCCCGGACCGCGCGCCCGGCGGCGGATGCTGATCGCGAACATCGTGGCGGCGGTGGTGCTGCTGGCCATCGCAGCGGTGTTCATCAAGGCACTGGTGGATAAGGACCAGCTCACCGCTGCCCGCTGGTCACCGTTCCTCACCGGCGAGGTCTGGCAGTACTACCTGCTGCCGGGGCTGCGCGGCACCCTGGTCGCCGCGGGGATCTCCATCGTGACCTCGCTGGTGTTCGGGCTGCTGTTCGGACTCGGCCGAGTGTCGACCCTCGCGCCGGTGCGCTGGTTCTGCGGGGCGGTGGTCGAGTTCTTCCGCGCCGTGCCGGTGCTGCTGATGATGGTCTTCGGCTGGTTGTTCCTCGGGCAGTTGCAGATTCTGCCGGTGGACCAGCTGCCGCTGGTGGCGGTCGTGGCGGGGCTGACGCTCTACAACGGTTCGGTGGTGGCCGAGCTGATCCGCTCCGGGGTCTACGGACTTCCCCGCGGTCAACGCGAGGCGGGGCTGGCGGTGGGGCTGACCGAGGGTGCCACCCTGCGCTCGGTCCTACTCCCCCAGGCTTTGGTCGCAATGCTGCCGGCGCTGATCAGCCAACTGGTCGTGATCCTCAAGGACTCCGCACTGGGATACCTGATCACCTACGTCGAGCTGCTGCGGCAGGGGCGACAGATCGGGACCACGTACCAGAACCTGATCCCAGCGCTGATCGTGGTGGCCCTGATCTTCATCGTGGTCAACGTGCTGCTGGGCACGGTGGCCCAGAAGCTCGCCGGGCGGTTGCGCGGGCGGACAGCAGGTCCGGTGCGGGCGGGAGCTCCGGGCAACGCCGTGGGGGTCGGCCGGTCGGACGCCACGGCGACCTGAGCGGTCCGGGGCTAATGCCGGTGCTGGCTCCGCTGCCTGTGCTGGCGCTGCTGCTGGGTGCTGGCCCTGGTGCTGGGCGGCAGCCCTGGTGCCGGGTGCTGGTGACGGTCAGCTCGCTGTCGCGGACGCCCGCACCTCGCGCACCACGGTCACCTTGATCTCGCCCGGGTAGGACAGGTCCTTCTCGATGTGCCGGGCAATCTCCACCGCCAGGCGGCCCATCGCCTCATCCGGCACCTCGGCGGGCTCCACGACCACCCGCAGTTCCCGGCCCGCCGCCATCGCCAGTGCCCGGCGCACACCGGCGTGCCCGACCACCAACGTCTCCAACTCGTCCAACCGCTCGATGTGCTGATCGATGTCCTCCCGGCGCGCACCCGGTCGGGCCGCCGACACGGCATCCGCCGCCTGCACCAGCACTGCCTCCACCGTCTCCGGCGGCACCTCCTCGTGGTGCGCGGCTACCCCGTTCACCACCGCGGCTGACTCGCCGTACCGCTCCACCAGCGCCGCGCCCACCTGGGCGTGCGTGCCGGGCTGCTGACCGGTCAGCGCCTTGCCGATGTCATGCAGGAAGGCGGCCCGGCGGGTTACCTGTACGTCGGCACCGACCTCGGTGGCCAGTTGCGCGGCGACCAGGGCGGTTTCCACCAGGTGTTCCAGGACGTTCTGGCCGTAGGAGGTCCGCGTCCGCAACCGACCCAGCGTCCGGATCAGTGCCGGATCCAGGCCGCTCACCCCGGCGCGCTCGGCCGCATCGTGCCCGGCCTCCTCATCACGCTGACCGGCACCCGCCTGCGCGGCGGCGACGGCGGACTCGATCCGCTGCGGATTGATCCGGCCGTCCGCCATCAGCTGGTCGAGGGCGACCTGCGCGATCTCCCGACGCTCAGCGTCGAAGCAGCTGAGCACCACCGACCCGGGCGTCTCGTCCACCAGGACGTTCACCCCGGTCAACGCCTCGAAGGTCCGGATGTTGCGGCCCTCCTTGCCGATGATCCGGCCCTTCATCTCATCCGAGGGCAGGGGCAGCACAGTCACCGTGCTCTGCGCGCTGGTCGCAGCGGCGGTCCGGAACAGCGCGGTGGCGATGATCCGGCGTGCGCGGGCGTCGGCGGAGCGCTTGGCCTGCGACTCGATCCGGCGCACGGTGGCGGCAGCGGACTGGGTGGCGTCGGCGGTCACCTGGCGGATGAGTTCGGCGCGGGCCTCGGAGGCAGTCAGCCCGGAGGAGGCCTCCAGCCGTTCGATGGCCTCCTGCTCGGCTGTGCGAAGCCGGTCGGCCAGGTCGCGCTCTGCCGTGGCGATGCGCTCAGAAGCCTCGCGCTGTGCGGCGGAGACCTGCTCGGTCTCGGCCCGGACGGCGCGCTCACGCCGGGTGACCTCGCTCTCGCGGTCGGACAGGGCGCGTTCCGCGGTGGACACCGCTTGCTCCCGCTCGGTCAGCCGCTCCTCACGCCGTTGCACATCGGCCAGTCCGGCGCGCGCCTCGTCCTTGATCGACTGCACGTCCTGCTGCGCCTGGCGTCGGAGTGCGGTGGCTTCCCGCCGCGCGATCAGAACCAGGATCAGCGCGACCAGGCATGCCGCCAGTAAACCGACGACGATCGCCATGTCGTGCATGAGTCCTCCTGTCGGGCACACCGGGACAGCCATTCTTCCCTATGACCAGGGGTGCGGGAGTCCCGTGGGGTCCGGCGATCAGCTCTCGGACTCCTCCGCTGCCAGTTCTTCCCGCACGACCCGAGACACCAACCCGCCCGCATACCCCTTGCGCCCGAGTGCGCCGTAGGCACGACGCATCCGAACCTCCCGCTCCAGGCCCCGGGTGGCGCGCAGCTTCTTGCGGGCCAGAGCGCGGGCGGCTTCCTCCTCATCGGCATCATCGACCTGATCGAGCGCCGCCGCGAAGTCCTCCGGGGACACTCCTTTGCGCCGCAGTTCTTGGGTCAGCGCCCGCCGGGAGAGGCCACGCTCGGCGTGACGCGAGCGGACCAGCATCTCCGCGTAGGCGGCGTCGTCGATCAGGCCGACCTCGGTGAAGCGGTCCAGCACACGCTCGGCCACGTCCTCCGGTACATCCCGCCGGGCGAGTGCCTCGGCCAGTTGGTGACGGCTGCGCGGTGCGGCAGTGAGCTGGCGCAGGACGATAGCCCGTGCGACGGACTCCTGGTCCGGTTCGGCGTCGACCGCGGCACTGCCGGCGTCGGGGGGTTCGGTCGCGGGCATCCGGCGGGTCGACCGTCGGGACCGCGCGCTGCGCCGCGTGGTCAGGGGCTCAACTGCTTCTGGGGCGTGGGGGTCGGCTGCGTCTGCGAGGTGCGGCTCGACGGTGTCGGGGGTGCGAGGCTCACCCGCACCGGGGAGGGCCGCGTCGCTGGCGGTCTCAGCGACCCGAGCAGCCAACATGCGGGCGACCCGCTCCTGCGCCTCGGTGCGAGCGCGCTCTTCAGCAACGGGGGTGGACCCGGCTCCGGGTGCCGGGCTCAGCGAGGACGCCGGGCGCAGGTGGGCGGCCAGGTCGCTGAGTGAGACTGGGTCGTCAGCTCCGGACCCAGCAGCCCGACCCGCGCGGCGCGACTGCGTCGCATCGCGGTCGGCGACGCGGCTGTCAGCGGCGGGGCCATCGGCGGCGCGGTTGCGGGCGGCGCGGCCATCGGTGGTGCGGTTGCGGGCGGTGCCGCTGCGGTCGGCACGGGTCCGCGACGCTGCGCCCGAGACGACCCGGTCGCTCCGCGTCGTGGGCACGGAGCTCCGGCCGTCATCGGCTGACGTCGCCCGCCGAGACCAGTCCCCCCGCGTCCGGGCTGGGGCCCGCTGGGGCGTGGTCCAGGCCGATCCGGACTCGTCCCCGGGCGGCGCGAAGGAGCCACCGGTCCATGCCGTGTCCCCGGTGGCGTCGTCCCAAGCCGAGCCGTCCTGGTCCGTCGACCAGGCGTCATCCGCCTCGGCGACCTCGACCCAGGGATCCTCTGCGACGGGCACCGGCGCCCAGGGATCGTTCCCCTGAGCGCCGGTGTCCATGCCGTGCTGTGTCGACATCAGAAGTCGACCTTGACCTCCTCGGCCTGGTCGGCCGATGCGGGGGCGACACCGATGCCCAGCTTCTCCTTGATCTTGCCCTCGATCTCGGCAGCGAGCTCCGGGTTGTCCCGCAGGAACGCGCGGGCATTCTCCTTGCCCTGGCCGAGCTGATCGCTCTCATAGGTGAACCACGAGCCGGACTTGCGGACGATGCCGTGCTCGACGCCCAGGTCGATCAGGCTGCCCTCGCGGGAGATGCCGACGCCGTAGAGGATGTCGAACTCGGCCTGCTTGAAGGGCGGGGCCATCTTGTTCTTGACCACCTTGACCCGGGTGCGGTTACCGACCGCGTCCGAGCCCTCCTTCAGCGTCTCGATCCGGCGGATGTCCATCCGGACGGAGGCGTAGAACTTGAGCGCCTTACCACCGGTGGTCGTCTCCGGGGAGCCGAAGAAGACGCCGATCTTCTCGCGCAGCTGGTTGATGAAGATCGCGGTGGTGCCGGAGGCGTTCAGCGCACCGGTGACCTTCCGCAGGGCCTGCGACATCAGGCGGGCCTGCAGACCCACGTGGCTGTCACCCATCTCGCCCTCGATCTCGGCCTTGGGCACCAGAGCCGCCACCGAGTCGATCACGATGATGTCGATCGCGCCGGAGCGGATCAGCATGTCCATGATCTCCAGCGCCTGCTCACCGGTGTCCGGCTGGGAGACCAGCAGCGCATCGGTGTCGACGCCGAGCTTCTTGGCGTAGTCCGGGTCCAGGGCGTGCTCGGCGTCGATGAACGCGGCGATGCCACCCTGACGCTGGGCGTTGGCCACTGCGTGCAGGGCGACGGTCGTCTTACCGGAGGACTCGGGGCCGTAGACCTCGATGATGCGGCCCTTGGGCAGCCCACCGATGCCGAGTGCCACGTCCAGCGCGATGGAGCCGGTCGGGATGACCTCGACCGGGGCGCGACCCTCCTCGCCGAGGCGCATGATCGAGCCCTTGCCGAACTGGCGGTCGATCTGGCTGAGGGCGGCCTCGAGGGCCTTCTCGCGGTCCTGGGGAGCGGGCATGTATTCCACCTCGTCGATTCGAGCAGCGTCTCTCGCTGCGCCTGCGGGGGCTGGTCTCTGATGTCGTGCGACGACGGTATGCCCGACCACCGACATGTCCTGCGGGAGCGTCCACAGGTCGCGGGAACACCCCCGGCTGGGGACGGTCCGACGACCCGCGCGGCCACCCGCCGGCGTCATCAGCGGCCACTGTAGCCGAACATCTGTTCGAGTGATCTGCGCGGCGCGTTCTGCGTGTCGGAACGGTGTCGGTGCGCAGGTCAGGGCGTTCCTTGCCCGCGTGTCGCCTCCACCCGGAGCAGTTCCCCGGGCTCCAGCACGCTGCCCGACAGCCCCCTCCGGGCCAGTGCGGCACCAAAAGCCGGGCCGCCTCGTTCCATCCACCCCGGGGGCAGCCGCCGCGCCGCCGGGGCGTGCAGTGTTCCCCAGTGGATCGGCACCGCATGCCGAGCCCCGACCACCGCGCAGACCTCTGCCGCCTGCACCGGATCGAGATGTCCGCCGGACAGCCGCGGCCCCCATCCACCCACCGGGATCAACGCCAGGTCGATCGGCCCACCCGCTAACTCCGGCAGGTCCCGCATCGCCGGATACGGGGCGGTGTCCCCGGCGAACCACACCCGCACCCCGGGTGCGGCGATCACGAACCCGTTGGCGGCATTGGGCCGGTGTGGCATCGGCCGGTGACCGTGCTCGGCGGTGACCGGGCGGATGCGGACGTCACTGCCCGGTACCGGCCACCACTCGTCCGGTACCACCCCCTGCGCACCACCCACCCCGTGCCCGGCGAGCCAGCGCGCATTCGACGGGGCGGACAGCACCGGGACATCGCCGAGCATCCGCAACGAGCCGATCTCGGCATGGTCGTAGTGCAGGTGCGAGATCAGCACGGCCGTCGGATCGGCCCAGTGCTCGGCGCGGGGCGCGGCCCCGTGACGGCGCAGCACACCGGCGTGCCGACGCAGCAGAGGGTCGGTGAGCACCCGAACTCCGCCCAGGTCGAGGACCACGCTGGCATGCCCGAGCCAGCGCACCGCCACCCCCGTCACGCCGTCTCCCCCTCGATTCCCTCGCGGAGCCCCAGCCGCGCGGCCCAGCGCACCAGTTGACGGTGCACCGCGTCGGCACCGACCAGGGTGCCCGCATCCGGGTCGAGCAGGTCGGGGTCGATCCCGAGTTCGGTCGGGTGCAGCAGCACGGCCGAGTTCTGCGCGCCGCCGATCCCGCCATGGGAGCCCACCTGCCCCTCGAAGGCGTACACCCACCCCTCCGGTGACAGTTCCGACAGCAGCACCAGGTCCCCGACCTCCGCCAAGCGCCCGAGCCGGAGCAGATCCGCCGCCGCATGGGGTCCGAACGGGGCCAACGGGTCGACACCCTCGACAAGCGGACCGCTCCGATGTGCCGTGCGGTCTGCGGTGCCGTCGGCCTGGGTCTGTGCTTGTCCACCGTCGTCGGCGCGTTCCAGCCAGGAGATCCCCTCCGGACCAACCGCCGCGAGTCCGTGCGCCGCGGTGTCGACCAGCACCACCCCCATACCCGGGGTGGCCGCCAGCCCACCGACCAGACCGGGCCAGCGCAGGTCGATCTCCTCCAGTGTGAGCCGCCGAGCGGCCCGCGGGAACCACACCATGCCGAGGTTCCCCGATCCGGTGACGGCCACATCCGGTGGCGGGGCATCGGTGCGCAGCCCGGCCGGTCGGCTGCGGTCCGCATGCCGCTCCCCGGAGCGCTCCTTGCCCTGTGGTCCGAGCACCACCGACCGGTCCTCGCCATGCGGTCGGACCGAGGCGAGGAACGCATTGAGCGGGCCCCACTCCTCGTCACCGGAGGCCTGCACCGTGTCCAGCATCGGGTCGGCCATCAACCGGTGCACGACCTCCGGGAGGGTGTGCCCGGTGACCTGGCGGAATGTCGGCCCCAGCGTCTGCCCGTGATCGGAGAGCACCACCACGCGATAGTCACGGGGGGCCACCTCCCGGACGCGGTCGAGGGTGCCGAGCACCCGGTCCAACCCCTCCAACGACCGCAGCGACTCGGGTCGGGTGGGACCGGCGTGGTGGGCGATCTCGTCGTAGTCGACCAGGGAGAGGTACAGCACCGGGACGCCGCGGACCAGTTGCTCAGCGGTCAGCGAGGTCGCCAGGTCACGCAGCAGCACGTTGGTGATCCCACGCAACAGCACGTACCAGCCTCGGCGCGGGACCCGGGGTCGGACATCGCGCACTCGCTGCCGCCGACCCTGGTACAGCTCCTTGACCACCTCGCCGAGAGTCAGGGACACCGCCCGGGCGAGCACGAACGGACTGGCGAAGAACCGCAGGTACGGGGCGCCGGGCCCGATGCCCCGTCGCGCCTGGCTCATCACCAGGAACTGCCGCTCCGCATCACCGGAGAACATCGTGGCCACCGCCGCTCCACCTCCGGCGAGCAGCCCACGTCCGTCACTGAGCCGCTGTTCGACCATCGCCGCGTCGTCGGGGTGGTTGGTGACCACCAGACGCCCGGCACGACGGTCCCACCAGCGGAAGGAGCAGATCCGGTCCGCAGCACCGTGCAGGATGCCCGCCTGGCTCGCCGGGGTGGTGGAGGGGATGCGCGCCCACCAGCGGTCGGGGCGGTGCGACCCGTCGGCGACCCAGTGCGCCATCGTCGGGACCAGTCCGGCATCGACCGCCTGATCCAGCACCGGCGCGGCCACCCCGTCCAGCTGCACCACCAGCAGCCCGGCTGGCCGCCCCGTGTCCACCCCGTCGCCGGTGACGGTGCCACCCTCACCGGCTCGCCTGGCCCGCGAGCGTGCCCGACGCAGCACATCGCCGACCACATAGTCCGAGTCCCCGGCACCCCAGATCCACCGCCCGAGCGCCATCGCCACCGCGGTGACCAGCAGCACCGCCACCGCGGACCACCCATTGCGCACCTGCACCCCGGGCACCGCCCACAGCGCCAGCCAGGTCACCAGCACCTGCGCGCCCAGTCCTGCCAGCAGCGCCCCCATCGCCCCGCCGACCCGGGCCAGCACACGCAGCGAGGGACGCAGCAGGAGGTCGCCGACACCAACCACCGTCGCGACCAGGAGCACCGAGCCGGGGTTGCTGGCCTTCACTCCGTCGACCAGCGCGATGCCGATCCCGAGTCCCAGCGCGGTGACCACCAGGCTGAGCAGCACATCCCCCAGGTCACTGAGCGTGACCGCCCACCAGCGGCGCAGGGGATGACGTGCGGTCATGGCCTCAGAGTGCCACGCGGGCGGTGGTCATCGACGGGGCGGGGCCTGACGGTGCTTGTCAGTGCCCCAGCGCTGGGCATCGGGCACATCCAACTCATCACAGAGCGCATGCCAGATGTCCCGGGGTTCCACGCCCCGGTCGATGGCCTGCTCGCCGGTCAGACCACCGAGGGTGGGCAGCACCATCTCCCGGACCAGTGTCCGCCCGTGCGCGCTGCCGAAGACCTCGTCGACCAGCTGCCAGAATTCCCGATACCGCACCCGCACACCCTGCCACGCCCACCGGTGCGGCTCACCCGCTGCCCCGTCCCGGCGCGGATGTCGGTGCTCCACGCCACAATGGCCCGGTGAGCCCGAGCAACCGCCCCGCACCCGATGACGTGCTACGACGGTTCTCCCCCGCCACCGAAGACTGGTTCCGTGGTGCCTTCGCCGAGCCCACCGCCGCGCAGGCCGGTGCCTGGGACGCGGTCTCCTCCGAACGCCACGCGCTGGTGGTCGCCCCCACCGGTTCGGGTAAGACCCTGGCTGCCTTCCTGTGGGCGTTGGACGGGATCCTCAGCGGCCGGCACGGAGCCGAGGACGACCCGTTGCAGCGCTGCCACGTGGTCTATGTCTCCCCATTGAAGGCCCTGGCCACCGATGTGGAGCGCAACCTGCGCTCACCGCTGGTCGGCATCCGGCAGGCGGCTACCCGACGGGGGTTGGAACTGCCCGACGTCACCGTGGGTGTGCGTACCGGGGACACGCCGCCTGCCGAGCGCCGGGCCTTCGCCACCAAGCCGCCGGACATCCTCATCACCACACCGGAGTCGCTGTTCCTGGTGCTGACCTCCGCGGCCCGATCCGGGCTGTCCGGGGTGCGCACTGTGATCGTCGATGAGATCCACGCCGTGGCGGGCACCAAACGCGGCGCGCACCTGGCAGCGTCGCTGGAACGGTTGGACGCCCTGCTCGACCGTCCCGGCGGCCCTGGTCCGGCGCAGCGGGTCGGCCTGTCCGCCACTGTGACCCCGGTCGATCGGGTCGCCGGGTTCCTGTCCGGGGCACGCACGCCGGCGGACGGTGGCCGGGAGGTCGTCGTCGTGCAACCCCCGTCGACCAAGGTCATCGATGTCGACGTGGTCGTCCCGGTGCCGGATCTGGCCGACCTGGCCACGGCACCGGACCTCGGCAGCACCGGGGCCGACGCCGACCGCATGCAGCCGCTGCCCGAGGGTGAACGCGATCTGACCGGACAGGCCGCCGGTCCGGGCGGCGCGGTCAGCCGCCCGTCGATCTGGCCGCATGTCGAGGAGCGGGTGGTCGACCTGGTCGCCGCACACCGTTCCACCCTGGTGTTCACCAACTCCCGGCGCGGGGCGGAGCGGTTGACCGCACGAATGAACGAGATCTGGGCCCAGCGGCAGGGCGTGGATCTGGCGGACCACGGCGAGGTACATCCGGCCCAGGCGATGGGCCAGTCCGGCGCGGCGGTGGGGGTGGACACCCGCGAGGCCGAGCAGATCATCGCCCGGGCGCACCACGGGTCGATGAGCCGGGCCGAGCGCACCCGCACCGAGTCGGAGTTGAAGGCCGGACGATTGCCCGCCGTGGTCGCGACCAGCTCATTGGAGCTGGGCATCGACATGGGCGCGGTGGACCTGGTGGTGCAGGTGGGTGCTCCCCCGTCGGCGGCGAGTGGATTGCAGCGGATCGGACGGGCCGGGCACCAGGTCGGTGCGGTCTCCCACGGTGTGGTCTTCCCGGCGTTCCGCGGCGATCTGGTGCCCGCGGCGGTGACGGCCGAGCGGATGCGCGCCGGATTGATCGAGCCGGTGTCGGTGCCGGCCAACCCGCTGGACGTGTTGGCGCAGCAGATCGTGGCGATGGTGGCCACCGAGGACTGGACCGTCGCGGATCTGGCCACGGTGCTGCACCGCTCCGCCCCGTTCGCCACCCTGGGCGAGGGCACCCTGCGCGCGGTGCTCGACATGCTGGCGGGGCGCTACCCCTCGGAGGAATTCGCCGAACTGCGCCCCCGCATCGTGTGGGATCGTGCCGCCGACCTGCTCAGCGCCCGTCCCGGCGCGCTGCGGTTGGCCGTGACCAGCGGCGGCACCATCCCCGATCGCGGGCTGTACGGCGTCTTCCTGGCCACCGGGGCCACCACGGCGGATGTGCCGGTCGATGCCGAGCGCTCCGGTGGCCAGCTGCGCGGCGGCAAACGGGTGGGCGAACTCGATGAGGAGATGGTCTACGAGTCCCGGGTCGGCGACACCTTCACCCTCGGGTCGAGTACCTGGCGGATCGAGGACATCACCCCGGACCGGGTGCTGGTCACTCCTGCTCCGGGGCTACCCGGCAGGCTCCCGTTCTGGAAGGGCGACTCTCAGGGCCGCCCCGCCACCCTCGGCCGGGCGATGGGCGCCTGGTCGCGCGACGTGGTGGCGCTGCCCGAGGAGCAGGCACGTGCGCGGGTCGCCGCAGCCGGTCTGGACACCTGGGCCGGTGACAACCTGCTGGCGTATCTGCGCGAACAGCAGGAGGCGACCGGGGCCCTGCCCAGCGACTCCACCCTGGTGGTGGAGCGGTTCCGGGACGAGCTCGGCGACTGGCGGGTGGTGCTGCACTCGCCGTACGGGGCGCGGGTGCACGCCCCGTGGGCGCTGGTGGTCGGTGCCCGGCTGCGCGAACGCTTCGGGGTGGACGCGGCGGCGATGCACGCCGACGACGGGATCGTCCTGCGTCTGCCGGACATGATCGCCTCCGGCGACTTCTTGGACGACGTGCTCGGCACCGGCGCGACACCCCCCGGGGGCGAGGAGTCCCCGGTCAGTACCGAGGACCTGCTGATCGAGCCGGAGGAGGTCGCCACCGCGGTGCGCGCCGAACTGGGCGGGTCGGCGATGTTCGGTGCCCGCTTCCGGGAGGCCGCGGCCCGTGCGCTGTTGCTGCCGCGACGACGCCCCGACCGGCGTCAGCCCCTGTGGCAGCAGCGGCAGCGCTCCGCCCAGCTGCTGTCGGTGGCCTCGCGTTACCCGGACTTCCCGATCCTGTTGGAGGCGGTCCGGGAGTGTCTACAGGACGACTTCGATGTGGACGCGCTGGTCGAGATCATGCGCGATGTG
Source organism: Cellulomonas sp. NPDC089187 (assembly GCF_040685135.1). NCBI lineage: Bacteria > Bacillati > Actinomycetota > Actinomycetes > Micrococcales > Cellulomonadaceae > Cellulomonas > Cellulomonas sp. NPDC089187. The sequence goes on along the minus strand of NZ_JBFBHI010000002.1, from coordinate 722,116 downwards.
CAGGCCGGTCGAATTCGCGTGGTCGAGGTGACCACCACCCGGCCTTCGCCCTTCGCCCAGTCGCTGTTGTTCGGCTACACCGCCCAGTTCCTCTATGACGGGGACGCCCCGTTAGCCGAGCGGCGGGCGGCGGCGCTGACCCTGGACCCGGCCCTGCTGGAGGAGTTGCTCGGCGGTGGTGGGGACGCCGCCATCGCCGACCTGCTCGACCCGGAGGCGGTGGAGCGCACCGAGGCTGAGGTCAGCGGGCTCCATCCGGACCGTCAGGCACGTGACCTGGAGGGCCTGGCTGATGTGGTCCGGCGGCACGGCCCTCTGCCGCTGTCCGGTGTGCTGGCGCGGACCCGGGAGGACGTGCGCGACCAGGCCGCCGCGTGGTTGACGGAGCTGGAACACCGCCGACGGCTGATCCGGGTCCGACTGTCTGGGGTCGCCGAGTCCGAACAGTGGGCGGCGATCGAGGATGCCGGACGGCTGCGCGACGCGCTGGGCGTGGCGCTGCCGGTGGGAGTGCCGGAGGCCTTCACCGAGGTGCTGCCCGATCCGCTCGGCGACCTCCTACGACGGCATGCGCGCACCCACGGACCGTTCACCGCGGCCCAGGTCGGTGCACGGTTCGGTCTGGGCACGGCGGTGGTGCAGGCCGGACTGCGCGGATTGGAACGCACCGGGGCGGTGGTGCAGGGCCGGTTGCGACCCGACGCGCTCGGCGGCACCGGCGACGAGTACTGCGACGCCGATGTGTTGCGCACACTGCGACGGCGTTCTCTGGCCGCGCTGCGCTCCGAGGTCGAGCCGGTGCCGCAGCAGGCACTGGGACGCTTCCTCCCCGCATGGCAGCACGCCACCGGTTTGGCGGCCGGTGCCTCGACGCCGGGGCTGCGGGGCATCGACGGCCTGGCCCGTGCCGTGGAGCAGCTGGCCGGTGCCGTGCTACCCGCCTCCGCTCTGGAACAGCTCGTGCTGCCCGCTCGGGTCCGGGACTACCGCCCGGCGATGCTGGACGAGCTGACCGCCGCGGGTGAGGTGCTGTGGGCCGGACACGGCACTCTGCCCGGCAAGGACGGCCTGATCAGCCTGCACCTGGCAGCCACCGCCGACCTCACCCTGCCGCTGCCCCCCGAGGAGCTGCCCAGCACCGTCGACACCGACCTGCATCGTGCCGTGCTCACCGCGTTGGCCGGAGGCGGGGCGTACTTCCTCGGGGCGCTGGCTGATCGGGTCGCCGACCTCCTGGACCCAGAAGGGACCCCACCCACCCAGAGCGCGCTCACCGAGGCGCTATGGGACCTGGTGTGGGCCGGGCTGGCGACGAACGACGGTCTGGCTCCGTTGCGCGCCCGGCTCGGCGCGGGCAAGACCACCCACCGCACACCGGCCGCCCCGCCGCGGGCGCGCACGATGGCGGCCGGGCGCTACGGCGGTGCGTTGGGGCTGCGCGGCGGTATCCGGCCGCCCCGCCCGGTGGTCACCGGTCCGGATGCCGGTGGCCGTTGGTCGCTGTTGCCCCGTCCGGAGACCGACCCGACCCGGCGCGCGCACGCCCTGGCCGCTCAGCTGCTCGACCGGCACGGGGTGCTGACCCGTGCGGTGGCCCCGGCGGAGGGGGTCACCCGACAGTTCGCCGGGGTGTACCGCGTGCTGTCCGCGCTGGAACAGTCCGGGCAGGTGCGCCGCGGCTACTTCACCGAACACCTCGGCGGCTCACAGTTCGCCCTGCCCGGTGCGGTGGACGAGCTGCGCGGCGAGGCCCGCCGGATCGAGCAGATCACGCAGACCACACAGCCCGCCGACGCCGACCGCGCCGTGGTGCTGCTCGCCGCCACCGACCCCGCCAACCCCTACGGTGCCGCGCTGGCTTGGCCGTCCTCCCCCACCTGGGCGCAGGACGCCACCGGCCACCGACCCGGTCGCAAATCCGGGGCGGTGGTGGTGCTGGTCGATGGCGCGTTGGCGTTCTATCTGGAGAAGGGTGGCCGGACCGTGCTGACCTTCACCGACGACGTCGACGCCCTCCGACTGGCCACCGCTCGGTTGGCGGATGCAGTGCGCGAGGAGCGGCTCGGCCGGATCACGCTGGTCCGCGCGGACGGGGTGGACCTGCTCGCCGCCGCGGGCTCCGACCCGACCCCGTTGAGCCGTGCACTGGCCGAGGCCGGATTCGTGCCGACGCCCCGGGGTCTGCGCCTGCGCGGGGCACGGTGAGCCCGGGTGCCTGAGGGCGACATCCTGCGCCGGACCGCGACCCGGCTGGACGAGGCGTTGGCCGGACGGGAGCTGGAACGCGCCGATCTGCGCTGGCCCACTGCGGCCACGGTCGATCTGGTGGGCCGCACCGTGCTGGGAACGGTGCCCTACGGCAAACACCTGCTGACCCGGTTCGACGACGGCCGCACCCTGCACACCCACCTGCGGATGGACGGGTCCTGGCGGATCGCCCGCACCGGCTCCCCCGGTGCGGCAGCGGGCTCGCCGGTGGTGCGGGCCGTGCTGGCCAATCGGACCTGGACCGCCGTCGGGGAGCTCCTGGGCATGCTCGACGTGCTGCCGACCAGCCAGGAACACACCCTGATCGGACACCTGGGGCCGGACATCCTGGCCGACGACTTCGAGTCCGACGGGTTACCCGAGGTGCTGCGGCGCTGGGCGGAGCGCGGCAGCACCCCGGTGTGCGAGGTGCTGCTGGACCAGACCGTGGTCGCTGGCATCGGCACCATCTACATGGCGGAGTCGCAGTTCCTCGATCACCTGTGGCCATGGACGCCTGCCGACCAGGTGCCTGACCCGATTCGGCTGCTCCGGGTGGCGCGGGCGCTGATGCAACGCTCGGTGCGCACCCCCATGCCGACCAGCACCGGTGACGTCACCCGGGGCCGGGGCAGTTGGGTGCACTCCCGCCGGGGCGAGCCCTGTCGACGCTGCGGCACCCCGATCCGGCGTGGCACCGCCCGGCAGCCACCGCAGGAACGGCCGGTGTTCTGGTGCCCCCGCTGCCAGCCCGCACCAACGTCCACCACGGTCTAGCTCAGCGCAGACAGCGAACAGCCCCGCGACGCGGTGGCATCGCGGGGCTGTTCGAGGTTCTGGTGGTCGACCTGCCGACCGGGTTCAGCCGATCGGGGCGAGCTCGGGACGTCGCCGCCCCCAGGTCCCCTCCGGGCCGTCCCAGGCGGTGAGGTCGGCCGGCACGGTGTCCGGGATCAGCAGACCCTCGGCCACGGCGATCCGGTCACTGACCTCACGCAGGACGAGCGACATCGGGATGTCCAGGGCGTCGCAGATGCTGGCGAGCAGCTCGGACGACGCCTCCTTCTGGCCGCGCTCGACCTCACTGAGATACCCCAGTGAGACCCGGGCGGCGGAGGACACCTCACGCAGGGTGCGACCCTGCCGCTGGCGGGCATCCCGCAGCACGTCACCGATCTCACGGCGCAACACGATCATCTGGTGTCCCCCTCTCGTTCCTCGTTCATCCTGCCGCACCGTCGGGACCGGTCGACCCGGACGGGTCGGGCGGTTCCGCAGCACGGTTCCCTGGTGGCCCCGCTGGGGCAGGCTTCCACCGTACAGGTCGCCGCCCCCAGGGGCAGCGTCACGACGGGTGCTCGGCCGGGTGTTCATCACGGTGGTCACAACGCCCAAGGCCCGCCCCGTGTTCCCCAGGTCGTGGCTCACACCCGCCGAGCACCGCATATTCACCCGTCGCGCACCGACGCAGGCACCGCTCGAAGGCACCGCCCAGGACGCCCAGCGGTCGGCACGCACCGAACCACCGGCACCGCGCACTACCCGCCGCTGACCGCCAACCCCAGGGCCAGCACCGCGTCACGACTGACTGCGCGCACCTCTCCCCGGTCGCCGTCCACCGACAGCTCCCGCACCCGTTCCCCGTCGCGGGTGGACGCCGCGACATAGACCGTGCCGGGTGCACGGCCGTCCTGCGGGTCCGGTCCGGCCACCCCGGTGGTGGCGAGCCCCACATCCGCCCCCAACCGCTCGCGCACCCCGCGGGCCATCTGCCGTGCGACCTCCGGGTGCACCGCACCGTGGTCGGCGAGCAGGGCGGGCTCGACGCCGAGCAGCTGCGCTTTGAGGTCGGTGGCGTAGGCCACCACGGCACCACGGAACACCCGCGAGGCACCGGGCACGTCCACCAGTGTGGCCGCCACCAGTCCCCCGGTCAGCGATTCGGCCACCGCCAGCGTGCGGTCCTGGGCCGCCAACAGGTCCAGGAGTTCAGCGGCCAGCGCCGTCCCGTCGTCCAGCTCATGCGTCATCTCATTCCCCCTTGCGCTGCATCCAAACCGTCAGGGGGTGGTGCGGCAACTTCACTCGGTGAGGCCGTCCGGCGCGGTGGTGCCGGTGGCTGCGGCATGCCGGGTGGCCTCGTTGCCGCTGGCCAGGCCGCGCCGGTGCTCACCGTGCACCCGCACCGCAGTGCGCACGTAGTCAGCCCCGGTCAGCACCGTGACCACCACCGCGGCAACCATCAGCACCCACGCCACCACGGCGACGAATCCGGGTAGGTGGTCCAGCGGGAGCAGGAACAGCGTCAGCGCCGCGATCTGCAACACCGTCTTGATCTTGCCGCCGCGCGAGGCCGGCAACACCAGGTACTTGAGCAGGAAGAACCGCATCACGGTGATGCCGAGCTCGCGGGCCAGGATCACCGCCGGGACCCACCAGGGCAGTTCGCCTAGCACCGCCAGCAGCACCAGCGCCGCACCGACCAACAGCTTGTCCGCGATCGGGTCCAGCAGCTTGCCGAGGTCGGTGATCAGATCCATCCGGCGGGCCAGATGACCGTCGACCTGGTCGGTGATCGCCGCCAACACGAACAGACCGGTGGCCACCAGACGCCAGGTGACCGACTCACCACCGTCCACCACCAGGGCCCAGCCGAAGAACGGCACGACGACGATGCGCAGCACCGTCAGCACGTTCGCGACATTGAGCACGGGGGGTCGGTGGTCCACCACCGGACCAGAGTACGTGCCAGCGGGGCGGTCGATTCTCACGGTCAGCGCAGGTCGTCCGCGTCGTCGTAGTAGTCGACAGCCTCCGGCGGCTCACCGGGCATCTGACCGGCTGGCGCGGCATAGCGGTCGCCACCGGCGGTGGACTCCACCGGGCCGTCCTCGCCGCGCAGCATCGCCAGGGTGCCGGGCAGGTCGTCCGGTTGCACCAGCACCTCGCGCGCCTTGGACCCCTCGGACGGCCCGACGATCTCCCGAGACTCCAACAGATCCATCAGACGCCCGGCCTTGGCGAATCCGACCCGCAACTTGCGCTGCAGCATCGACGTCGAGCCGAACTGACTGGTCACCACCAGCTCCGCCGCCTGCAACAGCAGGTCGAGGTCGTCGCCGATGTCCTCGTCGACCTGCTTCTTGGCCGCCACCACGGTGACGTCATCCCGGTAGTTCGGCTTGAGCTGCTGCTTCACATGCTCGACAACAGCGTGGATCTCCGACTCGGCCACCCACGCACCCTGGGTACGCATCGGCTTGGCGGCACCCATCGGCAGGAAGAGCGCGTCACCCTGGCCGATCAGCTTCTCCGCACCGGGCTGGTCGAGCACCACACGCGAGTCGGTCAGTGAGGAGGTGGCGAAGGCCAGTCGGGACGGGACATTCGCCTTGATCAGACCGGTGACCACATCCACCGACGGACGCTGGGTCGCGAGCACGAGGTGGATACCGGCAGCACGGGCCAGCTGGGTGATGCGCTGGATCGAGGCCTCCACGTCGCGCGGAGCGACCATCATCAGGTCAGCCAGCTCGTCCACGATCACCAGCAGGTACGGGTAGGTGGCGATCTTGCGCTCGGAGCCCGGCAGCGGCTTCACCTTGCCCGCGCGCACGGCGGCGTTGAAGTCGTCGATGTGCTTGAAACCGAACATCGCCAGGTCGTCGTAACGCGCCTCCATCTCCCGCACCACCCATTCCAGGGCCTCCGCAGCCTTCTTGGGGTTGGTGATGATCGGGGTGATCAAGTGCGGGATGCCCTCGTAGATGGTCAGCTCGACGCGCTTGGGGTCGACCAGCACCATCCGGACCTGATCCGGGGTGGCCCGCATCAGGATCGAGACGATCATCGAGTTCACAAAGCTCGACTTACCGGCACCGGTGGCACCGGCGACCAGCATGTGCGGCATCTTGGCCAGGTTCGCGGTGACGTAGCCACCCTCGACGTCCTTGCCGACGCCGATCACCATCGGGTGGTCGCTGCGCCGGGCCACCGAGGAGCGCAGCACGTCGCCCAGCGACACGGTCTCGCGGTCGGTGTTCGGAATCTCGATACCGATCGCGGACTTGCCGGGGATCGGCGACAGGATGCGCACGTCGGCGCTGGCCACCGCATAGGCGATGTTCTTGCTCAGCGCGGTGACCCGCTCGACCTTGACGCCCTTGCCCAGCTCGACCTCGTAGCGGGTGACCGTCGGGCCGCGGGTGAACCCTGTGACCTTGGCGTCGATGCCGAACTGGTCCAGCACACCGGTCAGCGCCTCGACCACCCGGTCGTTCGCGGCGGAGCGGACCTTGTGCGGGGCGCCCTTCGCCAGCATGTCCTCGGTGGGGAGGATGTAGACGACATCGCCCTCGAGCATCGGCTGCTCGCCCGCGGGGACGCCGGTGGTGGGCGGGGCGGTCAGCTCCCGGGGTTCAGCGGGGTCCGTGGGTGCCACCGCGGTGACCGCCTGGGTCGGCGCGGTGGGCGCGGGCTCGACGGTCTCGTACTCATCAACCTCGGGGTCGAAGATCTCCGTGGCGTCGTCATCGGCCGGGGCGACGGCAGCCGCACGGGTGAAGGCCTCGTCCGCCTCGTACTCGTCCAGCAGGCGGGTGTCGTCGTCGCGCTCGCGGTCCTTGCGACGCCGGCCGAACAGTCGCTTCTTCTCCTTGACCGGCTCCTCATCGAAGGCGGTATGCCCGGCGTTGATCACCAACGGGGCGTCGTCGTCCTCGACCTCCTCCTCGCGGTGGTTGCCGGTCAGACGGTCGTAGACAGCGCGCAACCGCGGCACAATCTGGTTCACCGGGGTCGCGGTGACCACCAGGACCCCGAAGAACGCCAGCAACACCAACACCGGCACCGCGGCCCAGGCCGTGATCAGGGCGACCAGCGGGGCACCGACCAGGTAGCCGATGATGCCTCCGGCGTCGCGCACCGCCTCGAAGCCACCGGCGGGGGCGGGCAGATCGGCGGAGATGTGCACCAGTCCGCAGGCGGCCAGGGTGATGGCGGTCAGTCCGATGGTGATCCGGCCATTCGCCCCGTTGCGGTCCGGGTGCCGCATCAGCCGCACCGCCACCGCCACCAGGGCGACCGGCAGTGCGACCGCGACCCGACCGAAGGTGCCGGCGGAGACCACGTGCACCGCGTCGGCGGCCATCCCGTCCAGCCCCCACCACTCGCGGACCGCGACGACGACCGCGAGCGCCAGCAGCAGCAGCGCAGCACCATCCCGACGCAACGCGGGGTCAAGATCACGGGCCCCGCTGCCCACCTTGCGCGCACCGCCACCGATCATGTGCGCGATCCCCATCCAGGTGCCGCGGATCATCCGCAACGGGAGGGCGGGTCGACGCTCGGCGGGTGCGGCGGCGGAACTGCCACTGCCCCGTCCTCGGTTGGTGGCGTTCTTGGCCGCGGCACCCTTGGCACCACCGGTCGAGCGGGTGGCGGGGCTGGAGGCACGCGGGGACATGAGATCCACGGTAACTGTCAGGCCGCGCGTGGCCGGGGATCTGGCCGATCGCGGGGGCGTGTCGAGACGTGCCAGAGTGGGCCGATGACGACGGTGACCAGGGCACAGGCGCTCCGGTTCCGGGCCCGGGTCCAGCAGCTCGACCGCGAGTCGGTGCCGGACCGCGCGCTGACGGATGCGGCGGTGCTCGATCTGGGGGTGCAGGCGACGGGGCAGTCCGCCCACACCTGGGCGCTGGTGAACCGTGGTGTGCCGATCCACGACGATCCGGCGGCCTGGGGCGGGCAGCTGGCGCTGGCCTGGACGGTCCGGGGCGCGCCCCATGCCTACCGACGCGTCGATCTGCCGGCCGTGGAGCTGGCCACCCGGCCGTTCTCCGAGGCGGATGCGGGCAAGCGGATCTTTGACGCGAACCGCCCGCTGAAGCAGGCCGGTATCCCCGCCGTCGAGGCGCTGACCCGGGTGGCGTCCCTGATGCGCGAGCTGGTGGTGGACCCGCTGCCCAAGGGTGATCTGTCCACCGCGCTGAGTTCCGCACTGCCGGAGCCGTACCTGCGCTGGTGCCGCAGCTGCGGGGCGAGACACACCTATGAGCAGCCGTTCCGGATCGCCGCGCTGCACGCCGGGCTGGAGCTGACCCCGCAGACCTCACCGCCAGTGCTGCGCCGGGTGCCGGACTGGGACATCGACGCGCCGGAGTTGAACGCGCCGCCGGTGCCCGACCCGTGGGTGCCGGACGCCCGACTCGATCTGGTCCGCGCCGGGGTACACCTGTTGGGGCCGACCACCCCCGAACATGTGGCGGCGTATCTGGACGCCCCGGTGCGCGATGTGCGGGGTCGTTGGCCGGCGGACGCCGTGCAGGTGGTGGTCGTGGACGAGAACGCCGAGGCCTCCCCCGCCTGGGTGTTGTCCACCGACCTCGACGCGTTGGAGGGAGCCGTGGAGCCTGGGGACAGCCCCGTGGTGCGCCTGGTCGGCCCCCATGACCTGATGCTCCAGGTCCGCGACCGTGAGCTCCTGGTCCCCGATCCCGAGCGACGCAAGGAGCTGTGGCCCGTGCTCGGTCGCCCCGGCGCGGTGCTGGTGGACGGCGCACCGGTCGGGGTGTGGCGTCCACGTGCCACCGGCAAGAAGCTCCAGGTGCGCACCGACGCGTGGGGACCCTGGGGCCGGTCCGTCACCGCACGGGTGCGCGCCCAGGCCAGGCTGCTGGCCCGGCACCGTGGCTTGACACTCGCAGAGTGACTGACGAGACAGCTTCCTGTGTGCCCGGGACGTAAGTCCTGTGAGAGTGTCTGTATATGGCAACTGAAGCATTGGTGATCGATTGGGCGCAGATGCCCACGTACAACACGATCATGTCCGTCGCCGCCGGAGCCGGACTCCTGCTGGTGGTCGGACTGGGCCGGGCGGTGCTGCACCGTCCCAAGGAGGTCGCGGTCGAGGGCTGGGCGCTCGCCTTCGGCGTACTCGGTGTCCTGCTCACCACGACCGGACTGCACATGACCCTGACCTGGCCGCTGGCCGCGGGCGGGTTCCCCTTCGACAACGTGATCTTCGGTGAGCCGGCGCTCGGCTTCGGCGTGCTGCTGCTGGCCGCGGCGTTCTGGCTGTGGAAGCGCGGACGCGCCGCACTGGACGCCCCGGAGCCGCTGGCCGTGCTGCGTCGCACCGCCGGTCCGATGTCCGTGCTGATCCTCGGACTGGGCCTGGCGTGCTTCGCCATCGCCGCCGCCGGGGTCGGGTACGAGTTGTTCGCCGCTCCCCCGGAAGAGCCGATCAGCGGTGAGTTCGCCGACTACCCGATGATCGAGGCGGTCTTCATCTCCGGCCTGTACGTGCTGGTCGGGGTCGGCGCGGTGCTGTTCCCGGTCGCCCTGGCCAAGCCTCGCCGCTGGGTGCACCGCGTGATCGGGGTGGTGTGGGGGCTGGCCGGTCTGGCCTTCCTGCTGTTCGGCGCGCTGAACTACTTCACCCACATCGGGCTCATCGTCAACACGATGGGCTGAACACGACCGAAGCCCCCGGGGAACGAATTCCCCGGGGGCTTCGTCATGTCACTCAGGCCTCGACGACCACCGGCAGGATCATCGGTCGGCGACGCAGCCGGTTCGACACCCAGCGTCCGACCACCCGGCGCATGATCTGCTGCAGCTGGTGGGTGTCCACCGCGCCACCGCGCAGCGCCTCCTCCAGCGCGGCGGTCACCTCGGGCAGGATCGTCTGGAAGACGGCGTCGTCCTCGGCGAAGCCCCGGGCCTGGATCTGCGGCGGGGCCAGCACCGTCCCGTCCGCGGAGGACACCACCGCGAAGATCGAGATGAAGCCCTCGTCGCCGAGGATGCGACGGTCCTTGAGCTCGGCCTCGGTGATCGACCCGACGCTCGACCCGTCGACGTAGACATAGCCACAGGGCACGGCACCGACCACGGAGGCCTTCCCGTCCACCAGGTCGATCACCACACCGTCCTCAGCCAGCACCACGCGGTCGGCCGGAACGCCGGACTTCACCGCGAGGGCACCGTTGGCCACCAGGTGCCGGACCTCACCGTGCACCGGCATCACGTTCTTGGGACGCAGGATGTTGTAGCAGTAGAGCAGTTCACCGGCCGACGCGTGCCCGGAGACGTGCACCTTGGCGTTACCGGAGTGCACCACGCGGGCACCCAGCCGGGTCAGGCCGTTGATCACCCGGAAGACCGCGTTCTCATTGCCCGGGATCAGCGAGCTGGCCAGGATCACGGTGTCACCGGGGCCCACCGAGATCTTGTGGTCGTTGTTGGCGATCCGACTCAGCGCAGCCATCGGCTCACCCTGCGAGCCGGTGCACATCAGCACCAGCTCGTCGTCGCGCACGTCATCGATCCGCTTGGCGTCCACCAGGATGCCCGCCGGAACCTTGAGGTAGCCCAGCTCGGCGGCGATGGTCATGTTGCGCACCATCGAGCGGCCGACCAGCGCGACCTTGCGACCGTGGGCGTGCGCGGCGTCCAACACCTGCTGCACCCGGTGCACATGCGAGCTGAACGAGGCCACCACGATTCGGCGGGTGGACTCGGCGAACACCGAGTCCAGCACCGGGCCGATCTCCCGCTCCGGGGTGACGAAGCCCGGCACCTCGGCGTTGGTGGAGTCGACCATGAACAGGTCGACGCCCTTCTCCCCCAGCCGGGCGAAGGCGCGCAGATCGGTGATCCGACCGTCCAACGGCAGCTGGTCCATCTTGAAGTCACCGGTGTGCAGGACCGTGCCCGCCCCGGTGGTGACCGCCACGGCCAGCGCATCCGGGATCGAGTGGTTGACCGCGACGAATTCGCAGGAGAACGCGCCGATCTGCTCGGTCTGCCCCTCCTTGACCGCCAGGGTCAGCGGGGTGATCCGATGCTCCTTGAGCTTGGCCTCGACGAACGCGAGGGTGAGCTGCGAGCCGATCAGCGGGATGTCCGAGCGCAGCCGCAGCAGGTAGGGCACCGCGCCGATGTGGTCCTCGTGACCGTGGGTCAGCACGATCCCGTCGACCAGGTGCATCCGGTCCTTGATGTACTCGAAGTCCGGCAGGATCAGGTCGACGCCGGGCTGGTGGTCCTCGGGGAACAGGACACCGCAGTCGATGATCAGCAGGCGACCGTCGTACTCCAGCACGGCCATGTTCCGACCGACCTCACCGAGACCGCCGAGGGCGACGATCCGCAGCGCTCCCTTCGCGAGGGTCGGGGGCAGCGTCAGATCGGGGTGGGGATGGGACATGCTTCTCCTGGTCAGTGCTGCAGTGCCCGCGCCGGGGCGTCCACGTCGATCCCGGCGGCGCGCAATCCCGCGCGTACCTCCTGGACCTCAGCGTCGGACGCGGCGACCAACGGCAACCGCAGATGGCGGGATGGGATCAGACCGAGCGCCTGCACGGCGGCCTTCGCGGCCACTGCCTGGAACCCCCGGCCGTTCAACGCGTCGACCGCCGGTGCGATCGACAGGAAGATCTGGAGTGCGCGGGTGTGGTCCCCCGCGTCGTGTGCCGCGATGATCGCGGCCAGCTGGTCACCGACTACGTGCCCGGCCACACTGACGATGCCGACGGCACCATGCGCCAGGAACGGCAGCAACAGGCTGTCATCGCCGGAGTACCAGGCCAGCCCGGTGCGGGCGGCAGCGGTGGCGGCGGCGTAGACGTCACCGGTGGCGTCCTTCATGGCCACCACCCGGTCGTGGGCGGCCAGCGCGTCGATGGTCGACGGGGCCAGGCGGACGCCGGTGCGGCCCGGCACGTCGTAGAGCATCACCGGGCGGTCGGTGGCGTCGGCCACCGCCGAGATGTGCCGGATCACGCCCTCCTGGCTCGGGCGGGAGTAGTACGGGGCGACGACCAGCAACCCGTCGGCACCGGCCTCGGCGGCCTGCTCGGCCATCCGCACCGCGTGCAGGGTGTCATTCGATCCGGCACCGGCGACCACACTGGCGCGGTCGCCCACCGCGTCAACCACAACCCGGATCAGATCGGCCTTCTCCGGGGCGTGCGTGGTGGGTGCCTCACCGGTGGTGCCGTTCAGCACCAGACCGTCGTGCCCGTGGTCGACCAGATGCGTCGCCAGCGCAGCGGCCGCGTCCAGATCGAGCTTCCCGTCCTCGGTCATCGGGGTGACCATCGCGGTGAGCACCGCTCCGAACGGACGAGAAGGCGTGACGGACATGGCCCCCACCGTACCGCTCCGTGCCCCTACTGGAGGCCCGCGGTGGTGCGAACCCGGTGCCGAGTTCGGTGCTCCGGCGCTCACGTACGCACCGGCGCCCCCGAACTCGGCACCGGAGCACCGAACTCGCGCGCGGCGGATCGGTCAGGGCGCGGCCAGGTAGCCCAGCAGACGATCGGGACGGTCGGTGATGATCGCATCGACGCCGAGCGTGCGAGCTTGGGCCCAGTGCTCGGGCTCGTCCAGGGTCCAGACCATCGTCTGCAGCCCGGCCCCGTGCAGCCGCTCCACCAGATCCGGGTACTGCACCAGCAGTGGTCCGGCCGGGTTGCAGGTCACCACGCCGAGCGCGGCGCACTGGTCGAGCAGCTGATCCACGGACTCCACCCCGAAGACCAGCAGCCCCCGGCGCAGCGACGGGGCGGCCTCGGCCAGCGCCGCCACCGTCTCCGGCCAGAAGCTCTGGCCGATGACCCGGTCGAACAGCCCGGCGTCCGCCAGCGGATCGGTGACCAGGCGGACCTGCTCCACCGTCCAGGAGCCCTTGATCTCCAGCAGCAGGTCGATGTCCGGGCGGCGGAGCAGAAAGTCCACCACCTCGGCCAGGGTCGGGACCCGCTGACCGGCGTACGCCGGGGAGAACCACGATCCGGCGTCCAACTGCCGCACTCTGGCCAGGTCCATCGCGCTGATCGGACCCGTCCCGTCCGTGGTGGCGTCGGCGGTGTCGTCGTGGATGATCACGACCTGGCCGTCGGCGGTGAGCTGGACGTCGAGTTCGATGCTGCCGGCCCCCGACCGCCACGCCGCCTCGAAGGCTGCCAGCGTGTTCTGGGGTGCCACGGAGGAGTTCCCGCGGTGGGCGATGACGGTCGGGGTCTGACTCACAGGTAGGGCTCCACGTTCTCGCGGTAGGCGGTCTCCAGCTGCGGGGTGATCGAGTCGAAGGCCTCGGCCGGATCGGTCCCCTCCAACACGATCTGCTCGATCGCCGTGTTCAGCAAGGCGTCCGCACCCGGTACGAACACCCGGATGTAGTCCTGCGAGCGAGCCTTCTCCCCCAACTGGTCGACCGCGGTGCGGAACTGCGGGAACTGCTCATAGACGGCCTGCATGGTGTCGGATTCGACCGCCGAGGTACGCACCGGCATGTACCCGGTGGCCTGAGAGAACGTCGCGGTGTTGTCCGTGTTTGTGAGGAACTCCAGGAACATCGCCGCGGCCAGCTGCTTCTCCGGCGTCGAGGAGGAGGAGATCGCCACGCCGGTGCCACCAGTGGGCGAACCGCCACCATCGGGACCGTCGGGCAGGAACGCGGTGCCGACCTCAAAGGAGGCCGAGTCCAGCGCGCCCTTCAGCGAGCCAGTGGAGCCGATGGTCGAGGCGATCAGGCCGCTGGAGAAGTCCGCCATCGAGTCGGTGGCCGACACGGTGGCGACCGGCGCCCCGTTGTTCACCCCGTCGACCCCGTGGAACAGGTCGGACAGGAACTGCCCACCTGCCACGGCCTCCTCCGTGTCCAGGGTGACCTCGAAGCCGTCGGAGTACTCCCCGCCCTGACCCCAGATCATGTTCTCGAACCACCAGGCACCCCAGGAGGGCCCGGTGGACAGACCGAAGGGGCTGCCCCCGTCCGGCACCTGCGCGGCCAGCTGGGTGCTCCAGTCCTGGAGCTCCGCCCAGGTCTCGGGGCCCCGGTCCGGCAGCCCGGCGGCGGTCCACATGTCCTTGTTGTAGTAGAACAGCGGCGTCGAGCGGGCGTACGGCACCGCCCAGTGCTGGTCCTCGTACTCGTAGTCGCCATAGAGCGCGGGCTGGAAGTCGTCGGCGTCGGCCTCGAGGTAGTCGAGCACGCCGTCCAGCGGCATGATCTGGTCGTTCAGGTGGTAGCGGAACCACCACACGTCGGAGGCGATCACTGCATCGGGCATCTCGTCGGACTGGGAGGCGGCCTGGAAGCGCTGGGCGACCTCGTCGTAGTTGGCCCCGGCGGTGACCAGGTTGACCTTGATCCCCGACTCCGCGGTGAACTGGTCGATCAGCTCCTGCTCGACCTCCTGGGACTGGCCCGGGTGGTTGGACCAGAAGGTGATCTCGTCAGCGGGCTCGACCTGGGACCAGTCGGTGCTCTGGGCGGAGGCGCTGGCATCGGAGCTGGTGCCACCGACCGCCGGCCCACCGCAGGCGGTGAGGGCGAGGGCGGCGACGGCGGAGAAAGCTCCGGCGAGGACGACGCCGCGGGGGCGACGTCCAGGCAAGGCGTGGGACACGGGTGTGCTCCTTCGGGTCGTGCGCCCGTCGATTCGGGCGCGCGGGGGTGACCCGGGCCGTGCAGGGGACGCCCGGGAGTTCAGGGGTGACGGGGGGTCGACGGGGCGCGTGCCCCGTGGCGGATCAGCCGGTGACGGCCCCCGCGGTGAGACCGTCGACCAGTCGGCGCTGCAGCACCAGAAAGACGATCAGGATCGGCAGGGTCACCACGACGGTGGCGGCCAACAGCACGCCCCAGTTGGTCATGCCGTCGATGTTCTGCAGCAGGGTCAGGCCCACCGGCAGGGTCATCTTGTCCGGGCGGTCGATCACCAGGAACGGCCACAGGTAGTCATTCCACTCGGTGACCACCGACACCAGCGTCACTGCGGCGATGGTCGGGGTGGACATCGGCACCACGAACCGCCACAGCTTGCGCCAGTGCCCCGCCCCGTCCAGCTCCGCGGCTTCCAGGATCGACCCGGGCAGCGTGAGGAAGTGTTGGCGGAACAGGAAGGTGCCGAAGGCCGACGCCAGACCGGGCACCAGGATCCCCTGGTAGGTGTTCAGCCAGCCGAGACCGGCGACCAGGGTGTAGTTCGGGATGATCGTGATCTGCGGCGGGATCATCAACGTGGCGATGACCAACCCGAAGATCACCTTCTTGAACGGGAAGTCCAGGAACACCAGCCCGTAGGCGCAGCCCAGACCGAGCAGCACCTTCAGCCCGGCTCCGACGATGGTCAGGCCCACGCTGTTGGCCAGCAGCCGGCCGAGCGGGACGGTGTCCGCGGCCTGCTGATAGTTGGCGGTGTCCAGGGAACCGGGCAACCACTGCAACGGCAGGCTGTACAGCTCCCCCGGCGTCTTGAACGAGGCCAGTGCCAGCCAGATCAACGGGGCACCGAGCACGATCGTCGCCAGGATCATCGTCGCGTACCCCACCACTGGTGGGCGGCGTCGACTCCCGGAGCGACCGGGTGGTGTGGGGCGCACCGGGGCGGCGGGACGCAGGGTGTTCTGCGGCAGCGCGGTCGGTCGGCGCGGGGTCAGGACGCTCACGAGTAGTGCACCTTCCGCTGGATGAAGCGCATCTGCACCGCGGTGACGGCCAGCAGCACCAGGAACAGGACCGTCGCCACCGCCGAGGCGTACCCGGCGCGGCCGTTGACGAAGCTCTCCTCATAGATCGAGTACATGAGGGTGGTGGTCGAACCGAGCGGGCCGCCGCTGGTCATCGCCTTGATCAGGTCGAAGGACTGCAAAGAGGCCAGCATCATCGTCACCAGCAGGAAGAACGTGGTGGGGGTCAGCAGCGGCAGCACGATGGCCCGCAGGGTCCGACTCGGGGACGCCCCGTCCAGCGCCGCCGCGTCCTTGAGGTCCTGCGGCACCGATTGCAGCCCCGCCAGGTAGATCAGCGCGACGTAGCCCAGGTTCTTCCACAGGTAGACCACGGTGATCATCACCAACGGCCAGGGACGCTGGGTGTACCACTGCGGCGAGTCCAGGTTCACCAGGCTGAGCAGCTCGGACATCAGCCCGTAGCGCGGGTCGAAGATGAACAGCCACAGAATCCCCACCGCGAATCCGGAGAGCACGTAGGGCGCGAAGGCCACCGTCCGGGCAAATCCGCGGCCCCTCAGCTTCCGATTCAGCAGCAGCGCCAGGCCGAGACCCAGCACCATCGACCCGCCCACCGTCAGCACGGTGAAGACCACGGTGGTGCCGATCACCCGACCGGTGCCGGCGGCGGTGAACCACTCGACGTAGTTGCCCAACCCGACCTGCCGGGCCACGGGCGAGCCCAGGTTCCATTGCAGGGTCGACAGGTAGAAGCTCTGGATCAGCGGCCGGTAGACGAACACCAGCAGCAGGGCGATGTTCGGACCGGCGAGCAGCAGGAACCAGAGCATGGCGGTGCGGCGACGGCGCGCGCTCAGGCCGCCGCGGCGGGCGGTCCTGGGGGCCGGTCCGCCGTGCGCGGCACCACCGGTGATGGGCGACGCGAGGACATCAGAGGTCACGGGGAGAAACTTCCGCTCGGGGTGTCACGGGGCTGCCGTGCTGGCGGCCCGAGCCACTGTAGGAACGGGATTTCGACGATTCGGTCGATGTCGGGAAGCCTTCGGGCTCAGTTCGCCGGGAGTTCATTGCGGGCACCGTCCCGACGCTCACCGGACAGTCTGCGGTCGCGGATCAGTCAGCTCCCGGCCCTCTCTGATGCCCAGAGGCCCGGGTCGAGACGGGGCGGCACGGGCGGTCGGGCGGCACGGGGCAGTCGAGACGGGGCGGCACGGGGTGGTCGGGGCGGTCGGGGCGGTTACTCTCGCCGGGTGTCCGCCCGCACCAGCGATCCCGCCGTGCGCTCCGCCGTCCGCACCGCACTGTCGGTGTCCGTGGCCACCGGGCTGTACGGGGTGTCCTTCGGGGCGCTCGCGGTCGCGGCCGGGCTGGATCTGGCCCAGACCATGGTGTTGAGCCTGGTGATGTTCTCCGGCGGCTCACAGTTCGCCGCCATGGGAGTGATCGGTGCCGGTGGTGGTGCCGGTGCGGTGGTGGCCACCGCCGGGCTGTTGGGCGCACGCAACGGGCTGTACGGGGTGCAGGTCTCCGGCTTGCTGAATGTGCGCGGCTGGCGACGGCTGCTGGCCGCCCACCTCACCATCGACGAGTCCACCGCCGTCGGCACCGCCCAGCCCTCCCCCGCCGCCGCCCGCGCAGGGTTCTGGTGGACCGGTGTCGGGGTCTTCGTGCTGTGGAACGCCTTCACCCTGGCCGGTGCCCTGCTCGGTGACGCGCTCGGCGACCCGCGCACCTATGGCCTGGACGCGGCAGCGGCGGCCGCGTTCCTGGCACTGCTCTGGCCCCGGGTGACGGGGCGGGACTCGGCGGCGCGCACCGGCCGGTGGGTGGCGTTCGCGGCGGCGGTGTCGGCCTTGGCCCTCACCCCGGTGGTGCCCGCCGGAGTTCCAGTGCTGGCCGCGGCGGTGCTGGCGGTGGTGGTCGGGGTGCTCTCCCCCGGCGACGGCAGCCCCGCCCCAGTCGACCGACCGGAGGTCACCCCATGAACGCCCTCGACCGGGCCGCGACCTGGATCGCCGTCGTGGCGTCCTCGGCGGTCGTCTACGCCATCAAGGTGGCCGGTCACCTGGTGCCCCGTCGGCTGCTGTCCCACCCCCGGGTCACCCGCACCGCTGCCTGGGTCACGGTGGCCCTGTTGGCCGCTCTGGTCGCGGTGCAGACGGCCACCAGTGGCGCAGCCGTGCAGATCGATGCCCGCGCCGCCGCACTGGTGGTGGCCGCGGTGGCACTGCTGCTGCGCGCACCGTTCATCGTCGTGGTGGTGCTGGCAGCCGCGAGCGCCGCAGTCCTGCGCGCCCTGGGCTGGATGAGATGAGCTCTCAGACCGCGATCGGTGCCTTGATCGTCGGATGGTGCTGGTAGTCGACGACCTCGACGTCCTCCAACGTGTAGTCGAACAACGAATCCGCCTGGCGCAGCTTCAGGGTCGGGAACGGGTAGGGCTCCCGGGACAGCTGCTCGCGCACCTGGTCGACGTGGTTGTCGTAGATGTGGCAGTCCCCGCCGGTCCAAATGAAGTCTCCGACCGCCAACCCCACCTGCTGGGCCACCATGTGCGTCAGCAGCGCGTACGAGGCCAGGTTGAACGGCACCCCCAGGAACAGGTCCGCCGACCGCTGGTATAGCTGGCAGGAGAGCTTGCCGTCCGCCACGTAGAACTGGAACAGCGCATGGCACGGTGCCAGCGCCATATTCGGGATCTCTGCGACATTCCACGCCGAGACGATGTGTCGACGTGAGTCGGGGTCCTGACGCAGGTTGGTCAACAACTCGGACAACTGGTCGATGTGCCGACCATCGGGTGCCGGCCACGACCGCCACTGCACCCCGTACACCGGGCCGAGTTCACCGTTCTCATCCGCCCACTCGTCCCAGATGGTCACGTTTCGCTCCTGGAGCCAGCGGACATTCGAGTCCCCGCGCAGGAACCACAGCAGCTCCTGGACGATCGAGCGCATGTGCACCCGCTTGGTCGTGACCAGCGGGAAGCCCTGCGCCAGGTCGAAGCGCATCTGATGCCCGAAGACACTCCGCGTGCCCGTACCCGTGCGATCCGACTTGGCGGAGCCGGTCTCCATGACCAACCGGAGCAGGTCCTCGTAGGGGGTGGTCCGGGTGGCGTACGACGGGGCGGTCATGGGGCCCATCGTATGCGCCGGTGTCGCGTACCGGTGGTGCAGCCCAGCGCTACGATCCGGCGATGGCGGACTTCTCCCACCCTCGGGTCACCGACCCGCTGTATCAGCTGCCCGAGGCGCTTCACCTGGTCCCCGACGTTCCGGTGCCGCCGTTCCGAACCCGGGAGGAGCACACCCGGTTTCATCGGGCCTTGGCCGAGTATGTCGCCGAGGTCGGTCGGGCCTGCGGCGGTCAGCACCTGGAGGATCTGCTGCTCGCCGCTCTGGTGTCCGAACAGGTGACCCCCTGGCGGCCGCTGGTCTCTGCCTACCCCACTGCGACCGTGCTGCAGATCGCCCTGCGCTTGTTCTTCCCTGCCCCGTGGACTCCGGTCGGTGTGGTGACCACATGGAATGAGGTCATGACCGCGCAGTACCCCCATTGGCACCTGACGCGGCGGGACCACATCGCTTATCAGTACGACCCCGACTTCTCCGCACGCCGTGACCCGGACGGGCGGTGGACGGTCATGCTCATCGAGCGTGGCCGACCCCGGACCGAGGCCCAGCTCGACAACGACGGTCTGATGGTGCTGTACCTGATGCAGCACCTCACCGCCGCGCTCCCCTACCCCTACGCGCACGCCGGAACCGCAGCCGACCGGATGGTCCCCGGTGCTCGCGCCGCGGTAGCCGCGTGGGCGCGACAACGGCAGTTCCCCGTGTACGACCACTGGAACGCGCGCTAACCCGGTCCGCCTCGATCTCCGCCGCGCGCCGCGCCCTGCATCGCGTGACACTGGCCGCATGCCCACCGCCGTGCTCCCGCCCACCGTGGCCGC
The DNA here is from genome assembly GCF_040685135.1 of Cellulomonas sp. NPDC089187. Classification (NCBI taxonomy): domain Bacteria; kingdom Bacillati; phylum Actinomycetota; class Actinomycetes; order Micrococcales; family Cellulomonadaceae; genus Cellulomonas; species Cellulomonas sp. NPDC089187. Next base: position 702,423 of record NZ_JBFBHI010000002.1, on the reverse strand, counting down.
CCATCTGCCCACCGGTCTGTTGATCGACGGCCGGTGGCGTGCGGCTGCCGGCCGGGGCACCTTCACGGTCGAGGACCCGGGCACCGGCGAGGTGATCTTCGACGTGGCGGATGCCACCGCTGAGGACGCCGTGGCCGCCCTGGATGCAGCCGATCGCGCGTTCCCAGCGTGGCGGGAGGTGGCACCGCGCACCCGGTCGGATCTGCTGCGCGCAGTCTTCGACGCGATGGTCGCGCGGACCGAGGACATCGCCGCGCTGGTCACCGCGGAGGGTGGCAAACCACTGGCGGAGTCCCGTGCCGAGGTGCAGTACGCCGCGGAGTACGTGCGCTGGTACTCCGAGCAGGCGGTGCGGTGGGAAGGTCTGGCCCGACGGGCCCCGGCGGGCACGCACCACCAGATGGTGTTGCGCCGCCCGGTCGGCCCGGCGCTGGCGATCACCCCGTGGAATTTCCCGATCGCGATGATCGCCCGCAAGGTGGCACCGGCGCTCGCCGCGGGGTGCCCGATCATCGTCAAACCGGCCCGGTTGACCCCCTTGACCACCGCGTTCTTCGCGGAGCTGATCCGCGAAGAGCTGGAGGCCCGCGATCTGCCCGCCGGTGTCATTTCGGTGATCCCCACCGCTTCCTCCGGACAGGTCACTGGCCCGGTGATCGCCGATCGTCGTCTGCGCAAGCTGTCCTTCACCGGCAGCACCGAGGTCGGTCGCACCCTGCTGGGGCAGGCCGCACAGCAGATCCTGCGCACCTCCATGGAGCTCGGCGGCAACGCCCCGTTCCTGGTGTTCGCCGACGCCGATCTGGATGCCGCGGTGGAGGGCGCGGTGGCGGCCAAGATGCGCAACTCCGGGCAGACCTGTGTGGCGGCGAACCGGTTCTTGGTGCAGGAGTCGGTGGCGGCGGAGTTCGCCGACCGGTTGACCGCCGCCTTCACGGAGCTGCGGGTGGGGCACGGGGCGGAGGCGAGTGTCACCGTCGGGCCGCTGATCGAGTCCTCGGCGGTGGAGCATGTGGCGGGGCTGGTCGCGCGGGCGGCCGATGACGGGGCACGGGTCCGCACTGGCGGCGAGCCGATCGCCCGCCGCGGGCACTTCTACCCGCCGACGGTGCTGGACCGGGTCCCGGCGGACACCCCGGCTGTCACCGAGGAGATCTTCGGTCCGGTGGCACCGATCACCGCCTTCGGCACCGAGGAGGAGGGCCTCACGCTGGCCAATGGCACCGATTTCGGGCTGGTGGCCTACGCCTACACCCGTGACCTGTCCCGGGCGCTGCGGCTGACCGACGCGTTGGAGGCCGGGATGGTCGGCATCAACCGGGGCATGGTCTCGGATGCCAGCGCACCATTCGGCGGGGTCAAACACTCCGGTATCGGCCGGGAGGGCGGCGAAGCCGGGATCGAGGAGTACCTGGAGCCGGTGTACGTGGCATGGTGAGCCCATGACCAGCCCCCTGGCCCCCACCGCCGATGTCTCCGTCCGTCCCGCCATCCCCGGCGACGAGCACGCGGTCGCCGGGGTGCAGCTCGCCGCCTGGCAGGACACACTGGCCGAGACCCTGGGCGAGGGTGTGCTGGACCGGATCGACGTGGCACAGCTGGCGGCCCAGTGGGCGCAGGCGATCACCGCGCCGCCCGGTCCGGGGTTCCGCGTGTTGGTGGCGATGCACGGGCCACGGCTGGTCGGCTTCGCCTCGGTGGCCCCGGTGACCGCTCCGCCGGAGGCCGGTGACGACGTACCCGGTGGGGAGATTCTGGCGCTGGAGGTGCTGCCCGAGGCCCGTCGACTCGGTCACGGCTCGCGCCTGCTGGCCGCCGTGGTCGATCTGCTCCGCGACGAGGACCGGGCCGGCAGTGTCCAGACCTGGGTGCTCACCGGTGACGCGATCCGCGAGCAGTTCCTGGGCGCTGCCGGGCTGGACGATATGGGTGCGCAACGTCGGCTGGGCACCGAGGGCGATCCGCGCGAGCTCACCGAGCGGCTGTGGGCCGCCGCGATCTGACCAGGCGCCATCGCACGATGACGAGCTTGGCCTGTCAGTTCGCCGGGCTGCGCCCACGGTGGATGCGGGAGGCGGTGCGCAGCGTCGCCCGCGCCCGGCGCCGATCACCGGCAGCGTCATAGGCGAAGGCGAGCCGGTACCAGGCACCCCAGTCGTCCGCCGCGGCCTGTTCCGCCTCGGCCCGCGCCCCGTCGAATGCCGCCACCGCCGCCGCCCGGTCGATCCGACCACCCGGTGAGCGCGGCAGATCGTCCACCGGCAGTTCGTCACGCTCAGCCAGGGTGTCCGCCATCCGTTGCACATCGATGGCCAACAGCCACTCGCGGGCCACCAGCACCAGCACCAGCAGCGGCAGCACGGCGAACGCGATGCCCAGCCCGATGCCGACCGGCTCGCCGGTGCGGATCAGCGAGACCGCCCGCCCGACCACCAGCCACAGGTACAGCCCGAGCAACGCGGTCAGGGCGACCGCCGCGATCAGCGACGTGCGACGACGACCGTTCATCAGTCCAGGTCCATCAGCTGGTCCAGCCCCACGGTCAGACCCGGCCGGTCGCCAATGGTCCGGACCGCGTGCAGCACACCGGGCATGAAGCTCACCCGGTCGAAGGAGTCGTGCCGGATGGTCAGCTGCTCCCCCGCGTTGCCGAGCAGGATCTCCTCGTGAGCGACCAGCCCGCGCAGCCGCACGGCGTGCACCCGCACCCCGTCGACATCAGCGCCGCGCGCGCCGTCCAGCCCCGTGCTGGTCGCATCCGGGATCGGCCCGAGCCCCGCGACGGCCCGGGCCTGGGCGATGCCCTCGGCGGTGTGCCGGGCGGTGCCGGACGGCGCGTCGACCTTCTCCGGGTGGTGCAGCTCCACCACCTCGGCGGACTCGAACCAGCGGGCAGCCATCGACGCAAACCGCATCGCCAGCACCGCCCCCAGCGCGAAGTTCGGTGCCACCAGCACACCGACCTGCGGGTGCTCGGCAAGCTGGGTGCGGACGCGGGCCACAGAGTCCTCGGTCCATCCGGTGGTGCCGACCACGGCGTGGATCCCCTGGCGGATCAGCGCGGTGACATTCGCCTCGGTCTGCGAGGGCACGGTGAAGTCCACCGCGACCTGTGCACCGGTGCGGGACAGCTCGGTGGGGTCGTCGTCACGATCGAGCGCCGCCACCAGCTCCAGGTCGGGGGCACTGTCCACCGCCTCGACCACGGTCCGGCCCATTCGTCCCGCCGCGCCCAGCACGGCCACTCGCAGAGTCGTCACGATCGGCCACCCTAGTCGCGACGATCGGCCCGCCGCAGCACGGTCACCTCCGGTCGGTGACCAGCCCGGCGCCGCGGCGCAGCACGAGGTCCAGCCCGGCGTGGTCCAGTCCCAGCCGTTCCAGCTCCCGGGGTGCCAACGCGGTCAATTCGCCCAAGCCCGCCAGCACACGCTGGAGGCTCGCCCCGGAGGGCACCGTCCGCCGCACCGCGCGCCGCAGTCGTTCGGCCGCGGCCACCCGCTCTGGGTCGAGGCCCAGCGCGTCGTCCAGGAGCAGGAACAGTTCCGACGGTGGCAGCTGCGCGGCCCGGGCCATCTCCACCGTGGAGACCACGCCGCCGTGTGCCAACACCAGCCCGACCGCCGCACCGACCCGCTGACGCAGCACGTCGTCGACCGGGGTCGCCACCTCGCTCAGGGCCCGGTCGAGTGCGGCAGTGTCCCGGTCCCCGGCATCGACCCCCGCAGCACCGCCCAGCCGCAGCCCCCACACGTCGAGGTCGACGCAGCCGTCCACCAGCTGAGGCACCGGCGCACCGAGCCGTACCAACGCCTCCGGTCGCAGCCGCAGCACCGTCACCCGCGATCCGGGCTCCTCGCGCACCGCCCACGGTCGCGTGCTCGGCCCGCACAGGACGCTGCCCATCCGCGCGCGGGCCCCGGTCAGCAGGTCGACCCGCTCCGCGCTGCCCGACCGCAGGACCAACGTCGGCAGGCACTGCGGCAGCACCAGATGCACACCCGGCAGACCGACGGTCAGCTCGGTGAGGTCGTGCACCAGATCACCGCGGACCAGGACGCGACGCCGGGCGCGAACGGGGCTGTGGCTCATTGCCCCATTCTGACCGCTGCCCCGGGGACGCATCAGGTCCCGAAGGCCCGGTTCAGTCCCCGAAGGGTCCGACCCGCACTACCGAGCGCGGGCGGGACGCCAGCTCCGCGGCCAGCTCGCGGACCTGCTCGGCGGTGACCGACCGAAGCCGGTCGAGCGCTTCTCCCGTGGACAGCAGCTCACCGTGCACCAGCTCGGACTTGCCCAGCCGACTCATCCGCGACCCGGAGTCCTCCAGGTTGAGCACGAGGCCGCCGGACAGCTGCCCGATGGACCGCTGAAGCTCGGCCTGGGTGATGCCACCGTCGGCCAGCTGCTCCCACTCGGCGATCAACAGCTCGGTGACCTGGTCGACCTTGGCCGGGGTGCATCCGGCGTACAGCCCGAAGACCCCGGTGTCGGCATGCCCGGAGGCGAAGGAGTAGGTGGAGTACGCCAGGCCGCGCTTCTCGCGGATCTCCTGGAACAGCCGGGAGGACATGCCGCCACCCAGCACCGCGTTCAACACGGACAGCGTGAACCGGCGGGGGTCGGTGGCGGTGATCCCCACGCCGCCGACCAGGACATTCGCCTGCTCGGTGCTGCGGGTGACAGTGATCCGGGTTCCCCCGGTCGGAATGACGGCCTGGGCAGCGGCCCGGCGACCGGCGGGGGCGAATCCGGCGGGCAGCTCCCAGCCGCCGTCGGTCAGGGCCCGCACCACCTGGTCGGCCAGCGCGTCGTGGTCCACCCCACCCGCGGCGGTGACCACCAGGGTGTCAGGGCGGTAGTGCTGGCGGTAGTGCTCCCACACCGCCTCGCGGGGCACCGCACGGATCGTGTCCGGCGTGCCACCGATCGGGCGGCCCAGCTCGTGGTCGCCCAGGACGACCTGAGCGAAGCGCTCGTGCGCCACGTCGCTGGGGTCGTCGTCGTTCATCGCGAGCTCTTCGAGGATGACCCCGCGCTCGGTCTCCAGCTCATCGGCGTCCAGCCGGGCGGAGGTGACCATGTCGGCGATCACGTCGGTCGCCATGGTCAGGTCCTCGTCGAGCACCCGCGCGTAGTAGCAGGTGTGCTCCTTGCCGGTGGCCGCATTGGCCTCACCGCCGACCTCGTCGAAGGCCTCAGCGATGTCCATCGCGGTCCGGCGTGCGGTGCCCTTGAACAGCAGGTGCTCCAGGAAGTGCGTCGAGCCGTGGTGCCCGTCGCTCTCGTCCCGGGAGCCGACACCGACCCAGGCACCCACGCTCACCGAGCGCATGCCGGGCACACGCTCGGTGAGCAGGCGGACCCCGCCGGGCAGGACAGAACGACGGATGTCGTCACCGTCCTGCCCGGCCGAGGTCAGCTCGGCCCCGGGCTCACCCGAGGGCACGAGCGGGAGAAGCAGCGACACCTCAGGCGTCGGCCTTCTCGTCGTTCTCTGCGGCCTCGTCGACCACGGCGTGCAGCGACAGCTTGCCGCGCGGGTCGATCTCGCCGATCTCGACCTGGACCTTCTGGCCGATCTTCAGCACGTCCTCGACGTTCTCCACCCGCTTGCCGCCGACCAACCGGCGGATCTGCGAGATGTGCAGGAGGCCGTCCTTGCCCGGGGACAGCGAGACGAAGGCACCGAAGGTCGTGGTCTTGACCACGGTCCCAACGAAGCGCTCACCGATCTCGGGCATGTGCGGGTTGGCGATCGCGTTGACCGCCGCCCGCGCGGCCTCCGCCGACGGACCGTCGGTGGCGCCGATGTAGACCGTGCCGTCGTCCTCGATGGAGATGTCGGCGCCGGTCTCCTCCTGGATCTGGTTGATCATCTTGCCCTTGGGGCCGATGACCTCGCCGATCTTGTCGACCGGCACCTTCACGGAGATGACGCGCGGGGCGTTCGGGGACATCTCGTCCGGGACGTCGATGGCCTCGTTCAGCACGTCGAGGATCGCCAGGCGAGCCTCCTTGGCCTGGGTCAGCGCGTCGGCCAGCACGGAGGCGGGAATGCCGTCGAGCTTGGTGTCGAGCTGAATGGCGGTGACGAACTCGCGGGTACCGGCGACCTTGAAGTCCATGTCACCGAAGGCGTCCTCGGCACCGAGGATGTCGGTCAGCGCCGCGTAGCGGGTCTCACCATCCACGGTGTCGGAGACCAGGCCCATGGCGATGCCGGCGACCGGGGCACGCAGCGGCACACCGGCGTTCAGCAGCGACAGGGTGCTGGCGCAGACCGAGCCCATCGAGGTCGAACCGTTGGAGCCCAGCGCCTCGGAGACCTGACGGATCGCGTAAGGGAACTCCTCGCGGCTGGGCAGCACGGGCATGAGCGCCCGCTCCGCCAGCGCGCCGTGACCGATCTCGCGGCGCTTCGGCGAGCCCACCCGGCCGGTCTCACCGGTGGAGTAGGGCGGGAAGTTGTAGTTGTGCATGTACCGCTTGCGGGTCTCCGGCGACAGCGTGTCCAGCTGCTGCTCCATCCGGAGCATGTTCAGCGTGGTGACACCCATGATCTGGGTCTCGCCGCGCTCGAACAGCGCCGAACCGTGCACGCGGGGCAGGACCTCGACCTCGGCGGACAGGGTGCGGATGTCCCGCAGGCCACGCCCGTCGATCCGGAAGCCGTCGGTCAGGATGCGCTGGCGGATGACCTTCTTGGTCACCGCACGCACCGCGGCGGACAGCTCCTTCTCGCGGCCCTCGAACTCGGCGGCCAGCTCCTCCAGGACCTCGGCCTTCACCTCGTCCTGACGGTTCTCGCGGGTCTGCTTGTCCGCGATGGACATCGCCTCGTGCAGCTTGGCCTCAGCGGCCTTCTCCACCGCGGCGTACGCGTCGGGCTGGTAGTCCGGGAAGGTCGGGAACTCCCGCACCTCCTTGGCGGCCTGCGCGGCGAGCTGCTGCTGCGCCTCGACCAGAACCCGAATGAAGGGCTTAGAGGCCTCGAGACCCTGGGCCACGATCTCCTCGGTCGGCGCGACGCCGCCCTCGTTCTTGATCAGGTTCCAGGACTTCTCCGGCGCCTCGGCCTCGATCATCGCGATGGCGACGTCGTCACCGACGACCCGACCGGCCACGACGATCTCGAAGGTGGCACGCTCCCGCTCGGTGTACCGGGGGAAGGCCACCCACTGGCCGTCGATCAGGGCGATCCGCACCGCACCGACCGGGCCGGAGAACGGCAGGCCGGAGATCTGGGTGGACACCGACGCGGCGTTGATCGCCAGCACGTCATAGGCGTCGTCCGGGTGAATCGCCAGCACGGTGATGACGACCTGGACCTCGTTGCGCAGGCCCTTGACGAACAACGGGCGCAGCGGACGGTCGATCAGCCGGCAGGCCAGGATCGCCTCGGTCGAGGGGCGACCCTCACGACGGAAGAACGAGCCGGGGATCTTCCCAGCGGCGTACTGCCGCTCCTCGACGTCCACCGTCAGCGGGAAGAAGTCGAACTGGTCCTTGGGGTGCTTGCCCGCCGTGGTGGCGGACAGCAGCGCGGTCTCGCCGTCGAGGTAGGCCATCGCCGAACCGGCGGCCTGCTTGGCCAGACGGCCGGTCTCGAAGCGGACGGTGCGCTTGCCGAACGTGCCGTTGTCGATCACGGCCTCGGCGAACTGGATCTCGGGACCCTCCACGGGTGCCCTCCTTCGGGTTCGTGAGCCCCCGGGCCGCGGCGGTCTTCGATCGAGGTCCACGGAACCGTGTTCCGTGACCCACTACCGAGGACCGGACGAGGCCGGACAGGGTGCTCGGGGTATTTCGTGTGATGCGCCGGGGGTATCCGACCCCTGACGCAGGACCAGCCCGGACCCCAGTCAGGGTCCGGGCTGGTCAGGCGATCATCGCCGCAGGCCGAGGCGCTCGATCAGCGCGCGGTAGCGGGTGATGTCGGTCTTCTGCAGGTACGCCTGGAGCCGACGACGCTGGCCGACCAGCAGCAGCAGGCCGCGCCGGCTGTGGTGGTCGTGCTTGTGCTCCTTGAGGTGCTCGTTCAGGTCGTTGATGCGCCGGGTCAGCAGCGCGATCTGGACCTCCGGGGAGCCGGTGTCGCCCTCGTGGGTGGCGTACTCGGCGATGATGGACTTCTTGGTGTCGATGTCGAGGGGCACGACTCTCCTTGAATGTCGTTGCGCGGTGCTCCGGGGCAGGTCCACCCGGGCGCTCTCTGGTCCGCGGCCGTTCTGACGGCGAGGCAACCCTATCAGTTAGGCATCGAGGACTTCGCGGACACCGGCCACGTCGATGTGCATCTGCGAGATCAGCGCGTCGATGTCGGTGAACCGCAGGGTCGGCCGCATTCGTGCCACGAACTCCAACACCACCTGCGCGCCGTACAGGTCCAGATCGGTGCGGTCCAGCACATAGGCCTCCACCCGGCGCTGCGCCCCGTCGAAGGTCGGATTGGTGCCCACCGAGATCGCCGCGGGCAGCGGTGCGCACTCCGGCACCGGCACCCGCTCACCACCCTGCGGGCGCACCACCCGCAACCACCCCGCGTACACCCCGTCCGCCGGGACCATGCCCTCGGACTCCGGCTCCAAGTTCGCGGTCGGGAAACCGAGCTCCCGGCCGCGAGCGTCGCCGTGCACGACCAGCCCCCGGATGCGGTGCGGGTGACCGAGCACGGTGCTCGCCGCGCGCACGTCACCAGCCGCCAACAGCTCCCGCACCCAGGTGGAGGACCAGCGCCGGTCCCCCTCCTCCGCGGCGGTGACATCGGGCGCACCGGTGACGTCGTCGATCACCTGCACCGTGAAGCCGTACCGAGTGCCCAGCTCCCGCATGGTCGACAGGTCACCGGTGTTGTCCCGCCCGAAGCGCACGTCGCGCCCCACGACCACCGAGCGGGCGTGCAGTCCGTCGACCAGATAGGTCCGCACGAACTCCTCCGGCGACTGGCGGGCGAAGTCCAGGGTGTACTCGACCAGCAGCACCGCGTCCAGCCCGGTGCCGGCCAGGAGCTCCAGCCGGTCAGCGTCACCGGTGAGCAGCGGCGGGGCGGCTTCCGGACGGTGCACCTGTTGCGGATGCGGGCTGAACGTGATCGCCACCGTCGCCAGTCCCCGGTCCCGGGCATCGGCGACCATCCGGGACAGCACGCTGGCGTGGCCACGGTGCACACCGTCGAAGTTCCCGATGGTCACCACCGACGGTCCGAAGCCCTCCGGCACCTGTCTGACCTCAGTCCAGCACTGCACGAATGCGTCCCGTCCCCTCAATCTGTTCCTCTTCCACCGTCGAGTCGGCGTAAGCCTGCCACGATGCACAGGTCACCCCTACCATCTGCGCCATGACGTGGCAGACATACGGTGAGCGCACCGTTTATGACAGTCCCTGGGTCAAGGTCGACCTGGTCGATGTCGACATTCCCGGGCACGGCCGGGTCGACCACCACGCCCTGCGATTCCCTCGTCCTGCGGTCGGGGTGATCGTGCACGACCCCTATCGCGGTCTCCTGATGATCCACCGCCACCGGTTCTTGACCGGCACCCGCGGTTGGGAAGTGCCCGCCGGCGGGGTGGATGAGGGTGAGACCCCCGAGCAGGCGGCGGCCCGCGAGACCCTGGAGGAGACCGGGTGGCGACCGGGCCCGCTGCGGCACCTGCTCAGCTACCACCCGTCCAACGGGATCTCGGATCAGGAGTTCCAGATCTGGCAGACCGATTCCGCAGAGCTGGTCGGCGACCCCGATCCCGCCGAGGCCGACCGGGTGGACTGGCTGCCGGTGGCGCGACTACGGGAGATGGTCACTGGCGGGCTGATCACCGACGGCATGTCACTGACCGCCGTGATGCGGTTCCTGGTCACCCGCGGACGCTGAGGTCAACACCGCCGACCGCTGCGGTCACGACCCGCTGAAGACCAGCACCGGCCAAGCCTGCGGACCACGGTCCTCGATCAGCGCCACCAGCACGCCATCGGGTCCGAGTGCAGCGACCGTCCGCTCGGACCCGTCCACCCCGCTGGGCGCGATGCGTTGACCGTGCCCGAGCGCCCGCGCCTCCTCGGCGGTCAGGTCCCGCACCGGAAAGGTCGCGCGGGCGGCGTCGGCCAGCGGCAGCGTGTCCAGCGGAATGTCCACCGGCCAGGCCTCCAGTTCGGCCATCGACCGGGCTTCGGACAGCGGGTAGCCGCCCACTCGGCTGCGCCGGAGCATGGTGAGGTGCCCGCCCACGCCGAGCCGCTCCCCCAGGTCCCGGGCCAGCGCGCGGATGTAGGTCCCCGAGGAGCAGACCACCCGCACCGACAGATCCCAGGCCATCAGCCCGGAACCATCCGCATCCGGCACGACCTGCTGGTCATTCACCTCGAAGGCATGCACGGTCACCGGGCGCGCCGCCAGCTGGACGTCCTCCCCGGCCCGAACCCGGGCGTAGGCGCGCTGCCCGTCCACCTTGATCGCGCTCACCGACGACGGCACCTGCTGGATGTCGCCGGTCAGCTCGGCCACTGCGTCCGCGAGCCGGACCTGCAGCTCGGGCCAGGGGTGCACCCCCACATCCGTCCTGCCGGTGACCTCACCCTCGGCGTCGTCTGTGCTGGTCGACACCCCGAGCCGGATGGTGGCCAGATACTCCTTTTCCGCGCCCACCACGTAGGTCAGCAACCGGGTGGCCCGACCGATCCCCAGCACCAGCACGCCGGTGGCCATCGGGTCCAGTGTCCCGGCGTGCCCGACCTTGCGGGTGCCCGCCAGCCATCGGGCCTTGGCCACCACATCGTGGCTGGTCCACCCGGCGGGCTTGTCGATCACCAACAAGCCGTCGGCTGCGGTCGGTCGGCGGGGACGACTCGCGCGCTGCTCCCGCTGCTCAGCGGTCATCGTCGGCAGTGCCGTCAGCGTCGTCCTCGTCGTCGGCGGGCTTCTTGTACGGGTCGGCGTCCCCGGCGTACTGGGCGGCTGAGGCCAGCTCGGAGACCTCACGGTCGCGGCGGGCGGCCTCCAACAGCGCGGCGTCCAGGTGTGCGGCAGTCTCCGGCACGGCGTCCAGGACGAACTCCAACGTCGGGGTCAGCCGGACGCCCAGCTGCTTGCCGACCTCGGAACGGATCATGCCGGTGGCGCTACGCAGAGCGGCGGCGGTGCCCTCACGTGCCTCGTCGTCACCGAAGACGGTGTAGAAGACGCTGGCGTGCTGCAGATCGCCCGTCACCCGCACATCGGTGACGGTGACGAACCCGAGCCGCGGGTCCTTGATCCGGGTGTCGAGCATCTGCGCGACGACCTGCTGGATCCGGTCGGCGACCTTGCGGGCCCGGGGGTGATCCACCATGACTGCTCTCTCTTTCGGCATGTTGTTGCTGATCGGAGGATCATCCCCCGAACGGCGGTGGGCCCGCACCTCACGCCGTGATGGCGCGGGTGCGGGCCCACCGTGAGGTCCAGATCAGACGCGCGGCTTCTCGCGCATCTCCCAGGTCTCGATGACGTCACCCTCGCGGATGTCGTTGTACGACCCGAGGCCGATACCGCACTCGTAGCCCTCACGGACCTCGGTGGCGTCGTCCTTGAACCGCTTGAGCGACTCGATGGTCAGGTTGTCCCCGATCACGTTGCCGTCGCGCAGCACACGGGCCTTGCTGTTGCGGCGGATCTCGCCGGAGCGGACCAGCGAACCGGCGATGTTGCCAGCCTTGGAGGAGCGGAAGACCTCGCGCACCTCGGCGGTGCCGAGCTGCACCTCCTCGTACTCCGGCTTGAGCATGCCCTTGAGGGCCGCCTCGACATCGTCGATGGCCGCGTAGATGACCGAGTAGAACTTGACCTCGACACCCTCGCGGTCGGCCAGCTCCTCGACCCGCTCACCGAACTTGACGTTGAAGCCGATGATCACGGCGTTGTCCACCGTGGCCAGGTTCACGTCGTTCTGGGTGATCGCGCCCACGCCGCGGTGGATCACACGCAGGTCGACCTCGTCGCCCACGTCGATCTTGAGCAGCGCGTCCTCCAGGGCCTCGACGGCACCGGAGACGTCACCCTTGATGACCAGGTTGAGAGTCTCGACCTTGCCCAGCTCGAGTGCCTTGGTGAAGTCCTCGAGGCTGATCCGCTTGCGGCGCTTGGCCAGCAGGGCGGCACGCTCGGCGGCCTCACGCTTCTCGGCGATCTGACGGGCGGTCCGCTCATCCGGCGCTACCAGGAAGGTGTCACCGGCGCTCGGCACCGAGGCCAGACCCAGCACCTGCACCGGACGGGCCGGACCCGCCTCGGTGACCGTGTTGCCGTGCTCGTCGAACATGGCGCGCACCCGGCCGTGAGCGGTGCCGGCGACGATCGCGTCACCGACGTGCAGGGTTCCGGACTGGACCAGGACGGTGGCCACGGAACCGCGGCCCTTGTCCAGGTTGGCCTCGATGGCCACACCACGGGCGTCCTTATTCGGGTTCGCCCGCATGTCCAGCGCCGCGTCGGCGGTCAGCAGGACCGCCTCCAGCAGGCTGTCGATGCCCATCCGCTGCTTGGCCGACACGTCGACGAACATGGTGTCGCCGCCGTACTCCTCGGCCACCAGGTTGTACTCGGTCAACTGCTGGCGGATCTTCGCCGGGTTGGCGTCCTCCTTGTCGACCTTGTTCACCGCGACCACAATCGGCACACCGGCCGCCTGGGCGTGGTTCAGGGCCTCGACGGTCTGCGGCATCACGCCGTCATCCGCCGCGACCACCAGGATCGCAATGTCCGTCACCTGGGCACCACGGGCACGCATGGCGGTGAACGCCTCGTGACCCGGGGTGTCGATGAAGGTGATCGGACGCTCGACGCCCTCGTGCTCGGCCCGGACCTGGTAGGCACCGATGTGCTGGGTGATGCCACCCGCCTCGCCGGCGACCACGTCGGTGGAGCGGATCGCGTCCAGCAGCTTGGTCTTTCCGTGGTCGACGTGACCCATGACGGTGACCACCGGCGGACGCGGCAGCAGCTGCGAGTCGTCCTCCTCGGCCAGCTCGGCCTCCAGGTCGATGTCGAAGGCCCCGAGCAGCTCGCGGTCCTCCTCCTCCGCGGAGACCATCTCGACCACGTAGCCGAGCTCAGCAGCCAACGTGCCGAAGGTGTCCTCGTCCAGGGACTGCGTGGCCGTGGCCATCTCGCCCAGGTGGAACAGCACGGTGACCAGCGAGGCCGGGTTCGCGTCGATCTTGTCCGCGAAGTCGTTCAGCGACGCGCCGTGACGCAGGCGGATGACCGTGGAGCCATTGCCCCGGGGCACCTGCACGCCGCCGAGCGACGGCGCCTGCATCTGCTCGAATTCCTGACGCTTCGCGCGCTTCGACTTCCGTCCCCGGACCGGGCGACCACCAGCGCGCCCGAAGGCACCCTGCGTGCTGCCACGACCACCGGCACCGCGGGGGCCACCACCGGGACGACCGGCGAAGCCACCGCCACCGCCGCCGCCACCGGGACGACCACCGCCGCCGCCGTAGCCACCGCCGCCACCGGGACGGCCACCGCCACCGGGACGGGCCGGACGCTCACCCGGACGCCCCACACCACTGGTGGAGCGACCCGGCATCATGCCCGGGTTCGGACGCGGGCCACCGCCGGGACGCGGAGCCGCGGGACGGGGACCACCAGGACGGGGGCCGCCGGGACGCGGGCCGCCCGGACGCTCGCCGCCACCGGCCTGCGCGGCCGGGGCCTCGGCATTGCGCCGCTCCCCCGGACGAGGCATGCCTTGGGAGGAGGCGAAGGGGTTGTTGCCCGGACGCGGACCACCCGAGCGAGAGCCGCCACGGCCCTCGCCGGAGCGCGGCATGCCCTGGGAGGAGGCGAACGGGTTGTTGCCCGGACGCGGACCGCTGGGGCGCGGTGCACCCGGACGGGGCGCCTCGGCAGCCGGAGCGGCGGCCGGGGTCGGAGCCTGCGCTGCCGGGGCCGGCTTCGGGCCCGGTGCGGGCTTGCTCGCAGCAGCCGGGGCGTCCGCGGGCTTCTCAGCCGTAGCGGGCTCAGCGGCCGGAGCCTGCGCCTCGGGGGCGGCAGCCGGCTTCGCGGCAGGCTTGGGTGCCGGCTTCGCAGCGGGCTTGGACTCGGCCTTGCTGTCGCCACCACCGGCGGCGGGGTAGGTGTCCCGCAGCTTGCGGACCACCGGCGGCTCGATCGTCGAGGACGCCGAGCGCACGAACTCACCGAGTTCGTTCAGCTTGGTCATGAGGGTCTTGCTATCGACTCCGAGCTCCTTGGCGAGCTCGTAGACGCGGACCTTGGCCACATCTCTCCTGTCTCGGTCCGCCCGGACAGGGTCGGACCGTCGTTAGTGCTGGGTACTCATCGCTGGGTACTCATCGGTGCGTGCTCATCGGGTAGCCATCGGCTTCTTCAACCCGCTTCCCATGTCGACGGTTTCCGTGCTGACCACCGGAGGTCTCCGGCGGCCGGTCCCCCTCATCCTCCGAGGTGGCCACGCACCGTACTGACGTCCACCGGTCCTGCGATCCGCAGTGCCCGGGGGAACGCACGACGGCGTTCGGCAAGCTCACAGCAATGAAGTTCGGGGTGCAGCCACGCTCCCCGACCCGGCAACGACCGCCGCTCGTCCACCGTCAGCACCCGGGGCTCTGCCTCGGTGACGACGGACGATGCGACGACCCGCAACAGGGCCGACCTCGGGCCGGTCTGACGGCATCCCACGCAGGTGCGGACAGGATTCGACCTGCTGCGCTCACGGGGGATGTCGGGCATGACCTGCCCAGCTCCAGCCAGTCTAGCGCGCGAGGTCAACGGCTGAGACCGTCGGCCCCCGCGGCGGCGTCGGTGGACTCCCCCGCGCCCGGCCCGCTGTCGGCCGCATCGGAGCGGATATCGATCCGCCACCCGGTGAGCTTGGCCGCGAGTCGGGCGTTCTGGCCCTCCTTGCCGATCGCCAGGGACAGCTGGTAGTCGGGGACGATCACGCGCGCCGCACGGGCATCGGGATCCACCACCGTGACCGACACCACCCGGGCCGGAGACAGGGCATGCGCCACCATCTCAGCCGGGTCGTCCGAGTGGTCGACGATGTCGATCTTCTCGCCCTGCAGCTCGGCCATCACCGCCCGCACCCGCGCGCCCATCGGGCCGATGCAGGCACCCTTGGCACCCAGACCCTGCACCCGGGAGCGCACGGCCATCTTGGTGCGGTGCCCGGACTCACGGGCCAGCGCGGTGATCTCCACACTGCCCTCGGCGATCTCCGGCACCTCCAGCTCGAAGAGCTTGCGGACCAGGTTCGGGTGGGTGCGCGACAGCGTGATCTGCGGACCCTTCGGACCCCGGGAGACATCCAGCACATAGGCACGAATCCGGGCACCGTGCGGATACTCCTCGCCGGGGACCTGCTCGTGCTGCGGCAGCACGGCCTCGGTGCCGCCGACATCCACCAACACCACCCGCGGGTCGCGGCCCTGCTGGATGACGCCGGAGAGCACCTCACCCTGCTTGTCCCGGAACTGCCCGAGCACTTGATCGTCCTCGGCATCGCGCAGCCGCTGCACGATCACCTGGCGTGCGGTGGCGGTGGCGATCCGACCGAAGCCGGACGGGGTGTGCTCGAACTCGTAGCCCAGCTCGGTGCGCGGCGGCGGGGTGACCGTGATGGTCTGGCCGTCCTCACCGACGGTCTCCACCGGGTCCTGGGCGACGGTGATCCGCTCACGGGCCCAGACGGTGACGTGACCGGACTTGCGGTCCAGCTCCACCCGGGCGTCCGGATAGGCGTCCGGGGTGCGGTGGTACGCGGAGAGCAACGCCTGCTCGATCGCGGACACCAGCACGTCCAGGCTGATCTCGCGCTCCCGCTCGATCAGCCGCAGTGCCTGCATGTCGATGTCCATGTCAGTCCTCCTCGTCCGGGCCGCCGCGCAGCTCCACCTCGACCACACCCGCGCGCACCGCCGACAGGGGGATGCGCACCGGGTCACCGATCTTGGGCGGGCGTCCCTTGACCCCCGCCTTCTCCGGGACGACGACCAGCGTCGCCTCCACACCCTCGCCGGGCTCCACCTCGACCAGGCGGCCACGCAGCGGCTCCCCCTCGGCGAGTTCCAGCACCACCAGGCGACCGATCGCCCGGCTGAAGTGCCGACGCGCGGTCATCGGGGCGGTGGCACCACGGGTGCCCACCTCCAGGGTGTAGCGCTCGGGCAGGCGGTGATCCACGCCGTCCAGTGCCTCGGAGATCGCCCGGGTCACGGTGGCGACCGCATCCAGGTCCACCGAGTCGTCGGCGTCCTCCGGTGCGTCGACCACGACCCGCAGCACGTGGCGCCCGCTCTCGCGCAGCAGCTCCACATCCTCCAGCCACAGTCCGGCGGCGGACACCAGGGGTTCCACGAGCGGGCGGATCTCGCTGCTCGACGCGGACATGAGTCCTCCTGAAGTCGGCTGTCATCGGACGGCGCACACCGGCGATGCGAGAGCTGACGTTGTGCGGTTGTCATGCGTGGTGCGTCATCCGGCATCGGCACGGCGGGCGAACCGTCCACATTGCTGGGGGTCAGCCTACTGACTCCGGGGCGTGATGCGGTTCATGGCAGGATCGGCCGTGATGAGCACCACGTCCGCGCCCCGTCCGCGCCACCGTCTCGCGGCGCTGGTCGCCGTCGCCGCCCTGGCCCTCAGCGGCTGTGGGCTGCGACTGGAATCCCCTGCACCGACCGAGCCGACACCGGATGCCGCCGAGTCGGTACGCCGTAATGCCGTGCAGGACGCGCTCGCCCTCGCCGACTCGGCCGCGGGACTGGCTGACGGTGCCGAACCGGCGCTGGGCACCGTGCTGACCCTGATCGAGGATGCCGCCGCCGTGCAGGTGGACCAGCTCGGCGGGGTCTACGACTCCGGACTCGAGACCCCCACGGCCTCCCCCAGCCCGAGCAGCACCCCGGCGGCCACCTCGACGGCGGAGCTCCTGGCACTGCTGGGCTCGACGGCCTCATCCGCTCGGAGCGCAGCGGTGCAGGAGTCCGACCCGCAGATGGCCCGGTTGCTCGCCGCTATCGCCGCCGCCCGGTCGCAACAGGCGGTGCAGCTGGCCAGCACACTCGGAGCGGAGGTCCCCGGCCTGGCAGCTCCGGACGAGGTAGCTGCGGAGGCAGCCGTTACCGACACCGGATCGCTCACCAGCACCCCGGGTGCCGCGGATGGCTCCGGTTCCGGTGACGGCTCCGCCACCGACGCCCCCGCCACCCTGCCCGCCGCGACACTCACCGCCCTGGTAGTGGCCGAGGACCAAGCCGGATATGGCTACGAGGTCGCCGCAGCCCGACTGAGCGAGGACGCCCGCACCACCGCGCTCGCCGATGCCCGGACGCATCGCGCGCGGGCGGAGTCCTGGGCACAGGTCGCCGGGATCGCGGGCACAGGTCAGGACCCGCGCCAGGTGGCCTACGACCTGGGCAGCACCCCCACGGAGGCCGACGCGGTGCGGACGTTCTGCGCTGGGCTGGAGCGCCAGCTCACCGATGTGTACGCCGACGCGCTGCTGGAGACGGGGGCCGACTCCGGCGACCGCGTCGAGCTGGTCGACCGGCTGCGGGAGGCCGCGCTGGACCTGCTCACGTGGGGCGGCACCGCCACCGCGCTGCCGGGGATGGACAGCGTCGTCTCCTGACCGGCGTGCAGCAAGGCTTCTCCTGACGCAGCACGGCCCGGGCAGGGATCCCCGCCCGGGCCGTGTGCTGTGTCATAGCCGGCTCAGCCCAGCATCGCGTCGACCAACTCGGCCACGCGGTCCGCGGCCTGCGCCACCGGCACCTGCTCGGACTGCGGTCCCTCGGCGGTGACCACCCGGGGGCGCACCTCGACCACACCGTCGGCCAGACCGCGACCGACCACGACCACCAGCGGCACACCCAGCAGCTCCGCGTCGGCGAACTTCACGCCGGGAGAGACCTTGGGACGGTCGTCGTAGAGCACCTCGATGCCACGAGCGTCCAACGTGGTGGCCAGCGCCTCAGCGGCCTCGAACACCGTGGCGTCCTTGCCGGTGGCCACCACATGCACCTGTGCCGGGGCGACCTGCGCAGGCCAGGCCAGGCCCTTGTCGTCGTGATTCGCCTCGGCCAACGCGGCGAGCACCCGGCTGACCCCGATGCCGTAGGAGCCCATTGTGACGACCTGGGACTTGCCGTTCTGGTCCAGCACAGTCAGACCGAGCGCCTGCGCGTACTTGCGACCCAGCGCGAAGATGTGGCCGATCTCGATGCCGCGGGCCAGCTCCAGCGGGCCGGAGCCGTCCGGGGCGGGGTCACCGGCGCGCACCTCGGCGGCCTCCACGGTGCCGTCCGCGGTGAAGTCGCGGCCCGCCACCAGATCGAAGACGTGCTTGCCGGGCTGGTTGGCACCGGTGATCCACCGGGTGCCGGGGACCACACGCGGGTCGAGCAGGTACCGCACCGCAGTACGACCCTCCTCGTCGACCGCCTTGCCCTCCGGGTTGGGGCCGAGCGCGCCAGGGCCGATGTAGCCCTTGACCAGCTCGGGGTGCGCGGCGAAGTCGGCCTCGGTGGCAGTCTCCACCTCCGCCGGGCTGACACCGGCCTCCAGACGCTTGAGGTCGACCTCACGGTCACCGGGCAGGCCGACGACCAGGAGCTCACGCTCACCGGTGGGGTGTACCAGGGCCAACACCACGTTCTTCAGGGTGTCGGCGGCGGTCCACGCCCGGTCCGCGCGCGGGTGCTGGGCGTTGGCCACCGCGACCAGCGAGTCGATGGTCGGGGTGTCCGGGGTGTCCTCCACATGCGCGGCCGGGGCATCGGAGGCGTCCACCGGCTCCGGGGCCACGGTGGTGACCGCCTCGACGTTGGCGGCGTAGCCACCGGGCGACCGGACGAAGGTGTCCTCGCCGATCGCGGTGGGGGTGAGGAACTCCTCGGACCGCGAGCCCCCCATCGCACCGGAGGTAGCCGCCACGATGACGTACTCCAGCCCCAACCGCTGGAAGATCCGCTGGTAGGCGTCACGCTGCCGCTGGTAGGAGGCCTCCAGCCCGGCGTCGTCCAGGTCGAAGGAGTAGGCGTCCTTCATGATGAACTCGCGGCCACGGATCAGACCGGCGCGGGGACGTGCCTCATCGCGGTACTTGGTCTGGATCTGGTAGAGCGCCAGCGGCAACTCCTTGTAGGAGGAGTACATGTCCTTGACCAGGAGGGTGAACATCTCCTCGTGGGTGGGTGCCAGCAGGTAGTCCACCTCTCGGCGGTCCTGGAGCCGGAACAGGTTCGGGCCGTACTCGGTCCATCGACCGGTGGCCTCATAGGGCTCCCGGGGCAGCAGCGCCGGGAAGTGCACTTCCTGCGCGCCGGCGGCAGCCATCTCCTCACGCACCACCTGCTCGACCTTGGCCAGCACCCGCAGGCCCAGCGGCAGCCAGGTGTAGATGCCGGGGGCGGCACGGCGGATGTACCCGGCGCGGACCAGCAGCTTGTGGCTGGCCACCTCGGCGTCGGCGGGGTCCTCCCGCAACGTGCGGAGGAAGAGCGTGGAGAGGCGTAGCAGCATGGGGTGCAGCCTAGTGCGGGGCGCGGGGTGGAGGCAGTGAGCTGATCGGCGGCGGGGACAGGACACCCTCGCAGGCCGTCGGGTACAACCTGCGAGGGCGTGCCCGGCGAGGTCCCCTGTGTCTTCCCCGCCGGGCGTCCCTGCATGTCGGCGACGACCACAGCCGGCACCGACAGCTCCCACACCGGCCCGAGGGCCGGCCCCTGCTGTGGGAGGCGACTCCCGTGTGAGGAGCGCAAAGATGACTCTAGTCATGATTGCTATGACTGGAGTGCACGACAGGCTGTGACTGGGTGGTCGCAGGCACGATGACAGTGGTGTGCGCCACCATGTGGGGTATGCCGGAGCTGCCAGAGGTGGAGTCATTGCGGGCCTTCCTGTCCGAGCGAGCAGTCGGCAGAACGGTGACCGCAGTCGAGGTCGGGGCGATCAGCGCGCTGAAGACCTTCTCCCCCGGGCCCGATGCCCTGGTCGGTGGCACGGTGGAATCCGCCGCGCGGCACGGCAAGTGGCTGGACCTGCAGGTGTCGCCCTCGCTCCACCTGGTGTTCCACCTCGCCCGAGCCGGCTGGCTGCGCTGGTCGGAGACCATGCCGACGACCACGGTGCGACCGGGGCGCTCCCCGTTGGCCCTGCGGATACGTCTGGACGACGGCTCCGGGTTCGATCTGACCGAGGCGGGCACCCGCAAACGTCTGGCGGTCTCTGTGGTGCATGATCCCGCACAGGTGCCCCAGATCGCCTCACTGGGCGTCGAGCCGCTGTCCGCGGACTTCACCATCGATCGACTCGCCGCACTGATGGCGGCGAAGAACCAGCAGATCAAGGGTCTGCTGCGCGACCAGGGCACCATCGCCGGGATCGGCAACGCCTACTCCGACGAGATCCTGCTGGTCGCCCGCACCAGCCCGTTCGCCCTCACCCGCTCCTTCGACGCCGAGCACATCGCACGCCTGCACGCTGCGGTGCTGTCCGTGCTCGGCGAGGCGATCAGCTCCGCTGCGGGGCGTCCGGCCGCCGAGCTCAAGGACGCCAAACGACGTGGCATGCGGGTGCACGGGCGCACCGGAGAACTGTGCCCCGGGTGGAACGGGGTCCCCTGCGGGGACACGGTGCACGAGGTGTCCTTCGCGGACTCCTCGCTGCAGTACTGCCCCACCTGTCAGACCGGGGGCAAGCCACTGGCCGACCGGCGGATGTCCCGGCTGCTGCGCTAGGTCGGATCAGAACAGCACGGTGGCGTAGGTCCCCACCTGACGGAAGCCGACCCTGCGGTAGGCCGCGAGCGCGCGCTCGTTGTACCCGTTGGCATACAGCGACACCACGGGCGCGACCTGGCGACGAGTCGCGGTCACCACCGCCGCCATCCCAGATTCGGACAGTCCTTCACCGCGCCGGTCCGGGCGCACCCATACCCCCTGGATCTGGGCGACGCCACCGGCCACCGCCCCGAGTTCGGCCTTGAACACCACCTGCCCGGACCGATCCATGCGGACGAAGGAGCGCCGATCACGGATCAGACCACGCACCCGGGCCTCGTAGGCGCCACCCGATCCGGCCAGCGGGGAGTAGCCCACCTCCTCAGTGAACATCTGCACGCAGGCAGGCAGCACCGCGTCGAACTCCTCCGGGCGGCTCAGGCGCACCGTCGGGTCCGGTTCCACCGCCGGATCGTGGTCCACCACCATCGACGGCTGGTCATCCCGGACCTCGCGCACCCGGCCCCATGCCGGTCGCAACCGGTCCCAGAGCCCGAGCGCGGCCGGAGCCTGGCCGACGATGGACGAGCACCGCCGCCCCTGCGCACGACCGAAGGCACCGAACGTCTCCAGCGCGTGGTCAGTGATCGCCGCCGACCGCACCGCATCGGTGTCCGGCAGGGTCGGGATCACCGGGACCAGATTGGCCCCGGACCAGCAGATCGCCACCAGCAGCCCGTCGACCTCGTACCCCCACAGATGCCCACCGGTGCGACGCAGCCCGACCCGGGTCGCCTGCTCGAGCCGGACGGTGGCCAGCACCGAGGCCACCGGGTCCAGCGCGCATACGGCCAACGCGGCGGGTAGGTCGTCGTCACCGAGAACCCGACCATGTCCCGGACCGCTCCGGACACCGATGCCCGCCGCGGTCACGACGTCCCTCATGACACCGACACCACCGGGGCCGCGCCCTCCACCGGGGTCATCTGGTCGGCGATCCGCATCGCCTCGTCGATCAGCGTCTGCACGATGGCGTGCTCGGGAACGGTGCGAACCACCTGACCCTTGACGAAGATCTGGCCCTTGCCGTTGCCGGAGGCCACCCCGAGATCAGCCTCCCGGGCCTCCCCCGGTCCGTTGACCACGCACCCCATCACCGCCACCCGCAGCGGCACGGTCAGCCCCTCCAACCCGGCGGTCACCCGCTCGGCAAGGTCGTAGACATCCACCTGCGCCCGACCGCAGGACGGACAGGAGACGATCTCCAGCTTGCGCGGACGCAGGTTGAGCGACTGCAGAATCTGGATGCCGACCTTGACCTCCTCCACCGGCGGGGCGGACAGCGAGACCCGGATCGTGTCGCCGATCCCCTGGCTGAGCAGCGCGCCGAAGGCGGTGGCGGATTTGATCGTGCCCTGGAACGCCGGCCCGGCCTCAGTGACGCCCAGGTGCAGCGGCCAGTCACCGCGTTCGGACAGCAGCTGATAGGCGCGGACCGTGACCACCGGATCGTGGTGCTTCACCGAGATCTTGAAGTCGTGAAAGTCGTGTTCCTCGAACAGTGACGCTTCCCAGACCGCCGACTCCACCAGGGCCTCGGGGGTGGCCTTGCCATATTTGGCGAGCAGGCGTGGGTCGAGGGAACCCGCGTTCACGCCGATCCGCAGGGAGACCTCCGCCTGCTCGGCGGCCCGGGCAATCTGCCGCACCTGGTCGTCGAAGGCGCGGATGTTGCCCGGGTTCACCCGCACAGCGGCGCAGCCCGCATCGATGGCGGCGTAGACATACCGCGGCTGGAAGTGGATGTCGGCCACCACCGGGATCTGCGACTTGCGGGCAATGGCCGGCAGCGCGTCGGCGTCGTCCTGGCTGGGCACGGCCACCCGGACGATGTCGCAGCCTGCCGCGGTCAGCTCCGCGATCTGCTGCAGGGTGGCGTTGACATCCGCGGTCACCGTCGTGGTCATCGACTGGACGCTGACCGGCGCGTCCCCTCCGACCTCGACACTGCCCACCCGGATCTTCCTGGTGGGGCGCCGCGGGGCCAGGACCGGGGGTGGCGGCTCGGGCATCCCCAGGGCGATCGGCGTGGTCACGGGCTCATCATCGCACCGCATCGCGCCGCCGCATCCGCTGAGGTCACCCCGTGATCGGGTTCACGATGTCGGCGTACATCAACACCAGGCTCATGCCGCCGAGCAGCACGAACACCCCCAATGCCAAGGGCTGCAGGCGGGCCGCGTCGGCGGGGCGCGGGCGGGGCAAGCCACGCAGTCGAGCGATCTGCCGCTTGAGGCCCTCCCAGAGCGCCGCGGCCACGTGTCCTCCGTCCAAGGGAACCAGCGGGATCAGGTTGAAGACGAACAGCGCCAGGTTGAGCGAGGCGATCAGGCTCAACATGCTCGCGACCCGCTGGGCAAGCCCTGCCCCGTCAGCCGCGCCGATCTCCCCAGCGATCTGACCGACGCCCACCAGACTGATCACGCCATTCGGGTCACGCTCCCCGCCACCAAAGGCGGACTGACCGGTGTTCCACAGCGTGACCGGCAAGGTCGCCACCGCCTTGGCGGTCTGCCAGGTGCCATCCGCCGCCAGACCGATCGCCTCGGAGAGCGGCTGGCGCACCAGCTCGTCCGCCGGGCTGATCCCCACGAACCCGACCTCGGTGGTCAGCACCGTGCCGTCCTCATCGGTGAGCGCAACACCGTTCTCGTCCACCTGCGGTCGCTCGGCTGCCACCGGGGTGATCTGCAAACTCAGCGTCTGACCATCCCGGTCCACCACGATCGGCACCGTCCGCCCGGCATCCGCCCGGATCAGTTGGAAGACCTGGTCCCAGGAGTCGATGGACTGCCCGTTGTAGGACACGATCCGGTCGCCCGGCTCCAGACCGGCGGCCGCACCGGGTGAGATCGGGTCGTCGTCGGTGCAGGTGGTCGCGGTCGAACCGGCGGGCAGCACGCACTCGCTCACCGAGGCCAGCGTCGTCGACGACTGGGGCGTGCCGATCCCGACGTAGATCACGCCGAGCAGCACCACGGCGATCACCAGGTTCATTACCGGTCCGCCGAGCATCACCACCAGCTTCTTGGGGGTGGAGAGCCGGTAGAACGCGCGGTGGTCCTCCCCCGGCCGGATCTCCTCCGCGCTCGCTTCCCGCGCCTCTGCGGCAATCCGGCTGAAGAAGCCCCGCACCGGCGGGTTGCCCACCGCATCCGGAGTCGGGTACATCCCGATCAACCGCACGTAGCCACCCAAGGGGATCGCCTTCACCCCGTACTCGGTCTCCCCCTTGGTGCGGGACCAGAGCGTGGGTCCGAAGCCGACCATGTACTGGCTGACCCGGACCCCGAACTTCTTGGCGGGCACCATGTGCCCGACCTCGTGCAGCGCGATGGAGACCAACACGCCCACGACCAGGATCAGCACACCGATCGCGTAGGCCATTTCTCACTCCATCCTCGCTGCGAACCGGAACATGGTGCCGCACCAGTCTGGGTGTCCGCTGGACGTTCACTCCTCGGATGGTGCCGTGTCCGCCACGACCCGGTTCCGGCCGTCACGTTTGGCGCGGTACATCAACGCATCGGCCCGGGCGATCACCGCCTGCGGGCTCTCGCCGGGGCGCACCATCGTCACCCCGACGCTGGCCGTCACCTGGACCCCGACCTGCGCGGCCACCGCCTCGGTCAGCGCCCGCCGGAGCCGCTCGGCGGTCTGCGCCGCGGCGGCTCGATCCAGCCCCGGTGCCACCGCCACGAACTCCTCACCGCCGAGCCGGGCCACCACGTCACCTGAGCGCAGTCCCCGTTCCAGCACCGTCGCCACCGTGGCCAGCACTCGGTCCCCGGTCTCGTGGCCGTAGGCGTCGTTGATCTGCTTGAAGTGATCCAGATCCAGGTACACCAGCGCCACCGGGATGCCGGAGGCGACCAACCGGGCCTGATAGACCAGCTCGTCATCCAATCGGCGTCGATTGGCCGCCCCGGTCAGCGGATCGCGGTAGGCCATCTCCCGCATGCTCGCCGCCTCGGCGCTGGCGTACCGGGCGGCCTGCAACGCCCGGGTGGCCTGCTCTTTGCTGCGGGACAGCACGTGGAGCATGGCGGTCAGTACACCGAGGTAGATCCCGTAGCGGACCAGGTCCAGCACATGGTGACGGTGCTGGGGCTGCCCGATCAGGGCACCGCTGCCCACCGCCAGGATCACCAGGATGACCACCGCCGCATGCAGACCGGCCTGGCGGGTGTCGAAGATCACGTAGCCGATCACCAGGAACAGCACCAGCCCCATGAACACGGTGGGGAACAGCTCGTCCCAGCCGCCGCCCCGTTCCGGCGGCAGGGCGAGCCGCAGACCCAACATCACCAACCAGCCTGCGTCCAGGACGATCAACACGAGCCGCGAGGCGACCACCACCGCCGACGGATGCCGCAGCACCAGCCACCCGAAGACGCCGATCACGAGCCCCAGCGCCGGGAACGCCCCTCGGGTCACCGGGTCGGACCAGCGCAGGGCTGCCACCACCACCAGAGTGACCAGTCCCACGCCCAGGCACACCACCAGCACACGTCGGATCGCCGCGGAGGTCGGGTCGTCAGGCCGGCGCGTACTCGACCCCTGCCGGTGCGGGGCGCTCATCCGGGCACGCTAACCCGCACGTCCTGGGGTGTCAGCCCTCCAGCCAGGAGTTCACCCGCGCCGACGGGCCCCATTGCCAGGTCCGGGGTCCGGACCGAAGCTGGGCCCATGAGCTCGTTCACGCCGACCTGGCGCTCCCGGTCCGCCCCGCTGTCCAGCGTGCTGTGGCAGACCACCGCGCCGGACCGGAGTCCGACCGATCCCCTGGACGGCGACAGCACCGCGGAGGTGGTCATCATCGGTGCCGGGGCGAGCGGGCTCTGGGCGGCCTGGGCTCTGCTTGATGCCGACCCCGCCCTGGACGTGCTGGTGATCGACGCGGGAACCGTGGCGGACGGGGCGTCGGGACGGGGCATCGGCGCGTGTTCGGCCTGGAGCGGGGATCTTCCGCGCCGGCCCCGGTCCAGGCCGGACAGCCCACCGGGCTTGACCATGGCCCTGTTGCGGGACGCGGTGATCGAGGTCGGTGGCACCGTGGCCGCTGAACAGATCGACTGCGACTTCCAGTACCGGGGCGCGCTGCGTCTGGCTCGGGACACCAGGGGGTTCACCCGGCTGGGTCGGACTCTCGACCCGGCCACCGAGGACCGGCCCCTCGATGTCAGCGCCGTAGCCCGTCGGGTGCTGGTGAACGGGGCGGTCGGCGGGATCGACACCGCCGATTGCGCCACCGTGCAACCGGTGCTGCTGCTGCGCGGTCTGGCCGAGGCCCTGGTGTCCCGTGGGGCTCGGATCGCCGAGCACACCCGGGCGCTACGGATTAGTCCCGGCGCGGTGGTGAGCGACCAGGGCATCATCCGGGCGGACCGCATCGTCCAGGCCACCGGGGCGTGCAGCGTCCCGGGCGGCCGCTGGCAACCCTCAGCTGTGTCAGAGGCGGGCTGGGCGACCGAACCCGCGTCGCCCGCGCTGTGGGAGCAGGTCGGGTTGCGGCCCGGGCAGCTGCTCCACCTCGACGGCCCGGACGCCGTGCGTCTGGTGCGCACCGCCGACGACCGGGCTGTGCTGGTCACCGCCGCTCGGCGCGGGTGGCGGCGCGGCGGGGTCAGATCTCTGCACCGTCGACTGGCCACGCTGATTCCCGCGCTCGGTCAGCTGCCGGTCAGCCAGCGCTGGTCGTGGTCACGTGCCGCGATGACGCCCTACCCGGTGGGGCTCGATGCGGACGGGATCGGTTGGGTCGGCGGGCACGGACCGGAGCCGTTCGCCGCGGCGAACCTCTCGGGTCGGGTGCTGGCGGACCTGCTCACCGGATCGGACACCGCGCTGGTGCGGGCCGGCGGGTGACCGGGCTGATCCGCCGGATCACCGGGACCCACGCAGGATCTCACCGGCGCGGGCGCGCGCCCACTCCTCGGCGGCGAGCACCTGGTCCAGGGTGGTGGACGTCCCGGTGTCCCGGTGGTCGCCCAGGACGGCGTGCACCGTCCGCACAATGTCGAGGAACCCGCAGCCACCGGCCAAGAACGCCGCCACCGCGACCTCATTCGCCGCATTGAGCACGGCCGGGTGCGTCGCCGAACTCGCCACCGCCGACCGGGCCAGGTCCACGGCGGGGAACGCGGCGGTGTCCAGCGGCTCGAAGGTCCACGCAGCGGCGGTAGTCCAGTCGCAGGCGGGCACCGCATCCGGCACCCGGTCCGGCCAGCCCAGTCCGAGCGCGATCGGCAGCCGCATATCCGGCGGTGAGGCCTGCGCCAGAGTGGAGCCGTCGACGAACTCGACCATCGAGTGCACCACCGACTGCGGGTGCACCACCACGGCGATGTCCTGCGCGGGGACATCGAACAGCCAGTGGGCCTCGATCAGCTCCAAGCCCTTGTTGACCAGGGTCGCGGAGTTGATCGTGACCACCGGCCCCATCCGCCAGGTGGGGTGGGCGAGCGCCTGCGCCGGGGTCACCGCCGCCAGATCCGCCATCCCACGGCCGCGGAACGGGCCACCGGAGGCCGTCAGCACCAGTCGGCGCACCTCCGCGCGCCGCCCACCACGCAGCGCCTGTGCCAGCGCCGAGTGCTCGGAGTCGACCGGGACGATCTGATCGGGTCGCTGCTGTGCCTGCCGGACCAGCGCGCCACCGGCCACCAGTGACTCCTTGTTGGCGAGTGCCAGGGTGGTACCGGCGCGCAACGTCGCCAGCGTCGGACCCAGCCCGACGGACCCGGTGATCCCGTTGAGCACCACATCCACCGGGCTCGCGGCGACCTGCTCGACGGCCTGCGGTCCACCGAGCAGGTCGACACCGTCAGCAGGCAGTCCCGCAGCGACCGCGTGGCGGGCGTAGGCGGCACGGACCGCGTCGGTCGCGCGAGGATCAGCGACCGCAACGGTGCGCACCCGCAGCCGCACCGCCTGCGCGGCCAGAGCATCCGGATCAGAACCCCCCGCGGCAATGCCGGTCACCCGAAAGCGCTCCGGGTTGCGCAGCACCACGTCCTCCGCCTGGACCCCGATCGATCCGGTGGAGCCGAGCAGGACGATGTCGCGGCGGGCGGTCATGCCGCCGGGCTCACTCCGCGGCGAGCAGGACGTCGACCGCCCGCTCCAGGAACGCGTCCACCGAGGCCTCGTCGTAGGCGCGCTTGCCCTTGGCCCGCGCGAAGACAGTGGTGCGCAGCTCCTGGGCGGTCAGCGGCTGGTTCCGGTCGAAGTAGGCGACCAATCGGTGGCAGACGTCGTCCACCTGCTCGACGTCGTAGCCGGCCGCGCGCCCGGCCGGCGGGGCGAACCGCTCACCGTCGGGTCGGGTCAGCCGGCCGTACAGGGTGCGGGCTTGGTCGGCCAAGTGCTCCAGCCAGGCCTGACGACCCCGCTCGTTGATGAAGTCCGCGCGGGACCGAGCAACGAACGCCGCTTCCAGCCGGTCCAGTGCCGCATCCACCGCGGTGGTGGAGTAGCCGTGCCGGACCAGGTCGAAGGCAGCCGTGCGCACGTCCTTGCCGGTGAGCGCGCCAGCGGGGCCCTGCTCGTAGACGGTCCGAGCGTGAGCGAAGAAGTCGTCGACTTCTTCCGTGTGATACCCGGTGCTCAGCCCGGAGACCCGCCGGAACATGCCGCCGTCGCTCATTCAGTCCTCCTCAGCCGCCAACTGACCGCAGGCGCCGTCGATGTCGCTGCCCCGAGTGTCCCGCACCGTGGTGGGGATCCCGTGTGCCCGCAAGCGTGCCACGAACTCGGCCTCGACCGCGGGATCGCTCGCCGTCCACTTGGAACCGGGGGTCGGATTCAACGGGATCGGGTTGCAGTGCACCCAGCCGCGTCCGCGCCGGTTCAGCTCGGTGCCGAGCAGATCGGCGCGCCACGCCTGGTCGTTGATGTCCCGCATCAACGCGTACTCGATCGACACCCGGCGACCGGTGGCCTCGAAGTACCGCCGCGCGGAGTCGAGCACCTCCTTCACCGAGAATCGGCTGTTCATCGGCACCAGTTCGGAGCGCAGCTCGTCATCGGGCGCGTGCAGGGACAACGCCAGGGTGACCGGGATGCCCTCACCGGCCAACTTGTCCATCGCCGGGGCCAGACCGACGGTGGAGACGGTGATGTTGCGGGCACTCATCCCGAAGCCCTGCGGCGTCGGGGCGGTCAGCGCTCGCACCGTGGCCATCACGGTCTTGTAGTTGGCCAGCGGCTCGCCCATGCCCATGAACACGACATTCGACAGTCGGGTTTCCCCGCCGGGCACCTCACCGGCTGCCAGCGACCGGGCGGCCGACCGCACCTGCTCGATGATCTCCGCCGGGGACAGGTTGCGGGTCAGGCCCAGCTGCCCCGTGGCGCAGAACGGGCAGGCCATGCCACAACCGGCCTGGGAGGACACGCACAGGGTGGTCCGGTTGGCGTAGCGCATCAGCACCGACTCGACCTTGGCCCCGTCGAACAGGTGCCACAGGGTCTTCACGGTGGTGCCGCCGTCCGCGTGCAGAGTGCGGGCGGCGGTGAGCAGCTGCGGGAACATCGCCTCGACCAGCTTGTCCCGGCTGGCAGCCGGCAGGTCGGTCATCGCCGACGGGTCGGAGGTGAGGTGACTGAAGTAGTGGGTGGCCAACTGCTTGGCACGCAGCGGCTTCTCCCCCAGCTCCACCACCTTGGCCACCCGCTCGTCCGGGGTCAGATCCGCGAAGTGCTTCGGCGGCTTGCCACGGGCACCCCGGGCGGGCGTGGACAGATTGAGTGCGACGGGGGTCGAGGTCATACGAAGCTCCGGCGAGTTGACGGCTGGGGTGGTGGCGGCGATCAGGCCGCGACCGGCTGCAGCGCGTGCAGCAGCAGGTAGATCACGGGGGCGGCGAGCAGCAGCGAGTCGATCCGGTCCAGCACACCACCGTGGCCGGGAAGCAGACTGCCCATGTCCTTGAGTTCGAGGTCCCGCTTGAGCAGGGACTCCGCGAGGTCACCCAACGTGGCCACCGCGACCGCCGCCACCCCGAGCAGAGCACCGACCGCCGGGTCACCATCGAACATGAGGTGCACACCAAGCACCCCGACCACACAGGCCAACACCAGCGACCCCGCCAAACCTTCCCAGGTCTTCTTGGGGCTCACCGACGGGGCCAGCGGATGCCGTCCGATCAGCACGCCGACGGCATACCCACCGGTGTCATTGGCCACGCAGAGCAGCACGAACAGCGCCACCCGGGCCGCCCCGTCCGCCTCCGCCAGCATCAGCATGACAAAGCCACCCATCAGCGGCAGGTAGGCCGCCGCGAGGGTGCCCGCCGTCGCATCGCGCAGCGCTGCGGGCCCGGACCCGTCGAGCACCCGCCAGATCACCAGCCCACCGACCGTCAGCACGAAGGCCACGAACAGCGCCTCCGGCCCGGCCACATAGGCCGAGATCAGGATGCCGATGTCCCCGACCAGCAAGGGCAGCAACGGGATGTGCACCCCGCGCCGGGCGAATGCCTGGGCGAGCTCCCACAGTCCAGCGCCGACCGCCGCGACCGCGATCACCCCGAAGAGCTCCTTGCGGAAGATCAACGAGGCGACGACGACCAGGAGCAGGCCGACACCCACCGCGATGGCGACCGGAAGATTCCGGCCGGCGCGCGGGGGTGCGGGGGCGACGGTGCTGGACATGGGGCGCTCAGACCTCGAGGAGCTCGTTCTCCTTGGCGGCGAGCACGGTGTCGATGGTGTCGACGTGGCTCTTGGTCAGCGCCTCCAGCTCCTTCTCCGCGCGCGCGACCTCGTCCTCGCCGACGTCGCCGTCCTTGACCAGCTTGTCCAGCCCGTCCTTGGCCCGGCGGCGCACGCTACGGATCGAGATCTTGGCGTCCTCGGCCTTGGTCTTGGCCAGCTTCACGTAGTCCTTGCGACGCTCCTCGGTGAGGGCGGGCAGGATGATCCGGATCGCGTTGCCGTCGTTGCTCGGGTTGACGCCGAGGTCGGAGTCACGCAGCGCCTTCTCGATCGCGGCCATCGCGGTCTTGTCGAAGGGCGAGATCAGCACAGTGCGCGCCTCGGTCACCTGGAAGGACGCGAGCTGCTGCAGCGGGGTCGGCGCGCCGTAGTAGTCCAC
This sequence comes from Cellulomonas sp. NPDC089187, assembly GCF_040685135.1. Lineage (NCBI taxonomy): Bacteria > Bacillati > Actinomycetota > Actinomycetes > Micrococcales > Cellulomonadaceae > Cellulomonas > Cellulomonas sp. NPDC089187. The sequence continues at coordinate 671,540 of NZ_JBFBHI010000002.1, read as the reverse complement.
GACGATCTTGTTGAACATCGCGGCGTTGGCACGGCCGGTGCGGATCGCGGCGAAGTCCTCCTTGGCGACCTCGACGGCCTTGTCCATCTTGTCCTCGGCCTCGAGGAGGATGTCGTCGATCACGGTGGCTCCTTTGGTTCTGTGGTCCGCGGATGCTGGGCGGGTCGGTCAGTCCTCGGTGACCAGCGTCCCGATCTTCTCACCCCGGAGTGCACGGGTGACATTCCCCGGCTCCTCCAGCCCGAAGACGCGCATCCGCACGCCGTTGTCGCGGCACATGCTCAGCGCGGTGGAGTCCATCACGCCGAGCTCGCCGACGATGGCCTCGGTGTAGGTCAGGTGGTCCAGACGCCGGGCGCTGGGGTCGGTGCGCGGGTCGGCGGTGTAGACACCGTCGACGCCGTTCTTGCCCATCAGGACCTCGTCGCAGTGCGTCTCCAGAGCACGCTGCACGGAGACGGTGTCGGTGGAGAAGTACGGCAGCCCCGCGCCGGCACCGAAGATCACGACCCGGTTCTTCTCCAGGTGACGGATCGCCCGCAGCGGGATGTACGGCTCAGCGACTTGCCCCATGGTGATTGCGGTCTGCACCCGGGTGCTGACCCCGGCCTGCTCCAGGAAGTCCTGCAGGGCCAGGCAGTTCATCACAGTGCCGAGCATGCCCATGTAGTCGGCACGGGCCCGGTCCAGCCCCATGGTGGCCAGCTGCGCCCCGCGGAAGAAGTTCCCGCCGCCGACCACGATGGCAACCTGCACGCCGTCAGCCACCGCGGCACCGATCTCGCTGGCGATCCGGCGGACGACTGCGGCGTCCAGACCGATCGCGCCACCACCGAAGGCCTCACCGGACAGCTTCAGCAGCACCCGCCGTGCGGTGCGCTCCTCGCCGGTCGTCTCTTCGATCATGGTGGCCATGGGGTCCCTCCGGGAGTCGTCGGCTGGCGGTGGTGCGGTGGTTCTCGCGCCGGTGGCCCCGACCCTGTACGGGCCGGGGCCACCGGATGCGTGGTGCGTCAGGCGCCGACGCGGTACCGGACGAATCCGGTGACAGTGCCGCCGGCCTCGGTCAGGACCTGACCGACCGACTTCTTGGGGTCCTTGGCGAAGGGCTGGTCCAGCAGGACGACCTCCTTGAAGAACCCGTTCAGGCGACCCTCGACGATCTTGGGGAGCGCGGCCTCCGGCTTGCCCTCGTTGCGGGAGGTCTCCTCGGCGATCCGACGCTCGTTCTCGACCGTCTCGGCCGGAACCTCGTCACGGGTGAGGTACGACGGGGAGAACGCTGCGATGTGCGTGGCGATGTCCCGGGCGATCTCGGCACCCTTGGCGTCGGTGGCGACCAGCACGCCGACCTGCGGCGGGAGGTCCTTGTTCACCTTGTGCAGGTAGACGGTGACCTTCTCACCGGCGACCCGCTCCAGGCGGCGCACGACCAGCTTCTCGCCCAGCACGGCGGCGGTCTCGTCGACGACCTCCGACAGCGGCTTGCCGTCGACGTCCGCCGCGAGCAGCGCGTCCGCGTCACGGGCACCGGAGGCGACCGCGGTGGCGAGCACCTTCTCGGACAGGGTGATGAAGGTGGCGTTCTTGGTGACGAAGTCCGTCTCCGAGTTCACCTCGACGATGACGCCGACCTCGTTCTCGCCGTCGCCGGCGGTGATGACCTCAGCGGCCACCAGACCGTCGGAGGCAGAGCGGCTCTCCCGCTTGGAGACGCCCTTGAGGCCCTTGACGCGGATGATCTCCAGCGCCTTGTCCTTGTCGCCGGAGGCCTCCTCGAGCGCCTTCTTGACGTCCATCATGCCGGCACCGGTGGCCTCGCGGAGGTCCTTGATGTCGGACAGGCTGTAGTTCGCCATCTGTGTATCCGTCCTTGTGGTCGTGGGTGTCAGTTGGCGGTCTCGTCGCCGGACTCCGCGGCCGGGGCCTCGGTGGTCTCGGCGGCGGGAGCCTCGGCAACAGCCTCAGCGGCGGGGGCCTCGACCGCAGCCTCAGCGGCCGGGGCAGCCGGGGCCTCAGCAGCCTCGGAACCGGCGAGCAGCTCACGCTCCCACTCGGCCAGCGGCTCGGCCTCAGTGGTGGCGGCGGCCCCCTCGTTCTGACCCGAACGGGCGGCGTGACGGGCCATGGTGCCCTCGGCCGCGGCGTCGGCGATCACGCGGGTCAGCAGCTGCACGGCGCGAATGGCGTCGTCGTTGCCCGGGATCGGGAAGTCGACCTGGTCGGGGTCGCAGTTGGTGTCCAGGATCGCCACGACCGGGATGCCCAGCTTGCGCGCCTCGTCGACGGCCAGGTGCTCCTTGTTGGTGTCCACGATCCACACGGCCGAGGGAACCCGGGCCATGTCGCGGATACCACCGAGGGTCTTGGCGAGCTTGTCCTTCTCACGACGCATGATGAGCAGCTCCTTCTTGGTGAAGGCGCTCCCCGCGACGTCGTCGAAGTCGATGAGCTCAAGCTCCTTGAGGCGCTGCAGACGCTTGTTGACGGTCTGGAAGTTGGTGAGCATGCCACCGAGCCAGCGCTGGTTCACGTAGGGCATGCCCACGCGGGCGGCCTGCTCGGCGATCGGCTCCTGCGCCTGCTTCTTGGTGCCGACGAACAGGATGCTGCCGCCGTGGGCGACGGTCTCCTTGACGAACTCGTAGGCGCGGTCGATGTACGACAGCGACTGCTGCAGGTCAACGATGTAGATGCCGTTGCGCTCGGTGAAGATGAAGCGCTTCATCTTCGGGTTCCACCGGCGGGTCTGGTGTCCGAAGTGGACACCGCTCTCGAGCAGCTGGCGCATGGTCACGACGGCCATGGCACGTCCTTCCGGCGCGCCCAGTGGGGCGCGCAGCATGATCGCGGGCTCCACACTCAGCGGGGCCCGCTCGTCCGGTTGTCGATGCCGTCCGGGTGGGCGGCATCCCTGGCGCCACGCCTGTGCCGACACCACCTGGTTGCCCGGGTGGACCGCTGCCGACGTCGGCCCGCCGGTGAGGGCGGTGGTGACGCGCGATGTCGACCGACAGATGCCGGTCGCGAGCAGCAGTCTACCGGACGCCACCGCTACCTCGAGCGCCGTCAACGTGGCTCTGCTCACCCGGCCCAACACTGTCCACAACGACCGGGGACGATCGATCGTCCCCAGAACGTTCCCGCGCCGCCTGACCGGGCCCGCCCACCGCAGCCACGGTGGGCCGATGCTGCGCTCCGTCACCCATCTGCGATCCACCACCCGACTAGCCGTGCTGCTGAGTGCGGCCACGGTGCTCGTCGCCGTCGGCCTGTCCGGCCTGCACCGCGCCAGCGCCCAGTCGGCCCCCGCATCACCCGGCGACGACTGGACCGTTCCGGTGCCCGGCCCACTGTTGCGCGGATTCGAGAAGCCTGCCCAACGCTGGTCCCCCGGCCACCGCGGGGTCGACCTCGATGCCACGGTCGGCGAGGCGGTGCTGGCACCCAGGACCGGAACGGTCAGCTTTGCGGGCACCGTGGTCGACCGGCCAGTGCTGACGATCACCCACGATGACGGTCTGCGCAGTTCGCTGGAACCGGTGAGCGCCACTGTGGCAGTCGGTGACCGGGTGTCCGCGGGGCAGCCGGTCGGCACGCTCGGCGGCGGACCCACGCACTGCGATCCGCGCGGGTGTCTGCACTGGGGTGTGCGCGAGGGCCAGGAGTACCTGGACCCCTGGTTGCTGCTGCACGGCGGTCCGATCGTGCTGCTCCCGGACTCCGGGGCGTCAGACCCGCTCGGCCTCGGTCAGTCGGCTGCGCAGACGCACCATGGCGGCGGTGTGCATCTGCGAGATGCGCGACTCGGTGACCCCCAACACTCGGCCGATCTCCGCCAGGGTCATGCCCTCGTAGTAGTAGAGGACCAGGACCAGTTTCTCCCGCTCGCCGAGCTGGTCGATGGCGCGGGCCAGCAGGAACTTGGTCTCCTGCGCTTCCATGGAGTCACCCGGATCAGGGGTCCGGTCATCGCCGAGCGTGTCGAGCAACGACAGCCGATCGGCATCGCCAGCACCCAGCAACTCGTCCAATGCCGCGACGTTCACCGTCGACAGCTGAGTGAACAGGGCACGCAGCTCGCGCAGGTCCACCTGCAACCGTCCCGCGACCTCACGCTCAGTGGGCACCCGGTGCAGCTCGGACTCCAACTCGGCGTAGGCACGGTCGACCGCCCGGGCCTTGGTCCGCACCGACCGCGGGATCCAATCCATCGCCCGCAGCTCATCCAGGATCGCACCGCGGATCCGTGAGGAGGCGTAGGTCTCGAACTTCACCGAGCGGCCGAGCTCATACTTCTCGATCGCGTCGATCAGACCGAACATGCCGTACGACACCAGGTCCGCCTGCTCGACCATCGCGGGCAACCGCATGCCGACCCGACCCGCGACCGCGGCCACCAGGGGCGCGTAGTGCAGAATCAGCCGCTCGCGGACCACCCGGTCGCCGGTGGTTTTGAACGCGAGCCAGTCCTGAGCGACCCGATCCAGCGTGAGCTGCGGCTCAACGTCCTCCGGCGGAAGCGAGCCCTCCAGAGCGTCCAGCTCGGATCGCCCGCCGTCCAGATTGTCCGACTCGGGCAGCAGGACATCGGGGTCGGGCAGCGGCTCGACGAGGGTCAGGTGCCCAGGGGCGGGGACCAGCGCCTCCAACGCTTCGGTTACCACCACCGCATCGACCAGCGCCTCGGCCAGGTCTCCACCGTCGGTGAGCAACACGACGGTGGCGAGCTCAGGCTCTGGCTGCGGCGACTCCTCGACCCCGCTCTGGTGCGGGATGACACCGAGCGGCGCGGCGAGCCCGCGGGAGGCAGCACCGGGGGCGGTGTGCTGCTCGACCGGCACAGTCATGATGGTCTCCGTCTCGCGGGTCATGCGCGGGGGTGAGCTTGCTCGAAGGACGCGCGGAGGCGGTCCGCGGTCACGTGGGTGTAGCGCTGGGTGGTGGCGAGGCTGGAGTGACCGAGCACCTCCTGCACGCTGCGCAGGTCGGAGCCACCTTCCAAGAGATGCGTGGCGGCGCTGTGCCGCAGCGCATGCGGGGCGACATCATCCACTCCGGCAACCTGCGCCACGGCATGCACGGCGCTGCGGAGCTGGCGCTGGTCGACCCGGCCACCACGCCGACCCAGGAACAGGGCAGGCCCGGACCCGTCAACGGCCAGTGCGGGGCGGCCACGGCCCAGCCACTGTCGGGTCGCATCCACCGCAGGCTCCCCCACCGGCACGACGCGCTCCTTGCCGCCCTTGCCCAGCACCCGCAGCGTCCGCTCGGCCAGATCCAGGTCGTCAACATCGGCGCGGCAGAGTTCGCCGACCCGCACACCGGTGGCATAGAGCAGCTCCAGCGCCGCCCAGTCCCGCAGGTGGATCGGGTCCTCGTCATCGGCGCGGGTGCGGGCCACATCGAGCAGGTCGGCGGCGGAGTCCTGGCTGAGCACCGTCGGCAGCGTCGAGCTCGGGCGGGCCGATCCCAGACGCAGCGCGGGGTCCTGCGCGATCCTTCCGGTGCGTGCCGCCCATCCGAAGAACGTCCGGACTGCGGCACCACGGCGGGCCAACGTCGCGCGACTGCGGTCGGCGGCGGCCATCGAGGCGAGCCAGCCGCGCAGCACGGTCAGGTCCACTCCGACCAGCCCCGGGGTGCCGTGCCGTCGGGCGTAGCCCTCCAGCGCGCGCAGGTCGCTGCGATAGGCCCGCACGGTGTGCTCGGACAGACCGCGCTGCGCCCGCAAGTGGAGCACGAAGGCGTCGACGAGCGCGTCATCCGCGACCGTCTCCTGCGCTCCTGCCTCCTGCTGCACCGCTCTAGGGTGACCGTCACACCACCGGGCGACAAGCACCGTGTGTGAGGAATCACCCACCCCTGGGGGAATCACGGGTATATGTCCGGTTTTCCGGGTCCGTTTCCGCACCGAACGGGTGATCCTGGCGGGTCCGAGTTCAGCCGGAGCCGCTCCGCGACGATGCACTGGGCCCTTCGACCCAGCCACTGTCCCCCATCAGCGTGACTACCCTCGTCCCCCGTGGGTGTCCGCGCGGGGCACCCGTACCGGTCGGCGCCGCACCCTCCGGAACACCCGCGGTGCAGCCCGGAAGGACCCCCCTCATGGCTTACGAACTGGACGCGTTCATCGCGCCCCTGCACGTGGCACGGGAGCTGAGCACCCGGCTGCCCGGCACGACCCTGGTGCCGCTGCGGTCGGACCTGGCCCTGGTCCTGCGACCGGACGATGTCGAGTTGATCGAACCCGAGCAGGTCACCGCCACGCTGGACGGGCTCACGGTCGCGCGGGTGGAGGCCGACTTCTTCGGCGGGACCGGCTGGCAGAGCGCCTGGTTCTACCGCGATGGTCGACTCGAGTGGTCCGATGTCGAGAACCCGACCACCGACCCCGATGCGGCGACCTGGCCGATCAACCGCGCCTTGGCCGACCTCGGGCACCGGCCGACGCGCCGCGCCCCGTGGAACCCGGCGCTGCTGCTCGACTCCTTCGGGGATGTCGGCCTCGGGCATTGCCACTCCAACAACAGCTGGGTCCACTTCGCGCATGAGGGCGGCGATGGCGCGGCGATCACCCGGTCCGAGGAGCGGTCGGCGCAGCGGTTCGTCGGCTGACCCCCGCCGCACCGTCCGCGCGTCACCCCGGTCGCAGCGACCACCGTCCCTCGGCGGAGCGCCGCACCAGCCCGGCGAGATCGAGCAATCCCAACTCCGCCTCCACCTCGACCAGCGCGAGCCCGGCCCGGGCGGCGAGGGTGGGCACACCGATCGGATGCCGGCTCAGTGCATCGAGCACCCGCGCCCGTCGACTCCCGGGCGGGGCGGCGGCACGGTTGGCCTCGCGCAGCCAGGCAGGTGCGGGCACCCCGAGCGTGAGCCCGCTGCCGGGAGAGGGGTGAGAGGCACCCCTGGTCGCAGGCCCACCGACCCCGCCGCCGCGCGCGACCGTCACCGCAGGGGCGTCCTGTGCCGGTTCGGCCAGTGTCGGGGCCTGAGCACGCGTGGCCGGGACCGCCTCCGCGTTGGGCCCTGCGAGCAGCTCGATCACCTCGTCGGCATCGGTGACGCAAACGGCCGCGCCGTTCCGGAGCAGCTGGTGGCATCCCGCCGAGGACGGTGACGTGACCGGGCCGGGGACGGCACCGAGCGGACGCAGCAGCTCCCCCGCATGGTGCGCGGTGCTGAGCGCCCCGGACCGCCACCCCGCCTCGACCACCACGGTGGCACCAGCCAGCGCGGCGATCAGCCGATTGCGGAGCAGGAATCGTGACCGGCTGGGCGGCCGACCGGGTGGGCTCTCCGCGACGACGGCACCGCCTTGTTCGATGATCCTGCGCAGCAGGCCGGTGTTTCCCGCCGGGCTGAGGTGATCCGGCCCACCGGCGAGCAGGGCGATGGTGCCGGCCCGGTCACCGTCCACGCTGAGCGCGCCGTGGTGGGCGGCCGCGTCGATGCCGTAGGCACCACCGGAGATCACCGTGACACCCGCGCGGACCAGCTCGGCGGCGAGGTCACCGGCGACGCGCTCGCCGTAGTCGCTGGCGGCGCGGGCACCCACCACGGCCACCGCCCGTTCCACCAGCAGGTCGAGCCGGGCCTCGCCCCGGACCCACAGGCACAACGGGACGGTGCCACCCAGGTCAGTCAGCCGGTCGGGCCAGCCGGGTCGTCCGGGGATCAGGGGGAGCGCCCCGATCCGGGCGGCCTGGGACAGCAGCAGTCGGGGGTCGATGCCCAGCCGCGGGGTCCAACGGTCGACCGCCCGAGTGAGGACGCGCAGTGCACGGGCCGGGTCGCGGATCAGCGGAGTGTCGTCGGCCCGGAGCCCGAGAGCCTGCTCGCCACCGGTGCCGGTGTCCCCCGCGTCCTCACCGGCGGGCTCCGGGGTCGACCCGGTGGCCGCGTCCAGCTCACGCACCCGGGTGATCAGCATCCGCGCCGCCTCCCGTGCCGAGCGTTCACGTGCGCACCGCAGCCACTGCCACGCTTCCACCGCACCGAGCGCGTCGACCACGGCCACGGCGGCCGGGTCACCTGGTTCGGTGCACGAGGACCAGGCCACCCGGGCGAGCAGTTCGGCGTCGTCGTCCTGGCTCATCGGTCACCCCCTCGGGTCCGGAGCAGCAGCGCGCGGCCGACGTCCTCGCGGGTGGGTGCGGTGGCTCCGGCCAGATCGGCCAGGGTCCAGGCGACCCGCAGCACCCGGTCGGCACCGCGCAGGGTGAGCCGTCCAGCCTCGAGTGCCCGGTCCAGGTCGGTGAGCGCCGCGGGCCGTGGTCCGAGCAGAGCACGCAGCTCATTGCCGCTGGCCTCGGAGTTGAGCGACCAGGGATACGGGGCCCAGCGTGCGTTCTGGGCGGCCCGCGCGGACCGGACCCGGGCAGCGACGGTGGCGGTGGACTCACCCGGGCCTTCACCCCGCGTCCGGCGCACCGCGGGCACGTCGATCTGGAGATCCACCCGGTCGAGCAGCGGTCCCTCCAACCGAGTGCGGTACCGCCGCCGCTCATGCGGGGTGCAGAGGCAGTCGCGGCCCCGGCCAGTGGCCTGACCGCAGGGGCAGGGGTTGGCAGCCAGCACCAATTGGAAGCGCGCCGGGAAGCGCACGGCACCACCGCTGCGGTGCACGATCATGTGTCCGGTCTCCAGCGGTTGCCGCAGCGTCTGTAGGACTCGGGTGTCGAACTCCGGTGCCTCGTCCAGGAATAGCACCCCGCGATGAGCACGGGAGGCGGCACCGGGCCGGGGCCACCCGGAGCCGCCGCCGACGATGCTGGGGGCGGTGGCGGTGTGGTGCGGGTCCTCGTACGGCGGTCGACGCAGCAGCCCCGCGCTGGGATCGAAGGTGCCCGCCACCGAGTGAACGGCGCTGACCTCGACCGCGTCGGCCTCGCTCAGGTCCGGCAGCAGCCCGGGCATTCGGGAGGCCAGCATGGTTTTGCCCGCACCCGGCGGACCGCTGAGCAGCAGATGGTGCCCGCCGGCCGCGGCGACCTCCACCGCGTGCCGGGCCTCGCGTTGACCGAGCACGTCGGACAGGTCCGCACTGTCGGGGCTCTGCGCCGCAGTGCCGCGGTGCGCGGGAACGGGTGCCAGCGCGGGAACCGGGATATCCCCGCCGTGCAGTCGCACCACCTCCGCCAGACTGGTGCACCCGATGACCTCCGCATCCCGCACCAGGCTGGCCTCAGCCACATCAGCGGTGGGCACCACGATCCTGGTCCTGCCGCGGGACACCGCCTCAGCAACCGCAGGCAGCACCCCACGCACCGGACGCAGCCGCCCGTCCAGGCCGAGCTCACCCAGATGCACCACATCCCTGCTGCGGGTGGGATCGAGCGCCTCGGCGGCGCCCAGCACGGCCACCGCGACGGCGAGGTCGAAGCCCGGCCCATGTTTGGGCAGCGCAGCCGGGGACAGGTTCACCGTGATCCGTCGCGCCGGCCAGCCCAGCCCGGCGGAGGACACCGCAGCGCGGACCCGACTGCGCGATTCGGTGAGCGACGCGTCGGGCAGGCCCACCAGGGTGAAGGAAGGCAACGCCGAGGCCAGATGTGCCTCCACCTCGACCAGCTGGGCGGTCATGCCGTGCAATCCCACGGACAGTGCTCGGCCGAGGGCGGTCATCGCTCCCCCGCCAGCAGCTCGTAGCGGACGGGCCCGTGCGACGGGAGCAGCACCGCCAACACCTCGACCCGGATGCCCGCGGGCCGACAGTGGTGAGCGGCCAGCCACAGCCCGGTCAGGCGTCGGAGCCGGTGCAGCTTCTGTGCGGTGACGGCCTCCGCCGGGTGGCCGAATCCCACCCCGGTACGGGTCTTGACCTCGACCACGGCGAGCTGGTCCCCGTCCAGGGTGATCAGGTCGAGTTCACCGGCTGCACAGCGCCAGTTGCGGTCGACCACCTGGCGGCCTCGGGCGATCAGCCAGGCGGCGGCCAGATCCTCGCCGCGTTGACCGATGAGTCGTGTCCGGGACATCGCGTCACCTCCACGACTGAGGTTGCGCGTGCGCGGCGCTCAGCGTGCGGTGCGATGTGCCCGGCTGGGGACGACCCGACTGTCACCCGGTCTGGGGACAGTCGTCACCCGCGTGATCATCGGCCGAAGCCGCTACCCCCGCCCAGATCAAGGTCGGCCTTCACTAGCTCCTCGACGTTGACGTCCTTGAAGGTCACCACCCGCACCGACTTCACGAAGCGCGCCGAGCGGTAGACGTCCCAGACCCATGCGTCGGCCAGCGTCAGCTCGAAGTAGACCTCACCGGCGGCGGAGCGCACCTGCAGGTCGACGTGGTTGGCCAGGTAAAACCGGCGCTCGGTCTCGACCACATAGGAGAACAGCCCGACCGCGTCGCGGTACTCGCGATAGAGCGCGAGCTCCATCTCGGTCTCGTAGTTCTCCAGATCTTCGGCACTCACGGGGACCATCATCGCTCATCCGGTCCCGGGACTCGCATCCGTGTCTGATTCGGGCTCAGCGGGTCGGGGTGCTCACAGTGTCGGTACCCCGGTCGGGTCGCCATCCCGTGGCGCGGCGACCTCCACCCCGGGCAGCCGCCACGACCGACGGTGGTGGACCGTCGGTCCGAGCCGCCGCAGCGCGTCCACATGCTCGGCGCTGGCGTAGCCCTTGTTCTCCCGCCACCCGTAGTCCGGGAACTCCTCGGCGAGGTCCAGCAGTAGCGCGTCCCGCGTGGTCTTGGCCAGCACGCTCGCCGCTGCCACGGCGGCACAGGTCATATCCGCTTTGATCAGCGTGGTGACCGGCGGGACGGCGCACACCGGCTCGGGCAGCACCGGCCCGTCGTCGAACAGCGTCGCCTGCGCGGGAGGCGACAGGTAGTCGTGGTTGCCGTCCAACAGTGCGGCGTCCGGGACGAGGCCCAGACCGTCGAGGGCGCGCTGCCCGGCCAGGCGCAACGCGGCGACGATGCCGTACTCGTCGATCTCCGCCGGGCTGGCATGGCCGACCGACCAGGCGGCAGCCCAGCGCTGGATCTTCGGCACCAGGTCGAGCCGCGCCGCGGGGCTGAGTAGCTTGGAATCACGCACCCCGACCGGTGCGGGCTTGGACTGCGCGGTGACCACCACCGCCCCGATGGTGACCGGACCGCACAGCGCGCCACGACCCACCTCGTCCAGGCAGGCCACGGCGGTCGCACCATCACGGAGCATCTGCCGCTCCACCCGCAGCGACGGTGCCACGCTCCGGCTCGTGCGAGGGCGCGCGCCCGTCGTGCGGGGTCGCGCCAGCTCGGTCATGACGGGTCGGGCACGTCCGCGAAGACGTCCCCGGGGTTGCGGAGCAGGCCGAGCCGGTCCAACGGCCAGAGTTTGACGAAGGCAGTGCCCACGACGTCGTCCATCGGGATCGCGCCGCCGCCCGGGTCGCCCATGTGCCACCGGGAGTCAGCAGAGTGTTGCCGGTTGTCCCCCATCACCCACAGCGAGTTCTCCGGCACGGTGACGTCGAAGGCGATCTCGCTGGGGTTGGCCCCGGGGGCGAGGTAGAGCGTCTCATCGATGGCGACCCCGTTGACCTCCAGCGGCGTCCCGTCACCGGCAGAGCTGACATGGTCACCAGGCAATCCGATCACCCGCTTGATCAGGTGGTCCTCGGACTGCTGCGGGGCCAGACCGATGGCGATCAACGCATCCTGGAACGCATTGGTGTCGGCCTGCTCCTGGTCGGTGAGCCACCCACCGGGATCGGCGAAGACCACAATGTCCCCCCGGTGCACGTCCAACGGCCCGGGTGCGAGCTTGCTGACCAGCACCCGGTCACCCTCGAGCAGGGTGTCGTGCATCGACGCGCTCGGGATGAAGAACGCCTGCGCCAGGAAGGTCTTGACCACCCAGGACAGCACGATGGCGCTGACCAGAATGATCGCCACCTCGCGCAGGAAGCCGAGCACCGGGTTGCGCGGACGCCGTGCCGCGCGACGGGTGGCGGGGGTGGGGACCGGCTCGTCCCCGCGGCTGGCGTCCTGGTGCGTCACCCGGACACTGTGCCATGCGGGCGGGGCAGCCGCCCAACCGTCCCGGCGCACGTCCGGGGACCCACACAGAACTCCCCCGAACGCGCCGAAGGCGGCCACCGCAACGGTGACCGCCTTCGGAACGGGAGAGCGCTGAGCTCAGGCCTTCTTGGCCGGGGTGTCGCGCTTCTCCTTGATCTTCGCCTTCTTGCCGCGCAGGTTGCGCAGGTAGTACAGCTTGGCGCGACGCACGTCACCGCGGGTGACGACCTCGATGGACTCCAGCGACGGGGAGTGCACCGGGAAGGTCCGCTCCACGCCGACGCCGAAGGAGACCTTGCGGACGGTGAAGGTCTCGCGCACGCCGTCGCCCTGGCGGGCGATCACGACGCCCTGGAACAGCTGGACACGGGAGCGGTTGCCCTCGACGACCTTGACGTTGACCTTCAGGGTGTCTCCGGCACGGAACTCCGGAATGTCGGTGCGCAGCGAGGCGGCGTCGACACTGTCGAGCAGGTGGGACATCTCGTTTCACTTTCCCGCCGTGCCACAGGTCACGTGCGTCATCATCGGCACCGGCGTTGAGACCGGGTGCCGGAAGTGGGCATCGATGCGGTGCGCGGCCCGGCTGTGAAGCAAGGCGGTCGTGCTCGTCTCCCCTGTGGCAGAGACGCGACCTACGCGCACCAGCGCACTAGTCTGCCACAGCCTCCGGTGACGGCAGAACCGGTCCGTGCTCGCCCACCGTCCAACCCAGCTCGGACAGCGTGGCGCGGTCCTTCTTGTCCAACTCGGCGGGGTCGAGCCGACGCAGCAGATCCGGGCGACGCTCGGCGGTGCGGGCCAGCGCCTGGTCCCGCCGCCAGCGCTCGACCTTGCCGTGGTGCCCGGATAGCAACACCGGCGGCACCTCGGCTTCCCGCCAGACCGGCGGCTTGGTGTAGACGGGGTACTCGAGCAGACCGGCCTCGCCGTGCGACTCCTCGACCAGCGAGTGTGGGTTGCCGACCACACCGGGCAGCAGCCGGACCACCGACTCGATCAGCACCAACGCGGCCACCTCACCGCCGTTGAGCACGTAGTCACCGAGGGAGAACTCACTGACCCGCACCCCCCGGTCGGCGTAGTGCGCGGCAACCCGGGCGTCGATGCCCTCGTAACGACCGCAGGCGATGACCAGGTGCTCGTCCTCACGGGCGATGGACTCGGACCGGCGCTGGGTCAACGACGCACCGGAGGGGGTGGGCAGCAGCAGATGGGAGTCCTCCCCCAACAGCTCGTCCAGGGCGGCACCCCAGATGTCCGGGCGCATCACCATGCCTGCGCCACCACCGAAGGGCGTGTCGTCGACGGTCCGGTGCCGGTCGGTGGTCCAGTCGCGCAGATCGTGCACCCGCAGGTCGACAATGCCGGCGGTGCGGGCTTTGCCGACCAGGGACAGACTCAGCGGCGCCAGGTAGTCCGGGAAGATCGTGACGACATCGATCCTCATGCGCCCGTGCTCTCCTCGCTGATCACCAGGTTCTCCACGTCGGCGGCGAGCAACCCCCCGGGCGGGTCGATCACCACGCGGCCGCCGGGGACGTCCACCACCGGCACGATGGCCCGGACGAAGGGCACCAGCGTGCGGGCACCATCTGGCTCCCGGAGCACCAGCACATCCTGGGCGGGCAGATGTTCCAGGCCGGCGATCTCCCCCAGCACCCGACCGTCGACGTTCTCGGCGCGCAGCCCGGTCAGCTCATGCGGGTACCAGGCGTCCTCCTCGGAGCCGTCGGCGGCGACATCGACCACCAGGGTCACCCCGCGCAGCGCCTCGGCGGCGGTGCGGTCCGGCACCTCGGCGAACTGCACGAACCAGCGATCCTGCTGGGTGCGGGTGCGGGTGACGGTCAGCGGGCCGTGCTCCGGCGGGTCGGTGGGCAGGACGGCACCAACCGCGAACCGGGTCTCCGGGTCGTCGGTGCGCACATCGAGCGCCAGCTCGCCGCGCAGGCCATGGGCGCGGCCGATCCGGGCGACGGTCAGCTGCATGGGGTGCTCCTCAGGGTCGACATGGCACAGGCCCGGTCCCCACCAGTGGCGGGAACCGGGCCTGTCACGATGATGCGCTCAGCGCCGTGCGACGTCCACGACGTCGATCCGGACCGGACCGTCGGTGGACAGTGCCCCGACGACGGTGCGCAGCGCACGGGCCGTGCGGCCACCGCGCCCGATCACTCGGCCAAGGTCATCGGGATGAACCCGGACCTCGAGCAGGTCGCCCCGGCGCAGCGCGCGGGCGTCCACCCGCACGTCGTCCGGATGGTCGACGATCCCGCGGACCAGGTGCTCGAGCGCGTCGGCGAGCATCAGGCCTGCTCGTCCTCAGCCGGGGACTCCGCGGGAGCCTCGGTCTCGGCGGCGGGGGCCTCCTCGGCCGGAGCCTCGGCAGCAGCCTTCTTCTCGGCAGCCTTGGCCTTGGCCTTCTCGGCGTCGGCGGCGACCGCGTCGATGGCGGCCTGGACGTCCTGGGACTCGCCCTTGACGCGCAGGGTGCCCTCGGCACCCGGCAGACCCTTGAACTTCTGCCAGTCACCGGTGACCTTGAGCAGCGCCATGACCTGCTCGGTCGGCTGGGCACCGACGCTGAGCCAGTACTGCGCACGCTCGGAGGAGATCTCGATCAGCGAGGGCTCCTCGGTGGGGTGGTACTTGCCGATCTCCTCGATGGCACGACCGTCGCGCTTGGCACGGGAGTCCATGACGACGACGCGGTAGTACGGCGCACGGATCTTGCCGAGACGCTTCAGGCGAATCTTGGTGGCCACTGTGTGGTCTCTCCTGTTGATGTGGGGCGGCCGGACCGTGCCGCACGTGGGGCATGCGGGTGGTGGTCCTGCCTGGGTGTCACAGCATCGAGCGGGTAGAGGGGCCGCACGCGCCGAGTACAGCAGGTCATTGTGCCAGACGAGGGCGGCTGCGCCCAACCTCCCTCAGCGCACCCGGTTCCCACGCAGGACGACCGCCCGGGGCGTGGCAAGCACTCGGGCGTCCACCCGAGGATCACTGTCGTAGACCACCAGGTCGGCCGGGTCGCCCTCCCCCAGCACCGGCGCGCCGAGCCAGCGGCGGGTGCGCCAACTGGCGGCGGCCACCACGTCGGCATCCGGGATGCCCGCGGCCAGCAGCTCGGCGGCCTCGTCGGCGATCCGACCGTGGGCGATCGTGCCACCGGCGTCGGTGCCGAGGAGCAGCGGGATTCCGGCATCGTGCAGATCACGGACGTGCTGGTACCGGCGGGTGTGCATCCGGCGCATCCGCTCGGCGTACACCGGGTACTTCACCGCCTGGTCGGCGATGGCGGCGAATTGCGCGACCTGCAACAGGGTGACGGTGACCGGGACCCCGGCGGCGGCGATCCGGTCGATCTGACGGGGGTCGGCGCCGGTGGCGTGTTCCAGGCAGTCGACCCCGGCATCGAGCAGGCCGTCCAGCGCCTCGGTGGCAAAGGTGTGCGCGGTGACCCGGGCCCCGTGGGCGTGTGCGGCGGCCACTGCCTGCGCCAGCACGTCATCCGGCCAGAGCGGGCGCAGGTCACCGTCGGGGCCCAGGTCGCGGTCGATCCAGTCGGCGACCAGCTTGACCCAGCCGTCACCCCGAACGGCCTCCTGCACCACGGCGGCCGGCAGCTCGGCGACCTCGGCCAGCTCCCGACCGTAGTGCCGCAGGTACCGCTTGGGGCGGGCCAGGTGCCGCCCGGCCCGGATCAGCCGGGGCAGATCCTCGCGGTCGTCGACCCAGCGGGTGTCGGCGGGAGACCCGGCGTCGCGGATCAGCAGCACCCCGGAGTCCCGGTCGGCCAGCGCTTGCTGCTCGGCGGTCGACCGGTCCACCTCACCCTGCGCACCGAGGCCGACGTGGCAGTGCACATCGACCAGACCGGGCAGCACCCAGCCGTCCAGCGTGGCGTCCACCGACGAGGGCCGGTGGAAAGTGATCCGATCACCGAGCAGCCAAGCCTCCGGCGCGACCCGGTCGTCATCCAGGACGACCGGGCCCCGCAGGTGCACGGCGCGCATGTCAGCGTCCGCCGAAGAACCTGTCCAGGCCCTCGGGCAGCTCGATCGAGCTCGGGTCCTGCGGCTGCTGCTGCCCACCGAGGCCGAAGGACGACCCCTGGGGGGCGGCCGGAGCGATCCCGGCGGCGCGGTCGGCTGCGGCCTTCTCCTGCTGGGCGCGCTTGGCCGGGTTGCCCGACTTGCCCTTGGCCTTGCGGGACTGCTGCGCCTTCCCGCGCGACTTCTTGCCCGAACCCGGCAGCATCCCCATCCCGGGCACCGGCATACCGCCGCCCTTGGACATCTGCTTCATCATCTTCTGCGCGGCCTCGAAGCGCTCCAGCATCCCGTTCACCTCGGAGACCTGGACACCGGAACCCTTGGCGATCCGGGCGCGGCGGGAACCGTTGATGATCTTCGGGTTGACCCGCTCAGCCGGGGTCATCGAGCGAATGATCGCCTCGACCCGGTCGACCTCGCGCTCGTCGAAGTTGTCGATGGCCTCGCGCATCTGCCCCATCCCAGGGAGCATGCCGAGCATCTTCTTCATCGAGCCCATGTTCTTGAGCTGCTGCATCTGCTGCAGGAAGTCCTGCAGGGTGAAGCCCTCCCCGGAGGAGAGCTTGGCGGCCATCTCCTCGGCCTGCTCGGCGTCGAAGGCCTTCTCCGCCTGCTCGATCAGGGTGAGCACATCACCCATGTCGAGGATGCGGGAGGCCATCCGGTCCGGGTGGAAGACCTCGAAGTCGGTCAGCTTCTCACCGGTGGAGGCGAACAGGATCGGGCGGCCGGTGACCGACGCCACCGACAGCGCCGCACCACCGCGGGCGTCGCCGTCCAGCTTGGACAGCACCACACCGGTGAAGCCCACACCGTCGGCGAAGGCCTGGGCCGTGGCGACCGCGTCCTGACCGATCATCGCGTCGATCACGAACAGGATCTCGTCCGGGTTCACCGCGTCGCGGATGTCCGCGGCCTGCTGCATCAGCACCTGGTCCACACCGAGGCGACCGGCGGTGTCGACGATCAGCACATCGTGCTGCCGGGCCTGCGCGGTGGCCAGACCCTCGCGGGCGACCGCCACCGGGTCGGCACCGACCACGATGTCGTCCTCGGCACCCTGGTTGCCCGGGTGCGGGGCGAAGACCGGCACCCCGGCGCGCTCGGCCACCACCTGGAGCTGGGTGACCGCGTTCGGGCGTTGCAAGTCAGCAGCGACCAGCAGCGGGGTGTGGCCCTGTCCCTTCAGGTGCAGGGCGAGCTTGCCGGCCAGAGTGGTCTTACCGGCACCCTGCAGACCCGCAAGCAGGATCACCGTCGGCGGGGTCTTGGCCAGGTGCAGCGGGCGGTTGTCACCGCCGAGGATCGCGACCAGCTCGTCGTTGACGATCTTGACGACCTGCTGGGCCGGGTTCAGCGCACCGGAGACCTCGGCGGACAGCGCCCGCTCCCGGACGGCACCGGTGAAGGCGCGGACCACCGGGACGGCGACGTCGGCGTCCAGCAGGGCACGCCGGATCTCGCGCACGGTGGCATCGATGTCCGCCTCGGACAACCGGCCCTTGGTGCGCAGGTTCTTGAAGGTCGACGTCAGACGGTCGGACAGGCTGGCGAACACCGCGCGGACCTCACCTCTCGGAGAATCAGGGACGCTCCAGCCTACCTGCCGCCAGACCCACCAGATCGTCGACCAGTCGGGCCCGCCACGCCGTCCACGCGGTCGGCCCGGCGGAACTGGCATCCGCCTCGGTCAGGGCCCGGAGCAGGTGCAGCAGATCGAGTCGGTGGTCAACGGCGGCGAGCAGTCGGTCGACGGTGGCCGGGTCGTCCGGATCGGCGGTGGTGGCCAACTCGGACAGGGTCAGGTGCTCGCGGACCAGCAGCGCGACGTCGGCGGACTCCGCGGCGGTGAAGCCCATCCGGGCGGCGATCGGTCCGGCCAGTCGGGCACCGGTGATCGCATGGTCCTGCGCACCGGCCCGTTTGCCGATGTCGTGCAGCAGCGCGGTGACCAGCAGCAGGTCCGGGCGTTCGGTGCCCTTGCGCAGTCCGGCCGCGACGGCGGCGCACTCCACGCAGTGCCGGTCGACGGTGTGCCGGTGGATCGGGGAGCGCTGCGGGCGGTTACGGATGCCGGCCCATTCCGGGACCCAGGTGGTGACCACCCCGGCCAGGTCCAGCGCCTCCCAGACAGGCACCTGCGCCGGGCCGGTGCCGAGCAACTGCACCAGCAGGGTGCGGGCGGCCTTCGGCCAGGGCTCGGGCAACGGCGGGGTGCGGGTCAGGCTGGTGACGCTGATCGGCGACAGGGTCAGTCCGGTGCGGGCGGCGGTGGCGGCGGCACGCAGGGCCAGCACCGGATCATGGTCGGCGTCGGCGTCGGCGGCCAGCACCAGCTCCCCGTCGTGCTCCACCAGCCCCTCGGCAACGGTGCGCAACCGGGGGGCCGCCCGTCGACCGCGGACCAGCACCGGGGTGCGCGCCGGACGGTGCAGCGCCTGCCGGGCGTTGCGGGCGGTGGAGTCCAGGGCGTAGGAGATCACCCGTCCGGCCTCGGCCAGTCCGGCGAGCAGGTCGTCCCGATCCCCGACACCCAGCAGCTCGGCGACCTCGTCCTGGTCGGCGGCGAGCAGCCGGTTGGTGTGCCGCCCGGTCACGGTCTGCACCGCGTCCCGGACGTCGAGCAGGTGGGCGTGCGCGGCATCCACGGCTCCGTGCGGACGGTCGGTCAGCCAGGTGGCGGCCAGCGCGGAGAGCACCACGGCGTCCCGGATGCCGCCCCGGGACTCCTTGAGGTCCGGCTCGATCAGGTAGGCCAGCTCGCCGTGCCGCTCTGCTCGCTGCCGGGTGGAGGCCAGCAGCTCCGGCAGTCGTCGTCGGGCCGCCGAGCGCCAGTCCGCCAGCAGTGCAGAACGGGCCCGGTGCACGATCCCCGGATCTCCGGCTACGGGGCGCAGATCGAGTAGCCCCACCGCGGCGGGTAGGTCCCGGCTGGCGACCTGTCGGCACTGCGCGAGCGACCGCACCGAGTGGTCCAGATCCAGTCCGGCGTCCCAGATCGGGTACCAGAGCCGGTCGGCGAGGGCGGCCAGCTCGGCGGCGGAGTGGCCCCGACCCTCGTGCACCAGCAGCAGGTCGAGGTCTGAGGCGGGGCTGGCGTCGCCCCGTCCCACCGATCCGACCACACCCAGTCCGATGCCCGGGGTGTCCTCCCCCGCGGTCGCTTCGGCCCACAGCGCGGCCAGGGAGTCCAACACCAGGTCGGACATCGCACGACGGCGGACACTGCCGTCGGTGACCTGCCGGGCCAGGGCGAACCGGGCAGCGGAGAGGCCCCGCACCCCCACCGTCGGGGGGTGCGGGGCCTCACCGGTCGTCATCGGACGTCCGTCACAGGGCATCAGGTCCGTGCTCGCCGGTACGAACCCGGGCGACATCCTCCACCGGCACCACCCAGACCTTGCCGTCGCCGATCTTGCCGGTCTGCGCCGCCTTGATCAGCACCTCGGTGATCTCGGCCGCGTCCTCATCCCGGACCAGCACGTCGATCTTCACCTTCGGCACCAGATCCACGGTGTACTCCGCGCCGCGGTAGACCTCGGTGTGACCGCGCTGACGACCGTAGCCGCTGGCCTCACTCACGGTCAGACCACGGACACCGGCGGCCTCCAGGGCGGACTTCACATCGTCCAGCCGGTGGGGCTGGATCACTGCGGACACGAGCTTGGTCATGCCTTCACCTCCGTCACCACGCGGGCTCCGCCCAGCGTCTCGTACGCGGTCTCACCGTGCACCGCCAGGTCGATACCCCCGACCTCGGCCTCCTCACTGACCCGCCAGCCAAGAGTGGCCTTGAGGATGTACCCGATCACCAGCGTGACCAGGCCGGAGAACACCAGGGCCAGCACCGCGATCACGATCTGGACCACCAGCAGCTTGATCCCGTCGCCGAAGAACAGCCCACCCTCGGCGGCCAGGAAGCCGATGCCGATGGTGCCGACCAGACCGCCGACCAGGTGGACGCCCACCACGTCGAGCGAGTCGTCGTAGCCGAACTTGTACTTGAGCCCGACCGCCAAGGCGCAGAGCGCACCGGCGACGATGCCGAGGATGATGGAGGTGACCGGGCGCAGCGCCCCGGCGGCCGGGGTGATGGCGACCAGACCGGCGACCACACCGGAGGCGGCCCCCAGGCTGGTGGCGTGCCCGTCGCGGATCTTCTCCGTGACCAGCCAGCCGATCATCGCGGCGGCGGTGGCGGCGGTGGTGTTCACCCAGGCCAGACCGGCGTTACCGTCGGCGGTGAAGGCCGAACCGGCGTTGAAGCCGAACCAGCCGAACCACAGCAGCGCGGCACCCAGCATCACGAAGGGCAGGTTGTGTGGGCGCATCGGCTCGCGGCCAAAACCCTTGCGCTTGCCGATCAGCAGGGCCAGCACCAGACCGGCGATCCCGGCGTTGATGTGCACCACAGTGCCACCGGCAAAGTCGATCGGGGCGACATTGGCCACCCCGTTCTCGGCATCCCAGCCGAACAGGAGCGCGGCGATGCCGTTCTCGTTCAGACCGGACAGCAGTCCACCGCCCCAGACCATGTGCGCCAGCGGGAAGTAGCTGACCGTCACCCACAGCACCGCGAAGACCACCCAGGTGCTGAACTTGACCCGGTCGGCGATCGCACCGGAGATCAGCGCCACGGTGATGATCGCGAAGGTCACCTGGAACGCCACCCCCACGATCACCGGCACCCCGAAGGCGTCGATGGCGTAGCTGCCGTCGTCATTCCAGATCGTGCCGCTGAGGCCGAACTGATCGAACGGGTTGCCGAAGAATCCCCCCACGTCCGCGCCGTACGACATCGACCAGCCGTACAGCACGTAGACGACCACCACCGCGCCAATGGCGATGAAGGACA
Organism: Cellulomonas sp. NPDC089187; assembly: GCF_040685135.1. Taxonomy (NCBI): domain Bacteria; kingdom Bacillati; phylum Actinomycetota; class Actinomycetes; order Micrococcales; family Cellulomonadaceae; genus Cellulomonas; species Cellulomonas sp. NPDC089187. The sequence goes on along the minus strand of NZ_JBFBHI010000002.1, from coordinate 650,603 downwards.
TCATCATCATGTTGAGCACGGACTTGCCGCGCACCATGCCCCCGTAGAAGAACGCCAGTCCAGGCGTCATGAGCAGCACCAGCGATGCTGACATCAGCATCCAGGCTGTCGCTCCGGTGTCCAGGTCCATGTGGAACGCCTCTCCCCTCGCCAGCCGGTCGGCCGGTCGGGGATCAGCGTGGAGTGTGGCGATTTCGGCGGAACGCCTGGGGTGTTACAGCGGTGTGACGGAGCGGGCGTGGGAGTAAACGTTCCGTTGCGGCAGGGCTGTTCAGCCCAGAATGCCGTCCACGAACTCCTCGGCGTCGAAGGGCGCGAGGTCATCGGGCCCCTCGCCCAGACCGACCAGCTTGACCGGTACGCCGAGCTCACGCTGCACCGCCACCACGATGCCGCCCTTGGCGGTGCCGTCCAGCTTGGTCAGCACGATGCCGGTGACCCCGGCCACCTCCGCGAACACACGGGCCTGGTTCAGCCCGTTCTGCCCGGTGGTGGCGTCCAGCACCAGCAGCACCTCGGACAGCGGAGCCCGGCGGGTGATGACCCGGGTGATCTTGCCCAGCTCATCCATCAGACCGGCCTTGTTCTGCAACCGGCCCGCGGTGTCGACCAACACCACGTCCACCCCGTCGTCGATCCCGGCCTGCACCGCCTCGAAAGCGACCGACGCGGGGTCGGCACCGTCCTTCTCCGAGCGCACGGTGCGCACCCCCACCCGCGAACCCCAGGTCTCCAGCTGGTCGGCGGCAGCGGCACGGAAGGTGTCGGCGGCACCCAGGAGCACCGAGCCGCCCTCGGCCACCAGCACCCGGGAGAGCTTGCCGACGGTGGTGGTCTTGCCGGTGCCGTTGACGCCGACCACCATCACCACAGCCGGGGTGCGCGACCCGTCCTCAGTCTGCCCGGGGGCGGTGGCCAGCGACCGGTCCAGCGCGGGGTCGACCAGGGCCAACAACTGCTCACGGAGCAGGGCGCGCACCTGCGCCGGGTCCTTGAGTCCCTGCACCCGAGTCTGGGTGCGCAGCGCCTCGACCAGCTCCGTGGCGGGTCCAGCGCCGACGTCCGCCAGCAGCAGGGTCTCCTCCAGCTCGTCCCAGTCGTCCTCGGTGAGGTGGTCACGGGAGAGCACCTGCAACATCCGGGCGCCCAGCGGCGACCCGGAGCGGGCCAGTCGGTCACGCAACCGGGCCAGTCGACCGGTGGCCGGGGCCGGAACCTCCACCGAGGGGGCAGGCGGGGTCTCGACGGCGACGTCATCCGCGGCCGGGGCCTGCGGCACCTCGACGTCGGTCGGCGTGACCGGCGGCTGGGCGGTGGTGGAGTCACCACGACGGCGACGGGCGATCAGCGTGCCGCCGCCGGCGATCACCACCAGGGCGGGGACGGCGACGTAGAGCAGGTTGAGAAGATCGGAGTGGTCCACGGACCCAGTGTGTCAGGCGGGGCGGCGTGCTGCCGTCAGCCGGCGCTCAGCGCGGGACGGAGACGCTGGTGCGGCGGGGTGAGCCATCCTCCGATGCGTCATCTGCCGAGGGGCGAGCCGGACGTGCCGGGCGACCGCCGCTCGTGCGTCCGGGGCCTCCGCGGTGACCGCGCGGGTGCACGATCCACGGGCCCCGCTCACCCTCGGACAGCCCGCCGCGAGCGCCGTCGCGGTCGTGATGCCACAGCTGCCCGGCCCGGTCGCCGGTGCGCTCGATCAGCTCCGCGAACTCGTCCAGGTGCAGGTAGTCGTCGCCGGGCTCAGCCTCCGCCTCGAAGAGCTCGTCGAAGCGCACGTCCACCGGCTCGGGCTCGGGCTCCTGCTTGCCGCGCAGACCGCGCCACCCGGCCTGGAAGTCGGCCAGGAAGGTCCGCCAGGTGGTGCGCTCGTCGGAGCCACGCACGGCCAGGACGATCACGGCCCCCGCCGCGAGCAGTGCCAGAACGATCCCCACCACATACGCGCCCATAGGCCTATCCTCCGCCCCGTCGCTGGGAGCGCCCGGTGAGGATCGTGAAGGATGCCGCAACTCGCACGACATCTTCACAGTTCAGGCGTTGTCGGCGTCCTCGGCGAGTCGCTGGCTGATCACCGTGGTGACGCCATCGCCACGCATCGTGACGCCGTAGAGCGCGTCGGCGATCTCCATCGTGCGCTTCTGGTGGGTGACGACAATCAGCTGAGAGTCCTCCTGCAGCTCGCGGAAGATCTCCAGCAGCCGACCCAGGTTGACATCGTCCAGCGCCGCCTCGACCTCGTCCATCACGTAGAACGGGCTCGGCCGGGCCTTGAAGATCGACACCAGCAACGCCACGGCGGTCAGCGAGCGCTCACCGCCGGACAGCAGCGACAGCCGCTTGACCTTCTTGCCCGCCGGCCGGGCCTCCACCTCGATGCCGGTGGTGAGCATGTTCTCCGGGTCGGTGAGCACCAGTCGGCCCTCACCGCCGGGGAACAGCCGCGGGAACACCCGATCGAACTGCGCGGCGGTGTCCCGGTAGGCACTGGTGAACACCTGCTCCACCCGGTCGTCGATGTCCTGGACGATCTGCAACAGGTCGCCGCGGGACTTCTTGAGGTCGGCCAGCTGCTCGACCAGGAACGTGTGACGCTCCTCCAGCGCCGCGAACTCCTCCAGCGCCAGGGGGTTGACTTTGCCCAACCGCGCCAGTGCCCGCTCCGCCGCGGCCAGACGCTTCTCCTGTTGCTCGCGGACGAAGGGGATCGTCTCCCCCTCGACCGGTGTGCCGTCCTCGGCCACCACCGGCACCGGCTGATGCGGTCCGTACTCCTCGACCAGCACCTCGGGATCGATGCCCAGCTCCTCCACCGCGCGGGTGGACAGCGCCTCGATGCGCAGCCGCTGCTCGGCGCGGGCCATCTCGTCCCGGTGGGCGGCGTCGGTGAGCCGGGCCAGCTCGCCTTGGCGCTCGTCGACCTCGCCACGGACCGCGGTCAGTTGGATCTCCCGCTCCGTGCGGGCGGCCTCGGCGGCTTCCCGAGCGTCGGCGGCACGCTCCACCGCATGATCCACCGCGCGCAGGGCCTGCTCAGCACCCCGGGCGACGGCGGTGGCGACGGCGGCCTGCCGGGCACGCTGCTGCTCACGCCGCGCGGCACGTTCCCGGGCCTCCCGCTCAGCCCGGGCGGCGCGGTCCAACGACTCGGCCCGGCCGGACAGGGCGCGGGCGCGCTCCTCGGCGGTGCGCAGGGTCAACCTCGACTCGGTCTCCTGCGCGCGGGCGGCGGTGGCACGCTCGGCCAGGGCGTCCCGGTCGGCGGTGCGTTGCTCGATGGCGGCCTCGGTGTCCTCCGGCTCGGCCTCCGCTGCCGCCAGGCGCGCGGTGAGCTCGGCCAGTTCAGCCTGACCCTGCGCCAGCGTCTGCTCGGCGGCGGCCAGGGTGGCGCGCGCACGGTCGGCCTCCGCAGAGGCAGCCCGGGCGGTCGCACCCAGGTGGCCGAGCTGCTCGGCGACCGCGGCCAGGGCGGCATCCGACTCGTTCAGCCGGTCCAGCGTCGCCTCGTAGGCCGCTCGGGCGGACTCCTCGGCTTCCCGGGCCCCGACCAGCGCGAACCGGGCCTGCTCGGCGCTGGCGGCCGCCTGCTCAGCACCGGTGCGCGCCTCGTCCAGGGCCGCTTGCAGGTGCAGTGCGCTGGGCGCGGCGGCGGACCCTCCGTGTGCCCGGTGTGCGGCCAGCACGTCCCCGGCGCGGGTGGCCACCACCAGATCCGGACGCTCGGCCACCACGGCCCGGGCTGCGGCCAGATCGTCGACCACCACCACACCGGCGAGCAGGCGACGCACCGCGGGCCGCACCGTCTCCGGTGCCTGCACCAGATCCAGTGCCCAGCCGGTTCCCGCCGGGGCCGCACCCTGATCGAGGGTGACGCCAGCATCCGCGTCCGCGGCGGCCACCACCAGTCCGGCACGTCCCGCGTCCTGCTCGCGCAAGAACCGGATCGCGTCCACCGCGGCACCCACCGACTGGACCGCCACCGCATCAGCGGAGGCACCCAACGCGGCGACGATCGCCTCCTCGTCGTGCGGGGCCACGGCGATGAGCGCGGCCAACGAGCCGACCACCCCGGTCAGGTCCTCCGCGCCGAGCAGCGCACCGGCACCGTCCTTGCGGGTCAGGCTCAGTTCCAACGTCTCGATCCGCGAGGCAAGCGCGCTGCGCCGCTGCTCGGCGGCACTCAGCTGCTCGGTGAGTTCGGCGACCCGGGCGGTGGCCTGGTCCAGGGCGTCTGCGGCGGCCTCGTGCTCGGCATCCAGCCCCTCTTCGCCCTCCTCGACCCCGGCGACCTGGGTCTCCAGCGCGGTGAACTCCAGCGTCGCCGCCTGTCCGCGCTTCTCGGCCTCGGCCAGGGTCTGGTGCAGACGACCCAACTCGGCCTCGGTGGCCTCCAACCGGCTGCGGCGGGCGGCAACCTGACCGGCGAGTCGGGCCAGCCCCTCACGGCGGTCGGCGGCACCGCGCAACACCGACGCCAGCGCGCGTTCGGCCTCCTGCGCGGCCTGCTCAACCTCCTGCCGGGCCACCTGCGCATGGTCCAGGCCCTCCTGGGCCAGCGCGACCTCCTGGGCCAGCTCGGCCTCGGCGGCGCGGGCGCGCTCGGCCTGACGTTCCAACTCCTCCGGGTCACGACCGTCGGTACGTTCGGGTGCGGCCGAGCCGAGCAGACGCGCCCGGTCCGCGGCCAACGACGCAGTCCCCCGCAGGCGCTCACGCAGCGCGGACAGCCGGTACCAGAGGTCGGAGGCCTCGCCCAGCACCGGAGCTGCCTCCGCGGCCTCGCGCTCCAGGGTGGTCAACCGGTCTCGTGCGGCGTTCAACGCCTGTTCGGCGGCGCTCTTGCGGGCTAGCAAGGCGGACTCGTCGGCGATGTCCTGCTCGAGGGTGGCGGTCAGCTGCGCCAGGTCGTCGGCGAGCAACCGGGCCCGGGCGTCACGCAGATCGACCTGCACCTGCTGCGCCTTGCGAGCCACCTCTGCCTGCCGACCGAGCGGCCCGAGCTGGCGGCGCAGCTCACCGGTCAGGTCGGTCAGCCGGGTGAGGTTCCCCTGCATGGCGTCCAGCTTGCGGAGCGCCTTCTCCTTGCGCTTGCGGTGTTTGAGGACACCGGCGGCCTCCTCGATGAACCCGCGGCGCTCCTCCGGGGTGGCCCGCAGCACGGCGTCCAGCTGGCCCTGCCCGACGATGACGTGCATCTCCCGGCCCAGCCCGGAGTCCGACAGCAGCTCCTGGATGTCCAGCAGGCGGGCGGCTCGCCCGTTGATCGCGTACTCCGACCCCCCGTTGCGGAACAGCGTCCGGGAGATCGTGACCTCGGTGTACTCGATGGGCAGGGCACCGTCGGTGTTGTCGATGGTCAAAGACACCTCGGCCCGACCCAGCGGTGGACGCCCGGACGTCCCGGCGAAGATGACGTCCTCCATCTTGCCGCCGCGCAACGACTTCGCGCCCTGCTCGCCCATCACCCAGGCCAGCGCGTCGACCACATTCGACTTGCCGGAACCGTTCGGGCCCACGACGCAGGTCACCCCGGGCTCGAAGTTCAGCGTCGTCGCCGAGGCGAACGACTTGAACCCGCGCAGGGTGAGCGTCTTGAGGTGCACCGGGGCAGCCTAATGGCCGCAACGGCTCGGACCGTGTGGGCGCTCCGTGACAGGATCACGCGGTGCCCGCCGAACGCCCCGACCACCCCGACACCGGGTGGCAGGAGGTCCTGACCAGCCTGGTGGCCTCGGTGAACGCGGCGATGGAACAGCCCGCCGAGTCCGTGACCCCGACCGGCCTGCAATTCGAGCTGCGTGAGCTGACCCCCCGCACCCGTGAGCGCTGGAACGGCCCGACCTCGCGCACCGTCGGCGGCCGGGCGGGTGCGGGCGATCCACCGGGGAACGGCGAGTACCGGTTGGGGGTGCGGCCGGTGATCCGGTCAGCCCGCGGCTGGGTGCGCAGCAATGTGACCTGGTCGAATATCCCGCATCTGCGCCACCGGCTCAGCCTGGACCCGGCGCAGCATCGCTGGTTCTGCGAGGTGGGGGCGTTGCACCGCGCCGGTGGCCCGGCCACCCCCGGCACCGATCCGGACTGGGTGTTCTTGGACGAGTTCACCAACCCGGTGCTCTGGGAGCTGCTCGATCAGGGGCGCGCCCTGGGCGTCGCGTTGGTCGGCTCCGGCACCGGGGCGAAGGTCGCCCTGGGCCGCAGCGCGGAGCTGACCCTGGATGCCGCACGCGCCGATCAGGGCATCCGACTGTCCGCACGGCTGGTGGTGGACGGCGCACCGGTCGACCCGCGCCACGGCCACCCGATCGGCGACCACGGGGTGTACGTCGTGGACCCCACCGCACCCCGGCAGATCCTCCTGGCCCCGTCCACTGCACCACTCGGTCCGCAACAGTTGGCCCTGCTGGGCACCGGGGGACGGCGCAGCGTGGCTGACGCGTTGGGTACCGGGGTAGTGATCCCGGCGGAGCAGGTGCCGACCTTCCTGGAGCAGGACATCCCTCAGCTGGGCGCGAGTCTGGAGCTGGGGTCAGCCGACGGTTCGGTGTCGATCCCGCCGCCCGCTCCCCCGGTGCTGGTGGCCAGTATCCGGTTCGCGCCCCGGCACACGGTCGAGCTGAGCTGGTCCTGGCGACGCAGCCCGCGCTCCGCACCCACCCCCGACCCGCAATCCCTGATCCCGGCGGGCACCCTGCCCCCGCAGTGGTGGACCGAGGACGACGAGCTCCCGGTACCGGTGACCCTGCGAGATGTGGAGGCCGCGGAGTTCGTCGCGCAGACCCTGCCGCTGCTGTCCGCGCTGCCCGGTGTCCAGGTGGAGACCTCCGGCACCCAGCCGGACTATCGCGAGCTGCGCGGCACCCCCACCCTGACCGTCAGCACCCTGCCCACCGAGAAGCACGACTGGTTCGACCTCGGCGTCACCGTGCATCTGGCCGGGCGGGAGATCCCGTTCGTCCCGCTGTTCCGGGCGCTCGCCCAGGGGCGGCGCAAGCTCATGCTGGTCGACGGCAGCTACTTCTCCCTGGACCATCCGGCACTGGAGGAACTGCACGCGCTGATCACCGAGGCCCGGGAGATCGCCGAGTGGGAGACCGGCCCGCGGATCAGCCGACACCAGACCAGCCTGTGGGCGGACTTCGTCGACCTGGCCGATCAGGCGGAACCGGCCCAGGAGTGGCGCGCCCTGGTCCGCGAGGTCGAGGCACCCACGCCGGTGCCGGTCCCCCGCGGTCTGCGCGCCGAGCTGCGCGAGTACCAGCGTGCGGGCCTGGACTGGTTGGGCTTCCTGTGGCGGCACCGGCTCGGCGGGGTGCTCGCCGATGACATGGGACTGGGCAAGACCCTGCAATGTCTGGCGCTGATCCAGCACGCGGTGGAGGGCGGCAGCACCGGACCGTTCCTGGTGGTGGCCCCGACCTCGGTCACGCCCAATTGGGTGTCCGAGGCGGCCCGGTTCGCCCCGGAGCTGGTGGTACGCCGGATCGCCGCCACCCAGACCACCGGGGTCTCGGTCGCCGAACAGACCGCCGGGGCGCACCTCGTGGTGACCAGCTACGCCCTCCTCCGACTGGATGCGGACGCCTATCAGGCACAGGACTGGGCCGGGCTGATCCTGGACGAGGCGCAACAGGTGAAGAACCCGGCCGCGCAGGTGCACCGAGTGGCCCGCGAGCTGCGCGCCCCGTTCCGTCTGGCGGTGACCGGCACCCCGATCGAGAACTCACTCACCGAGCTGCACGCGCTGTTCTCCCTCGTCGCCCCCGGGCTGTTCCCCTCGGCCCGCGCCTTCGCGGAGCGGTACATCCGGCCCATCGAGGGCGAGCGCACCGGCGTCACCGCTGGACCGGGTGCCGGGTCGCTGCCGGAACGCCTCGACCAGGGCCGGGCCGAACGCCTCGCCCTGCTCCGCCGCCGGATCAAGCCGTTCCTGCTGCGCCGCACCAAGGAGCGGGTGGCCGCCGACCTGCCCACCAAGCAGGAGCAGACCCTCACCGTCGAGCTCGGCCCCGCCCACCGGGAGATCTACGACCTCTACCTGCAACGTGAGCGCCAGAAGCTGTTCGGGCTGATCGACGACCTGGACCGGCAACGCTTCATCGTCTACCGCTCGCTGACCCTGCTGCGGATGCTGGCGCTGGACCCGGTGCTGATCGACCCGGAGCAGACCGGACTGCCCTCGGCCAAACTCGACGTCCTGCTGGAACAGCTGGCCGATGTGGCCGCCGAGGGTCACCGTGCGCTGGTGTTCAGCCAGTTCACCTCGTACCTGAAGCTGGCTGCCGATCGGTTGACCGCCGCCGGGGTGGAGTTCTGCATGCTGGACGGCTCGACCACCGGTCGCGAACGGGTGGTGCGGAAGTTCCGCGAGGGCAGTGCCCCGGTGTTCCTGATCAGCCTCAAGGCCGGGGGCACCGGGCTCAACCTGACCGAGGCGGACTACGTGTTCCTGCTCGACCCATGGTGGAACCCGGCCGCCGAACAGCAAGCCATTGACCGGACGCACCGGATCGGGCAGGACAAGAACGTGATGGTGTACCGGCTGATCGCCGCGGACACCATCGAGGAGAAGGTCCAGGCGCTTCAGGCGCGTAAGGCAGCGCTGGTCGATGCGGTGATCGATGACGGCGACGTGTTTGCTGAGGCGCTCACCGCCGACGACCTGCGGGAGCTGCTGGGCTGAGCGGGCCCGCATCGGACCCGCTCAGCCTGCGATCACAGCTGCGGGAACCACAGGCCGATCTCCCGGGCGGCCGACTCCGGGGAGTCCGAGCCGTGCACCAGGTTCTGCACCACCGGCAGGCCCCAGTCCCGACCCAGGTCACCGCGGATGGTGCCCGGTGCCGCGGCGGTGGGCTCGGTGGACCCGGCCAGCGAGCGGAAGCCCTCGATCACCCGGTGCCCCTCGGCGACGACGGCCAGCACCGGCCCAGACTTCATGAAGTCGACCAGCGGCTGGAAGAACGGCTTGCCCCGGTGCTCGGCGTAGTGCTCGCCCAGCAGGGCGTCGTCGGCGGTCCGCAGCTCCACCGCGACCAGGGTGTACCCCTTGGCCTCGATCCGGCGGAGCACCTCCCCGGAGAGTCCGCGGCGGACCCCGTCCGGCTTGACCAGGATCAACGTGCGCTGGATGTCGCTCATGCCGGTCACCCTAAACGGCGGGGCGCGGACCTCGCTCGTCCGGATGAGCCGCGTCGTAGGCGGCTCGTTCGGCGTCGATCCGCGACCCCAACCGGTAGGCCGACACCCACAGCGCGATGAAGACCACCCCGAGCAGGAACATCATCGGGATCACGAACCCGCAGGCCAGCACCAGCACCTGCGCGACCGACCCGGCGATGTACCCGCCGGGCAGCGTGACCATCCGGGACAGCAGCAGGAAGACCACGAACATCACCCCACCCACGGTCCAGATCACCGTGGGAGGCAACACCCGCAGCCCGTACGCCGTGAGCGCCGCGAACAGCACCAGCACACCCTCAAGCATCAGGATGGTCGAGGTGAACTGGGGCTTGGCAGGCTTCTTACGGCGGACGGGCCGCGGGGCTGGCTGACTCACGCGGGCAGGCTACCTGTCAGCCGCGGTCGTCGGAGCCGGCGGTTCCGGTCGCGGCACCCGAGCCGGTGGTGCCGCGGCTGGCGTCGTCACCGGTGGCAGTCACCGAGGCGGTCACCGATTCCGGCGACTGCCCGGCCGACTGCACGGCCACCGGAGCCTCGGCCACTGCCTCGCCACGGGCCACCATGCCGGCCACGTCGGAGAGCTTGACCTCCTTGAGGAACAGCGTCAGCACGAATCCGACCGCGAGCAGCGGCACCAGGTACCAGAACGCCGGTGCCAGCGCGTCGGTGTAGGCATTGACCACACCGTCGTGCAGCGCGTCGGGCAGCTGGGACACCACGGACGGAGTCAGGGACTCCGCCCCGGCGGTGGCATCCACCCCGCCGCCCGCCCCCGCACCGGCGAAGACGTCGGTCAGCCGCTCGGTCAGCCGAGTGGTGAAGATGGTCGAGAACAGCGCGGTGCCCACCGCTGCACCGATCTCCCGGAAGAAGTTGTTGGCACTGGTCGCGGTGCCGATCTCCTTGGGGTCCACCGAGTTCTGCACTGCCAGCACGATGGTCTGCATCACCAGGCCCAGACCGGCACCGAGCACAAAGATCATCAGCCCGAAGAGCACCATCGACATGTCGCCGGTGATCGCGGTCAACCAGGCCAGACCGGCGGTGGCGATGGCCATGCCGACCACCGGGTACATCTTGTAGCGGCCGGTCTTGGTGATCAGGAATCCGGAGGTGATCGCGGTGATCATCACACCCACGGTCATCGGCAGCATGAGCAGGCCGGACTCGGTCACCCCGGAGCCGGTGGACATCTGCAGGAAGGTCGGCAGGAACGCCAGCGAGGCGAACATGCCCATGCCGATCACCAGACCGACCAGCGTGGCCAGGGTGAAGGTCGAGTTCTTGAACAGGTGCAGCGGCAGGATCGGCTCGGCGGCACGCAGCTCCACCAGCACAAAGGCCACCGCGGCGACGATGGTGCCGATCAGCAGGCCGATCAGTCGACCGTCCGACCAGTCGTAGCCGGCTTCCGCGGTCAGCGAGGTCCAGCTGGTCACCAACACGATCCCGGAGGTCGCGAGGGTCAGCAGCACGATGCCGGCCACGTCTAGCTTGCGGCCGGAGCGGTGGCTGGGCAGCTTCAGGGTGAACCACGCGGTGATCAGCGCCGCCAGACCGATCGGGATGTTGATCCAGAAGCACCAGCGCCAGTCGGCGTGATCGGTGAACAGGCCACCGAGCAGCGGACCGGCGACCGCGGAGACACCGAAGAGCGCCCCCATCGGGCCCATGTACTTGCCGCGGTCCTTGGCCGGGACGATGTCCGCGATGATCGCCTGGGACAGGATGATCAACCCACCACCGCCGAGGCCCTGCACGCCGCGCCAGATCACCAGCTCGATGAACGACTGGGCGAACCCGGCTCCGGCGGAGGCCAGGGTGAACAGCCCGATGGCGAACAGGAACGGCCAACGCCGACCCCACAGGTCACCGAACTTCCCGTACAGCGGCATCACGATAGCGATGGCCAGGATGTAGATCGTGATGACCCAGCCCTGGTGCTCGACGCCGTTCAGCTCACCGACGATGGTCGGCATCGCGGTGCCGACGATGGACTGGTCGAGGGAGGACAGGAGCATGCTGGCCAGCAGCGCTCCGAAGATCAGCCAGATGGTGCGCTGGTTGAGTACCACCAGCGGCTTATCCGGCGCGGGGGCGGTGTTCGCCATGGAATGTCCATTCGTTCTCAGGGGCACGCCGACGCACGGCGAGCCGACGTCGGCGGTGAGGGAAGAAGCAGGGTCGACCGGGGTCAGGCCGGGGCGCGGGTGGTCAGGATGCCTGCCAGGTCGCTGACGACGGAAGGCAAATACTCCTGCACCTCCCCGTGCTGACCGGCGCTGTCCCATCGCACGAAGGTGCTGTGCGCCAGGCTCATCAGGAGTGCGCCCACCAACTGCGTGGTCGCCTCGTCGCATTCGTGGCCAAGCCGCCGCCGGATCAGGTCGGCGGTGTCCTCGTGGTGCTGCTGGATCAGGGAGTAGGCCCGCACCAGCAACTCAGGGTGGCCTTTGGCCAGATCAAACGCCCGGGCCATGCGCTGTTTGCCGAGCGGAGGATGGTCCAGGATCACCCGGACCAGCTCCTGAAGGTCGGCCAGCAGGTCTCCGGTCGGACCACCGTCGGCGAAGACCTCGGCTGCCTCGGGATCGAAGTGCCACGGGGTCAGACCGAGTACTGCGTCGTCCTTCGACTCGAAGTAGTTGAAGAACGTCCGCACACTGCACCCGGCCTCGGCGCTGATCGCCTCCACCGTGACGTGTTCCAGACCGTGCTGGTCTGCGAGCCGGTGGGTGGCGTCGACGAGGGCCTCCAGCCGGGCACGCTTCTTGCGCGCCCGCAGCCCCTCGTCTACTTCTTGCATGGCATGCATTTTTGCACGCGATGCAAGGAATGGACGACCTGGCGGGATGTCTCCCCCGTCACATCAGACCTCGCCGAAGCCCTCGTCAACCGCCCCGATGAACGCGTCCACCGCGGCCCGAGCCTGCGGTCCGGTGGCCGAGAGTGTGAGCACCTGACCCTGGGTGGCCGCCAACTGCATCAGCGCCAGCACACTGGCGGCATTCACCCCGTTGACCTGCACCGATGCATCGAATCCGGCCATCATCCGCGACAACACTGCCGCCGGACGAGCGTGCAGCCCGAGCGGGTTGCGCACCGTGACCTGACCCGTGATCGCTCCGGCGTCCTCGGCCATGGTCGCGGGCTCGGGCTCGTCGGTGACCGCAGCTGGTCGACCAGCGGCCTGTTCGGCGGCGGCACGCACCGCCTCGATCCCCGCGCCACCGGCGGCCTCGACCCCGGCAGCCACCGCGCCCTCGACCAGCGGTGCGTCGGCGATCTGCACCCGGGCGGCGACGTCCTCGTCCAGCAGCTCCAGCACCAGCTCGGTGGTGAGCACCGCCGAGCCGAGGTCGGTCAGCACCAGCACGTGACGGCCGTCCTCGGCGGCGGTCTTGATCGCCTCGGTCACTCGATCCACCGAGGTGCCCAGCCCTTCGGCCGGATCACCCCCCGCCGGGAGGATCAGCACCCCCGGCGCCATCTGGCCAGCCAGGTCTCGAAGCCCGTCGGCGATGGCCGCCGAGTGCGAGACCAGGACCAGGGCCACGCCGGCGCTCATGCCACAGCCTCCGCTGTCTCGGCCGCGGCACCCAGGATGAGCGCGGTAGAGGTCGCCCCCGGGTCCTGGTGCCCCACCGACCGTTCCCCGAGGTACGACGCCCGACCCTTGGTCGCCAGCAACGGGACAGTGGCTCGCGCACCCGACTGCGCCGCCTCGGCCGCGGCCGCCAGGACCGCCGCCGGAGAGGCGTTCTGGTCCGCGGCGGCCACGGCTGCCTCCACGGCGGGGGTCCAGGCATCCACCATCGTCTTCTCCCCTGGTGCGGCCTTGCCCCGAGCCACCACACCCTCCAGAGCGGCCTCCAGCAACGCCACGACCGCGGGACTGTCCAGCTCCGGCACCCCGGTGACCTTGGCGGCACGCAGGTACGCCGTGCCGTACAGCGGACCCGAGGCACCACCGACGGTCGACATCAGGGTGGTGGCGACCAGCTTGAGCACGTCGCCCGGGGTGGCCGGTGGCGCGTCCAACGCGTCGAGCTTGGCCAGCACGGCGGTGAACCCACGGTTCAGGTTCTCCCCGTGATCGCCGTCGCCGATCTGGCGGTCCAGCTCGATCAGCTCCTCGCGGTGCGCGGCCACCAGCTCGGCGGTACGTCGCGTCCACGCCACCGCCCAGTCCACGTCCAGGCTTGCTGCCATGCTCCGTCGCACCTCCGGTCGTCGAACCTGCGTCGTCGATCCTGCTGACTACGGCTGTCGCGTCACCAGTGCAACGCGGGCGTGGTGACCGGCGCGTCCCAAAGCGCGGTCAGCTCGTCGTCCAGCCGGAGCACAGTGACCGAGGCGCCCTGCATCTCCAGTGATGTCACATAGTTGCCGACCAGCGACCGGGCCACGACGACCCCGCGCTGCTCGAGCAGCTTGCGAGCCTGACGATAGACGACGAACAGCTCGCTCTGCGGCGTGCCACCCATCCCGTTGACGAACAGCAGCACCTGCTCGCCCGAGGTCAGCCCCAGGTCCTCGGCCACCGGGTCCAGCAACATCCGGGTGATCTCATCGGCGGGGGCCAGCGGGATGCGGTGTCGGCCAGGCTCACCGTGGATGCCGATGCCGATCTCGATCTCATCGTCCGGCAGGTCGAAGGAGGGCTTTCCGGCGTGCGGGACGGTACAGGCGGTCAGTGCGACGCCCATTGACCGCACGTTGTCGATCACCTTCTGGGCGACCGCCGTCACCGCGTCCAGGTCGTCGCCACGCGCCGCAGCCGCACCGGCGATCTTCTCCACCGCCACGGTCCCGGCCACCCCGCGTCGACCCGCGGTGTACAGCGAGTCCTCCACCGCGACGTCGTCGTTCACGATCACGGTGCGCACGGTGATGTCATCCGCCTCGGCCAGCTCGGCCGCGGTCTCGAAGTTGAGCACATCGCCGGTGTAGTTCTTCACGATGGCGAGCACCCCCGCGCCGGAGTCGGCGACGGCCAACGCCGGGGCGATGGCATCCGGGGTCGGCGAGGTGAACATCGCACCCGGGACGGCGGCGTCCAACATCCCGTCACCGACGAATCCGGCGTGCAGCGGCTCGTGTCCGCTCCCGCCCCCGGAGACCAGTCCGACCTTCCCGGCCACCGCCCCACCGGCCCGGGCCACGAACAGTGGATCGGTATGCATGGTCACCAGGTCGGCGTGGGCGAGCGCGAAGCCCTCCACCGACTCGGCGACCACATTCTGCGGGTCGTTGATGAGCTTCTTCACGGCCGAGTCCTTTCCGCAGGGGGCAGACGGCGTCGTCTGTTCGACCCACATTCGTGCGGCGGGCCCGGCACGTCAAGGAGGAAACGTGCACGGGCGCTGCACATCCGTTCATCCGCGGCCGAAGAGCACCCGCGCCTCCGCCACCAGGACGATGGACCCGGTCACGACCACACCGGCACCCCGTTCCACCGCACCCTCGGCCAGGTCGGAAGCCAGGGTCACGGCGTCGTCCAACCGCTCGCGCACATGTACCCGGTCCTCACCGAAGACGTCCACCGCGACCTCGGCCAGGTCGTCGACCTCCATCGAGCGATCGGAGCCCGCACGGGTGATCACGATCTCGGCCAGCGCGGGCTCCAGGGTCGCCAGGATGTTCTCCGCGTCCTTGTCGCCCATCACACCGATCACACCGACCACCCGCTGGAAGGCAAAGGCCTCGTCCAACGCCGCCACCAGCGACTCCGCACCCGCCGGGTTGTGCGCCCCGTCTACGATCACCGTCGGGCTGCTGCGCACGATCTCCAACCGGCCCGGGGAGTCGACGTCAGCGAAGGCAGCCTCCACCACCCCACCGTCCAGCGCGCCGCCCCCGGCCATCAGCGCCTCGGTGGCGGTCAGCGCAGCCAGGGCGTTGTGCGCCTGGTGCTCGCCGAACAACGGCAAGAACACCTCGGTGTAGACCCCGCCAGTACCGCGCAGAGTCAAGAGCTGCCCGCCGACCGCGACCTGCCGGTCCAGCACCTCGATGTCGACACCCTCGCGGATCACCCGGGCACCCCGTTCGGCTGCCTCGCCGAGAATGACCGCCTCGGCTTCTTCCTGTTGGGTCGACAGGATCAGGGTGGCACCGTCCTTGACGATCCCGGCCTTCTCGCCTGCGATCTCCACCAGGGAATGCCCCAGCCAGCGCTCGTGATCGTGCGCCACCGGGGTGATCACCGCGACCTCGCCGTCCACCACATTGGTGGCATCCCAGCGACCGCCCATGCCGACCTCGATGATCGCCACATCCACCGGAGCATCGGCGAAGGCCGCCAGCGCCATCACCGTGAACACCTCGAAGAAGCTCAGCCCCGGTCGGCCCTGCTCCTGCTCCCGGACGTCCACCATGTGCACGTACGGCGCGACGTCCTGCCAGGTCGCCACGAAGTCCTCATCGCTGATCGGCTCGCCGTCGATGGCGATCCGCTCGGTCACCCGGCTCAGGTGCGGGCTGGTGAACCGTCCGGTCCGCAGGCCGTGCTCACGCACCAGCCGCTCCACCATCCGGGCGGTGGAGGTCTTGCCGTTGGTGCCGGTCACATGCACCACTCGGTACGCGCGCTGCGGGTCGCCCAGCAGCTCGCAGACCTGGCGGACCCGGTCGATGGTCGGGTCGATGTCGTGCTCCGGTCGCCGCTCCAGGATGCCCGCGTAGACCTCGTCGGCCTCCCTGCGCGCCTGGGCGGCCAGCGCCTCGGCATTCGGCTTGCTCATGCGTCCACCTTCGCCACGGTCACGGTCAGCTCGCCAGCGGGGGCGGTCACCACCTCAGTGGCCAGGGTCTCCGCGGCGATGAACTCCTGGTGCGTCAGCACCGCCGGCAGCTCCGCCTCCGGCACGCCCAGGGTCAGCACGATCCGGTCCGAGACCTCCAGGCCAGCGGCCTTGCGGGCATCCTGCACCGCCCGCACCACATCCCGGGCGTAGCCCTCGGCGCGCAGCGCATCATCCAGGCGCAGGTCCAGCACCACGAACCCGCCGCTGGGCAGCACCCCCGCGGCCAGTTCCTCGCCACCGGCGACGTCGATGGTGGTGGTCAGCTCGTACTCGGTCTCCACCAGCGGGACATCGCCCTCGTCGGTGACGACCACCACGCGACCATCAGCGTCCACCGACCAGGCACCCGACTTGGCCGCCTTGATCACCGCCTGCACACCCCGACCCAGACGCGGACCGGCCGCGCGGGCATTCACCGCGAGGTTGCGCCGGATGTCCAACCCGGCCTCCTCCACGGTGGTCATCCGCACCGCCTTGACGTTGAGCTCGGCAGCCAGCAGCCCGGTGAAGGGCTCCAGCGCCGCCGGGTCGGCCACGGCCACCCGCAGCTCGTGCAACGGCTGACGGACCCGCAGGCTGTGCGCCTTGCGCAGACCCAAGGCCGTTGACACCGCCTCGCGGACCGCGTCCACCGCCGCCACCAGGTCATCCGCGGGGGCCAACGCCAGGTCGTCCTCGGAGCCGGTGCCGAGCACAGGCCAGTCGGTCAGGTGCACCGATCGCCCGCCGGTCAGGCCGCGCCAGACCTCCTCGGACAGCAACGGAGCCAGCGGGGCCATCACCCGGGTCAGGGTCTCCAGCGCGGTCCACAGCGTGTTGAACGCCGCGGCGTCCTCCTGCCAGAACCGGTCCCGCTGGGTGCGCACGTACCAGTTGGTCAGCAGGTCCAGGTGCTGACGGACCGACTCGCACGCACCCGGCACGTCGTAGCCGTCCAGTTGCGCGGTGACCTGCTCCACCAGAGTGCGGGTGCGGGCCAGCAGGTAGCGGTCCATCGTGGTCAGCTCGTCGCCCGGGGCCACCCGCCGGGCGTGCACCGGGGTCTTCGCCGCGTTGGCGTACAGCGCGAAGAAGTACCAGGTGCTCCACAGCGGGAGCAGCACCTGGCGCACCTCGGACCGAATGCCCTCCTCGGTGACCACCAGGTTCCCGCCGCGCAGGATCGGCGAGGCCATCAGGAACCAGCGCATGGCGTCGGAGCCGTCCCGGTCGAAGACCTCGGAGACATCCGGGTAGTTGCGCAGCGACTTGGACATCTTGCGACCGTCCGAACCGAGCACGATCCCGTGCGACACGCTGGTCAGGAACGCCGGCTTGTCGAAGAGCGCGGTGGCCAGCACATGCAGCAGGTAGAACCAGCCGCGGGTCTGCCCGATGTACTCCACGATGAAGTCACCCGGGTAGTGATGCTCGAACCAGTCGGTGTTCTCGAAGGGGTAGTGCACCTGCGCGAAGGGCATCGACCCGGAGTCGAACCACACGTCGAAGATGTCCTCGATCCGGCGCATGGTCGACTGCCCGGTCGGGTCGTCCGGGTTCGGCCGGGTCAGCTCGTCGATGTAGGGCCGGTGCAGGTCCGGCTCGCCGTCGTCGTTGCGTGGCAGCCGTCCGAAGTCGGCCTCCAACTCGGCGAAGGAGCCGTAGACGTCGATCCGCGGGTAGGCCGGGTCGTCGCTGATCCAGACCGGGATCGGGGTGCCCCAGAACCGGTTCCGGGAGATCGACCAGTCGCGGGCGTTGGCCAGCCAGTTGCCGAACTGACCCTCCTTGATGTGCTCCGGCACCCAGGTGATCTGCTCGTTGAGCTCGACCATCCGGTCCTTGAAGTCGGTCACCCGCACGAACCAGGAGGACACCGCCTTGTAGATCAGCGGGTTCCGGCAGCGCCAGCAGTGCGGGTAGGAGTGCACGTAAGAGGCCTGGCGCAGCACCCGGCCCTCGGCCTTCAGTCGCTGGCTGATTGGCCGGTTCGCCTCGAAGACCTGCTCCCCGGCGAAGTCCGTCACGAAGGGCAGGAACTTGCCGCCGTCGTCCACACTCAACACCGTCGGGATACCCGCCGCCGCACAGGCCTCGGAGTCGACCTCACCGTAGGCCGGGGCCAGGTGCACCACACCGGTTCCGTCCTCGGTGGTGACGAAGTCGCCCAGCAGCACCTGCCACGCATCGCCCAGGTCATCGCGGTCCGCCAGGTAGTCGAACAGCCGCTGGTACCGCACCCCGGCCAGCTCACGGCCCGGCAGCTCCCGGCCCACCGCGGCCCGCGCCGCCTCAGCGTCCTCGTAGCCCAGATCCTTCGCGTAGCCCGCCAGCAGATCGGCGGCCAGCAGGAAGGGCCCCTCTCCGGCGGAGGTCCCGTTCGGCCCCGCGGGGAGCACCACATAGGTGACATCCGCGCCCACCGCGAGCGCCTGGTTGGTCGGCAGCGTCCACGGCGTCGTCGTCCACGCCAGCGCCGACACCCCGGCCAGTCCCTTCGCCTCCGCCGCCTCCCCGATGAAGGGGAACGAGACCGTCAGCGTCTGGTCCTGGCGGTCCTGATAGACGTCGTCGTCCATCTTCAGCTCGTGGTTGGACAGCGGCGTCTGGTCGTGCCAGCAGTACGGCAGCACCCGGTACCCCTGGTACGCCAGGCCCTTGTCGTAGAGCTGCTTGAACGCCCAGATCACTGACTCCATGAACGTCGGGTCCAGCGTCTTGTAGTCATGCTCGAAGTCCACCCACCGGGCCTGCCGGGTGACGTACTCCTCCCACTCCTTGGTGTACCGCAGCACCGAAGTGCGGCAGGCCTCGTTGAAGGCCTTGATGCCCATCTCCTCGATCTGCGACTTATCCGTGATGCCGAGGATCCGCTCCGCCTCCAGCTCCGCCGGCAGCCCGTGGGTGTCCCACCCGAACCGGCGCTCCACCCGACGACCGCGCTGGGTCTGATAGCGACCCACGATGTCCTTGGCGTACCCGGTCAGCAGGTGCCCGTAGTGCGGCAGCCCATTGGCGAAGGGCGGTCCGTCGTAGAAGACGAACTCGTTCGACCCGTTCTCCCCCGCCGGACGCTGGTCGATCGACGCCTGGAACGTCCCGTCCTGCTGCCAGTACGCCAGGATCTGCTGCTCCAGCGCGGGCAGATCCGGAGAGGCGGGCAGCGCGGTGTTGTCGTCGCGGTGCATCGGGTAGGCCATGACGGCTCACTCCTGTGGTCGGGCGGTTCGGCGGTGTCCCGGGGACGACCCCTCCGACGACTCACGCCGCCGCAGGAACCGCGGTACCACCCCGCTTGCCGAGCACGCCTGGCGACGTGTGCGACCACTTCATGGCGGCTGTGACGGGCCTACCCGTCCGGTTCTACTGGGGACCCGAGAGTCCTGTTCTTCCGGAGGCTCCCCGGTGATGGCCGGATCGGTGCCTATGACGGGTGATGATAGCCGGGTTCGGGCGGCGCGACGCCATCGGCCACATCGGGCCACCCGCGGGGCCATCGACCGTGAGGCAACGGGTCCGCGCCGGTCCAACTCACTGGGTATCGCTTCCCGCGCGCCCACTGTTCCCAGGGCCCGACGACCACCCGCACTCCCCTGGCTCGCAGTCGCCCCGCCGCGTCGGCGATCGCACGCGGCACCAGGCGCATCGCACGCTGATCCGCGGGGCCCTTGAGCAACCGCACCTCGACCTCGCACCCGTACTCGTCGAGGTCGATCGCCTCCGAGCGGAACACCGACCTCTCCTGGATCATGATGTCGGTCAGCGTGACGATCCCGAGCACGGACACCGCATCACGCCACCTGCTGCGGGGCATGCGCGCATCGACGGCGTTCTCGGTGCCCCGGGTGGTGCGAGCGCCGGCATGCCGCATCGCGGAATCGAGCGTGTCCAGGACGACGGAGGGTGGCGCAGTCGCCCAGATCGAACACGCAGGAGTCGCGCAGGGGCGATTCCACGCGCCAACTTCCCCTGACAGTTGCGGGACGACCCGCTCGCCGCCCCGTCGGCTCACGCAGTCACCGGCGGCAGCGCCGACCACGGGAAGGTGATCCACTTGGCCGTCCGCCGCCACACGAAGTCCGGTGCCACGATGGAGTGCGGCTTGCTGTACAGCACCACCGTGCGCGCCTCCTCACAGTGCTGCGCCACGATCTTCTGCACCAGCGCCAGCGTCTCCCCCGTGTCGGCCACATCGTCGACGACCAGCACCCGGCGGCCGATCAGCGCGTCGGTGTCCAGGAACGGCGGCAGCACCTGCGGCTCAGCCAATCGAGCGTCAACCCCGGTGTAGAACTCCACGTTGAGCGCATCACAGGCCTTGAGCCCCAGCGCGTACGACAACGCCCCCGCGGGCAGCAGACCGCCCCGCGCCACCGCGATCACCACATCCGGCTCGAAGCCCGAGTCGACCACCTCACGGGCCAGATCACGGGCCGCCTGCCCGAAGTCGTCCCACGTGAGAATCTCGCGGTCCTCGGGAAGGTCCTGTCCGGCAGCTGCCTCGGCGATGGTCATGGACGCAGCGTAGTGCGGTCCGGCTGGGAGGATGGTGGGCATGAGTTTGGTGCTTCTCGACCTAGACGGCACGCTGACCGACTCCGCGCCGGGGATCCTTGGGTCCATCCGGTCGACCTACGCCGAGCTCGGCATCCCCACCCCATCCGAGGCCGAGCTGCGCGGGTTCGTGGGTCCGCCGCTGGGCGAGAACCTGCTCGGGCACGGCGTCCCGGCCGAGCGACTGGACCAGGCCATCGCGACCTACCGGCGGTTCTACGCCACCGGGATGTTCGACAACGCGGTGTACCCGGGAATCCCGGAGGCGCTGGCCGCGCTGCGGGACGCCGGGGCACGACTGGTGGTAGCGACCTCCAAGCCGGAGCCGTTTGCGGTGCGGATCTGCGCACACCTCGACCTGACCCGGCGGGTGGATGCCATCGCGGGGGCGTCGATGGACGGGCGGCGGGGCACGAAGTCGCAGGTGGTGGCCCGGGCACTGTCGATAGCGGGGCTGGACGCCGCCGGACCGCGGATCATGGTCGGTGACCGCGAGCACGACGTGCACGGAGCGGGTGAACACGGCATCGGCACCGTCGGTGCCGGGTGGGGGTACGCCGAGCCCGGGGAGTTGGTGACAGCCGGGGCTGTGGAGGTGGTCGCTGAGCCCTCCGGGTTGGCGCAGGCGGTGCTCACCCGACTCGGCTAGCGTCGGAACCTCCGAGCGAGGGGGCTCCCATGGCCGAGGTGGTCTGTGATCTGGCGGTGTCGCTGGACGGATTCGTCGCGGGTCCGAGACAGGACATCGATCACCCCTTGGGTGTCGGCGGGGAGGCGGTACACCGCTGGCAATTCGAGGCTGCAGAGGAGAACGCGGCCGAGCTGACGGCCATCGTGTCCAGTGGGGCCTACGTGATGGGCCGGAACATGTTCGGCCCGGTGCGCGGGCCGTGGGAGTCAGCCGCGCCCTGGGACGGCTGGTGGGGTCCGGTGCCGCCGTACCACGGGCCGGTGTTCGTGCTCACCCATCATGCGCGGCCGGATCTGGAACTGGACGGCACGACTTTCCACTTTGTTACCGGTGGCGCGAGGGAAGCACTGGACCGTGCCCGTGCGGCGGCCGGGGAGCGGGATGTGTCGGTGTGCGGCGGGGCGTCGACGGTGCGGCAGCTGATCGGGGAGATCGATGAGTTGCGCCTGCATGTGGCACCGGTACTGCTCGGGGCCGGTGAGCGGTTGTTCGACGGGGTGACGTCGGTAGATCTGGTGCCGGTGGCTGCGCGGGCGACGGATCTGGTGCTGCACACCACGTACCGGCGGCATGCGACACGACCGAGGTGATAACCGCGTTTGGTCAAACCTAGGAGTCACAGATCGGTGCCCGAGCGCACCCGCCAGGGAGTCCACCCGTCCACGCACTTGACAGGCGGAGTTGGACCCAGCCCAGTGGGAGCATGCGCACGCCACACCTAAAGACTTTCCGCCCAATCCGCCTTGTTCGCCCTATTCTCCTGGCCATCCTGCTTCTCGCTGGCTACCCTCTCTTCGCCTTGGAAGCCAGCATGAGGGGGAACGATGTCCCGCCCGGTTGATTGGCATGTGGTGGGGTTGTGGTCTGATCCGACTCCGGGTGATGCGTGGGGTGTTCGCCAGGTCGCGCGGGTGTATGCCGATACCGCGACAGCGGCGTCGCAGACGCTGCAGTTGGTGCGTGCGGTGCAGTCCTCTGCTGGTACCGGGATATGGCACGGGCAGGCCGGGGACACGTTCCGCACACAGATGGAAGATTTTCCCGAGCAGATTCAGGCATGCGAGACCTCGTACCAGAGCGCACGTGATGCGATGAACTGGTGGGCAGGCCGCCTCGAAGACCACCAAGCAAGCGCGGACCGCGGACTGGAACAGGCCCGCGCAGCCGACAACGACCTGCGCGCGGCCCAAGCAGCACTACAGACCGCGATCACCCACGCCCAACAGGCCAGCTCAACACTGTCCACCATCGAACGAGACGCGGTCCGCTACCGCAACGCTGACCCCTCGAGCGCGAACCAACCCCCCACGCCAGCACAGATCTCCCGGGCCCAACGCGCGAGCAACGACGCCGCCGCCGCTCAACGCACCGCCTCAGCCAACGTCGATCAGGCCCAGGCGCGCCTGGACGCCGCCAGCAGGCTGGTCGCTGAAGCCGCCGCCGCCTACGACACCGACGCCCACACCACCATCAGCAAGCTCGACCACGCTCACGACCAAGCCCTGGCCGAGAACAGCATCTGGGACAAGATCCGCACCTCAGGAGCCTGGCAAGCCCTGATCACCATCGCCACCATCGTCGTGGTCATCGCCGCGATCGCCGCGTTCTTCCTCACCGGCCCCATCGCCCTGATCGCCGGGATCATCGCCACCGTCGCCGGAGCCCTCCTCGCGATCAACGACGTCCTCGAATGGCAAGCAGGAAACCAATCCGGCTGGCAAGCACTCCTCTCCGTCGTACTCACCGTCATCCCCGGCGGCATCCTGCTCAAAGCCGCACGCGGCGGCATCAACCTCGCCACCCGCATCGGCCTACGCCTGGCACCCAACCTCACCACCACCATCACCACCGCACTACGATCCGCAACCACCACCCTCACCGCAGGCATCAACCGCATCCACCACTTCACCACCCCACTATCAACACGCATCAACACACACCTCCCAGGAACCAACCCCTACACGGGCAACCACCTCTACACCGGCGGAGCAATACGACCACGACCGCGGCTAGAATCAGACCAGTTTTCATGGGCAGAAGACATTTATGACAGTCTTAGATCGGATAAATCTCTGGCCGAGAACATAGCTGCCCATATCGGCTTTGACGTAGCCGAAGTTCGATCTGGGCTAAATAACGTTCTCGTTGATTTTCACCGATTGCACGGAGGTGCATATGGCCCGGAGATTATTTCCCGATTTGACGCGGATCCCGATATTGCCGAGGCATTCATTCGCCTATCCAACGGGACTCCGCATGCCTCAGACCTCGTTCTGATGCGGCACGAGATCGCCGAGGCGGCGTACTGGCAAACGCACCCGAACGCGCACTATAATGAAGCACACGCATATGCTCAGACGATTGCAGACTGGGTAGCAGCCAAGAAATAGTTCGCCCATTTCAACAAGGAGCTAGGTGTGGCATACAGCGCTTTTGCAAGACTGATCGACTCATCAGGAAATGAATCCTGGTACGACTGCGGGGTGACGGAAGACGGTCCTGAGCGAGGCGTTCTTCATCTACAATTTGTCGATGATGTATTTCCGGAATGGGAAGACGGTCGGCCTATTGACATGATTGCGCGCGCCGTTGCGCGCCGCGCCGGTCACGCATTCAAGACAACGGGCGCATGGCCCGAGAATGCGTCTTTTATGGCTTGATTCTGACCAATAAATGCTCATTTTTTAGTCGCAAATGGTGAGCTTCGAATCCTGTCGAACACCCCTGTTGGACGCTACCCGAAAGCGCACGGCATGCGGATGTCACGGTGAGCGGCCACTTCCTCTTATTTCGTACAAGACCCCCGGAGAGAAGATCGTGGCAATTCGCGCATTTGCGGTTTTGATTGAAGCATCAGGCAACAGCGCGCGCTATGACTGTGGAATCGAGGAAGGGGGGCCCGAGCGCGGCATCCTCAGCCTCCGATTCGATCCAGAATTAGTAGTGGAGTGGGAAGACGGGCGTCCGCTTGATCTCATGGGGAGAAATATTGCCGGCAGAGCCGGCCGCCTGTTCCGTCAGAGTGGAAACTGGCCCGATAATGCGTCGATTCAGTCTTGATAGTTAGAACGAATCTAGATTTGGGTACGGGGCGGCTGACTTCACCCTCGTAGCCAGCAACATTTTCCCAAACCCTAGAGCCCCGCTGTGAATGCGTCTTTATAAGGCAGCGGGCGCGCACTTCTCTGTCTCGCCCTTTCGGGAGACTCGCTGCCCAAGAGTGATAGACTCTTAAGGAACGCCCAATTTATGGCTCCGCGGGGGTCGATTTTGACTTTTCACGGTAGCGCCAGCCGGATGAGCGGGGGCGACTACACTCATACTGTCCGCCGAACGTGTGAAACATCAATCCACACATATACCCTTCGGGAATAGTTTGAACTGCGACGCAAAATGTCGACATTCGAATGGTCGAGCCGCGTGGACACCGAACTAGCTCACTTGTTTCAATGGAACGCACTCAGCCCCTCGCCGTCTGGGTGTTCGACACCTGCGCCCGCGGCCGCACCACCAGCGTGTCGATGTTCACGTGATGCGGCCGACTCAGCGCGAAGGCAATCACGTCCGCAATATCGTCAGCCACCAAAGGCTGGTACCCCGCGTACACCGCCGCCGCCCGCTCCGCGTCCCCACCGAACCGGTTGAGCGAGAACTCCTCGGTGGCCACTGCACCGGGCTCGATGTCGATCACCCGCACCGGCTGCCCGATGAGTTCCAGACGCAGCGTGGTGGTGAGCATCCGCTCGGCGTGCTTGACCCCGGTGTACCCCGCGCCGTTCTCATAGGGACCGAGTGCAGCGGTCGAGGTCACGACCAGCACGTCACCCCGGCCGGAGGCGATCAGTTGGGGCAGCAGCGCCTGGGTGACCCGCAGGGTGCCGAGCACGTTGATGTCGTACATCCGCTGCCAGTCGTCGGGGTTCGCCTCAGCGACTGGTTCCAGGCCGAAGGCTCCGCCGGCGTTGTTGACCAGGGTGGTGAGGCCGCCGGTGGCCTGGACGTGTGCGGCGAGCCGGTTAACGTCCTCCTGGACGGTGAGGTCGGCGGTGAAGGGCTCGGCACCGGTCTGGTCGGCGAGGTCGGCCAGGCGGTCCGCGCGGCGGGCGACGGCGAGCACCTGCCAGCCCTCGGCCCGCAGTCGGCGGACGGTGGCGGCACCGATCCCGGAGGAGGCTCCGGTGACGACGGCGCGCGGGGTG
Source organism: Cellulomonas sp. NPDC089187 (assembly GCF_040685135.1). Lineage (NCBI taxonomy): Bacteria > Bacillati > Actinomycetota > Actinomycetes > Micrococcales > Cellulomonadaceae > Cellulomonas > Cellulomonas sp. NPDC089187. Next base: position 625,188 of record NZ_JBFBHI010000002.1, on the reverse strand, counting down.
GGAGTGCTGGTCATGACGGAGGCCTTCCTGGGATGGGTGGAACGGGTCGACCCTACGACCGCGCTGTCCCCGGCGTAGGCTGGCCCGCGGACCGAGCCGGGTTGTGGTTCGGATGCCGCCGCCCGGTGAGTGGGCGACGCGAGGGGACGCGGTTTTGCGTCCCGCCCTCCTGCACCCCGCCGCGTCCCCCCTGGGAGTCCCTTCCGTGCGTATTCGCCCGGTCCTCGCTGTCCTGCCCCTGCTCGCGCTGACCGCGTGCGGGTCCAGCGCCGCGGACACCCCGTCCACCCCGACTACCGCTGGGGCATTCACCCCCATCACCGTCGACAACTGCGGCACGGAGGTCACTGTCGAGGCCCCGCCCGAGCGGATCGTGACGATCAAGTCCACCGCGACCGAGATGCTGCTGAGCCTCGGCCTGGCGGACCGGATGGTGGGCACCGCGTTCTCCGACGGTCCGCTGCCGGACGATCTGGCCGACGCGGCGGCGCAGGTGCCGGTGCTGTCGGAGCAGGTGCCGGGGCAGGAGGCGTTGCTGGCGGCGCAGCCGGACTTCGTTTACGCCGGGTGGGAGTCGAACTTCAGCGCCGACGGCGCCGGTGACCGCGACACGCTGCAGCAGCTCGGGATCGGTACCTACGTCTCCCCCGCTGCGTGCAAGGAGGCGGGGTACATGCCCGACCCGTTGACCTTCGACGGGTTGTTCGAGGAGTTCCGGGAGACCGGGGCGCTGTTCGGGGTGCAGGACCGTGCGGAGGAACTGATCGCCGATCAGCGGGCCACGCTGGATGACGTGACTCCGGCGCAGGAGGGCACCACTGCGCTCTGGTACTCCTCCGGCACCGACACCCCGTATGTGGGGGCCGGGATCGGGTCGCCGCAGATGATCATGGACGCGGCGGGGCTCACCAACATCTTCGCCGACGTGCACGACACCTGGACCTCCGCGGGCTGGGAGCAGATCGTGGCAGCCGACCCGGATGTGATCGTGCTGGTCGACGCCGACTGGAACACCGCGCAGTCCAAGATCGACCTGCTGGAGTCGAACCCGGCTACTGCCCAGCTGACCGCCGTGCAGCAGCACCGCTACCTGACGCTGCCCTTCCCGGCCACCGAGGCGGGGGTGCGCAACGTGGACGCCGTGGTGTCGCTGACCGAGCAGCTGGCGGAGCTGAACGACTGAGATGACCGCCCTCGCCCCCGTCGACCCGGCACCGGTGCGCCGCCGTGCGCCGCTGTCCGTGGTGCTCCCGCTCGGGGTGCTGCTGCTGGTGTTGACGGTGGCGGTGTGCATCACCATTGGCCCGGCGGATCTGGGGGTGGGCGATGTGGTGCGGTCCATCGGCGGTCACCTGGGGTGGGGGCCCGGTCTGCCGGTGCTGCCCGATGCCATCGTGTGGGAGCTGCGTCTGCCCCGGGTGCTCACTGCTGCGGCAGTGGGTGCGGGCCTGGCGTTGTCCGGCGCGGTGATGCAGTCGTTGACCCGCAACCCGCTCGCCGACCCTTACCTGTTGGGGCTGTCCTCCGGTGCGTCGATGGGTGCGGTGGCGGTGCTGATCCTGGGGGTGTCGCTGCTGCTGCCGGTGACCGCTTTTGTCGGGGCGCTGGCGGCGTTGGTCGCCACGCTGTCGCTGGCCCGGGTCGGCGGCACACTCACCCCGGGGCGTGCGGTACTGGCCGGGCTGGCGGTGTCGCAGCTGGCGGCGGCGGGCACCTCCTTCGTGATCTTCTGGTCGGCCACCGGGGACTCCTACCGGGAGATCCTGAACTGGCTGCTGGGGTCGTTGGCCGGGTCGACCTGGCGCAGTGTGGCCATCGCCGGGGTGGCGCTGCTCGTGGTGGGGACGGTGTTGATCGCCTCGGCGACCCGGTTGGATGCCTTCGCCTTCGGCGACACCGCGGCGTCAGCACTCGGCATCGACGTCGACCGGACTCGCTGGGTGTTGATGACCCTGGTGGCACTGTTGACGGGGGCGATGGTGGCGGTGTCCGGGGCGATCGGATTCGTCGGGCTGGTGCTGCCGCATGCGGTGTCCGCGCTGACCGGGCCGACCCACCATCGACTGCTGCCGGTGGTGGCGGTCACCGGGGCGATCTTCCTGGTGTGGGCGGACACCCTGGCCCGGACGATCTTCGACCCGCGGGAGTTGCCGGTGGGGATCGTGACCGCGCTGATCGGTGTGCCGGTGTTCGCGGTGCTGCTGCGTCGCCGGAGGGGGAACGCATGGACCTGAGCATCGCGGGTGCCGGGGTGCGCCTGGGCGGACGGTGGGTGGTCGACGGCGTGACGGCGACTCCCCCGCCAGGAGCGCTGACCGGTCTGCTCGGCCCGAATGGGGCGGGCAAGTCGACACTGCTGCGGATGATCGCCGGACTGCTCACCCCGGAGACCGGCACCGTGCTGATCGACGGGGCCGACGTGCACGACCTGCCCCGCCGGGAGCGCGCCCGACGCCTCGCACTGTTGGAGCAGGAGTCCAGCTCCACCGTGCCCTTGACGGTCCGGGAGGTGGTCGAACTCGGCCGCATCCCGTACCGGACCCTGTGGGGCACGGACACCGCCGCGTCGGATGCCACCGAGCGCGCGCTGGTCGCCGCCGGGGCCGCGCATCTGGCCGACCGGTCCTGGGACGCGCTGTCCGGCGGTGAGCGCCAGCGGGTGCACATCGCCCGGGCGTTGGCGCAGGAGCCCGATCTGTTGCTGTTGGACGAGCCGACCAACCACCTGGACGTCGCCGCTCAACTATCCCTGCTGCGTTTTGTCCGGGATCTGGGCTGGACGACGGTCGCCGCGCTGCACGACCTCAACCTGGCCGCCGCCTACTGCGATCACGTGCTGGTGCTGTCCCAGGGGGTGCTGGTGGCTGCCGGGGACCCCCGGGATGTGCTCACCCCGGAGTTAGTCGCCCGGGTCTACGGGGTGGACTGTGAGGTGCTCACCCATCCCGGCACCGGCCGTCCGGTGATCGCCTTCGGCGACGCGCCCGCTGTCATCCGTGAAGGAGTCCGATGAAGGTCACCGTGCTGTCCGGCGGCGTCGGAGGTGCCCGCTTCACCCGCGGGCTGCTCGCGCATCTGGCCGAGTCCGCGCCCGGGTCGCAGATCACCGTGATCGCCAACACCGGCGACGACATGTGGTTGCACGGCGTCCGGGTCTGCCCGGACCTGGACACCCTGATGTACACCCTGGGCGGTGCGGTCCATGAGCAGCAGGGCTGGGGCCGACGCGAGGAATCGTCGCGGGTGTCACAGGATCTGGCCGCCTACGGCGTGGGCTGGGACTGGTTCACCCTCGGCGACCTGGATCTGGCGACGCACCTGGCCCGCACCCAGTGGCTGCGCGAGGGGCTGAGCCTGACCGAGACCACGGCGCGGCTGTGTGAGCGGTGGCGGCTGGCCGATCAGGGTGTGCGACTGCTGCCGATGTCCGACCAGCCGGTGGAAACCCACGTGCGGGTCGACGACGGGCTGATCCACTTTGAGGAGTGGTGGGTCCGGCACCGGGCGGCGCTGCCCGCGCGGGAGTTCGTGCAGGTGGGGCTGGCACAGGCCGAGCCCGCGCCGGGTGTGCTGGAGGCGATCGGGGAAGCGGATGCGGTGCTGCTGCCGCCGTCCAACCCGGTGGTGTCGGTGGGCACGATCCTGGCCGTCCCCGGAGTCCGTGATGCCCTGACCACGACCCCGGCACCGGTGGTAGGCATCTCCCCGATCATCGGCGGTGCCGCGGTGCGCGGGATGGCCGCCGAGTGCCTGGCCACGATCGGGGTCGCCGCGAGCGCCGAGGCGGTGGCCCGGCACTACGGGCGACGGGCCACCGGCGGGGTTCTGGACGGCTGGCTGGTCGACACCGCCGACGCCGAGGCTGCGGAGAAGCTGGCCGCCGACGGCTGGCGCACCGCGGTGACCGACACCCTGATGCGCGATGTCCCGCACACGGCCCGGATCGCGGCGACGCTGCTGAATCTGGTCTGAGACGTACCGGACGTGACGGGTCAGGACCAGTCCACCGCGCGCAGCACCGGCCAGGCCCCGTCCGACCAGTTGGCGATCACCGTGGCGGTGGTCCCGGTCGCCGGGTCGTGCCAGCTGCGCCCGGAGACCCCCGCGTCGTAGCCCTCCAGGATCAGCGTGCCCGAGGTCAGCCCCAGCCAGAATCCGTGGCCGTAGCGCATGCCCTCATCCGCCACCTCGCTCACCGGCGTGGTCAACCGGGCCAGCGTCTCCGGTGAGACCAGTCGCCCGTTGAGCAGCGCCGACCAGAACGCGGCCAGGTCACCGGCCGTGGTCGCCGCCCCGCCATCACCGGAGCCGACCACCGGCAGGTGCAGCACATTCGTCCGTGGCCCGTCCGCGGCCAGGTAGTGGCGGGCCAGGTCAGCGGTGGGCTCGTCACTGCGCGGGAAGCCGCTGTGGCTCATCCCCGCCGGTGTGAACACCCGCTGCCCGACCAGCTCAGCGAAGGCCACCCCCGTGGCCCGCTCCGCGACCAGCGCCAGCAGCACGAAGCCCGCGTTGTTGTAGCGGAAGGTCTGCCCGGGCTCCTCGACCTGCGCGCGGCCGTCCAACAACGGCAGGTACGCCTCGGTGTGATCCAGTCGGTGCACCGGCACGTCCAGCACATAGTCGGTGATCTCACCCTCGGACTCGTCCAGGTAGTCGCCGATCCCGGAGGTGTGCGAGAGCAGCTGCGCCACGGTCACCCGGTCGTCCGTCAGCGGCAGGTCATCACCCAGCAGAGTGCGCACCGGCTGGTTCCAGCCGAGCTGTCCGGCGTCGATCAGCGACCCCACCGTGACCACGGTGAACCCCTTGGTGATGCTGGCGACACCGAACCGATGGTCGACCGTGGCCGGGATCTGCCGTGCGCGATCCGCCAGGCCGTAGGCCCGGGACACCGGTGCCGCCCCCGGTCGGTCGACCCGGATCACGCCGCTGAAGTCGCTCGCGCGGGCTGCGGTGTCCAGGACGGTCGCAAGGTCGGTGGCGCTCATGCCGACGACCCTAGGCAGTCCCCTCCCGCTCGGACGAGGGAATTGGCAACGGGGCGAGCCGCCGCAGCAACGCGCCGGTCCTGCCGTCCACACCACGATCCAGCAGCCGGGTCAGATCCGCCGGCAGATCGACGTCCTCGCGCAAGGTCGGCACCTCCAGGGCCAACCGCCGGTAGCCGAGCCCCTGGTGTGCGGCGGCCGACCCGGGTCCGAACCGTGACCGGAAGTCGACACCGGGGCCCACCGTGAGCAACGTCGTCCCGGTGCCCTCCGCATCCGCCAGCACGCTCCGGACCTGCGCCGCAGCGGCCGACAACGCGGCCCCGAGCTCCCCCGGATCGAGCCTGGGCAGGTCACCGAGCAACACCGCGACCCCCACACCCGGCGCCTCCGTACGCGCCCGCTGCACCCCGGCCAACACCGCACGATCCAGCGCTGCCCATCCGGAGCCGACCTGCGCATCCGGCTCGGGCAGCACACCCACTCGCGGCAGCTCACGCACCGCGGCGGACACCTCGGGGTCACCGGTCACCACCAGCGTGCGCGCCACCGCGGGGCAGTCGGCCACCCCCGCCACCGTGTCCCAGGCCATCGCCCGGACGAGAGCGGCGCGCGCCCCCGGTTCCAGCACCTCGGCGAGTCGGGTCTTGCCACGCCGGGCGTCCTTCACCGGGACGACGACCACCCACCGAGCACTGCGCACCCGGGGAGCCTAAGCCCCGGACCGGCGTTGCAGTGCCGCGTCGATCTCCGCCTTGCGCCCGGTGATCAGCGCCTCCACCGCGGAGTCCGGCAGCGGCCGGTCCAGGGTGAACCGGATGCCGCCCTTGGTCGCGCCGAAGCCGTCCAGGGTGGCGATCACCGCGGCGGTGACCTCCGAGCTGAACGGGTAGACCGCGCACCCGGCCCGACCGGTGGTCACCGCGAGCAGGGGGCGCCCCCGATAGCGCAGGGCGGGCATGCCGTAGCTGGTGCCCTGTTCGGCCTTGGGCACCACCTGCACCGCCCGGTCGTATACCCGCTGCACCGCCGGTCGGATGTCCTCGGGCAGACCCGCGACCTGAGCGTCCACCTCGTTCATCGCTGCTCCCTTGTGCTGGTGACGCCGTGCTCCCCCAGCATGGCACCGGGGTGCGAGGATGGCCCGATGGTTCTGTGGACGAACGGTGACCCGCGCCCAGCAGGGTTGGCACGGAAGGGGGCATCGGCATGGAACACGTGACGATCCGGTTCGCCCTGGAACCCGACGAGGACGGTTGGCCGCCGGTGGCATCCGAGGGCATCTGGGCGCAGCCGTTGGGCGACGGACGGTATCGCCTCGACAACACGCCGTGGTTCGTCCGTGGCACCTCGGCCAACGATGTGGTCGCCGCCGCCCCCGATGCGGCGGGAACTCTGTGGTGCTCCAGCACCATCGGGCAGAGCGATCGACTGACCGTGCGGGTCATCCCGCGCGACGACGGTCCGCTGCGTGGCGAGTGCCAGGGCGTACTGGACGCCTTCACGCCGCTCGGTGTCACAGGTGAAGGGCTGACGCAGCCGCTTCACCTGGTCGCCCTCGACATCGGACCCGCGGTCGACCTCGGGGCCGTCAAGCGGCTGCTGGACGCCGGCGAGAACGACGGCCGGTGGTTCTACGAGGAGGGGAATGTGTCACCACAGTGGGAGGCGCTATGACACGCACACTCTGGATGACCGGGAACACCGAGGCCGATCAGCTCCTGACCGCCGACCCCTTCGCCCTCCTGCTCGGGATGCTCCTCGACCAGCAGGTCGCCATGGAGACCGCCTTCGCCGGACCGGCCAAGATCGCCGAGCGGATGGGTGGCCTCGACGTGCGCCGCGTCGCGGATGCCGACCCCGAGGAGTTCGCCGCGTTGTGCGCCACTGCCCCGGCGGTGCACCGGTACCCCGGCTCGATGGCGGGACGTATCCAAGCGGTGGCCCGGGCGGTGGTGGCCGACTACGACGGCGATGTCACCCGACTGTGGACCGACGGCGACCCGGACGGCGCGACAGTCCTGAAGCGACTCAAGGCGCTGCCGGGCTTCGGTGACCAGAAGGCGCGGATCTTCCTGGCCCTGCTCGGCAAGCAGCGGGGTGTGCAGCCGCAGGGCTGGCGCGAGGCCGCGGGAGCCTATGGCGACGACCACCCGCGGTCCATCGCCGACGTGGTCGATGCGGACTCGCTGCTGGCGGTACGGGCGACCAAGCAGGCGGCGAAGGCAGCCGCTAAGGCGAAGAAGGGCTGAGAGGACATGATCATCGTGACCAGCAACGAGGTGCCCGGCTATCGCATCCAGGCCGTGCTCGGGGAGGTGATGGGCCTGACCGTGCGCTCGACGAACATCGGGGCGAACTTCACCGCGGGATTCCGAGCCATCGGCGGCGGGGAGATCCCCGAGTACACCCAGATCATGTACGAGTCCCGGCACGAGGTGATGCGCCGCATGACCGAGGAGGCCACCCAGCGCGGGGCGAATGCCATCGTGGCGATGCGGTTCGACACCGACTCCATCGGGCAGTTCTCCGAGGTGTGCGCCTACGGCACTGCGGTGATCGTGGAGCCGATCCCGGGCGGGCAGCCGGGTGCGACCGGTCAGTCGGCTCAGATCGCGGGCAGCCAGGGGTTCTGAGCCACGGTCGACCCGGTCACGGCCGCTGGTCGACCCCCGCTTCCCCATCCGCCCAACCCCGCCGGTAGGCCTCGGCGGTGCCTTCGCGGAACATGTCCTCCGGTCCGGTCCGGACCAGGACCCGCGCGCCCGGACCGTCCTCGGCGGTGACGGCGTGACCCATCCCGCGGACCACCGCCACCGGACGCCCTGTGGCCTTGCCCTTGACCAACTCGGCGGCGGCGGCGATCTCATCCGCGAGCGCGGCCATGGACACCTCCAACCGGCGACCGTGGGTGTCGGTGCTGCCCCGCAGATCCTCTAGCACCCGCACCCCGGCGGCACCGATGGCCAGGTCGGTCTGACCCTGCCGCCAGGTCCGTCCGGCGGTGTCGGTGATCACCACCCCGAGTCGGATGCCGAACCGGGCCGATAGCGCGCCACGCAGTCGACGGGCGGTGCCATCCGGGTCGACCGGCAGCAGCAGCACAGTCCCCTCGGCGGTGTTGGAGGCGTCCACCCCGGCGGCGGCCATCACCAGGCCGAGCCGGTTCTCCACGATCCGGGTCACCCCGTGGGCGTGCGGGCGGGTGGCGACCACCCGCACGGTCTCCGCGGTGATCGCGTCCTCCCGGTCCGCGGCGGCGACGATTCTGCCCTCGGCCTTGGACACGATCTTGCTGGTGACCACGATGATGTCGTCCTCGGCCAGGTCATCGGCCAGCAGGTCGCCGATCAGCGCGGCCAGATCGTCACCGGGTGTCACCTCGCCCAGACCGTCGGGGGCCCAGGCGGTCAGTCGCGTGCTCACCGGGCGAGCTTCGGCAGCACCTCGCGGCCGAAGACCTCGATCCACTCCCGCTGGTTGCGTCCGACGTTGTGCAGGTAGATCCGGTCGAAGCCCAGGTCGACGTACTTCTGGATCTCCGCGCGGTGCACATCCGGGTCTGCGGAGATGACCATCCGCCCCTCAAAGTCCTCCGGTCGCACCAGCTTGGCCATCTGCGCGAAGTCGAAGGGCGAGCGGATGTCGGCCTTGGGGAACTTCATCCCGCCGTTCGGCCACTCGGTCATCGCGTTGGTCATCGCCTGCTCGTCGGTGTCCGCCCAGGACAAGTGCAGCTGGAGCACCTTCGGCAGCTGCTCCGGGTCACGACCGGATTCGCGCACACCGTCGGCGAACTTCTCGAACAGCCCGCTGATCTTCTCCAGCGGTGCGCCGACGGTGATCAGGCCGTCCGCGTGCTTGCCGGCCCGCTTGGCGGTGACCGGACCGGCGGTGGCAACCAGGATCTCCGGCGCGACCTCCGGCATGGTCCACAACCGGGTCGACTCCAGCTTGTAGAACTGCCCTGAATGCTTGACGTCCTTGCCCGCCAGCGATGCCGCGAACAGCTTCTTGATGATGTCGATGGCCTCGAACATCCGGTTGATCCGCTCCGGGGCCTCCGGCCAGTACCCGGCGACGATGTGCTCGTTCAGTGCCTCGCCGGAGCCGAGTCCCAGCCAGTGCCGCCCGGGGTACATCGCCGCCAGCGTCGCGGAGGCCTGCGCCACCATCGCCGGGTGCCAACGGAAGGTCGGCGCGGTGACACCCGGTCCCAGGTCACCGGTGGTGCGCTCGCCCAGCGCGGTCAGCACGTTCCAGACGAAGGACGACTGGCCCTGCTGCGGCACCCACGGCTGGAAGTGATCCGCCGCCATCGTGCCGAGGAACCCGTGCTGCTCGGCGTAGGCCGCCAGCTCCACCGCCTCGGTCGGGTGGAACTGCTCCAACATCGCCGCGTACCCGACCTGCAAGCTCACCTGTGGCTCCCCATGTTCTGGACGGCTGAACCGCCTGGTCCGTCGAGGTTAACCGCGGTTGCTGCCCACCAGCGCGCCGGTGGCGTACAGGGCGTTGCCGACGGCGGCCACGGTCTCCTCGAAGATGTCGTTGGAACGGGCAACGCCGACAGCACCGGCCATCATTCCGGAGCCGGTCTCCCGCTCCAGCCGCACCACCATCGTCCCCTGGTGATCGAAGAACAACACGGTGAACGTCAGCCGCTGCGCCTTCTTGCCCGCCAGGGCACCGAGTGTCGCGGTCTTCCACTTGCTGCCGCGACCGACCGTCCAGCCACCGTTGGGCAGCTGCGCCTCGATGGTGAAGCCGGCGCTGTCCAGTGCCTCACGCACCACGGCCTTGCCCGCGTCGGGTGATCCGGAAACGAAGAAGTCGGCGACAGCCATGGTGGGAGATCCTCTCGGGCAGACACGAGCAGCCCCAGGTCAGGGCCGAGCAGACGCTAGCGAAACTCCGATGATGTCGGCCGCATCACCGCGGTATGACCTGGGAATCGGGTACCGGTGGACGTAGGATTGAGCAACCGAGACTCCTCGACGACACCCTCCCGCTCCCTTCACTTCTGAGGAACACCCGTGCCTTCGGCCAGCCGCCGTCCCGCGTCCCCGACCACCACCCGTCCGACCTCGACCCGCGGCTCGCTGACCCCGCGCACCGTGGCGCGCACCCGGCATGCGGTGCCCCGGTTCCGCCCGCACCGCCGCACCCCCACCCCCGGACTGCCGGACTCCTCGCTGCGCGCCGCCCTCGGCGTGCGCAACTTCCGGCTCTACGTCACCTCGCAGGTGCTGACCAACACCTTCGGCTGGGCCGCCCGAGTGGCGCAGGACTGGCTGGTGTTGACCCTGACCGGTTCGGCCGCGATGGTCGGGCTCACCGTGTCGCTGCAGCTGTTGCCGGTGCTGGCCCTCGGCCTGGTCGGCGGTGTGCTGGCCGACCGGTTCCCCCGACGACGACTGCTGATGATCACCCAGACCGTCTTCGGGCTGTCCGCGTTGGCCATCGGGCTGTTGGTGCTGACCGGGAACGTGCAGGCATGGCATGTGCTGCTCGGCGCGTTCGTGGGTGGTCTGGCCACCGCATTCGACAACCCGGCCCGGCAAGCCTTCGTGCACGAGGTGGCGGGTCCGGCGCACCTGCGTCAGGCGATCAGCATCAACTCCGCGGTCTTCCAGCTGGGCGCGCTGCTCGGCCCCGCCGTCGCCGGTGTGCTGATCAAGCTGGTCGGGCAGGGATGGACCTTCGAGCTGAACGCCCTGGCCTGTCTGGTCGCGGTCGGGCTGCTGGCGTCGATGCGGTCGGCCGAGCTGACCCCCACCCCCGCGGTGCCCCGCGCCAAGGGCCAGCTGCGCGAGGGATTGGCCTACGCACGCACCAGCCCGCGCATCCTGTGGGCCACCGTGCTGCTTGGCTTCGTCTCGATCACCGGCGTGAACATGGCCACGGTGTTAGCGGCGTGGGCGGACGGGGTCTTTGAGTCGGATGCGGGCGGCTACGCGCTGCTCAACTCGATGCTGGCGGTGGGTGCGCTCACCGGTGCGCTGCTGGCTGGTCGGCGCAAAGGCGGTCGGCTGCTCAACCTGGTGCTGCTGGCCGGGGCGATCGGCACCATCCAGGTGATCGCCGCCGCCGCACCCTCGCGCCCGGTGTTCATCGTCGCGCTGATCGGGATGGGACTGTGCACCATCCTCTACCTGACCAGCTCCAACACCCTGGTGCAGACCACCGTCGCCCCCCATCTACGCGGCCGGGTGATGGCGCTGTACATCCTCACCGGGCTCGGTGCTCAGGGGATCTCCGGCACGCTGATCGGCTGGGTGTGCGAGCAGTTCGGCCCGCGGATAGGCATGGTGGCTGCCGGGGTCGGTCCCCTGCTCGGGGCACTCATCGTCGGGCTGGTGCTGGCCCGTCGGTCGGACTGGGACATCAGCACGTTGCGGCCCGCCGCCGTCACTACCGGCCCGGTCACCACCACCGCCGAGTCGCAGGACGCCCGACTGCCGGAGTGACGTCCGGTCCGGTCGTCCGGGTCTGGAAAGATGTCCCCCATGACCGACCAGTCGTCCACCAGCCCGCTGTCCCCCAACACCCCGCCCGCCGTCAAGGCTGTGCGCGAGGTACCGGACCGGGTATCGCTGGAGGGTGTCGAGGAGCGTTGGGACACGACCTGGGCCGAGCAGGGCACCTACGCCTTCGACCGGACCGCCACCCGCGAGCAGGTGTTCTCCATCGACACCCCGCCGCCGACGGTCTCCGGCTCGCTGCATGTCGGACACGTCTTCAGCTACACGCACACCGACGTGGTGGCCCGGTACCGCCGGATGCGCGGTGCCGAGGTGTTCTACCCGATGGGCTGGGACGACAACGGTCTGCCCACCGAGCGCCGGGTGCAGAACTACTTCGGGGTCCGCTGCGACCCGTCGCTGCCCTACGACCCGAACTTCACTCCCCCGCATGTCGGCGGTGAGGGCAAGAGCATCAAGGCCGCCGACCAGGTGCCGATCAGCCGGAAGAACTTTGTCGAGCTGTGCGAGCGGCTGACCGTCGAGGACGAGCAGCAGTTCGAGGCGCTCTGGCGTCGACTGGGCCTGTCGGTGGACTGGACCCGCACCTACCAGACCATCTCGGCGGAGTCCCGGGCGGTCGCCCAGCAGGCGTTCCTGCGGAACCTGGCCCGCGGCGAGGCGTACCAGGCCGAGGCCCCCGGCCTGTGGGATGTCACCTTCCAGACCGCGGTCGCCCAGGCCGAGCTGGAGGCCCGCGACTACCCGGGCGCGTTCCACAAGGTGAACTTCCACGGCGTGGACGGCAGCACCGTCCAGATCGAGACCACTCGCCCGGAGCTGCTGCCCGCCTGCGTCGCACTGATCGCCCACCCGGACGACGAGCGTTACCAGCACCTGTTCGGCACCACGGTCACGTCCCCGCTGTTCGGGGTCGAGGTGCCCGTGCTCGCCCACCCGGCTGCCGAGCCGGACAAGGGCGCGGGCATCGCCATGTGCTGCACCTTCGGTGACCTGACCGACGTGCAGTGGTGGCGCGAGCTGAACCTGCCCACCCGCTCCGTGATCGGCCGCGACGGCCGACTGCTGCGCGACGTGCCGGAGTGGATCAGCGATGAGTCCGGTCGGGCGCTCTACGCCGAGCTGGCAGGTAAGACCACCTTCTCCGCGCGTGAGCTGGTGGTGAACGCCCTGCGCGAGTCCGGCGACCTGGACGGCGAGCCACAGGCCACCCAGCGCAAGGCGAACTTCTTTGAGAAGGGCGACAAGCCGCTGGAGATCGTGACCAGCCGCCAGTGGTACATCCGCAACGGGGGCCGGGACGAGAACCTGCGTGAGCAGTTGCTGGCCCGCGGTCGTGAGCTGGGCTTCCACCCCGACTTCATGCGGGTGCGCTACCAGAACTGGGTCGGCGGCCTGAACGGTGACTGGCTGATCTCTCGGCAGCGGTTCTTCGGCGTGCCGTTCCCGGTCTGGTACCCGGTGACCGCCGAGGGCGAAGTCGACCATGAGCACCCGATCCTGCCCACCGAGGACCAGCTGCCGATTGACCCTTCGTCCGACGTGCCCGCGGGCTACACCGCGGATCAGCGTGGCGTGGCCGGCGGGTTCATCGGTGACCCGGACATCATGGATACCTGGGCGACCAGCTCGCTGACCCCGCAGATCGCCGGTGGCTGGCGCTCCGATCCCGACCTGTTCGAGCGCGTGTTTCCGATGGACCTGCGCCCCCAGGGGCAGGACATCATCCGGACGTGGCTGTTCAGCACCGTGGTTCGCTCGCATCTGGAGTTCGGCACACTGCCCTGGAAGGACTCCGCGATCAGCGGCTGGATCCTTGACCCGGACCGCAAGAAGATGTCGAAGTCCAAGGGCAACGTCGTCACCCCGATGGGCCTGCTCGAGGAGCACGGCTCGGACGCGGTGCGCTACTGGGCCGCCTCCGCTCGACTCGGCACCGACGCTGCCTTCGAGGTCGGGCAGATGAAGATCGGTCGCCGTTTGGCGATCAAGGTGCTCAACGCCTCGAAGTTCGCACTGTCCTTCGGCGGCGCCGAGCAGGGTGGACGATTCCTGGACCCGGCGCTGGTCACCCAGCCCCTGGACCGTGCGATGCTCGCGGGCCTCGCCGATGTGGTGGACCGGGCCACCGAGGCGCTGGAGTCCTACGACCACACCCGGGCGCTGGAGCTGACCGAGACCTTCTTCTGGACGTTCTGCGACGACTACCTGGAGCTGGTCAAGGACCGGGCCTACGGTGCGGGTGCGGACTCCACCGAGGTCTCCGCCGAGACTGCCTCTGCCCGAGCCGCGCTGGGCTTGGCACTGGATGTGCTGCTGCGGCTGTTCGCCCCGGTGCTGCCCTTCGCCACGGAGGAGGTCTGGTCCTGGTGGCGGGAGGGCACCGTGCACCGTGCACCGTGGCCGACCTCGCAGGTGCTGCGCTCCGCCGCCGGTGACGCTGATCCGGCTGTGGTCGCTGCCGCCGGTGCCGGGCTGGCCGCGCTGCGCAAGGTGAAGTCCGAGGCCAAGCTGTCGATGCGGGCCGAGGTCACCTCCGCCACCCTGGAGGTCCCCGCCGCGATGCTGACCGGTGTGCAGGTCGCGCTGGGCGACATCCGCGCCGCGGGCCGGGCCACCGGCACCCTGGATGTGGTGGAGGTCGCGGACTCCGCCGATGCCACCGTGGTCGCCCGGGACGCCGAACTGCTGCCGCCGGAGCCGAAGCAGAAGCCGACCGCCTGAGCCCACTGGCCGAACGGGCCCGTCACCCCCATCGTGGGGTGGCGGGCCCGTCGTCGTCCTCGCCCCGAGGGCGCGCGTTATGAATATGTATTGCTGCCCCTGTATGGTTTTCCAGTTCGTGCTGTCCTGTGAGGGAGATCCACCATGCGCACCCGTTCCGCCGCTCTGCTGCCCGCCGCCGCCGGTGTGGCCCTGCTGCTCGCCGCCTGCTCCAGCGGCGGGGACGACACCTCCGCGGAGGGCACCTCCGATGGCGTGCAGCTGGTGTCCTCCGGTCAGCTGACCCTGTGCACCAACCCGCCCTACGAGCCCTTCGAGTACGAGGAGGGCGGACAGATCGTCGGCTTCGACCCCGCGATCGTCGGCGAGGTCGCCAAGGATCTGGGCGTCGAGCTGACCGTCAAGGCGACGCCGTTCGAGGGCATCCAGTCCGGCGCCGACCTCAACACCGGCAACTGCGACATCGTGGCCTCCGGCGTGACCATCACCCCCGAGCGTGAGGCGAAGATCGACTTCTCCGAGCCGTACTTCGACGCGAACCAGGGGTTGCTGGTCGAGGAGGGCTCCGACCTGGACTCCGCGGACGCGCTGACGGGTAAGACCGTCGCCGTGCAGCAGGCCACCACCGGGGAGACCTGGGCGCAGGAGCAGGGGCTGACCACCGTGCAGTTCGAGGACCTGGGCCTGCAGATCCAGGCCCTGAAGACCGGACAGGTCGACGCGGTGATCAACGATGTCGCTGTGCTCGGCCCCTGGGCGAAGGACGGTCTGGAGATGACCGCCACCTTCTCCACCGGCGAGCAGTACGGCCTGGGCGTGAAGAAGGGCAACACCGCCCTGCTCGACCAGGTGAACGCCACCCTGGACCGGATTCACTCCGACGGCACCTACGACGAGCTCTACACCCAGTTCATCGGCACCGCGCCGATTGAGGCGGCGACCGCCTCGCCGAGCGCCGACAGCTGACCATGAGCACACCCTCCTCCCCCGCTCGGCCGGATGCGCTCCCGCCGACTGCCGGGCGGGCACGCTGGTCGCCCCGGCGTCGAGCCCTGGTGGCCCGGACCGTGCAGTACGGACTGCTGGTCGCTGTCCTGGTGGTGCTGGCGTTGGTGGTCGACTGGTCGCAGGTCGGCCCGGCGTTCTTCAACGGTGAGGCCGCCCGCGAGGTGCTGCCCAAGATCCCGCAGGCCTTCCTCAACACGCTGCGCTACACGGCGGCCGGATTCGCGGTCGGCCTGAGCCTGGGCACGCTACTCGCCCTGATGCGGATGTCCTCGGTCGGTCTGAACCGCTGGATCGCGACCGTCTACATCGAGTTCTTCCGGGGAATCCCCGCACTGTTGGTCGTGATCGGGATCGGGTACGCGCTGCCGATCGCCTTCGGCGGTGGGATCGGCTCGCTGACCGGCAAGCTGGCCCTGGCGCTGGGCATCGTGTCCGCGGCCTACGTCGCCGAGACGCTGCGTGCCGGACTCCAGGCCGTGCCGAAGGGTCAGATCGAGGCGGCGCGCTCCCTGGGCATGTCCCACACCCGCACGCTGGTCAGCGTGGTGATCCCGCAGGCCTTCCGAATCGTTCTGCCCCCGATGACCAACGAGTTCATCCTGCTGACCAAGGACACTTCGCTGGTCTTCATCCTGGGCATGGCGGTCGACCAGTACGACCTGACCAAGGTCGGCCGCGAGGCGCTGAACACCGCCGCCGGTGGGTTCACCCCGCTGTTCCTGGTGGGCGCCTGCTACCTGCTGATCACCCTGCCGCTGGGCTACCTGGCCCGCTATCTGGAGCGCCGCGGCGCGAGGAGCCACTGATGAGCGTCGTCCGGGTCGATGACCTGCACAAGTCCTTCGGCGACCGGGAGGTGCTGCGCGGCATCGACCTGACCGTCGAGTCCGGTGAAGTGGTCTGCGTGATCGGGCCCTCCGGCTCCGGCAAGTCCACCCTGCTGCGCTGCGTGAACCTGCTGGAACAGCCGACCGGCGGCCGGATCGACGTGCTCGGGATCGACGTGACCGACCCCGATGTCGACATCGACCGGGTCCGCACCCATGTCGGGATGGTCTTCCAGCAGTTCAATCTGTTCAGCCATCGCACCGTCCTGGACAACTGCACGATGGCTCAACGCCAGGTGCTCAAGCGCTCCAAAGCCGAGGCGGAGCGGATCGCCCGGGAGAACCTGGCTCGGGTCGGGCTGGCGGACCGCGCGGAGGCGATGCCGGCGCAACTGTCCGGCGGTCAGCAGCAGCGGGTGGCCATCGCCCGTGCGCTGTCGATGGACCCGCAGCTAATGCTCTTCGACGAGCCGACCTCGGCGCTGGACCCGGAGCTGGTCGGTGACGTGCTGGCGGTGATGCGGGACCTCGCCGATGCGGGGATGACCATGATCGTCGTCACCCATGAGATGGCCTTCGCCCGGGAGGTCGGCGACCGCGTCATCTTCATGGACGGTGGTGTGGTGGTCGAGGACGGCCCGGCCGATCAGGTGATCGGCGCGCCTCGGCAGGAGCGCACCCGTGCGTTCCTCCAGCGGGTCCTGAACCCGACGCACGCCTCCGACGCCTGACGGGGCTGATCGGACGGATACGATGCCGAACTGTGCCCGGTGAGGGCCGTCCGATCGACCCCAGCGACCTGGAGCACCGATGCGCGAGTTCAGCGCCGACACCCCTGTCCCGCATGACCCCCGGATGAATGTGCCGGGTCTGCTGCTGGACCGACTCGCCCGCGACCCGCACGGGGTGCTGATCGAGCGGAACACCGGCCTGGGTGGATCGTGGCAGCCGGTCACCGTGCGCGGGTTCGTCGACGAGGTCACCGCACTGGCCAAGGGTCTGGTCGCCCAGGGCATCCAGCCGGGCGACCGCGTGGCGATCATGTCCCGCACCCGCTACGAGTGGACGCTGACCGACTTCGCGGTGTGGTTCGCCGGGGCGGTGGGTGTCCCGGTGTACGAGACCTCCTCCGCCGAGCAGGTGCAGTGGATCCTGGCGAACTCCGGGGCGACGCTGGCCGTGGTCGAATCCGCCGCCCACGCCGCGGTGCTGGACCAGGTGCGGCCCCAGGTACCGAGCCTCGGCGAGGTCTTCGTGATCGACGACGACGCGATCGGTCGGCTGATCCAGTCCGGTACCGACATCGAGGACGCCGAGATCGAGCGTCGCCGCGCCCTCGCCCAGGCCGACGACCTGGCCACGATCATCTACACCTCGGGCACCACTGGTCGACCCAAGGGCGTGGAGCTCTCACACGGGAACTTTGTCGACAACGTCCGCAACGGGGTGACCGCCCTGGCCGAGGTCTGCGCCAAGCCCGGGGACCGCACCCTGCTGTTCCTACCCCTGGCGCACGTCTTCGCCCGGTTCATCCAGATGATCGGCATCCAGTCCGGTGCCGTCCTCGGACACGCCCCGAGCACCCGGACCCTGCTGGCCGACTTCGCGTCCTTCCGGCCGACATTCATCCTGGGTGTGCCCCGGGTGTTTGAGAAGGTCTACAACTCCGCGGAGCAGAAGGCCGGGTCCGGTTTCACGCTCAAGATGTTCCGCTGGGCCGCCAAGGTCGCCATCACCTACTCCCGCGCGCTGGACACCCCGACCGGTCCCTCCGCGCAGCTCAAGGCCGCCCACACGCTGGCCAGCACCCTGGTGCTGCGCAAGCTGCGGGCAGCGATGGGTGGCGCGCTGGTCTATGCGATCTCCGGCGGCGCACCGCTGGGCGAGCGACTGGGGCACTACTACCGCGGGATGGGCGTGGTGATCCTGGAGGGCTACGGCCTGACCGAGACCACGGCCCCGAGCGCGGTGAACACCCCGGACCTGATCAAGATCGGCACCGTCGGCCCGGCATACCCCGGCACCACCCTGCGCGTCGATGATGAGGGTCAGATCTGGGCCAAGGGCCCGCACGTCTTCCGCGGCTACCACGACGACCCGGAGGCGACCGCCGAGGCACTGCAGGACGGCTGGTTCGCCACCGGTGACATCGGCACTCTGGATGACGACGGCTACCTACGGATCACCGGACGGGCCAAGGAGCTGATCGTCACTGCCGGCGGCAAGAACGTCGCGCCCGCGGTGTTGGAGGACCGGTTCCGCGGGCACCCGCTGGTCTCCCAGGTGGTGGTGGTCGGCGACGGCCGCCCGTTCATCGGCGCCCTGGTCACCCTCGACACGGAGATGCTGCCCGGCTGGCTGTCCATGCACGGCCTGCCCGCGATGGACGTACGCACCGCTGCCCAGCACCCCGAGGTGCTAGCCGCTCTGGACCGCGCTGCTGCCCGGGCGAACGAGGCGGTCTCCCGTGCGGAGTCGATCCGGAAGATCCGGGTGCTGACCTCCGACTTCACCGAGGAGAACGGCTACCTCACCCCGTCGCTGAAGGTGAAGCGCGCGCTGGTGCTCCGCGACTTCGCCGAGGAGGTGGAGGCGCTGTACACCGACACCCGCACCGCGCAGGAGAAGGCCTCCGGCGGGCACTGAGCGCCGGAGGAGCGCCCCTCAGAGGCAGGTCTCGCCCAGTTTCACCGCCGACAGCTCAACCATCACCGTGGTGGGTGACTCCACACCGGGCTCCGGCACCTGCGCGCACACCTGCCAATTCGAGTCGCGCAGCTGCGGGCGTCGACGTCCCGACGCGTCCTCTTGGTCCATCAGGTAGGAACCGTGGGACTGGAGAAGTTCCTGGGCTTCCTGCAGATTCATCCCGACCACATCCGGCATGACGAACGTCTCCGGCGTCTGCGACTCGGCGGCGGTGGCCGTGTCGGACTCCCCTCCGCCCGAGCATCCGGCCAGGAGCAGCAGAGACAGGGCGAGGGCGGGAAGGGCGCGATCGCGCATCGACAACTCCGTGGTGATGTGGGGTCGGGAAGGGCCGTCCCGACGCTAGCCCGCGCCGCTCACCGCAGATCTGAGCGAAACCCCCCGGTGCGCGTCCACCACCACTCAAACACCGACGTGGTGGCCCTCACCCGCACTCGGGCGCGGGCCACCACGGGGCTCACACCACGTCGCGCAGTCGGGCCTGATCCGCCGACTGGCTGGGCACCGCCTCGCTGGGCGTCGACTCATCCACCCAGCGCAGGATCGCGCCCACCCCATCGACCAGATCGGCCGCGCCGTCCGGCACCAGCGTGAGTCCGGCATCCTGGCCGAGCGCCGCCCGCAGGATCGCGGCATCGGCGGGCATCACCCGAGCTGACCCCTCCGGTGTGCCCAGTGCGATCAGGTCGTCGGCGTCCACCGCGACCTGCAGCGGCTCGGGCCCCACGTGCAGCCGCCGCTCGCTCAGCGCCGAGCCGGGCAACGTGAGGTCGTCCCGGACCAGCAGCTCAGCGACCTGACCCCGTTGCAGCACAGTCACCAGGTCGGGCACGGACGTCACCGCCGCTTCACCCCGACCCTGTGCGGTCCGGAACCGGTCCAGCACCTTCTCCCGACGGCGCGCCCGATGCTCGAACAACGCCGCGGCCACATGCTCCTCGAATGCCTGCTGGTTGACCCCGTCGGCGCGCGACCCACCGGGCACCTCCGCGATCAGCTCACGGACGTGCTGCCCCACGGCATCCTTGAGCAGCGACACCGCCCGGACATCACCGGTCAGCAGCACGATCTCGGGGTGGCGCTCGGCCACCTGCCGGTCCAGGTCGGCGGCCACGGTCTCCGCGTTGCGCTCCCAGGAGTCCTCGGCCCGGGTCTGCATCCGCCGGTGCGACCAACCGCCACCCTCCCGGATCTTGTGCACCACGTCGTGGTCCCCCTCGACCACCTCGCGCTGCGGGCGGGCACTGGTGCCGTTGGACCAGGTCAGATCGGCACCCTGCCGGTCGATCTCCACCAGCAGGAACCGGGTGGCCTGGTCGGCCGCGCGCACCGCCGGGGCGAGCGCGGGCACCGCGTCGTAGACCGCAGAGGACTGCGCCGGGGGCTCCTTCACCGTGCGGTCGACCACGATTTCCACCGGGTCGGAGCCGTCCGCGATCACCACGCGGCCGTGCGGACCCGCCACACCGGTGGGCCGGGTCACCCGCTCCTCGATCACATCCAGCACCGCGTCCTGGGCGCCGGTGGCCGCCAGCTCACGGCGCAACGACTTCCAGCGGCCGGCGACCTCCTCGTCACCGGAGGCATCCGCCCGGGTGGCGTCGAGCAGAACCGTGATGAACGGGCCGGGTCGTCCTAGCAGCGGCTTGAGCCAGTGCAGATCCAAGGCAACCTCCAGGGAGTGAGCCGTGGGCCGACACAGCGGTGGCGTAGACCACCGGGGCCGACCGTCTGTCCCGATCCACCCTCTGACACCCGGCGACGACACGCCAGTGCTGGCTCAGGACCGAGCGCGCTGACCCTCGGGTCCGGCGGCGATCTCCTCGTGATGCCGAATGACCTCCTCCACGATGAACGCGAGGAACTTCTCCGCGAACACCGGGTCCAGGTCCGACTCATGCGCCAGGTCCCGCATGCGGGCCACCTGACGTGCTTCCCGTCCGGGATCGGAGGCGGGCAGACCCAATCGGGCCTTGAGCACACCGACCTGCTGGGTGGCCTTGAATCGCTCCGCCAAGATGTGGATCAGTGCGGCGTCGTAGTTGTCGATGCTGCCGCGCAGCCGCGCCAGCTCCGGGGGTAGCTCAGGCACTCTTCTCCCGCGGGGTGCGCTTGGGTGCCTGCCGAGGCACCAGGGTCGGGTTGACGTTCTCCAGCACGACCGCGCGGTTCACCACCACGCGCTCGACGTCGTCGCGGCTGGGCACCTCGAACATCACCTGCTGGAGGACCTCCTCCATGATGGCCCGCAAGCCGCGCGCGCCGGTGCCGCGCAGCAGCGCCTGGTCCGCGATGGCCTCCACCGCGTCGTCGGTGAACTCCAGTTCGACGCCGTCGATCTCGAACATCCGCTGGTACTGCTTGACCAGCGCGTTGCGCGGCTCGGTGAGGATCCGGACCAGGGCCTCCTGATCCAGCGGAGACACCGTGGTGATCACCGGGACACGGCCGATGAACTCCGGGATCAGCCCGAACTTGAGCAGGTCCTCCGGCATGACCTCACCGAAGACGTCCTTGTCATCCGCGGAATGCAGCGGTGCGCCGAAGCCGATCCCCTTGCGACCGGACCGGCTGGTGATGATCTCGTCCAGCCCGGCGAACGCACCGGCGACGATGAACAGCACGTTGGTGGTGTCGATCTGGATGAACTCCTGGTGCGGGTGCTTGCGCCCACCCTGCGGCGGCACCGAAGCCTGGGTGCCCTCCAGGATCTTCAACAGCGCCTGCTGCACACCCTCACCGGAGACATCCCGGGTGATCGACGGGTTCTCCGCCTTGCGGGCAATCTTGTCGATCTCGTCGATGTAGATGATCCCGGTCTCGGCCTTCTTCACGTCGAAGTCGGCGGCCTGGATCAGTTTGAGCAGGATGTTCTCGACGTCCTCGCCGACGTAGCCGGCCTCGGTCAACGCGGTGGCGTCCGCCAAGGCGAAGGGCACGTTCAGCATCTTGGCCAGGGTCTGCGCGAGGTAGGTCTTGCCGCAGCCGGTCGGGCCGATCAGCAGGATGTTCGACTTGGCGATCTCGACGGCGTCCTCGCCTGAGCCCACCGTGCCGGAGCCGCTCTCCCCCGCCTGGATGCGCTTGTAGTGGTTGTACACCGCGACGGCGAGCGACCGCTTGGCGGGCTCCTGCCCGACGATGTACTGCTCGAGGAACTCGAAGATCTCCTTGGGCTTGGGCAGCTCGGTCATGCCCAGCTCGGAGGCCTCGGCGCGCTCCTCCTCCATGATCTCGTTGCACAGCTCGATGCACTCGTCACAGATGTAGACCCCGGGGCCCGCGATGAGCTTCTTGACCTGCTTCTGCGACTTACCGCAGAACGAGCACTTGAGCAGGTCGGCGCCGTCTCCGATGCGAGCCATTGCGGTCCCTTCCCCGTGCGCTCTGCCGCGCTGCTGTCGAGCTGTCATGCCATCGTCGGGACGCTGCCCGGAAGACGCCCGATGAACCATTGCACACCACCAGCCGGGTCGGTGTCAGCCGGAGGCCACCGGAACTGGCGTGTCGCAGGTGTGCGCCCCGGGTGATGGACACCCGGGGCGCACACAGTCACGTCACTTGGGCTCGACCGTGGTGGCCGTCACGCCCTTGCGGCTCTCGAGCACCTGGTCGACGATCCCGTACTCCAGGGCCTGGGCCGCGGTGAGGATCTTGTCGCGCTCGATGTCCTGCTTGACCTGCTCCAGCTCGCGACCGGTGTGGTGCGCCAGGGTCGCCTCCAGCCACTCGCGCATCCGGATCAGCTCATTGGCGTGGATCTCGATGTCGGAGGCCTGGGCGTAACCGCCACCCTCCATCGCCGGCTGGTGGATCAGCACGCGCGCATTCGGCAGCGCCAGGCGACGACCAGGCGACCCGGCAGCCAGCAGCACCGCGGCGGCCGAGGCGGCCTGACCAAGGCAGACGGTCTGGATCTGCGGCTTGATGTACTGCATCGTGTCGTAGATCGCGGTCAGCGCGGTGAACGAGCCACCGGGCGAGTTGATGTACAGCGTGATCGGCCCGTCCGGGTCGGTGCTCTCCAGCACCAGCAGCTGGGCCATGATGTCGTCCGCGGAGGCGTCGTCCACCTGCACGCCGAGGAAGATGATCCGGTCCTCGAACAGCTTGGTGTACGGGTCCTGGCGCTTGAAGCCGTAGGCGGTGCGCTCCTCGAACTGGGGTAGCACGTAACGGGACGACGGGGACGGTGCGGCGGTGCCACCCCAGCCCCCGGCGAGGCGCCCGGCGCGGGCGATGAACTGCGACTCGGTGCTCACGGGTTCTCCTTCAGGGAAGTCAGGTCTGGGTGGGCTCAGGCGTTGGTGCCGCCGCCGCCGGCGACCGAGCCGGCGTGGGTGACGACCTTGTCGATGAACCCGTACTCCAGCGCCTCGGGGGCGGTGAACCAGCGGTCACGGTCCGAGTCGGCGGTGATCTGCTCGACGGTCTTGCCGGTCTGCTCGGCGATCAGCTCGGCCAGCACGGTCTTCATGTGCAGGATCAGCTGGGCGTTGATCCGGACGTCGGTGGCGGTGCCGCCGATGCCACCGGAGGGCTGGTGCATCATCACCCGGGCGTGCGGGGTGGCGTAGCGCTTGCCCTTCGCGCCCGAGGAGAGCAGGAACTGCCCCATCGAGGCGGCCATGCCCATCGCCACGGTGGCGACATCCGGCTTGATGAACTGCATGGTGTCGTAGATCGCCATGCCCGCGGTGATCGAGCCACCGGGCGAGTTGATGTACAGGAAGATGTCCTTGTCCGGGTCCTCCGCGGCCAGCAGCATCATCTGCGCGCAGATGGCGTTGGCGTTCTCGTCCCGGACCTCCGACCCCAGCCAGATGATCCGCTCACGCAGGAGCCGGTTGTAGATGGAGTCGTTGAGGCCGAAGCCCCCGGACTCTGCCCGGGCGATGGCCGGCGTCTGGTCGTTCACGAAGGCTCCCTCATGACGTGCGATTGGTGTCGTGCGTTGCAGCGACCCTAACGCCCGGGTCACCTGCGAATCCTCCCGTTCCGGCCCCGTTTCGCTGTTGGCGCACGTGCGCCGCTCTCGGCAGCGACCCGGAATGACGGAAGCCCCGCCACACGAATGCGTGTGGCGGGGCTCCGACGAGCGGTGGATCAGGCCTCCTGAGTGGCCTCGTCCTCGGCCTGCTCCAGTGCGGCGTCGTCCTCGTCCGACCCGATGTACTCGGACAGGTCGACGGTCTCGCCCTTGTCATCGGTCACCGCGACCCGGCGCAGCGCGACGGCCAGCGCCTTGGAGCGGGCGACCTCAGCGACCATCGCCGGGATCTGACCCTGCTGGTCGATGGTCTGGATGAAGGTGTTCGGGTCCATGCCGTACTGGCGGGAGGCGGACACCAGGTAGTCGATCAGCTCACCCTGGGCGACCTTGACCTCGAGCTTCTCGGCCAGGGTGTCCAGCAGGATCTGGTTGCGCAGGGCGGTCTCGGCCTGCTCCTTCACCTCGGCGCGGTGGGTGTCGTCGTCCAGACGGCCCTCCTGCTCCAGGTGACGGTGGACCTCGGCCTCGACGGCACCGGTCGGCACCGGGATCTCGATCTTCTCCAGGAGCTGCTCGAGCAGGAGGTCGCGGGCCTGCACGGCCTGGTTCTGCCCCTTGATCCGACCGGCCTGCTCGCGCAGGTCGTCGGTCAGCTCGCCGATGGTGTCGAACTCGGAGGCCATCTGGGCGAAGTCGTCGTCAGCCTCGGGCAGGTCGCGCTGCTTCACCTGGGAAGCGGTCACGGTGACCTGAGCCTTCTCCCCTGCGTGCTCGCCACCGACCAGCTCGGTCTCGAAGGTGGTGGTCTCACCGGCGGACAGGCCGGTCAGCGCCTCGTCCAGACCCTCCAGCATGTTGCCGGAACCGATCTGGTAGGAGATGCCGGAGACGGTGTCGACCTCCTCGTCGCCGATCTTGGCGACCAGGTCGATCACGACGAAGTCCTTGTCAGCGGCCGGACGGTCCACGCCGACCAGGGTGCCGAAGCGCTCGCGCAGCTGGTCCAGGCGACCCTGCACGTCCTCGTCGGAGACCTCCAGGCCGTCCACCGACAGCGACAAGCCGTCCAGCTCGGGGATCTCGATCTCCGGGCGGACCTCGACCTCGGCGGTGAAGACCAGGTCACCCTCGTCCTCACCGGCGACCAGGCCGGGAACCTTGGTGACGTCAATCTCCGGCTGACCCAGCGGGCGCAGGCTGTTGTCGCGGATGGCCGAGGCGTAGAACTCGGACAGACCGTCGTTGACGGCGTGCTCCATCACGGCGGGACGGCCCACACGCTGGTCGATGATGCGCGGCGGCACCTTGCCCTTGCGGAAGCCGGGGATGTTCACCTGCTCCGCGATGTGCGAGTAGGCGTGGTCGATGCTCGGCTTGAGCTCGTCGTACGACACCTCAACGGTCAGCTTGACCTTGGTGGGCTCCAGGGTCTCGACGGCGCTCTTCACTTCGATGATCTCCAACTGATCGGACGGTCGATGGGCCGGGCAGGCCCAAACCGGGCCAGACAACAGCGCGCGGGCATGACAAAGACCACGCGTCGGCTGTCCGAGCCTACGCCACCAGGCCGCACGGGGGCCAAAGTCGCGGCAGCTGTCGCACCGCACTCACGACGCGGGTTCGGCCACGGCAGCTCGACGCGGACGAGTCCGCCAGTTCCCGCGCCGCCGGGCGAGGACGATCATGACCGCCGCCATCGCTGCGCCGAGCACCACGGCCACCACGCTGGCCTCCGGCCCGAAGCTGCCGCCGGTGAGCCACTGCGGCCCCTCCATCGTGCTGGTCAGCACCGTCCCGGTGTCGATCCCGCTGCCGGAGACCGAGGCGCCGAAGAGCGTGCCCTGCGCGAAGTTCCACGCGATGTGCACACCGATCGGCAGCCACAGCGACCGGGTGACCAGGTAGGCCGCGCCCAACATCACCCCGGCCTCACAGGCGATCGCGACCGCTCCCCACAACGAGGCATCGGGGTTGGCCAGGTGCACCGCGCCGAAGAGCACCGCCGACACCGCCAACGCCCAGGCCGATCCGACCCGCTCCTCCACCAGGCGGAACACCGCTCCGCGGAACAGCAGCTCCTCACCGACGCCCACCACGATCCAGAAGCCGACCGCTCCGAGCACCGCGCTGATGGCACCGCCGCGGGTGAAGGTCACCTCGCCGCCCAGCGCAATCGCCGCCACGGTGACCGACATGAAGCCCAGTCCGAGCAGGCCGCCCCACCCCAGACCGGCGGTGCTGCGATCCACCGCCAGCTCGACAGCAGGCCGACCCTCCATCCACCGGACCAGCCCGTGGTAGAGCAGCACCAGAGCCGCGGTGGCGACCAGACCGAGGGGCAACGCCGCCAGCGGGGCCAGCTCCACGCCGGTCAGCGTGAGCGTCTGGGTCAGGCCGTAGGCGAGCGCCAAGCCCACAATGAGCACCAGGGCGCGTAGCCAGCGCGGGCGCACCCGGGTCGGGGCGGGCATGGCGGCGTCGTTCATGAAGTTCCCTCCGCTCGGGGCGGAGTGGCTCCGATTGCCAACACTCACCGTCGAGGGCCACAGCCTGGCGGACGTCCAGGCTCAGCAGACATGCGTGAGGTGCCGATCAGACGACAGTTGAGTACCCGCCCCGCAGGAGCGGGGGGTGAAGTCGGGATGGCGGGATTCGAACCCACGACCTTCCGCTCCCAAAGCGGACGCGCTACCAACCTGCGCCACATCCCGTGTTGCGGGGCCGAGTCTAGTGGTGACAACGGACGCCGCGGAGACCCGCTAGGCTAGACGCCGTGGTCCTGGCCAGTCCGGGACCTGCGCGGATGTAGCTCAATGGTAGAGCCTCAGTCTTCCAAACTGATTACGCGGGTTCGATTCCCGTCATCCGCTCCGCACGCGAGGGCCGGGATGCAGGGGCTTCCCGGCCCTCGCGGCATCAGTGGGGACGGCCCGGCGGTCCCGGAACCGGTCCGCCGTTCGGGCATACGCTCACGCCCATGACAGCCGCCACCCGCGACAATGCCGTCGCCCTGCCTGACCCGAGTGACCCCCGCAGCGAGTACGAGCGCCTACTCGCCGGTGACTGGTACCGCTACCGACTCAGCCCGGAGCTGGGCGCGATCACCGCGGCCGGTCACGAGGCCTCGCGCCGGATCGCCGAGCTCTACCGCGAGGATCCTGCCGCCGGGGTGGCGCTGCTGCGCGAGACACTGGGCGGGTTCGGCGAGGGGGCGGACTTCCGACCGCCGTTCTATGTCGAGTACAGCACGCAGCTCAGCATCGGGGACCGGAGCTTCATCAACACCGGGTTCCTGGTGATCGGCGGCGGTCGGGTCAGCATCGGCGCGGATGTGCTGATCGGGCCAGATGCGCGGTTCTACACCTCCAACCACCCGACCGACCCGGAGCTGCGCCGGGCGGGCTGGGAGCGGGCACTGCCGATCACGGTCGGGGACAACGTGTGGTTCGGCGGCAGCGTGGTGGTGTGCCCGGGGGTGAGCATCGGCGCGGACAGTGTGATCGCGGCGGGGGCGGTGGTCACCACGGACGTGCCCGCCGGGGTGATCGTGGGCGGCAATCCCGCGCGGGTGATCCGGGCGGTCTGATGCGGGCGTGCCTAGCTGCGGTCCACCCAGTCGGCGACGGCCTCCAGGTAGGCGGTGCGGGCCGGTTCGGGTGACAGCGCCAGGTCGTGCGCCCCGCCCTCGACGATCTCCACGGTGACGTCCTCCCCCAGGTTCGGGGCCAATCGCCACATGTCGGCGACGTCCAGCACCGAATCGCTGGTCAGCAGATGCTCGTGCCAGCGGTCGTCGGGGCCAGTGGTGTCGGAGGTGAGCATCAGCACCGGCACGTCGATGGCGAGGCCGCGGCGGACGGCGGCATGGCCCCGTCGGACCGCGCGGATGAAGGCGGCCCTGGCCGGGAAGTCGGTGTGCGGCTTCCAGGTGAGGTCGTAGCCCCACTCGGCGTGCAGGGCCTCGCCGTAGTGCGGTGCTAGTCGACGCATCGGGAGATCAGGGACGACCAGGCCGAGGACATCGATCACACCGGTGAGCACGGTGCGCTCGAACTCGGTGCCGCGCAGGTCGAGCCAGGGGCTGTTCAGCACCAGGGCATCGATCAGCCCGGTGCCGCGCCGGGCGTCGGCCCACAGCGCGGCGATCAACCCGCCGGTGGAGTGCCCCAGCAGGACGACCTTGCGGTGACGACGACACAGCAGGTGGACGGCGGTGTCGATCTCCTCGGCGTAACACGCCAACGAGCCGACGGTGTTGGGCGTGCGACCGGGCCGGATCGACCGCCCGTAATCGCGCAGGTCGAGACCGTAGAGGTCGATGCCCCGCTCGGACAGGGCGTTGCCGACATGGGCGTGGAAGAAGTAGTCGACGAATCCGTGCAGGTAGAGCACCGCGGGGCGTTCGGGGTCGTTGCCCGCGTCGGCACGGTGCACCAGGGTGGCGACCGGGTCCGGTGCGCCGGGCAGATCCGGGCGCAGGGACAGGGTGCGGCGTTGCCAGTCGGGGCCTAGCACGTCGGGGTCACTCATGCCCGCATGGTGGCACGGGTGCGGTGGCGACCGTCGTCCGAGTGGGCCACCGTGGAGCCTGTGACCAGGGGAACACCGCCGGAGTGGGCATGTTTGTCCGGGTCAGGCTGTTACGGCTACCGTCAGCTCGGCCGATCCGGCCGAACCCGGTCGAGAAGGGAGCACGCGATGCGGCGCACGCCCGTGCTCACCCGTCCGGCCCCGGACGCTCCGACCTGTCGCTGTCGTTAGAGCGCTGGCCGTCCTCCCCGGGTGCCCCGGGGGGATCCCCACGGCCCGGGCCAGCGCTCGCCCCCTCACCCCCTCACCCGACACGCAGACAGGACGATGACATGGCTCGGATCTACGACGACGCGACGCAGCTGATCGGCAACACCCCGCTGGTCCGGATCAACAAGTTGACCGAGGGCGCCGGTGCCACGGTGGTCGGCAAGCTGGAGTTCTACAACCCGGCCAACTCGGTGAAGGACCGGATCGGTGTGGCCATTGTCGACGCCGCAGAGGCCTCCGGTGCGCTCACGCCCGGCGGGACCATCGTCGAGGCGACCAGCGGCAACACCGGCATTGCGCTGGCATTCGTGGGTGCGGCCCGCGGCTACCACGTGGTGCTGACCATGCCGGAGTCGATGTCCAAGGAGCGCCGGGCGCTGCTGCGGGCCTTCGGTGCGGAGCTGATCCTCACCCCGGCCGCCGAGGGCATGAAGGGCGCGGTGAACAAGGCGAACGAGGTCGTGGCCGAGCGCGAGGGCGCGATCCTGGCCCGCCAGTTCGCCAACGAGGCCAACCCGGCGATCCACCGCAAGACCACCGCGGAGGAGATCTGGAACGACACCGACGGTCAGGTCGACATCGTGGTGGCCGGCATCGGCACCGGTGGCACGATCACCGGCGTCGGTCAGGTACTCAAGGAGCGCAAGCCCTCAGTGCAGATCGTGGGTGTGGAGCCCGCCGAGTCGCCGATCCTCAACGGCGGCCAGCCCGGCCCGCACAAGATCCAGGGCATCGGGGCGAACTTCGTGCCGGAGATCCTGGACACCTCGATCTACGACGAGATCATCGACGTCGACGCGGATACCGCGGTGCGGGTGGCCCGGGCCGCCGCCACTGAGGAGGGCCTGCTGGTGGGTATCTCCTCCGGGGCCGCACTGCACGCCGCCATCGAGCTGGCCAAGCGCCCGGAGAACGCCGGGAAGCTGATCGTGACGATCATCCCGTCCTTCGGTGAGCGCTACCTGTCCACCATCCTGTACGCCGACCTGCTGGACTGACCACCGTGACCGCCACCCCGTTGCGCCGGTTCCTGCATACGCTGCGCGAGGACCTTCAGACCGCCCGCCGCCGTGACCCCGCCGCACGGTCGCTGGTCGAGGTTGCCCTGGTGTACCCGGGCCTGCATGCGGTGTGGGCGCACCGGGTAGCGCATCGGATGTGGCGGGAGCCGGGCCTGCGCCTGCCGGCCCGGCTCCTGGCACACATCTCCCGTGCGGTGACCGGGGTGGAGATCCACCCCGGTGCCACCATCGGACGTCGGTTGTTCATCGACCACGGGATGGGGGTGGTGATCGGCGAGACCGCGGTGGTCGGAGACGATGTGGTGCTGTTCCACGGTGCCACCCTGGGCGGCAAGTCGATGCGCAAGGGCAAGCGCCACCCCACCGTCGGTGACCGGGTGGTGGTCGGCTCGGGGGCGAAGGTGCTCGGTGCGGTGTGGATCGGTGATGACGTCCAGATCGGTGCGAATGCCGTCGTGCTCAAGGATGTCCCGCCCGGTGAGGTCGCCGTCGGCGTCCCGGCCAAGGTGCGCCGCAAGCCGGCTGCCGCTCCCCCGGAGCCCGAGGTCGACGACCCGGCGATCTACATCTGAGGGTCGTCGTCCCCGGCGGGCCTCGACACCTCGGCGAGGATGCGTGCCAGCTCGTCCGGGCGGCTCCACATCGGCCAGTGACCGGTGGGGAGATCGACGTACTGCACATCCGTGAGGTGGGCGACCTCGGCGAACATCGGGTGCCCGCTCGCGACCAGCTCGCGCACCTGGCGACCGAGGATCGAGCAGCACACCAGGGTGGTGGGCACCCGACGTCGGGCGTCGTTGCGCAGCGGCACGGATGCGCCGATCACTGGCCCGGGCTCCGGGACCGCGCGCTGCCGGAACCGGTCCAGCATCTGCGGGGTAAGACCGTCGAGGCTGGACTGCGCCGCGAGCTGGTCGAAGGGCGGCAGCGGCAGCTCATCCAGCTCCGGGCCGTCCGGGATGGCCTCGTCGGCGGGACTGACCGGGCCGCTGTCGACCCACACCACCCGGGCGACCAGCTCGGGGTGTCGATCGAGCACCATGCTGATCGGGGCGTTCGCGCCGCTGTGTCCCACCAGGATGACCGGGGCCTGCCCGGAGGCACCCGCCGCGTCCATCGCGTGCTCGATGGCTGCTGCCTGGTCGTCAAGGGTGTGGGAGGCGCGCTGGGGGTCGTCGGGGTCTAGCCCGGGCAGGGTGAGCGGGATCGCCCGGTGTCCCAGCGCGGTGAGCCGGTCGGTCACCTGCTCCCAGGCCCACTCGCCGAGCCAGTAGCCGGGGATGAGGAGGAGGGTCGGATGCTGCGTTGGTGTGGTCATGACCCGATGCTCGACCCAGCGTCGGACACCGGCGTGTCACCATTCCTGTCATGATTCCGAGCGGGGTCCGGCGATGAAGCGAACCGAGCGGCTGCATGCACTGTCCGAACTGCTGCGACGCAGCGGACGGCGCGGGTGCTCCGCTGAGCGGCTGGCGAGTGAGTTCGGGGTCTCGGTGCGCACCATCAAGCGCGACCTGGCGGCGCTGGACGACAGCGGCGTGCCGGTCTGGTCCAAGCCCGGGCCCGGGGGCGGCTACGGACTGGCGCCCGGGTCGACCCTGCCGCCGATCACGCTCACCCCGGCGCAGGCGGTGGCGCTGCTGGCCGCGGTGTCGGCAGCACCGGATGCGCCCTACGCGGACCTGGCGACGGCAGGGGTGCGCAAGATCCTGGATGTGCTCGACCCACGGACGCGGGCGCGGGCTGAAGAGCTGGCCGGGAGGGTGTGGGTGAACAACCCGACTCCCTCGACCCGCGCCGTGCGCTCCGCGCTGGAGCAGGCGATGACTGATCAGCGGGTCGTGCGGATCCGCTACCTGTCCGGCGCTGGTGAGACCAGCACGAGGGACGTGGAACCGGTGACCTTCGCGCAGGTGCACGGCAACTGGCACCTGGTCGGCTGGTGCCGACTGCGTGAGGCGATGCGATGGTTCCGGGTGGCGCGCATCGAGGCCGCCCATGTGACCGCGACGCCCTGCACCGGGCACGGGATCGAGGAGCTGGGCGCGCCCCCGCCCACGGCGCGACCGGTGTTCAGCTGACCGCGCCGTCCGACCAGCTGCGTGCGCCGATCTCCGGACGGGAGTCCCACTCCTCGCCCAGCAGCGGCGAGGAGATCAGCATGTCCGCGGTGGCTCGGTTGCTGGCCATCGGCACATTCCAGACCGCACCGATCCGCAGCAGCGCTTTGACGTCCGGATCGTGCGGTTGCGGCTCCAGCGGGTCCCAGAAGAACACCAGCATGTCGATCACGCCCTCGGCGATCTTCGCGCCGATCTGCTGGTCGCCGCCCACCGGTCCGGACAGCAGGCGGGTGACCGGGAGGCCGAGCTCGTACTGCAGCATCGTGCCGGTGGTACCGGTGGCGTACAGGTGATGCCGGGCCAGGGTGCCCTTGTTGAACTCGGCCCAGCGCAGCAGCTCGACCTTCTTGTTGTCGTGGGCGACCAACGCGATGTGGTGGGCGACTCCGGGCATGGGGTCCGTCCTTCCTAGCGGCTCGGACCCAGCGTAGAGGAGCCGCAACTTGTTCTAGTTGACATCAAACAACTAGGATGCAGTCATGTTGTTCCGCATCGACCCCACCGCCGAGGAGCCACTGTTCGAGCAGCTGGCCGGGCAGATCCGCGCCGCCGTGATCCGCGGGGAGCTCTCCCCCGGCGACCGCCTGCCCGCCGCCCGGGATCTGGCGGCCTCGTTGGAGATCAATCTGCACACGGTGCTGCACGCCTATCAGGACCTGCGTGATGAGGGCCTGTTAGAGGTCCGCCGCGGACGCGGTGCGGTCGTGGCGGAACACCAGGCGGGGGACTTCACCCGGTTGCGCACCGCACTGGATGACCTGGTGGCGGCCGCCCAGGACCTGGGACTGGCCGCCGGCACAACGGTAGGACTGGTGCGTGAGGCACTGGCCGGAACGGAGCGACGATGAACCACCGCCTGTCCACCACCCTGATCGGACTCCTGCCCTCGGCCGTGATCCTGGCCGGTGCCGGACTGCTGGCCTGGTCATGGCGTTCGGAGCTGCCCGATCCGGTGGCGGTGCACTTCAGCGCTGACGGCCCGGACGGCTACGGGTCGCTCGGCGGGTTCATCGCGCTGATGCTCGGGGTGTGCGGCGCGGTGGCGGTCGGTGCCTGGCTGGTCGGGGTGCTGCTGGGCAAGGCCGCCGTCACCCGTCGGATCGCGGCGGGCGTCGCGGTCGGGATCAGCGGGCTGGGAGCCACCATCCTGATCGGCTCACTGAACGCCACCCGCGGCCTGGACGATGCCGCACACGCCACCGGGATCAATGGGGTCATCGCCTTGGCACTGGTCATCGGCCTCGCACTCGGCATCGGAGCAGCCTGGGTCATGCCCGCCGACCGCCCCTATCCCGCCTCGGGCGCGGTGCGCGGGCCGCGACTCGACCTGGGCGATCAGGAGCGGGCCGTGTGGAGCCGTCAGGTCACCAGCCCGATGGCCCTGTGGCTGGGCGGTGGCGCAACCCTGCTGCTCGTGATCCTGACCGTGGTGCTGCGGATGCCTGGACTCCTGGCGATCGTGGCGATCCTGCTATTCCTTCTAGGCAGTATGACGGCATTCCGAGTCACGGTGGACACCCAGGGACTCCGGCTGCGGTCGGCCTTGGGCTGGCCCCGGGTCGAGATTCCGGCTGCGGAGATCACCGCGGTCGAGGTGACCCAGGTCCGCGGCATGCAGGAGTTCGGCGGCTTCGGCATCCGCGTGGGTCGACGGGGCGAGACCGGGTATGTGCTCCGCAACGGTGAGGGCATCCGGGTGCATCTGACCGGCGGGCGCGAGGTCGTGGTGACCGTGCCGGATGCGCACACCGGAGCGGCACTGCTGGCGACCCTCGCCGAGCGCTCCCGGAACTCCACTCGCCCGGAGGCCTGAGACCGGGCAGCATGTCGCCCGTCGACGATGACGGGGGCACGACATGAGGATCGGCTGGCACACCGGCTACTGGACCGCAGGTCCGCCAGCGGGAGCCGCGGCAGCGGTGCAGGACTGCGACCGACTCGGCGTGGACTCGGTGTGGACCGCCGAGGCCTACGGATCGGATGCCTTCACCCCGCTCGCCTGGTGGGGAGCGTCGACCCGGCGGGTGCGGCTTGGCACAGCGGTGGCGCAGATCGCCGCCCGCACACCAACCGCGACCGCGATGGCCGCGCTCACGATGGACCACCTGTCCGACGGCCGGTTCATCCTGGGCCTCGGGGTGTCCGGTCCGCAGGTGGTCGAGGGCTGGTACGGAGCCCCTTACCCCCGACCACTGGCCCGCACCCGGGAGTTCGTCGCCATCGTCCGGGACGTGCTGCGCCGGGAAGTGCCGGTGCGGGCGGAGGGCGACTTCTACCGGCTGCCACTGCCCGAGGGCGAGGGCATGGGATTGGGCAAGCCGCTGCGGTCGACGGTGCACCCGCTGCGCACCGACCTGCCGATCCACCTGGCCGCCGAAGGACCCAAGAACATCGCTCTGGCCGCGGAGATCGCCGATGGCTGGCTGCCGCTGTTCTACGCGCCACGACTGGATGACGAGTTCCGCGCGCTGCTGTCCGAGGGATTCGCGCGGCGGGGATCGGGCATCGGCGACCCGGAGACATTCGAGGTCAGCGCGACGGTGCCGGTGGCGCTCGGCCCGGATGTCGAGTCCGCTGCCGACCGGATTCGCCCCTTCGTCGCACTCTACGCCGGGGGCATGGGCGCAAAGGGTGCCAACTTCCACGCGAATGCCCTGGCCCGATTGGGCTACGCGGAGGCCTGCACGGAGATCCAGGCGCACTGGGCCGCCGGCGATCGAGCCAGGGCTGCCGCCGCAGTGCCCACCGAGCTGGTGCGGGACGTCGCCCTGGTCGGCACCCCGGCTGACCTGGCGGAGCAGGCGGCGGCCTGGCAGTCGACGGCGGTGACGACCATGGTGCTCCAGTGCGGCCCGCAGGAGCTGCCGGAGGCGGTGGCGGCGCTGCGCTGAGTCCAGCCAGCAAGACGGTGCGGTTCATGCCTTGTGCACCTTTTGGGCGCTCGCTACTGTCGGCGTATCCCGAGGCGTGAACGGCACGTCTCAGCGGGCAAGACACCGGAGGAGGTCGCCATGCATCAGCGCATGACGCTCCTGCGTTGTTGTCCGGGCTCTGCCTGTCGCCCCTGCGCCTGACCTCGCTGCGTCAGACCCTCCTGCGCATCGCGGCACGACGCCGCCCGGCCCGACGCCGACCACCCTCCCCCGGTCCGGCACGGTGCCCGCCCCACACCGCCCCGCCGACGGACTCGCTCTGTCGCCCCAGCCTCGGGACGCCCCCTGATGAGCCGCACCACCGCCCACCCAGTCGGTCTGCGCGACGTACACCGCAGCTTCGACGGACCCGATGGTCCTCGTACCGTGCTGGACCGGATCGACCTGGACATCGCCGCCGGTGAGATCGTCGCCGTGATCGGTGCCTCCGGCTGCGGCAAGTCGACGCTGCTCCGCCAGGTCGCGGGACTCGACACCCCCAACGGCGGCACGATCACGCTGGCCGACACCCCGGTGCGGGGGCTCGACCCGCGCACCGCCGTCGCCTTCCAGGAGCCGCGACTCCTCCCCTGGCGCAGCCTGGCCCGCAATGTCGCGCTCGGACTCCCCCGGGGCACCACCAGAGCCGACGGTGCCGAGCAGGTCGCCCGATTGCTGGCACTGGTCGGCCTGGAATCCTCCGCGCGGCTGCGCCCCCGCCAGGTGTCCGGAGGGATGGCCCAGCGCGCCTCCCTGGCCCGAGCATTGGCCCGTCGACCCGGGGTGCTGTTGCTGGATGAGCCCTTCGGCGCGCTGGACGCCCTGACCCGGCTGCGCATGCAGGACCTGTTGCTGTCCCTCCACGCCGCGAACCCGGTGACCGTCCTGCTGGTCACCCATGACGTGGACGAGGCGCTGTACCTCGCCGACCGGGTGGTGTTGCTCGGCAGCCCCACCCCGGAGTCCGGTTCGATCCGCCGGGTGCTCACCGTGCCGGGCACCCGACCACGCGACCGCGCCGACCGGGTGCTCGCCCGGCTGCGCGCCGAACTGCTCGACGGTCTCGGCGTCCCCACCCACCACCACGACCCCGACCTGCACCACTCGATCTGAGGAGACCCTCATGACCACCCGTACCGTGCGACTGGCCCTGGCCGCCACCTCCCTCGCAGCCACTCTGGCCGTCGCGGGCTGCGTGTCGGGTGAGGGCAACACCAGCTCCGCCGCCGAGCCCGCCGCCGGCACCACCGCCTCCGGCGACGGGTGGAGTGCGGACACCCTGACCCTGGACTTCGCCACCTACAACCCGCTCAGCCTGGTAATCAAGGACCAGGGCTGGATCGAGGCCACCCTCGGCGATGCGGTCGACGTGGAGTGGGTGCAGTCCGCGGGATCGAATAAGGCCAACGAGGCACTGCGGGCCGGGGCCGTCGACGTCGGCTCCACCGCCGGGTCGGCCGCGCTGCTCGCCCGGTCCAACGGGTCACCGATCCGCACCATCGACATCTACTCCCAGCCCGAGTGGTCGGCACTGGTCGTCCCGGCCGGTTCGGACATCACCAGTGTCGAGGACCTGGCGGGCAAGTCCGTGGCCGCGACCAAGGGCACCGACCCGTACTTCTTCTTGCTGCAGTCCTTGGACGAGGCGGGGGTCGACCCGGCGAGCGTCGAGGTGCAGAACCTCCAGCACGCCGACGGCAAGGCCGCCCTGGAGAACGGCTCAGTGGACGCCTGGTCCGGACTCGATCCGCTGATGGCCGCCTCGGAGGCGGAGGCCGGCTCCACGCTGCTGTACCGGAATGTCGACTTCAACACCTACGGGTTCCTCAACGCCACCCAGGACTTCCTGGATGCCAGCCCCGACCTGGCGCAGGTGGTGGTGGACGCCTATGAGAAGGCCCGGGCCTGGGCACAGGAGAACCCCGACCAGGTGGTGTCGATTCTGGCCGAGGTGGCGGGCATCGACCCGGCGGTGGCCGAGACGGTGATCACCGAGCGCACCGGGTTGGACATCGACCCGGTGCCGGGCCAGGCACAGCGCGAGGTGCTGGAGGTGGTCGGCCCGATCCTGGTCGAGTCCGGCGATGTCGCGGACCAGGCGACCGTGGACACCGCCCTGGATGAGCTCTTCGACCCGAGCTTCGCCGAGGCCGCCGACCCGAGCACGATCGCGGACTGACCGATGAGCACGCTCGCGCAGGAAGCTCTCACGCGCTCACCCGTCGGTGGCAATCCGTTCCGGCCCGTGCTGCCCACACGACTCCGGCGCGGACCTTTGACCCGGCGGGGGGTGCGGATCGGGCTCGGGGCCGTGATCCCAGTGCTGCTGCTGGTGGCCTGGCAGGTGGCCACCAGCGCCGGGTGGGTGCGCCCCTACCAGCTGCCCGCCCCGTCGTCGGTGTGGACCGCAGCGGCGGATCTGGCCGAACGCGGTCTGCTCGCGCAGTACGTGGCGATCTCCACCCAGCGCGTGCTGGTCGGCTTCGCGGTGGGTGCCGCCCTGGGGCTGATCCTCGGGTCACTGGTCGGGCTGTCCCGGGTGGCGGCGGCGCTGCTGGAACCGGTCCTGGGCGCAGTCCGGGCGGTGCCCTCGCTGGCCTGGGTGCCGTTGCTGGTGCTCTGGATGAAGATCGGCGAGGAGTCCAAGATCACGCTGATCGCCATCGGGGCGTTCTTCCCGGTGTACACCACGGTGGTCGCCGCGCTGCGGCATGTCGACCCGCTGCTGGTGGAGGCCGGGCGCGCCTACGGCCTGCGCGGCACCCGGCTGCTGACCGCGGTGCAGTTGCCCGCCGCGGTGCCCGGGGTGGTGGCCGGTCTGCGGTTGGCGATGGCGCAATCCTGGCTGTTCCTGGTGGCGGCCGAGTTGATCGCCTCCTCGATGGGACTGGGATTCCTGCTGATCGACTCGGGCAACAACGGCCGGGTGGACCGGATGCTGCTGGCCATCGTGCTGCTGGCGGTGCTGGGCAAGATCACCGACGGGCTGATCGGGCTGGGCGAGCGGCTACTGGGGAGGCGCTGGGGATGACCACCTTCGACACCCTGAACGACGAGCAGCGCCGGTTCCCCGCCCCGGCCGGGGACTGGCAGATCGGCCCGGCGGAGCACGCCGCACTGCTGGCCGCCGGTGACGCCGATCCGGTGGCGTTCTGGGAGGACGCCGCACGGCGACTGACCTGGGACGCTCCCTGGCACACCGCCCACACCTGGGAGCCCGCCCGCTGGGAGGGTGACGAGCTCAGCGTGCCCCGGGCGCAGTGGTTCGTGGGCGGACGACTGAATGCCGCGGTGAACTGCGTGGACCGCCACGTCGACGCCGGTCGGGGCGAGAAGATCGCCCTCCACGCCGAGGGTGAGAACGGCGACCGGCACTCGTACACCTACCGCGAGCTGCGGGACGAGGTGTCCCGGGCGGCGAATGCGCTCACCGCGCTCGGCGTCGGCCCCGGCGACCGGGTGGTGGTCTACCTGCCGGTGATCGCCGAGACCATCATCGTCACCCTGGCCATCGCCCGGATCGGCGCGGTGCACTCGCTGGTCTTCGGTGGGTTCAGCGCGGATGCGGTGCGATTCCGGGTGCAGGACACCGGCGCGAAGCTGCTGGTCACCAGCGACGGGCAGTTCCGACGCGGTACGGCGGTGGAGGTGAAGTCCACCGCGGATGCCGCCGTTGACGGCCTCGATCATGTGGAGCACGTGCTGGTCGTGCACCGCACCGGTCAGGACGTGGCGTGGACCCCGGGGCGGGACGTGTGGTGGCACGACGTGGTCGACACCGCTGACCCCGTGCACCGGGCGCAGGCCTTCGACGCCGAGCACCCGCTGTTCGTGATCTACACCTCCGGCACCACCGGCAAGCCCAAAGGTCTGGTGCACACCACCGGGGGCTACCTCACCCAGGCTTCGTGGACGCACTGGGCGGTCTTCGATTCCCGCGAGGACGACGTGCACTGGTGCACCGCGGACCTGGCCTGGGTCACCGCGCACACCTACGAGATCTACGGGCCGCTCAGCAACGGGCTGACCCAGGTGATCTACGAGGGCACCCCGGACACCCCGCACCGCGAGCGCCACCTCAACGTCATCGAGCGCTATGGCGTGACCACGTACTACACCGCGCCTACCCT
Source organism: Cellulomonas sp. NPDC089187 (assembly GCF_040685135.1). Lineage (NCBI taxonomy): Bacteria > Bacillati > Actinomycetota > Actinomycetes > Micrococcales > Cellulomonadaceae > Cellulomonas > Cellulomonas sp. NPDC089187. The sequence goes on along the minus strand of NZ_JBFBHI010000002.1, from coordinate 586,464 downwards.
GATCCGGACCTTCATGACCTGGTTCCCGGACGGTCTGCCTACCGGACACGACCTGTCCTCGATCCGGCTGCTCGGCACCGTCGGCGAGGCGATCAATCCGGCGGCCTGGGTGTGGTTCCGCGAGCAGTTCGGCGGCGGCACCGCCCCGGTGGTGGACACCTGGTGGCAGTCCGAAACCGGTGCGGCGGTGATCGCGCCTCTGCCGGGATCGACCACGCTCAAACCCGGGTCGGCGACCCGTCCACTGCCCGGACTGTCCGCGAAGGTCGTCGACGCCGAGGGGGTGCCGGTCCCCCGCGGCTCCGGCGGCTACCTGGTGATTGACCGCCCCTTCCCCGGGATGGCCCGCACCGTGTGGGGTGATCCGCAGCGGTACCGCGACGCCTACTGGCGGGCCTTCGCCGATCAGGGCTACTTCTTGGCGGGTGACGGGGCGTCCTGGGACGAGGACGGTGACATCTGGCTGCTCGGTCGGGTGGACGACGTGGTCAACGTCTCCGGGCACCGGCTGTCCAGCATCGAGATCGAGTCCGCCCTGGTCGCCCACCCCGCGGTCAGCGAGGTCGGCGTGGCGGGGGTGGACGACCCGGTGACCGGACAGTCTGTGGCCGCATTCGTCGTCCCCGCTGTCGCACCCGGTGCCCCCGCGGACCTGAACGCCTGGCACCGGGCCGGTCACGCGCTGCGCGAGGAGCTGCGCGCACAGGTGGCCGAGCAGATCGGCCCGGTGGCCAAACCCCGGCACCTGTTCCTGGTGCCGGAGGTGCCCAAGACCCGCTCCGGCAAAATCCTGCGCCGCCTGCTCGCCGATCTGCACGACGGCCGTCCGCTGGGCGACCGCACCTCCCTGCAGAACCCCTGGGCGGTCCAGCAGGTCGCCGACCTGCTCGACCGTCACCGCACCACCGTGAGAGAGACCACCGCATGAGCGACCATCAGTTCGGCTTCCGCACCCGCGCCCTGCACGCCGGAGGGGTGCCCGACCCCGCCACCGGGGCCCGGGCGGTGCCGATCTACCAGAGCACGTCCTTCGTGTTCTCCGACACCGCCGACGCGGCCAACCTGTTCGCGCTGCAGAAGTACGGGAACATCTACTCCCGCCTCGGCAACCCCACGGTGGCGGCATTGGAGGAGCGGATCGCCTCCCTGGAGGGCGGCATCGGTGCCGTGGCCACCGCCTCCGGAATGGCGGCCGAGTTCATCACCTTCGCTGCCCTGGTCGGTGCCGGGGATCACGTGGTGGCCAGCTCACAGCTCTACGGCGGCACCGTCACCCAGTTGGACGTGACCCTGCGCCGGTTCGGGGTGGACACCACCTTTGTGCCCGGCACCGACCCCGTGGACTTCGCGGCGGCGATCCGGCCGGAGACCAAAGTGCTGTACACCGAGGTCATCGCCAACCCCTCCGGTGAGATCGCGGACCTGCGCGGCTTGGCCGAGGTCGCGCACGCCGCGGGCATTCCCCTGGTGGTCGACTCCACGCTGACCACCCCGTACCTGATTCGGCCCATCGAGCACGGGGCAGACATCGTCATCCACTCGGTAACCAAATTCCTCGGCGGCCACGGCACCACCCTGGGCGGGGTGGTGGTCGAGTCGGGCCACTTCGACTGGGGCAACGGCAAGTTCCCGCAGATGACCGAACCGGTGCCCAGCTACAACGGCGTGAAGTGGTGGGAGAACTTCGGCGAGTACGGGTTCCTGACCAAACTGCGCTCCGAGCAGCTGCGGGACATCGGCCCGTCGCTGTCCGCGCAGTCCGCCTTCCAGCTGCTCCAGGGGGTGGAGACCCTGCCGCAGCGACTCGACGCGCACCTGGCGAACGCCCGCACCGTCGCCGAGTGGCTGACCGCCGATCCGCGGGTGGGTCAGGTCAACTGGGCCGGTCTGCCCAGCCACCCGCACCACGGCCGGGCTCAGCGGTACCTGCCGCAGGGCCCCGGCTCGGTCTTCGCCTTCCGACTGGCCCCCGGCGGTGGACGGGACGGCCGCGAGGTCGGCCGCCGGTTCATCGAGCACCTGCAGCTGGCCAGCCACCTGGCCAATGTCGGCGACGCCCGCACCCTGGTGATCCACCCGGCCTCCACCACCCACCAACAGCTCTCCGCCGAGCAGCTCGACGCCGCCGGGGTGCCGGACGACCTGGTGCGGATCAGCGTCGGCCTGGAGGACCCGGAGGACATCCTCTGGGACCTCGATCAGGCCCTCACCGCAGCGACCTCGGAGGTCCAAGCATGAGCGCCCGCACCTGGCAGGGCCCCTCCGCGCAGGACCGGCTCGCCCTGCTCCGCCGCACCCGGTCGATCGCCATCGTCGGCGCCTCGAACAACCCGGCCCGAGCCAGCTACTTCGTCACGACGTACCTGCTGTCCAGCTCGCCCTACCGGCTGTTCCTGGTCAACCCGCGCGAGACCGAGATCCTCGGTCAGCCCGTGTACCCGTCCCTGGCCGACCTGCCCGAGACGCCCGACCTGGTCGACGTCTTCCGACGGCACGACGACCTGCCCGGCGTGCTGGACGACACCCTGGCCGTAGGCGCGAAGGCCCTGTGGTTGCAGCTCGGGTCCTGGCACGAGGACGTCGCCCGACGGGGCGAAGCCGCCGGGCTGACTGTGGTGATGGACCGGTGCGTGAAGGTCGAGCACGCCCGGTTCCACGGTGGCTTGCACTTGGCTGGGTTTGACACCGGGGTGATCAGCTCCCGGCGGGCATTGGGCTAGGCGGCGCTCACCCCACCCGACGCTCTGCCGCATGCCGCCCCCTATCAGGCCACCGGACCGGCCTCATCTCCCCGTGCCTTGGCCGCGTACTCCATGCTGCGCTGCGGCCACGATGGCACGGGGGTCGCTGGTGGCGGTCGTCTCGATCCGGGTGCTGCAGCCGCAGCGGGGCGAGAGAAGTGAAGGAAAAACGGGTCGGCGGGCAGTATCGTTGCTGGTCAGGAAGTGTTGGTTCCCTGCGTGCAGGGGTGTTCCGTACGGCTCCGCCAGAGTCGCCTGGCAGAACGCGTTGGTTCCCTGCGTGCAGGGGTGTTCCAGGGCGTCTCGCTGGCGAGCTTGTCGATTACGGAGTTGGTTCCCTGCGTGCAGGGGTGTTCCGCCCCCGATGATCGCTGATGTCATCTCCGACGCGTTGGTTCCCTGCGTGCGGGAGCGAGCCGAGGGCCAGGCGGTCGAAATCGCTGGTCTCGGGGAGCATCGCAGCCGGGTTCGCTACCAACGGCAGCACTACCGAATCCACCAATCGTTCGGCGAATGCCTCGTCCATCGGCAAGTGCGCGACCATTTTCCGGTAGTGGATCATCGCCGGGGCGACTGCCGCGATCATGTCCAGGTCGGCGTCCGGGTGGACTTCGCCGCGCTCGCGGGCGCGCTCCAGCAGCGTTCGCATCAGGCGCACTCGCCCGGCGACGAACTGCTCGTGGAACACACCGGCGACCTCAGGCTCGGCCTTGACGGCGACCAGGAGCCCGGACATGAGCTCGTCGTTCTTCATCCGGGTGGCGAGGGTGGCGACGGAGAGCAGGTCGTCGCGCAGGTTTCCGGTGTCGGGCACCTCATCGGCGTGCAGTTGTTTGGCGCACAACAAGGAGTCCACGATCAGCCGCACCTTGGAGGACCATCGCCGGTAGACGGTGGCCTTCCCGACTCCAGCGCGCTCGGCGACCGCATCCATGGTCATCGCCTCGTAGCCGCGTTCGATCAGCAGCTCGCGGGTGGCTTGGAGGATCGCCTCATCTTTGCCGGGGTCACGGCGGCGCCCGGGACGGCAGGGAGGGTCAGTGGGCGCAGCGTCGTCGCTCGCGGACATCCGCACTCCTCTCGTCGCGCGCCATCGTGCCACCGGATGAACATCTGACCAAATCGAGACTTGCCAGTTCCGGAACCAGCCAGTTTCGGTTTACAGTCCTCGCCATGTCCTCACCCACAGCCACCCCCGCACGACGCCGATGGTGGGTGCTCGCCACCGTCGCGCTCGCCCAGCTGATGGTGGTGCTCGACGCCACCATCGTGAACATCGCGATGCCGTCGGCCCAGGCCGAACTCGGCTTCAGCGACAACGACCGGCAGTGGATCGTCACCGCCTACGCCCTCGCCTTCGGCAGTCTGCTGCTGCTCGGCGGCCGACTGTCCGACATGCTCGGCCGTCGACGGATGTTCCTGATCGGCCTGGTCGGCTTCGCCATCGCCTCAGCCCTCGGCGGAGCGGCCAGCAGCTTCGAACTCCTGGTCGCCGCGCGGGCGTTGCAGGGCGTGTTCGGTGCCGCGCTCGCCCCCGCCGCGCTCTCGGTGCTGACCATCACCTTCACTGTGCCCGCCGAACGCGGTCGGGCCTTCGGGATCTTCGGCGCCATCGCCGGGATGGGTGGGGCGATCGGTCTGCTGCTTGGCGGGTATCTCACCGAGAACTTCGACTGGCGCTGGAACCTGTACGTCAACGTGGTGATCGCCGCCGTCGCGCTGATCGCCGGGCTGATTCTGCTGCCCCGGATCGGCGGCTCCGCCGAGCATCGACTCGACCTGCCCGGCGTCCTGCTGGGCACCACAGGACTGTTCGCGCTGGTCTTCGGCTTCTCGCAGGCGGAGCCGCAGGGCTGGGACTCGGTCGCCACCTGGGGACCACTGGCCGCCAGCGTGCTCCTGTTGGTCGGATTCGTGATCCGACAGCGCACCGCCGCCCACGCGGTCCTCCCGCTCGGCGTGCTCCTGGACCGGGACCGCGGCGCCTCCTTCCTGTCGATCCTGGTCGCCGGGTCGGGGATGTTCGGAGTGTTCCTGTTCCTGACCTACTACCTGCAGTCGACGCTCGGGTTCAGCCCGATGCGCACCGGTGTGGCATTCCTGCCGATGGTGGTCTCGATCATCATCACCGCGCAGATCCAGTCGAATCTGCTCATCCCCCGATTCGGGCCGAAGCTGCTGGTGCCCATCGGGATGACGCTGGCCGCCACCGCGATGTTCTCCTTCACGCTGCTGGAGACGCACAGCAGCTACCTGCACGTGCTGCCCGGACTGATCCTGATGGGCATGGGGATGGCGTCGATCATGCCGGCGTCCTTCCAGCTGGCCACCCTGGGCGTCGAACAGCGGCTGGCCGGCGCGGCCTCGGCCCTGGTGTCCACCAGCCAGCAGGTGGGCGGCGCGATCGGCACCGCGCTGCTGAACACCCTGGCCGCCACCGCCGCGAGCGCCTATGTCGCCGACCACGCACCGGCCACGCCGCAGGTGCTCGCCGAGGCGGCCCTGCACTCCTTCGACACCGCCTACGCCTGGTCGGCCGGGATCTTCCTCGGCGGGGCGGTGCTGGCCGGGGTGCTGTTCCGCCGTCGGAGTGACCGCCTCACCCGGCAGGCCACCGCCCCCGTCGGGCTGGAACCGGCCATCGCGCACTGAGGCCCCCGCGCGGGCTCCGGATCGACGCCGGAGCCCGCGCGTCAGTCCTGCTCGGGGAACCAGACGGCCCGGCGCAGCGCCACCCGGGTGCCGTCAGCGGTCAGCGGTGTCGACTCCGCACGCAGGGCAGCCAGCGCACGTTCCGCGTAGTGAGCGGGCGGCGATCCGGCAGCGTTGACCACCCGCCACCACGGCCAGTCGCCGTCCCCAGCCGCCATGATCCGCCCCACCTGGCGGGGGCCACCTCGCCCGACTCCCCCGGCCGCGATCAGCTGGTCCGCCACGACCTCGGCGATCAGCCCGTAGGTCATCGCGCGACCGGGCGGGATCCGCCGGACCAGCGCCCGCACCGCGTCGATGTACTCGGAGTCCACGACCGCCAGTGTGTCAGGGACGCCAGGGCCGTCGGGTCCGCTCGCCCAGCAGTCTCGTTCCGGGCAGAACGGAGCGCGCAGGATCCGTCAGTCGGCGCGGCGGACCAGGACCAGCGCCCGGTCGTCACCCTCCGGTGCCCGCACCGCACGGAGCAAGTCCTCGGCCCCACCACGACGGGTGGCGAGCAACTCTTCTGCCGCCCCCATCAGCCGGTCGATGCCGAGGTCGAGGTCGCCGCCCGGGGTCTCGACCAGACCGTCGGTGTAGAGGATCAGGGTGTCCCCGGGCGCGAGCCGTCCGGTGCCGGTGACGTACTCCGGACCCTCGATCACCCCCAGCGCCGGACCACGCAGCTGCGGCAGGCGCTCGACCCGCCCGGAGCCCGCGTGCAGGTGCACCGGGGGCAGATGCCCCGCCAACGCGATGGTGTAGAGCCCGGTCTCCAGATGCACGGTCAGGTGTACGGCTGTGGCGAAGCCCTCCGCCCACCGGCGACCGAGCAGGTAGGCATTCGCGGCGGACAGCAGATCACGGGCGGGCAGCGCACCGATCATCCCGGCCAGCGCCCCGGACAGTTGCAGGCTGCGCACCCCCGCCTCCTGTCCCTTGCCCGACACGTCGACCAGCACCAGTTCCAGCAGACCGGGGCGGTTGGCGGTCACCACGAAGTCCCCGGAGAACGCCTCGGCATGCGCCGACCGCAGGGTGGTGTCCACCGACCAGCCAGCCGGAAGCGTCGGCACCTGCCCGTGCGCGGCGATTCGGTCGCGAAGGTCGACCAGCATCAGTTCACCGGGCGCACCCTGGAGTCCGAGCCGCTCCCGGTGCCAGGCGAAGCTCAGCAGTGCCACGATGGCGATGGCCTGCACCACCCAGGTGCCCGGGGTGAAGTCGCCCAGGTCGAGCACTTCGACCAGCACCACCTGCACCACGATGGCGACGCAGAGCAGCACCATGGAGCGCAGCCGCAGCAGGAAGGCACCGAGCAGCTCGATCAGGATGTAGGTCGACGGCGGCACCCAGGGCCGGACGGTCACCAGGCCGAAGCTCGCCAGCACGGTCAGCGCGACCAGGATCAGGGTCAACGCGCGCTGCGATCCCAGGCCCCAGCGGCGCAGCCGACCGCGGGTCCGGTCCAGGACGCTCGGGGAACGAGCGGAGTCATGCGGCATGGTGCGGTGAGGCTACCCGGACAAATCGCGGGAATCGGAAATTCACCTGCACAAAGGAGCGTGTCCGAGCAGGATGACCGCCATGCTGCCCGACGGATACCAGCTCGTCTCCATCGACGAGGACCGCCTGACCGAGTTCCGCGAGGTCGACGAGTTCGGCTTCGCCGAGCACCTCGACGAGGAGACGCTCAAGCACCTGACGTTCTCGATTCCCTTCGACCGCACCCGCGCGGTCGAGCGGGACGGCGAGCTGGTCGCGGTGCACGGGTCGTTCCCGTTCACCATGACCCTGCCCGGCGGCACAGGGCCCTGTGCCGGGCTGACCTGGGTGGCGGTCCGCCCGGATCACCGCCGACGGGGGTTGCTCTCCGCGATGATCCGCGACCACCTCAGCCGGTCCCTGGATCGCGGCGAGGCGATCTCTGCCCTCTTCGCCGCGGAACCCGCGATCTATGGCCGCTTCGGTTACGGCTCGGCCGCCGACGTGCTGCGACTGACCATCCCGCGCGGGGCGAAGCTCCGCGATGTCCCCGGTTCCGCCGAACTGACCGTGCACCTGCGCACCGCCGACCGCGAGCAGCACGAGCAACTGCTGATCGATCTCCAGGCCGAGGCATGGTCCGACCGCCCGGGCTGGGTGAACCGGTCCACCCCCGGGCTGCGCGAGCGGCTGCTCACTGACCCGCCGGCCTGGCGGGAGGGTGCCGAGCCGCTGCGGGTGGTGACCGTGCACCGGGGCGACGCTGTGGTCGGTTACGCCTTGCTGGCCCGCAAGGAGAAGTGGGACGAGGCCGACAACCCGGTGTACACCGCGACGGTCCGCTCGCACGGTGCACTGGACCCCGCCGCTGCACACCGGCTGTGGAGCTTCCTGCTCGACCTGGATCTGGTCACCAGTGTCAGCGCGGCCTTCGCCCCGGACGACGTGCTGCCCACACTGCTGATCGACTCACGCAAGGCGAAGCCCGTCATCGTGGACAACGTGTGGGTACGGGTTGCGGACGTGCCCGCTGCGCTGACCGGTCGCCGGTTCTCCACCCCAGCGGATCTGGTGCTGGGCATCCGGGACGGCCTGCTCCCGGACAATGAGGGCACCTGGCGACTCACCGTCGCCGCGGACGGTTCGGCCACGGTGACCCGGACCGACGCCGCACCGCAGCTGACCATGGAGATTCGGGAGCTCGGGGCGCTGCTGCTCGGTGGTCGCTCGGTGTCCGCGCTGGCCCGGGCCGGACTGATCGAGGTCGCTGAGCCCTCGGTCGTCGCCGCCGCGGACACCGCCTTCCGGTGGCACTCCGCGCCGCACACCCCCTGGGGGTTCTGAGCAGACAACGAGGCCCCCGCATCCACTCGGATGCGGGGGCCTCGTGCGCTGTCAGGAGCGCGATGCCTCGTAGGCAGCCAGCAGGTCGATCCGGCGCTGGTGGCGCGGGTCCTGGCTGAACGGCTCGGCGACGAACGCGTCCACCAACTCGATGGCCTGGTCCACCGAGTGCTGGCGGGCCCCAATGGCCACCACGTTGGCGTCGTTGTGCTGGCGGGCCAGCTGAGCCGTCTCGGTGTTCCAGGCCAGGGCAGCGCGAACACCCGTGACCTTATTCGCCGCGATCTGCTCCCCATTGCCGGAACCACCGATCACCACCCCGAGGCTGCCCGGGTCCGCGACGACCGCCTCGCCCGCCGCGAAGCACACCGGTGGGTAGTCGTCCTGCGCGTCGTAGCTGGACGCCCCGTGGTCGGTCACCTCGTGGCCGGCGGCCCGCAGGTGCTCCAGGAGCGCGACTTTCAGCTCGAATCCGGCGTGGTCGGCGGCGACGTGGATACGCATGGGGTCATCTTGCACCACCGACCGATCCACCCGCGCGTCGATCCGAGTCACCGACCTGGACGTGACCGGAGGGCACCGGATCTGGAACGGGAGCAGCCGGGCCGCCAGCCGCGGACACGTGGACAGCGACGGCGAGCCCGGGTGAGGTAGGAAGACAACCGTAGGCTGACCCCATGACGCATTCCGGTATCGACCAGACCGCTCTGGACCCCGCGACCCGCCCGCAGGACGACCTCTACCGGTACGTGAACGGCCGCTGGTCGGACGCCCACGTCATCCCGCCGGACCGCGCGATGGACGGCTCCTTCCGCGCGCTCTACGACCAGGCGGAGGAGCAGGTCCGGGAGATCATCACTGAGTCCGCCACCGGGCAGATCGCCGACCTGTACGCCTCCTTCATGGACACCGACCGGATCGAGTCCGACGGCGTCACCCCGCTGGCCCCCGAGCTGGACCTGATCCGCTCCGCCACCGACCACCAGGACCTGATCGACGTACTTGGCGCATTGCAGCGCGCCGGTGCGGTCTCCGCCGCCGGGGTCTGGGTGGACAACGACGCCGACGACCCCACCCGCTACGTGGTCTACCTGACCCAGTCCGGCCTCGGCCTGCCCGATGAGTCGTACTACCGCGAGGAGCAGCACGCCACCGTGCTGACCGCCTACCGCCCGCACATCGCCCGGATACTGCTGCTCGGCGGCTGGGCTACCGATCAGGCCGACGCGGACGCGCAGGCCAGTGCCGTCGTCGCATTGGAGACCGCGCTGGCCGCCGGTCACTGGGATGTGGTCAAGGACCGCGACGCCGACCTCACCCACAACCCCACCACGCTGGCCGAGCTCTCCGACGCTGCCGCCGGATTCGACTGGCCGCGCTGGATCCGGGCCCTGCAGGCCCCGGAGGGTGCCTTCGACCAGCTGATCGTCCGCCAGCCGTCCTACCTGGCCGAGCTGGCCGCGCGTTGGACCGTCGAGCCGGTCACCGCCTGGCAGTCCTGGCTGGCCTATCACGTGATCAGCGCCCGCGCTCCCTACCTGTCCACCGAGCTGGTCGAGGCGAACTTCGACTTCTACGGCCGCACTCTGACCGGCGCGCAGGAGCTGCGTGACCGGTGGAAGCGCGGTGTCTCCCTGGTGCAGGGCGTCCTCGGCGAGGCCGTCGGCCAGGTGTACGTCCAGCGGCACTTCCCTGCCGCGCACAAGACCCGGATGGAGCAGCTGGTCGCCAACCTGGTCGAGGCCTACCGGGAGTCGATCAGCGCCCTGGACTGGATGGGTGAGGAGACCCGCACCCGCGCGCTGGCCAAGCTGGACGCCTTCACCCCCAAGATCGGCTACCCCGACACGTGGCGCGACTACTCCGGCCTGGAGATCCGCCGCGACGACCTGCTCGGCAACGTCCGCCGCGCCGCCGCATTCGACCTGGACTACGAGCTGGGCAAGATCGGTCGCCCGATCGACCGCGACGAGTGGTTCATGACCCCGCAGACGGTCAACGCCTACTACAACCCGGGCATGAACGAGATCGTGTTCCCGGCCGCCATCCTCCAGCCGCCGTTCTTCGACGCGGACGCCGACGACGCGGTCAACTACGGCGGCATCGGCGCGGTCATCGGACACGAGATCGGCCACGGATTCGACGACCAGGGCTCCAAGTACGACGGCGAGGGTCGGCTGCACGACTGGTGGACCGACACCGACCGCGCCGAGTTCGAGAAGCGCACTGCCGCCCTGATCGAGCAGTACAACGCCTTCTCCCCCCGCCAGCTCGACGGCTCGCACCACGTGAACGGCGCGCTGACCATCGGGGAGAACATCGGCGACCTCGGCGGCCTGTCCATCGCGCTCAAGGCCTACCGCATCGCCCTCGGCGGCAACCTGGACGACGCCCCGCAGATCGACGGTCTGACCGGCGTGCAGCGAGTGTTCCTCGGCTGGGCACAGGTCTGGCGCGCCAAGGGCCGTGACGAGGAGGTCATCCGCCGCCTGTCCACCGACCCGCACTCCCCGGACGAGATCCGCTGCAACGCGGTGGTGCGGAACATCGACGAGTTCTACGCGGCATTCGACGTGCGGGCCGGGGATGGGCTGTACCTGGCGCCGGAGGAGCGGGTCACGATCTGGTGACCGCTGGTGTGCCCGGGCCGCAACCGGTCCGGGCACACCCCCGACGTTCGCCGGACACGGCTCAGGGCAGCTCCACGCGCTCCGCCGTCGCCACCCGGAACCCGACCCCGTCCGCGCCGGTGCAGCTCATCCCGTCCGACCCGGAGGTGCAGGTGTACTCCCCCACCTGCTGACTGCTGCCGTACTCCAGCACCTCGACGTCGCCGCCCGCCGCGTCGGGAACCTGCTCGGTGCAGGGCACGTCCACGCCCCCGGTGGTCAGGGTGATCACGTGTCCGGTTCCGGCACCGGTGCAGCCGGCGATGGCCGGTGGTTCCACCGAGGTGTTCGCGATGGTGCAGGTGACGCCCTCGCCGGTCATGTCGCAGACGATGTTGCCGGTGGGTGAGGCGAAGCGCTGTTCGGTGTCGGAGGTGGCGACGTCGTCGGAAGCCGATCGGGTCGGTTCACTGCTGCTGGTGGCGGTGGAGGACGTGGGCGTGCCCGCCTGGGGTGTCGGGTCGTCGCCACCGCCGCCCAGGAGCAGGATCGCGGTCACCGCCAGCACCACAATCAGCACCAGGTCGACCACCAGGAAGATTTTCAGTCCGCGGGACAGCCCCGCCAGCGCACCGGTCATGCTCACTCGCCCCCGAGTCCGCTCAGTCGAAGACGGGACCCTGGGTGCGGGTCCGCTTCAGCTCGTAGAAGCCGGGCACCTGGGTGACCAGGGCCAGACCGTCGAACAGGGCCAGCGCGTCCTCACCCTTCGGCGCGGGGGTGATGACCGGTCCGAAGAAGCCAACGCCGTTGATCGCCACCACCGGGGTGCCGACCTCGTCGCCGACCAAGGCCAGGGCCTCGGCGGTGGAGGCGCGCAGCTGGGGGTCGTACTCCTCGGAGTCGGCATAGGCCAGCAGGGAGTCGGGCAGCCCGACCTCAGCGAGGGACTCGGCAATGATCGCGCTGGTGTCGCTGCGGCCACCGGGGTGGCGGCGAGTGCCGAGCGCGTCGTAGAGCGGCTTGAGGTCGGCCTGGTAGAGCTCGCGGGCGGCGACCAGCACCCGGACGGCGGCCCAGGAGTCGGCCATCAGCCGTTGGTACTCCTCGGGCAGTTCCCGGCCCTCGTTGAGCACGGACAGGCTCATCACGTGCCAGCGCACCTCGATGCCGCGCTGCTGCTGCACCTCGGTGATCCATCGCGACGTCATCCACGCCCAGGGACAGGCGGGGTCGAACCAGAAGTCGACGACGGGTGCAGCAGAGGTCGAGGTCACGGGGCGCCTCCAGGGGAGCGTGGACGGGCACGGCCCACCCGAGCGGGTGAGCCGCGGACCATCATGCACTCCGCGCCCCGCCCCGTGTCACCTCGTGGGAGGATGCCCGCTGCATTGCTTCACCGACAGGAGGATCCGCGTGCCCGCTGAGAATCTGACCCGCGACGAGGCCCGCGCCCGCGCCGCCCTGGTCGACGTCGAGTCCTACGACGTCACCCTCGACCTGTCCACTGGCCCGGAGACCTTCGGCTCGACCACAGTCGTCCGGTTCACCAGCCCGCAGCCGGGGTCGTCGACATTCCTGGATCTGATCGCCCCCACCGTGCGCCGGGTGGTGCTCAACGGTGTGGAGCTGGAGGTGGCGGATGTGGTCGCCGACTCCCGGATCCGCCTGGACGGCCTGGCCGCTCAGAACGAGGTGCTGGTCGAGGCCGACTGCGCGTACATGAACACCGGCGAGGGCCTGCACCGGTTCGTCGATCCGGTGGATGACGAGGTGTACCTGTACAGCCAGTTCGAGGTCGCTGACTCCCGGCGGGTGTTCGCGGTCTTCGAGCAGCCGGACCTCAAGGCGACCTTCACGTTCACCGTGACCGCGCCCGCGCACTGGGTGGTGGTGTCGAACTCCCCGGAGACCGGTGACCCGGTGCCGGTCGAGGGCGGCGTCAACCGCAACGGTGGCGCGGACGAGGGCACGGCGACCTGGCGGTTCCAGCCGACGCCGCGGATCTCCTCCTACATCACCGCGATCATCGCCGGGCCGTACCACCACGAGCACGGGGAGCTGACCTCCACCGACGGCCGGACCATCCCACTGGGAGTGTTCTGCCGCGGGTCGTTGGCCGCGCACCTGGACACGGAGAACATCCTGGACATCACCCGGGCCGGCTTCGCGTTCTACGAGGAGCTGTTCGACTTCCCGTACCCGTTCGCCAAGTACGACCAGCTGTTCGTGCCGGAGTTCAACGCTGGGGCGATGGAGAACGCCGGGGCGGTCACGTTCCTGGAGAACTACGTCTTCCGGTCCAAGGTGCCCGAGGCCACCGTCGAGCGGCGTGCGGTGACGATCCTGCACGAGCTGGCGCACATGTGGTTCGGCGATCTGGTGACCATGCGCTGGTGGGACGACCTGTGGCTGAACGAGTCCTTCGCGGAGTTCGCCTCGCACCTGGCCACCGCTGAGGCCACCGAGTGGACCAGCGCGTGGACGACGTTCTCCTCGCTGGAGAAGTCCTGGGCCTACCGGCAGGACCAGTTGCCCAGCACGCACCCCATCGCCGCGGACATCCGCGACCTGGAGGACGTCGAGGTCAACTTCGACGGGATCACCTACGCCAAGGGTGCCAGCGTGCTCAAGCAGCTGGTGGCCTGGGTCGGGCAGGAGCAGTTCTTCGCCGGAGTGCGGACCTACTTCCGCAAGCACCAGTTCTCCAACACCGAGCTGCGTGACCTGTTGACCGAGCTGGAGGCCACCAGCGGCCGCGACCTGTCCGCCTGGTCCGGGCTGTGGCTGGAGGAGTCCGGGGTCACTCTGCTGCGCCCGCGGATCGAGTCCGATGACGACGGCATGATCACCGCGCTGTCCATCGCGCAGGAGGTTCCGGCCGAGCACCCGGTGCAGCGCCCACACCGGATCGTGATCGGTGGCTACGACCTGGTCGACGGGAAGCTGACCCGCACCAGCCGCACCGAGCTGGATGTGGACGGCGAGCTGACCGAGGTGACCGAGCTGGTTGGCACCCGCCGCCCGGACCTGCTGCTGCTGAACGACGATGACCTGGCTTACGCCAAGGTCCGCCTGGACGAGCGCTCGCTGGCCACCGCCATCGCCCACCTGGACGCCTTCACCGACTCCCTGCCCCGCACTCTGGTGTGGGCGGCGGTGTGGGATGCCACCCGCGATGCGGAGACCCCAGCCCGGGATTACGTGGATCTGGTGCTGAGCAACATCGCGCACGAGACCGACTCCACCGTGGTGCTGGTGCTGCTGCGGCAGCTGGCCACCGCGCTGGATCTGTACGTCGCTGCCGACCACCGTCCCGCCACCGAGAAGGCCGCGGCCGACTCGCTGTGGGCGCTGGCCGCCGATGCCCCGGCGGGGTCGGACACGCAGTTGCAGCTGGTGAAGGCCTTCGCAGGCCGGGCGGGCACCCCGGAGCAGCTGGACACGGTGGAGGCCCTGCTGGACGGTGACACCAAGCTGGACGGTCTGAGCATCGACACCGATCTGCGCTGGGAGCTGCTGACCAGCCTGGTCGCCGGGGGTCGTGCCGGTGCTGAGCAGATCGACGCCCAGCTCGCCGCGGACCCGACCGCCACCGGTCAGCGGGCGGCGGCTCATGCGCGTGCCGCTATGCCCACCGTCGAGGCCAAGGCCGCCGCCTGGGCTGCCGTGGTCGAGGCGGACACCCTGCCGAATGCGCTCCAGGCCGCGACCATCGCGGGCTTCGACCGGGTGCACGACCGCAGCCTGCTGCGCCAGTACGTGACGCCGTACTTCGACTCGCTGGAGTCGGTGTGGGAGGACCGCACGAATGAGATGGCACAGAACATCGTGACCGGGTTGTTCCCGACCCTGCTCGCGGACGACCCGGAGACTGACGTGCTGGCCGCCGCCGACGCGTGGCTCACCGGGCACCCGCAGGCCGCCCCCGCGCTGCGTCGCCTGGTGGCGGAGAGCCGGGACGGCGTGGCGCGTGCCCTGTCCGCCCAGGCAGCGGATGGTCGCTACATCGAGCACTGAGCTCAGCGTTCAGCCGATCGCAGGCCGGTGACCCCCACGGGTCACCGGCCTGTCTGCTCCGTCATCCCTGGAGTGGAGGAACACTGGGCCGACCGCGACGATGGTCGTACGCCGCAATCACTCCCCGCGGCGATGCCCCGGTGTCCCGTGCTGGCCGAGGCTGAGGGCATGGAGAAGCCCACTCGCCTCGGCACCGTCCTGATCCTGCTGTTGGCCCTGGTGTTGGCCGGTCTGGGCGCGTGGTGGGGCATGGGCCACGCCCGCCCGGCCGAGGCCCAGGAACCGGGTGTCCCCCCGGTGTCCGTCGTGGACGAGCGGCCGGAACCGACACCGGAGGAACCGGTGGTGACCGCCATCGACCCGGAGCTGATGCGCCGGTTCCAGCTCGCTCGGGACGACGCGGCGGCTGACGGGCTCCTGCTGATGCTGACCTCCGGGTGGCGGTCCGCCGCGGACCAGCAAGAACTCGTGGACGAGGCGATCGCGAAGTACGGCGACCCGGCCGAGGCACACCGCTGGGTGCTACCGCCGGAGAAGTCCGCCCACGTCCAGGGCACCGCCATCGACGTGGGTAGCACCGACGCCGCCATCTGGCTCGGCGAGCGGCAGGAGCAGTACGGGCTGTGCCGGACCTATGCCAATGAGATGTGGCACTTCGAGCTCGTCGGCGAGGTCGGCGATCCATGCCCGCAGATGTGGCCGGATGCCTCCCACGGATGGAGCTAGCGACCGTCGTCAGCCGCGCAACGCCTGCACCAGCGAGCGATACCGCGGGTGCCTGACCAGCTCCCCCACCGTCACCAGGGTCCCCGCACCATCCGCCAACGGCACCTTCCAGTTCGGGTACTCCGTGTCGGTGCCGGGCTGGTTCTGCGCCCGCCGCTCCCCCACCGCATCCGCCAGGGAAACGCCGACCAGCACCGACGGCGTGCGGAGCACGTACCGGTGCAGCGCCTCGACCACCTCACGCTCGGTGGGATCAGCGGCGATCAGGCCCTGGCCACGCAAGGCAGCGAGCATGGCCTCCCGCTCAGCCTGCGCCTGCGCCCGCACCACCGGGACAGGCTCGGTCAGCAATCCGAGGCGTTCCCGGAGCGCCACGTGCTCCTCCGCCAGGTAGCCCGCGGTGGGCGGCAGGTCGTGGGTGGTGACGGTGCTGAGCGCCAGTCGCCGGTAGTCCTCGGGGCGCAGCGGCCGACCCTGCTCGTCCTTCTCGAACCAGAGCACGGAGGTGCCGAGCACCCCCCGTTCGGCCAGCAGCTCGCGGACACCGGGCTCGACCACGCCCAGGTCCTCACCGATCACCATCGCCCCGGCCCGCTGCGCCTCAAGCAGCAGGATGCCGATCATTGCCTCCGGGTCGTAGCGCACGTAGGTGCCGGTGCCCGGTGCCTGTCCGCGCGGGATCCACCACAGCCGGAACAGCCCCATGATGTGGTCGATCCGCACCGCCCCCGCATGCCGGAACACGGTGCGCAGCAGATCCCGGTAGGGCTGGTACCCAGCCCGGGCGAGCTCGCCGGGATGCCAGGGTGGCTGCGACCAGTCCTGGCCCTGCTGGTTGTACATATCCGGTGGTGCACCCACCGAGGCGGCACCGGCCAGCACTCCGCCCAGCGCCCAGGCATCGGCACCACCCGGGTGCACGCCCACGGCCAGGTCGTGCATCACCCCCACCGCCATCCCGGCCTCCCGGGCAGCACGCTGCGCGTCGGCGAGTTGCTGATCGGCGAGCCACTGCAACCAGGCGTAGAACTCCACCCGATCGGCCAGCTCGGTGCGGGCACGCAGCGCGCCGGGTGCGATGGGTCCGCTCAGGTCCTCCGGCCAGGGTCCAGGGCCGTGGCGCTCCACCAGCGCGCACCACAGCGCGAAGTCCGCCAGCCCCCGGCCCTCGCGCTGCCGGAACTCCGCGAAGGCCGCGTCTCGCGCCGGGGTGCGCGGGACGGCGAACAGCACCTCGAGCGCCTCGCGCTTGGCGGCCCAGGCGGCGTCCCGGTCGATCGGGCCGTCATCGCCGTCCAGGGCCAGCGCCGGTTCCGCCGCCCACTCGATCAGAGCTCGGTCCGCGGCGGACAGGTAGCCCGCCTCGTGGATGTCTTCCACCCGCAGGTACAGCGGATTGCTGAACCGTCGGCTGGTTGGCAGGTAGGGCGAGGGGGTCAGCGGCGGCGCCGGCTCGGCGGCATGCAGCGGATTGATCAGCAGAAAGTCGGCACCATCCGCGGCGGTCAGCCAGGCCAGGTCCGCGAGGTCGCGCAGATCGCCGACGCCCCAGGACTCCCGCGAGCGCACCGAGTACAGCTGCACCATCAGTCCCCAGCGGGGGTGCTGGGCCACCGGTGCGGGCAGGTCCAGGCGGTCCGGCACCACCACGAGCGGCGACCGCACCCGACCGCCGGGGGTCTCGGCGTGCAGCCGGTGCCAGCCCAAGGCCAAGGCTTCGGGGATCTGGAAGGTCGCGCGGCCGATCTCGCGCCCATCCACCACCCGTGGCGGCACCCACCGGTCCAGCTGGCCGAGCTCGACCACACCACCGGCCTCCAGCTCAATCCAGACCCGCACCGGGTCGCCGTGGTCGACGTGCACCGCCAGCTCGTCCTGCCGCCCTTGGCGGTGGACCACCACGGGGGGAAGCACGTCACGCCATGGCGCGTCCTCGGCCTCGCGCAGCGCCAGGTCGATCCGTTCCGGGGTGCGAGCGTCTACTCCCAGTGCGGCCAGCACGGCCACCAGGGTGTCCGGACTCGCCTGACCCCGTCCGCCGCCGAAGGTGTCGAAGGTGATGTCCACACCGTGCGCCGTCGCCAGTGCGTGCAGGGGTCCCAGCTCAGCAGCGTGTTCCACGTCACAAGCTTGCCACGTCGCCGGTCGTGAGGCTGTTCCAGGCGGCCACCAGCGGCGACGAGCGAACCCGCCCGATCCTGCTCCGCCGGGAACGCGGGGTGGGCCACGGTGGACGGGCGCTGTCCCGCACCGTCGCCCTGACCGTGGAGCAGCTGCGGTTCGTCGCGGTGCACACCTCGCTGGCCTAACCTGGGGCCGATGTTCACCGACACCACTGATGCCCCCAGCCCGTCCCCGTCGTCGACCATGGATGCCGGGGAGGCGGTGGCCCAGACCGTGAACCACACCTGGGACTGGCTGACCGGTCCGGGACTGCGGATCGCCATCATTCTGGTGATCGGCGGCCTGCTGCTGTTGGTGGTGCAGCGCCTGATTCGCTCGGTCACCGAGCACATTGCCGACGGCAGCTCCTTCTTGCAACGCGGCATCGTGCGGCCGCTGGGCACGGAGGTCGCGGGTGCGCTCCGCAAGGCGAACCCGGTCGCGGCCGCACGGCGCACCCAGCGCGCACGCACCATCGGATCGGTGCTGCGGTCCACCGCTGCCATCGTGATCGGGACCATCACGGTGTTCCTGGTGCTGGACCAGGTCGGAGTGAACCTGGCGCCATTCATCGCCTCGGCCGGAATTGTCGGCGTGGCGCTCGGCTTCGGCGCGCAGAGCCTGGTCAAGGACTTCCTCACCGGACTGTTCATGCTGCTGGAGGACCAGTACGGCGTCGGCGATGTCGTGGATGTCGGCCCGGCCAGCGGCACGGTGGAGTCGGTGGGGCTGCGCGTGACCAAGATCCGTGATGCGGACGGGGTGCTCTGGTACGTGCCGAACGGCTCGGTGCTCCGGGTCGGGAACAAGACCCAGGGCTGGTCGAATGCCGTGGTCGAGGTGAAGGTCGACTACTTCGTCGACCTGGATCGGGTGGAGGCGCTGCTGCGCAAGGCCGCCACCGAGGTCGCCGCCGATGACAGCTTCCGCACCCTGGTGGAGGGCAATCCGACCGTCACCTCAGCCGAGGATCTGTCCTTCGATGCGGTGACGATGCGGCTGGTGCAGCGCACGGTCCCGGCCCAGCAGTGGAAGGTGTCCCGGGCACTGCGTGAGGCGGTGCGACGCGAGCTGGCGGAGGCGGGCATCCCCTTGGCGGGCCAGCGGGAGGCGCTGACCGCGTTCCAGGAGTCGCAGGCGCAGAATGCGGAAGGCCCCGGCGATCCGACGGATCCCGGGGCCCCGACTCAGTCGCGCTGACTCAGCGCAGGCCGTCCATCTCGGCCGCGAGGTTGTCCGCCTCCGGCCCGACGATGACCTGGACGATCCGACCGGAGCGCACCACGCCGAAGGCGCCGGTCTCCTTGAGGGCGGACTCGTCGACGCGCTGCGGGTCGGTGACCTCCACCCGCAGCCGGGTGATGCAGGGCTCCAGGTCGACGATGTTGCCGTTGCCGCCCAGCGCCGCCAGGATCTGCTCTGCCTTGCTCAACTCGGAACCCCCGAACCTGTCGTTCTCGATGCGACCCCCGACCGGCGAACACCGGTCCCTGCCCTCAGCCTAAGCCCGGCCGCTGGCGGTCGCCCCACCGTCCGGGTGCGAGACTCGACACCATGACCTCGATCGACCCTGCCACCTTCTACGCACAGATCGGTGGGCACCCTACCTTCGAGCGACTGGTCGACCTGTTCTACCAGGGCGTCGCCGCCGACCCGGTGCTCGCGCCGATGTACCCGGAGGAGGACCTGGGACCGGCCAAGCAGCGGTTGACGATGTTCTTGGAGCAGTACTGGGGTGGGCCCACTACCTACTCCGAGCAGCGCGGGCACCCTCGGCTGCGGATGCGGCACGCACCCTTCCGGGTGGACGTCGATGCCCGGGACCGCTGGCTGCGCCATATGCGCACCGCCGTAGACGCCCTGGAGTTGGCACCGCTGCACGAGGCCACCCTGTGGGACTACCTCGAACGCGCCGCGCATTCGCTGGTCAACACCGCGTCCATGCCATCCTGAACCGGTGAACGACGCGACGACCTCCCCCACCCCCGACGACACCCTGGCCGCACTGTTGGCTGTGCTGGATCTGGCCCCGGCCGGGGACAGCGGGCTCGACTTCACCGCGCACAGCCTGCCCAAGCCCGACGGTCGGGTGTTCGGCGGGCAGGTGATCGCACAGGCGCTGATCGCGGCGGGGCGGACGGTGCCGGACGGTCGACTGCCGCATTCGTTGCACGGGTACTTCCTGCGACCCGGCGATGTCGCCACACCCATCGACCTGTCGGTTGAGCAACTGCGCGACGGTCGGTCCTTCTCCGCCCGACGGGTGCACGCCGCACAGGAGGGGGCGGCGATCCTGTCGATGATCGCGTCCTTCCAGGAGCGGCAGGACGGCATCGAACTGACCGAGCCGATGCCGTCGGTGCCGGACCCGGAGGATGTCGAGTCCGCGATGGACCGGATGGGTCACATGGACCACCCGGTGGCGCGGTTCTGGACACATGAGAGCGCCTTCGACGTCCGGCATGTCGGCGGGTCGATCTACCTGGGCCCGGGCGAGCCGAATGCCGACGGCGGTCAGCAGGTCTGGATGCGCACCCGCGCGCCGCTGCCGGATGACCAGCTGGTGCACCGCGCCCTGCTCGCGCACGCCTGCGACCAGATCATGTTGGAACCGATCCTGCGCCGGGCCGGACTGTCCTGGCTGACCCCGGGACTCTCGGTGTCCAGCCTGGATCACGCGATGTGGTGGCACCGGGACCTGCGGGTTGACGACTGGCTGCTCTTCGACCAGCGCAGCCCCAGCGCGCAGGGCGGACGGGGACTGGGCGCCACCCGGGTATTCGACCGCAACGGTGTGCTGGTGGCTTCCATCGCCCAGGAGGGCATGATCCGGGTCCCGCAGGACTGAACACCAACGACACGGGCCGCCCTCCGGAATGGAGGGCGGCCCGTGCGATCCCCGCCGACAGGGGCACCAGCGGGGAGCTTGGAGGGCGGTCAGTCGCCGAAGGTGACCGCCTTGAAGGCCTCGGTCTGCTGTCGAATGGCGACCTCGGTGGGCAATCGCTCAATGGACGAGGCACCGAAGAACCCGACCACACCGGTGGTGCGAGCCAGCACGTACTGCGCATCGGTGGGCTCGGCGATCGGTCCGCCGTGGCACAGCACCAGGATGTCCGGGTTGACCTTCACCGCGGCGTCGCGCATCTGCTGGATCCGGTCGACGCACTCGTCCAGGGTCAGCGCGGTGCTGGCACCGATCGAACCCTTGGTGGTCAGCCCCATGTGCGGGACCAGGACATCGGCACCGGCCTCGGCCATCGCCACGGCCTGCTCGACATCAAAGACGTACGGGCTGGTCAGCAGATCCCGCTCGTGGGCCGCGGCGATCATCTCCACCTCGAGGTCGAAGCCCATCCCGGTCTCCTCCAGGTTCTGCCGGAAGACCCCGTCGATCAGCCCCACCGTGGGGAAGTTCTGCACCCCGGTGAACCCGGCCCGCTTCACGTCGTCCAGGAACCGGCCCATCACCCGGAACGGGTCCGTGCCGTTCACCCCGGCCAGCACCGGAGTGTCCTTGACCACGGGCAGCACCTCGTCGGCCATCTCCATCACGATGGCGTTCGCATCGCCGTAGGCCAGCAGCCCGGCCAGGGAGCCACGCCCGGCCATCCGGTACCGACCGGAGTTGTAGATGATCAGCAGATCGATGCCACCGGCCTCCGCCGATTTGGCCGAGATGCCGGTCCCGGCGCCGCCGCCGATGATTGGCCGTCCGGCGGCCACGGTCGAGCGCAGCCGCTCCAGTGCGCGTGTGCGGTCCATCAGTCCTCCTGAGTGCTCGTGGCGATCAGCTCGTGTAGCAGCCGGGCCGCCGCACGGCCGAAGCCGGGGTCGTTGATGTGCTGGTCGGACTCGACCAGGCGGATGTCACTGCCGGACAACCCGGTGCGCACCGCGTCGAACAGCGCGGCATCGGCCTCGGCGTCCGCGAAGGGGCCACCCTCGATGTCGATCCCGCTGACGCCACGCAGCGGCAGCACCACGGCACGGGGACCGTGGCCGGCACGGACCTTCTCGGTCAGGCGCTCGCCCAGCGTGCGCATCTCCTCCGCGGTGGTGCGCATCAGGGTCACAGTGGGGTTGTGCACCAGGAACCGGCGTCCGGCGAACCGTTCCGGCACGCTCGCCTCGGGGCCGAAGTTCACCATGTCCAGCGCCCCCACCCCGACCACTTGCGGCACCCCGGCCGCGCCCGCAGCGGTGAGCCGGTCGGGCCCCGCGGTGAGCACACCGCCGACGAGGTCGTCGGCCAGCTCGGTGGTGGTCAGATCCAGCACACCGGCCAGGAACCCGTCCGCGGCCAGACGCTCCATCGCCCGACCACCGCTGCCGGTGGCGTGGAAGACCACCGGCTCGTAACCCAGCGCGGTCAACTCCTCACGGGCCTCATCGCAGGCGGGGGTAGTCAAGCCGAACATGGTCAACGCCACCATCGGCCGGTGCGCACTGTCCGCGGGCCGTTCCCGTCGAGCGTGCGCCGCGCGGGCCATCCCGGCGATCGCCGCCACCGCATTGCCCAGCACCTGCTCGGACAGCGAGTTGATCCCGGCGATGTCCACCACCGAGTACATCAGCGTGACATCGGACTCCCCGACGTAGGGCGACACGTCACCGGAGGCCATCGTCGACACCAGCAGCTTCGGAGCCCCCACGGGCAGGGCCTGCATCGCCTGCGCCGCCACCGACGAGCCACCGGAGCCACCGACCGACAGCACCGCGTCGACCTCGCCACGGCGGTACAGGTCAACCAACACCGCCGCCGCGCCCCGTGCCATGGTGGTCAGCGCCGCACCACGATCACCGGCCTCGCGCAGCGCGGTCAGCGAGCTACCACCGGCCTCGGCCACCTGTGCCGCCGGGATGTCGGCAGCGGCATCGGACAGCGGACCGACGTCGATGGTCAACGCCCGCACATCCTCGCGGGCCAGACCGTCGGCCAGCCAGCGGTACTCCTCGCCCTTGGTGTCCAGGGTCCCGATCAGGGCCACCGTTGTCATCTCATGGACCTCCTCGTCCGCCTCGTGCCTCCAGTCTGGGGGCAGCCGGAGCCCGCGCGGTGGGCCATTCAGCGAGCAATGGTCCATCGACGCTGGCAGCGGCTACCGTCGATCCATGCCCCCTCGCATCGATCCCGCCGAACTGGTGCGCCTGCTCGGTCACTGGCAGGACCCGGATGCCGGGCAAGCCGAGCCGCTGCGCGCGGGGCTGGCCGACCTGATCCGGGACGGTGCACTGCCCGCCGGTGCCCGGATGCCCGCCCAGCGCGCGGTGGCCTCCGCGCTCGGCATCGCCCGCGGCACCGTCGACCGGGTCTACCAGGCGCTGGCCGCCGAGGGACTGGTGACCGCGCAGCAGGGGTCCGGCACCTATGTGCAGCGCCCAGCCCGACGCCACCAACCCCACGACGGCGGGCGGCTCAGCTCTTTCACCGCCGCCCCGGAACCGGTCGACCTGTCCAGCGGTGCCCTGCCCGCCGCACCCGGTGTCACCGAGGTCTTCGCGGAGGTTGCCGAGCTGTTGGCGCGCGGGCACGCACACCGGGACGGGTACTTCCCCGCGGGGCTGCCGGAGCTGCGCACCACGCTGGCGGAGAGTCTGACAGCGGACGGTGTTCCCACCACCCCGGAGCAACTGCTCATCACCGCGGGTTCCCAGCAGGCTGTCTGGCTGGTGGGTCAGACCGTGCTGGGTGCCGGGGACACGGTGGTCACCGAGGACCCGACGTACCGCGGAGCACTCGGCGTCTTCAGCGCGACCGGTGCCCGCATTCGTGCGGTTCCCACCGGAGCAGGCGGGGTCGACCTCGGCCTGTTGGGCAGCGCCCTGGTCCAGGGCCCCCGGCTGCTCTATCTCCAGACCGCACTGCACAACCCCACCGGCGTGCACACGGGCCGCCAGCGACGCACCGCCATCGGACAGCTGCTCGCCGGGACGGACACCCTCGTGCTCGATGACCAGTCCTGCGCGGACCTGCCCCGGACCCGGTCCGGCCGGCTCGGTGGCATGGACGGCCGCGTCGACCCGACCCGACTGATCACCGTGGGCACCACCTCCAAACTGTTCTGGGGCGGACTACGCATCGGATGGATTCGCGCCGATCCGTCCTGGATTCGCCGCCTGACCGCCACCCGCAGCGCCGTCGACCTGGGCTCAGCGGTGGCCGACCAGCTCGCGGTGTCGCTGTTGCTGCCCCGCACCGCCGAGCTGCGTGCCGACCGCCGCGACCTGCTGGAGCAGCAGTACCGCCTCACCGCGCAGGTGTTGGCCGCCGAGGCCCCCGACTGGAGCTGGTCCCCGCCGGACGGGGGCAGCGGACTGTGGGTGGAGACCGGGCAGGACGCTGTGCTGCTGGCCAGCCGAGCACAGAGTGTCGGGGTGCGTCTGGCACCCGGCCCGGCGTTCTCCGCATATGAGGGGCACCGGACCCGACTGCGTCTACCGCTGTGGCATGAGCCGGGTTTGCTGGCCGGTGCACTGCGCAGGATCGGCGCGGTGGACGAGGGCTGAGGTCGCGGCCCGGCTCACAGATTCCGGTGGCGGCGAGCTGGGCGGCGATGCAGGGTGTCGCCCGTGGTCAGACTGCGACGGGTGAGGATCGACTCCCCTGGATGGACCCGGCGGCGTGCCGGGCGAGGCTTCCTCTATCTGGACCTGGACCGCGTCCGGATCACCGAGGCGGAGCACCTGGACCGGATCACCGCCCTGGCGATCCCACCCGCTTGGCGGGACGTCTGGATCAGCCCGTGGCCGAATGGGCACATCCAGGCCGCCGGGCTGGACGACGCCCGACGCCGCCAGTACCTCTACCACGTGCAGTGGCGGGCGCGCCGTGACCGGCTCAAACACGACCACGTGCTCGACGTGGCGCGGCGGCTGCCCGCGGCCCGCCGTTCGGTGCGCCGGGACCTAGCGCTCCCCGGTTTCCCCCGTGCCAAAGCGCTGGCACTGGCCTTCCGGCTGCTCGACCTGGCTTACTTCCGGGCGGGCGGTGAGGGCTATGCGCAACGCAACGGCTCCTACGGCCTGGCCACCCTGCGCCGGGAGCACGTCGAGGTGCTGGACGACCGCCGCGTGCACTTCTGCTACCCCGCCAAGTCCGGGCAGACCCGCGATGTGGTGGTCGAGGACGCGCAGGTCGCCGAGCTGATCGGTGTGTTGCTGCGTCGTCGCGGCGGCGGCCCGGAGCTGCTGGCCTGGCGAGATGAGGACGGCTGGCACGACATCGTCTCCGCCGAGGTCGGCGCGGATGTGAAACGGTGCCTGGGCGACGACGCCTCACCCAAAGACTTCCGGACTTGGCATGCGACCGTCCTGGCCGCCCGGGCGCTGGCCAACGTCGGACCCGCGCCCCGCGCCGAGCGGGCCCGCCGCCGGGTGATCACCGCGATGGTCAAAGACGTTGCCACCGAGCTGGGTAACACCCCCGCCGTGTGCCGCGCTTCCTACATCGACCCGCGAGTGATCGACCTGTGGGAGCACGGCACCGCGATCGCCCCGACCCGATCCCAGGCGGTGGCGGAGAAGCGGACCCTGGAGCTGCTGGGCTGAAGCGCGGCCCATCGCGGGGCACGGCACCCCGCAGGGCCCGTCCTCGCGTGCCCTGCCACACCCTGCGCCGCGGGTCGTCCGGTGCGGGTCACCCGGTGCGGCTCGCCAGGCAGGTCGCCAGGCAGGTTGCCGGGCAGGTTGCCCGGCAAGGTCGTCCCAGGTGCGGGCCGCCCGGTCCCCACGCAGACTGCCGGGATGGCAGACCGCCCGCACCCCTCCACCGGCCACGACCCCCATCCGCTCTCCGCCGACGACCTGCACCCCGCGCCGGTCGCCGACAGCCTGACCGGTCTGGTGCCCGGACCGGGGCCGGACGACCGTCCCCGACCCGACGCCCCGCTGGTCGCGGTGACCGGCGTGACCGGCTACGTCGGCGGGCGGCTGGTGCCGGAGCTGCTGTCCGCCGGATACCGGGTGCGGGCCCTCGCCCGGCATCCGGAGCGGCTGCGCGGTCGACCGTGGTACGACGACGTCGAGGTGGTGCAGGCCGACGCCGCCGATCCCGAGCAGGCCCGTGCGGGGCTTGAGGGCGCGGCGGTGGCGTACTACCTGATCCACTCCCTGGGCACCGGCCGACAGTTCGAGGAGCGGGACCGCAGCACCGCCCGCGCTTTCGGCAAGGCGGCACGGGACGCCGGGGTGGGCCGGTTGATCTATCTGGGCGGGCTGGCCCCGGAGCACGAGGAGCTCTCCCCGCATCTGGCCTCCCGCACCGAGGTCGGCGAGATCCTGCTGGACAGCGGGGTGCCCACTGCAGTGCTGCGGGCGGCGGTGATCCTCGGCTCTGGGTCGGCGTCCTTCGAGATGATGCGTTATCTGACCGAGCGGCTGCCCGCGATGACGGTGCCGCGCTGGGTGGACAACCGGATTCAACCGATCGCGATCCGCGATGTGCTGCGCTACCTGGTCGGTGCGGCATCGCTGCCGCCCGAGGTGAACCGCACCTTCGACATCGGTGGCCCGCAGGTGCTCACCTACCGCGACATGATGCAGGGCTATGCCGCCGCCGCAGGGCTGCCGCGGCGGATCATCGTCAAGGTCCCGGTGCTGACCCCGGGACTGTCCAGCCTGTGGGTCGGCCTGGTGACACCGGTGCCCTCGGGGATCGCACGGCCACTGGTGGAGTCACTGGTGCACGAGGTGGTGTGCAAGGAGCACGACATCGCGCAGTACGTGCCCGACCCGCCCCACGGACTGATCGACTTCGATCGGGCGGTACGGCTCGCACTCACCCGGATTCAGGAGGCGGCGGTGACGACCCGGTGGTCGTCGGCCGGGGTGCCGGGTGCGCCCAGCGAGCCGCTGCCGAGCGATCCGGACTGGGCCGGTGGTTCGCTCTACGTCGACGAGCGCAGCATTCAGGTCGACGCCTCACCGGCCGCGCTGTGGCGGGTGCTGGAGGCGGTCGGGGGCGAGCGCGGGTGGTACTCCTGGTCGCTGGCCTGGCGGGTGCGGGGGCTGGCAGATCGGCTGGTCGGCGGGCCCGGACTGCGCCGCGGCCGTCGCGACCCCAGCCGACTGGTGGTGGACGATGCCGTCGACTTCTGGCGGGTGGAGGAGGTCGTCCCCGGTGAGCTGATCCGGCTGCGCGCCGAGATGCGAGTGCCCGGCCTGGCCTGGTTGGAGCTGCGGGTGCAACCGGTGTCCGGCGGCGACCACGGCGAGTGGACCCAAGCCCCCACGGTCTACGCCCAACGGGCGGTCTTCCATCCGCATGGCTTGGCCGGGCAGCTGTACTGGTGGTCGGTCTACCCGTTCCACGGGGTGGTCTTCGGTGGGATGCAGCGCAACATCGCCCGGGCGGCGGAGACAGCGGAGCGGGCCCGCCGCGACCGCTGAGCACACCCGAGGCCATGCACGCGATGGCCCCCGCGTTCAGCGTCCCCGGTGCCGGAACTCGACCGGAGCCTCCACATAGGGGCTCCACGCCGCGCGTTCCACCTCACCCAAGCGGCGCGGCCGCCCGGTGGCGGCGTCCACCAGCACGACCGTGGTCTCCGCCCGGGCGTAAACGGTGCCGTCCTCCCCCGGGTCCTTGACCTCGTAACAGACGTCCATGCTTGCCCCGCCCAGGTGACCCAACCACATCTCCACCAGCACCGGTGTGCGGCGGTACGCCAGGGGAACCAGGTACTCGATCTGCTGGCGTGCGACCAGGGTGGCAGTCTCGGCACCGGGTCCGGCGTCGATCACGGCGGTCGGCCACGGTTGCCGATCGGTGTCGTCCACCGAGGGCGGGCTGGCCCAGAAGACCTCGATCCGGGACTCCTCCAGGATGGTCAGCATCGCCACGTTGTTCACGTGGGCGTAGCCGTCCACATCGGACCAGCGCAGCTGCACCGGCACCCGCAATCGGGCCATCGTCGTCCCCTCTCGGACATGCCACCGGGCGCGTCCCGTGGTGGAACGCGCCCGGTGCGGGTGGATCAGTCGCGGGTCAGCTTGCGGTAGGTGACCCGGTGCGGGCGGGCCGCGTCGGCACCCAGCCGAGCGACCTTGTTCTCCTCATAGGAGGCGAAGTTGCCCTCGAACCAGTACCAAGCCGACGGGTTCTCCTCGGTGCCCTCGTAGGCCAGGATGTGCGTGGCCACCCGGTCCAGGAACCACCGGTCGTGGGAGACCACGACAGCGCAGCCGGGGAACTCAAGCAGGGCGTTCTCCAGCGAGCCCAGGGTCTCGACATCCAGGTCGTTGGTGGGCTCGTCGAGCAGCAGCAGGTTGCCGCCCTGCTTGAGGGTCAGCGCCAGGTTCAGTCGGTTGCGCTCACCGCCGGAGAGCACCCCCGCGGGCTTCTGCTGGTCCGGGCCCTTGAAGCCGAAGGACGCGACATAGGCACGGGACGGCATCTCCACATTGCCGACCTTGATGAAGTCGAGCCCGTCGGACACCACCTCCCACAGGGTCTTCTTCGGGTCGATGCCGCCACGGGACTGGTCCACGTAGCTGATCTGCACCGTCTCGCCCACCTTGAGCTGCCCGCCGTCCAGCGGCTCCAGCCCGACGATGGTCTTGAACAGCGTGGTCTTACCCACACCGTTCGGACCGATCACACCGACGATGCCGTTGCGCGGCAGCGTGAAGCTCAGTCCGTCGATCAGCGTGCGGTCCCCGAATCCCTTCTGCAGGTCGGTGGCCTCCAGCACGACGCTGCCCAGACGCGGGCCCGGCGGGATCTGGATCTCCTCGAAGTCCAACTTGCGGGTCCGGTCCGCCTCGGCGGCCATCTCCTCGTAGCGCTCCAGACGCGCCTTGGACTTGGTCTGGCGGCCCTTGGCGCTGGAGCGGACCCACTCCAGCTCGTCCTTCAGGCGCTTGGCCAGCTTCGCGTCCTTCTTGCCCTGCACCTCCAGGCGGGCCTGCTTCTTCTCCAGGTAGGTGGAGTAGTTGCCCTCGTAGGGGTACAGCCGCCCGCGGTCGACCTCGCAGATCCACTCCGCCACGTGGTCCAAGAAGTAGCGGTCGTGGGTGACCGCCAGGACGGCGCCGGGGTAGTTCGCCAGGTGCTGCTCCAACCAGAGCACGCTCTCCGCGTCCAGGTGGTTGGTGGGCTCGTCGAGCAGCAGCAGATCGGGCTGCTCCAGCAGCAGCTTGCACAGGGCGACCCGGCGACGCTCACCACCGGAGAGCACCTTGACGTCGGCGTCCGGCGGCGGGCAGCGCAGCGCGTCCATCGCCTGCTCCAGCTGGGCGTCCAGATCCCAGGCGTCGGCGGCGTCGATGGCCTCCTGCAGCTCGCCCATCTCCGCCATCAGCGCGTCGAAGTCGGCATCCGGCTCCGCCATCAGCCCAGAGATCTCGTTGAAGCGGTCGATCTTGCCCTTGATCTCGGCGACGCCCTCCTGGACGTTGCCGAGCACGGTCTTGTCCTCGTTGAGCGGCGGCTCCTGCTGCAGGATGCCCACCGTGTAGCCCGGGCTCAGCCGCGCCTCACCGTTGGACGGCTGGTCCAGGCCGGCCATGATCTTGAGAATCGTGGACTTCCCGGCACCGTTCGGGCCGACGACGCCGATCTTCGCGCCGGGCAGGAAGTTCAGCGAGACGTCGTCCAGGATGACCTTGTCGCCGTGCGCCTTCCGCGCCTTGTACATGGTGTAGATGAACTCAGCCAACGCTCTTCGTCCGCCTCGGTGCTCGTGGGATGCCGGATCGCGCCCGGTCTCGATCCGGCCATCGTCCCGCCGCCAAGGCAGCATGGACGACGCCCCGATCCGGGCCGCGATGACCCAGCCTAGGCGATGGGGGCGGCTGGGTCATCGGGGCCGTGGGCGCAGGCGTTCAGGCGCTGACGGCGTAGGGCAGCCGGGCGACGTCCACTGCGTCCTGGTCGTCCTGCTCCGTCTGCTGATCGGATTGCTCGGCGTGCAGGGCCAGCGCCTCGGCCACTCCGGTGTCCTCCTCGCCGGTCTCCGGCGCGGACTGCCGGACGGTCCGCACGAATCGGCTGGTGCCCCAGCGCAGATCGGTCCCGACGGCGTCGGCGACCACCACCGGGGTGCGCATCACCTGCTGGTCGGCGTTGGTCCACTCCTCGATCCGCAGCCGGCCGTGCACCACCACCGGTTCGCCCTGACGGATGCTCTCCGAGACGTTCTGCGCCAGATCCCGGAAGACTTTCACGGTGTACCAGCTGGTCGGCCCATCGGTGAGTTCACCGGTGTCCCGGTTCAGCACCCGGGTGGTCTGGCCCAGTCGGAACTGCGCGAAGGCCACCGGATTCTCCCCCTGACCCGGGTAGAGCTTGGGGGTGCTGCCGGCCCACCCGACCAAGGTGAGCTGCGGATCGCGGACTGACATGGTTCCTCCTCCTGCCCGCCGATCCCGTACGGACCGGCTCGGAGGCCCAGTTCAGCCCGATCACGCCACCAGGTCGGCTGACGGGGCGGCCAGCTGGGGACCACTGTCATCCCCCTCACCTTGTGGACAGGCCGACGCTCAGTCCCGTAGCGCCGCGGCAACGGCCTCGCGCACCCTCCGGTGCTCAGCCAGCACCGCCCGAGTGGGATCGGCCAACTGCTCCCCCGCCACCCGGCCCAGTGCGGTCCGCCCGTCCTGCCGCACTCGATCCGCCCGGCGCAGCGCGGCCCGTCGACGTGCCCGCACCCCCGCCAGCAGCAGCACCACCGCGAGCACCACCAGCACCGCGGTGGCCACCCCCTCTGGCAGCACCAGATCGGCCCAGCGCCCGCCACCGAGCACCTGACCGACCCCGATGGCGGCCATCGCCACGGCAGCCACTCCGCACAGCGCGGCGAGGATCGAACACAGGGCGGCGGCCCGCGAGCGCCGGACCACCACCGCCACCTGCGCCAGCGCGTCATCCGCGGCCTGACGGATCGCCGTCACCGAGCCCACCCGTTCCCGGACGGCACCCGCCCAGCGGGTGGGCATGCTGCCGACGGCGCGTTCGATCCAGTCCGCCCGCGACTGTTCCACCGTGGCCGCCTGGACCCGCACGAAGCTCGGCACCGGCACCTGGCCACCCCGGACCGCCGCGGCCACCGCATCCGCGATCGCGGGCAGGCCCGCCGCCTCTGCCAGCCGGTCAGCCACCGGGGCGACCTCCAGCGCGGTGTCGTTCGGCTCCGCGGCCGCCAGCTGCGCACTGACCAGCCGGGCGGCGTCGACCACCTCGGCCGCGCCCCGGCGTGCCGCCAACGACTGCCCGCGCACCACCTCGGCCAGCAGGTCGCGCAGCTCCGCGATCCCGGTGCCGGTCCGGGCGGACACCGGACGCACCGGCACCCCGGTCAGACCGTCCTGCTCGATCAACCGCTGGACGTCGGCGACCAGGGCGTCCTGTTGCTCGACCGGCACCAGGTCCACCTGGTTGAGCAGCACCACCATCGCGCCCTCGTGCCCGACCAGTTGGCGCAAGTACCCCGAGTGCAGCGCGTCGTCGGCGTACTTCTGCGGGTCGACCACCCACACCAGCAGGTCGGCCATCGGCAGCAACCGGTCCACAGTCTCCCGGTGTCGCTCATCCACCGAGTCGTGGTCCGGCAGGTCCAACAGCACCAGTCCACGCAGGGGTGCCTCAGTATCGCCGTCCAGGGCACTCTCCCGCTCGATGCGCCGGTCCGCGTCGACCTGCAACCAGTCGAGCAGCGCCTCACCTCGGGTGCCCCAAACACAGGCCGCTGCCCGTGAGGTGGTGGGCCGTCGCACCCCGACCTCGGCGAAGTCGAAGCCTGCGATCGCGTTGAACACACTGGATTTGCCGGACCCGGTTCCGCCCAGCAGCGCCACCACCGTGTGGTCGACCCCCAGTGCCAGGCGGTCGCGGACCTGGCTGTCGATCCGGTGCACGTGGTCGACCACCGCCGGGTCGATCCGGTCTCCGGCCAGGGTCAGCGCCTGCTCCAGCCGGGCCAGTCGCGCGGTCAGCCGACCGCTCGCGTCCTCGCTCATGTCAGTCCCTTGATCACGGCCAGGCGCATCCGCAGCGTGGCGGAGGCGTCCTCGGCCAGGTCCGGCACGTCCAGCGCAGCCAGCGCCGCTGCGCGCTCGGCATCCACCGCGTCAGCTCCGCAGCGTCCGAGCCCGTCACGCAGCTGGGCGACACCGCGACGTCCGGCCTCGCCCAGCAGCGCCCCGACGATCCGCTCGGCGTCCTCCACCCCGGCTGCCCCCGCCACCAGCACCGCGTGCACACCGTCGCTGCCGAGCGCCCGATACGCGGCGGCAACCCGTCGCGATTCCTGTGCGGCTCGGCGTCGGGTGCGGCGATCGGCACCCGAGGCAGCGGGCTCGGCCCGCACGTGCAGGTTCCGACCCGACTCGATCCAGCGCTCGGCGGCGCTGCGAGCCTCGATCGCACGCTGCTCGGCGCGTCGCTGCCCGTCCCAGGTCTGCGCCAGCCATGACCCGCCCGAGGGGCCGGAACGCAGCCACCCGCGCAGGTCGCGCTCCGCTCCTTGTCCGATCGCGGTCAGCACACCACAGACCGAGGTGGTCAACTCCCGGACCAGCGGCTGCACCGCGATGGCACGGTCCCGGCCTCGCGCGCGTGAGCGATCTGGCCGGTCCCCGGAGCGCAGCAGATCGTGCAGCGCCGCACCCGGACTGGTCAGCTCCGCCCACCGTGCCTGTGGTCCGCCGTGACCGGCCGCACCGCCGAGCAGGGTGGCGCGCGCCTCGTCGCCGGCCTCCTGCCCCGCCGTCGCCAGCCCGGTGCGCAACTCACTCGCCGCCTCGGCCTGGGCCTGCACCGCCTCCGCCAGCTCATCGACCCAGGGCCGTAGCGCCGCCAACGATCCACGCAGGGTCCGGGCGATCACGCTGCGCGCCCGATCCGGTCCGGCCACCATCGTCAACCATCGGCGCACCGGAGCGACCGCGGCGGGCTCCAGTGGACCGTCCAACGGCCCGGCGTCGGCGACGACGAACAGCGGCGAGCCCGCCATCTGGTGCTCGCGCAGCCGCTGCATCAGATCAGCGCGCACCGTCGGCAAGGAATCGGCCGGCACCCGGTTCAGCACCATCGCCACCGAGGCACCCCGCGCCACCGCCCCGTCCAGCACCCGCCACGGCAGCGCGTCGCCGTAGCGTGCGGCGGTCGTGACGAACAGCCACAGATCCGCGGCCTCCAGCAACCGCCCGGCCGCCCGCCGGTTCGCCTCCTCCACCGAGTCCAGATCCGGTGCGTCCAGCAGCGCGACCCCGCGCGGCACCTGATCGCTGACCTCGACCTGCACGGCACCGGTCACCGGGTGACCGGCCAGCAGATCGGTGTCCAGTGGGTGGTGCACCAACACCGGTCGCCGGGTGGTCGGCCGCAACACTCCGGCCGGGCTGACCTGCGCGCCGACTAGGGCGTTCACCAGCGTCGACTTCCCGGCACCGGTCGACCCCGCGACCACCACCACCGCCGGTGCGGTCAGGGTGCGCAGCCGGGGCACCAGGTGATCGGCGAGCTGATCGATCAACCGGGTGCGCGACTCCCGCGCCGCACCCACACCTGGGATGTCCAGCGGCAGCGCGGTGGCCCGCACATCCCGCAGCAGCTCCTCCATCGCATCGGCCAGCGACGCGGCAGAGCGCGGGCGGTCCAGGACGTCCCCGGCGGAGCCCTCTGCCTGCGTGTTCACAGGGGCATCCTCACTCGTCGGGCCTGTGAGGGCCAACCATGCGGCGCCCCCGGCAGGACTCGAACCTGCAACCTACGGATTAGAAGGCCGGTGCTCTATCCATTGAGCTACGGAGGCATGCGCGCCCCTGGGAGCGCCGGACCAGCCTACGCGGCCGCCGGTCAGCGCCCTCGCCCATGCGCCGGCTCGACATACGCCGGCAGGGGGACGAATCCCGTGGCCATCCCGCCCTCGTCCAGCAACCGCCCCATGATCTTGACCGTCCGAAACACCAGCGCCCGGTCCTCGATCACCACATCCGGCAGCATCTCCTCGATGGACAGCTCCAGGTGTTGGACGTCGGTGAGGCTGCGCATCCAGACCACCACGGCCAGGTCGGCGGTGCCGAGTGTCTGCATCACGGCGCGGACCTCGCGGAGCTGACTGAGCTGGCGACCCACCGCGTCCCGACGGCTGGGTGTCGAGCGGATCAGGTACCAGGAGCACACCGGCCACCCGGACAGTGGCCGAGCGATCTCGGTGCGGAATCGCAGCCGCCCGGAGGCGACCAGCCCGGCGATGGCGGCGCGGGCGGTCCGGGTGCTCAGCCCCAGATTGGCGGCGACCTCCCCGGCGGTGGCGCGGCCGTCACGGGCCAGCTCGCGGGCGATGGCGGCGGCCAGAGCCGGGTTGGGCACCGGACCATGTCGGTCGTCGTGGGGTGAACGCGCGCGCTCAGCCGAATGCAGACGCCACCCGGAGGCGTCCATCAGGGTGCGCGGCGCTGGGTGGGTGCGCACATGGGTGACACCGGGCATCGATTCGAGGGTGTTCACCAGGAAGTCCGCGAGGTCGTCCCCGTCCCCGGCGATCACGGTGAGCATCAGCGACCGGCCACCGGAGGTCATCTCCAGCGTGGCGATCTCCGGGCACTGCGCCAGCTCGGCGGCGGTGGTGTGCAGGGTGCCGGTGCGGACCTGCACCTCGACCAGGGCCATGCCCATCGCCAGCGAGCCGTACCCGGTCGACAAGTCGGGGGCGACCGTCATCCAGGCGGCCCCGGCCTCGCGTAGGCGGTCCCACCGTCGCGCCAGGGTGACCGCGCTGCTGCCGAGCAACGACCCGAGCGACGTCCATGACGCCCGGGGCCGAGCCTGAAGTGCGTCGATCAGGCGCAGATCGAGCTCATCGATGTCCAGATCCTTCATAGGACGTGACTATAGACGCTCTTTTCATCGCATCCCGCGACGAGTCGCGCCAGATTCGTACTCTCACCGGATGTCTGGTTGCCGACCCCTGTCCGGCACCGGTCACCCACGAGGCGACGTCCAGTCCCGACAACTCGCGTATCGACGCGGCAGAAGTCGAGTCTAGGCCATCAGTCCCAGATGGGCACGACCGGTGGATGCGCACAGTGAGAGACACCCGATGCTCAACCCAGCCGCATTCTCCCTCCGGTCGGAGGCGACCGATGCAGGATTCGACCCCTGCGCGACCACCTGCCGACAGATTCGACCCAGGAAAGCGATGACGCCCATGACAGCGGTCACCGAGGTCCTCGCCCCGCTCGCGGACACGCGGCAGTGGCAGGAAGAGCTCTACGTCCACCTCCACCAGCACCCCGAGCTCAGCTCGCACGAGACTGAGACGGCCGCGGAGATCCAGCGCCGTCTGACCTCGTTCGGCTACGACGTCACCCCCGTGGGCGGCGGCGTGGTCGGCGTGCTCAAGAACGGTGAGGGCCCGACGGTCCTCATGCGTGCCGACATCGACGGCCTGCCCGTCACCGAGCAGACCGGCCTGCCCTACGCCTCCACCGCCACCACCGTGGACGATGACGGCAACACCGTCGGCTTGATGCACGCCTGCGGCCACGACGTGCACATCACCACCCTGCTCGGTGCCGCCGAGTTGATGGCCAAGACCCGCGCCCCGTGGAGCGGCACCTTCATCGCGCTGTTCCAGCCGGCAGAGGAGACCGCCGCCGGTGCGCAGGCCATGTTGGACGCCGGCCTGACCGACGTGATCCCCCGCCCGGATGTGGCCTTCGGTCAGCACGTGCTCGGCCACGAGGCCGGTCGGATCGGCATCACGCCGGGCCCGGTCATGTCCTGCGCCGACTCGATCAAGATCACCCTGTACGGCGCCGGGTCGCACGGGTCCATGCCGCAGCTCGGCGTGGACCCGATCGTGCTGGCCTCCGCCGTGGTGCAGCGCCTGCAGGGCATTGTGGCCCGTGAACTCACCCCCGGTGAGCGCGCGGTAGTCACCGTCGGGGCCCTGAACGCCGGCACCAAGAGCAACATCATCCCGGACCGGGCCACCCTGCTGGTCAACACCCGGGTCTACTCGGACGAGGTCCGCGCCAAGGTGCTGGGCGCCATCGAGCGGATCGTCAAGGCCGAGTGCGAGGCATCCGACTCGCCGAAGCCGCCCACATTCGAGTACTACGACCAGTTCCCGCTGACGAGCAACGATCAGGCGACCTCGGAGAAGGTCCGCGCCGCCTTCGACGCTCACTTCGGCACCGACCGCGTCTTCACCATGGAGGCGATCGCCGCCAGCGAGGACTTCAGCCGCGTTCCCGATGCCTTCGGCACTCCCTACACCTACTGGGGTCTGGGCGGTTTCCCCGCCGGTGCCAAGGCAGCCCCCAACCACTCCCCCTTCTTCGCCCCGGTGCAGCAGCCCACCCTGACCGCCGGCACCGAGGCGGTCGTCGTGGCCGCCCTGGCCTATCTCTCCAAGGACGCGTGATGAGCTCCGCAACCACCCCTGCCCCCACTACGACCGGGTACCGCGGCAGCGCCAAGCTGCTCACCGGCATCGTGCTCGGTGTGCTCACCTTCTGGCTGTTCGCCGGATCGATGGGCACCGTGGCCCCGAATGTCCTCGAGGACATCAACTCCGGCACCGAGCACATCTCCAGCTCGGCGATGAACCTGGCGGTGTCGATCACCGCGCTGTTCTCCGGCCTGTTCATCGTGCTGATCGGCGGTCTGGCCGACAAGGTCGGGCGTCTGCGGGTCGCACTGATCGGTAACGGCCTCGGCATCGTCGGCTCGATCTTCGTGCTGGTCTCCGCCGGTGACCTCGCACTGCCGCTGATGCTCACCGGCCGGGTGATCCAGGGCCTGTCCGCCGCGTGCATCATGCCGTCGACGATGGCCCTGCTGCGCGCCTACTGGGACGGTGCCGAGCGCCAGCGTGCGGTGTCGATGTGGTCCATCGGCTCCTGGGGTGGCTCCGGTCTGTCCGCGCTGTGCGGCGGCATCATCGCCACCACGATGAACTGGCGCTTCATCTTCGTGCTGTCCATCGTCGTCTCGGTCATCGCCATCGTGCTGATGCTCGGTGCGCCGGAGAGCAAGGTCGAGCAGACCACCCGCAAGAAGTTCGACGTCCCGGGCCTGATCTCCTTCATGGTGATGACCCTGGCGTTCATGATCGTGATCATCTTCGGCCGCCAGATCGGCTGGGGCTCCCCGGTCATCTGGGTGCTGGCCGTCGTGGCCGTGGTCGCCGCCGTCGTGTTCGTCATGCTGGAGAAGCGCAACGACGAGAACCCGTTCATCGACTTCAAGCTGTTCCGGAACAAGACCTTCACCGGCGCGACCCTGTCGAACTTCCTGCTGAACTGCACCATCGGCATCCTGATGGTCTCCCAGCAGCTGTTCCAGATGTCCGGCAAGGGCTACACCCCGCTGAAGGCCTCGGTGCTGACCATCGGCTACGCCGTGTTCATCATCGGTCTGATCCGCGTCGGTGAGAAGCTGCTGCGCTCCTACGGTCCGCGCAAGCCGATGATCTGGGGAACGCTGATCGTGGCCCTGTGCGCGATCCTGCTGATCCCGACCAACCTGCTGGTCGGCCAGTACCAGATCCTGGCGATCATCGCGTACTGCCTGTTCGGCATCGGTCTGGCGTTCTACGCCACTCCGTCCACCGACGCGGCGCTGTCCAACCTGCCGGCTGACCAGACCGGTGCCGGGTCCGGCATCTACAAGATGGCGTCCTCGCTGGGTTCGGCCGTCGGTGCCGCCCTGTCGCTGACGATCTTCTCCTCGATGTCCGGCTCCGGAGCGAGCTGGTTGGGCGATGTCCTGGCTACCCAGGGCACGCTGGACAACGAGGGCGTCCGTCAGGCGGCCTCCGTGGCGATGATCTTCAACCTGGTGCTGACCCTGATCGCCCTGGCCTCGATCCTGATCTCGGTGCCGAAGGGCAAGAAGTACAACGACGACTGAGTCGTGTCAGCTGTACCGCGAGGGCGTCGGATCACTGCGATCCGGCGCCCTCCGGCGTGTGTGGACGTCCGGGCGCGACGGCCTCCTGGGTCGCCGTGCACCGCGCTTCCAGTCGACCATCGGGGTCCAAGGCGGTGAGCACCGCCAGCGCGATCTGGTCCAGCTGATCCACCTGCTCGGCGCTGAGCCGGTCGAACACCAACCGCCGGACCTGGGCCACGTGACCGGGGGCGGTCGCCTGGACGGTCCGCCATCCGGACTCGGTCAATGTAGCCAGCGTGGTACGTCGGTCCTCAGGGCTGCGGCGACGACCGAGCAGGCCACGGTCCTCCAGGCGTGCGGCCACATGGGACAGCCGGGGCAGTGACGCGTTGGTTGCCGCGGCGAGCTGGCTCATCGCGAGGGTGCGCCCCGGAGCCTCGGACAGCTTGGCCAGCACCAGGTAGTCGTAGTGCGAGAGCGAGGCGTCACGCTGTAGCTGCTGGTCCAACGCGACGGGGAGGAGCTCGGCAACCGCCTCGAGCCGGGTCCAGGCGCGCAGCTCCCCCGGGCTGAGCCATCGCGGGTCCTCGGCAGTCATCCCGCGATGATAGTTGATCTTTCAACAATGAGTGCTCGCTGAGTAAATCGTGTGACCGATGTCGGCGGTCGGTGGTCTCCTAGAACCACACCGCGGTGCGTCCCCGGGGTCCGGCCAGACCCCACGTGAGAACCAGCACAGGGAGACCACCCACCATGCACCCCACCAGCACCTTCGATCTGATCCTGCTCGATCACGCCGACCGGCTCGACGCCGTGCGCGCCCGCCGCGACGCCACACGCCCCGGACGTGACCCGCACCCCGATCGCCCACCCGAACCTCGCCCGAACTGGGCATGGTCCGTCGCACTGCTCCCGGCCACCCTCGTGGGTGCCGTGGCACGGTGAACCGCCGGATCAGGCCGGGGACGTCACCCCTGAACCACCCGACGTCCCCGGCCTTTTCCACGCCCGCAGACGGCTGGGACGTAGGCTGACCCCCGTGAGCACCGTCAACAACCAGCAGGGCAGCGCCGACCGCATCGTCTGGATCGACTGCGAGATGACCGGCCTGGACTCCGTCAATGACGCCCTGGTCGAGGTCGCCGCCGTCGTCACCGACTCCGAGCTGAACGTGCTCGGCGAGGGCGCGGACGTCGTGATCGCCCCGCCCGCCGAGGCCCTGACCGGAATGGGCGACTTCGTCCGGACGATGCACACCACCTCCGGCCTACTGACCGCACTCGCCGACGGCACGACCTTGGCCGACGCCGAGCAGCACGTCCTCGACTACATCCGCACCTGGGTGCCCGAGCCCGGCAAGGCACCGCTGGCCGGCAACTCGGTCGGCACCGACAAGGTCTTCCTCGAGCGCGACATGCCCACGCTGATGGAGCACCTGCACTACCGGGTGATCGACGTGTCCTCCATCAAGGAGCTCGCCCGCCGCTGGTACCCGCGGGTCTACTTCAACTCCCCCAAGAAGAACGGCGGACACCGCGCCCTGGCCGACATCCTGGAGAGCATCGACGAGCTGCGGTACTACCGCGCCGCCCTCCTGGTCGCCCAGCCCGGACCGGACTCCAAGACCGCCAAGGCCATCGCCGCCGAGGTCACCGCCACCTCCGTGGCCGCAGCACATCTGGCCCCCACGCGGCCGCAGTGACCGGGGCGACAGCTCCGGATTCCTCAGCAGGGCTGAGTACCCGCTACACTCGTCCAGGCCCGTAAGGGCGATGGTGGCTATAGCTCAGTAGGTAGAGCACCTGGTTGTGGTCCAGGGGGTCGCGGGTTCAAGTCCCGTTAGCCACCCCGATGAGAGCCCCGCACCTCTGTGGTGCGGGGCTCTCCGCATCACCAGAGGCTCGAGCCCCGCACGATCAGCCCTCGGCAACTCGGGCAAATTGTCGGAGAATCGAGGCTTTTTGGCGTTTCGTAACGCCATTTACAGAGCCTCTCGGAAGCCCTAGTGTGGCCCCGTCATTTTCTCGCACCACAAGGGGACGCAATGAATCGCACTAGAAGGAGGGTTGTCGGATCGCTGGCCGCTGCCACGTTGATCCTGACCCTCGGCTCTATCTCCGGGGCTCAAGCCACCGACGAGCTCCCTATCGATGGCGACGTCATCGTCGGCGACTTCGACTCAGGGGAGATCGTCGGCAGCGGCGAGCCGGGATTGCAGGCGCTCCTGGCACCCACCACCGGAGCTGGCTACGCGTACACAGCTACTTCGCCCACCATTAGCCGAAGCTACGGAGATTTCACCGTGCAACTGGTGAGTTCTTCTCGGGTCGACTCCCTGCGGGCAGCGCTGCAGGCATCGGCCAACGACATCAACGCCAACGGCGGCGCGTCCTTGTCCGTGTCAACGACCACGGTGAGCACCTGGCCTGCACGCCCAGCAGCCGGAACAATCTACCTGCGAGTGGATGGCCGAGACTCCTGCGGCGCTGCCGCGCCCGGCACGTGGGCCGGATGCGCCACCACCTGGATCGGCCGGGACGACAGCGGCCTCGGTGTCGTCCAGGCCGGCCAAATCTGGATCGCCTCCGTGGCAGTGGACTACACACAGGCGCAGCAACAGCACGTACTCACCCACGAACTGGGGCACACCCTTGGACTGGCCCACTACGAGCCGGCCTTCAACGGTGAGTATCAGGTCATGCACCCGAGCAAGTATGATGCCACCACCCTGCGTTCTGGTGACATCAATGGACTTCGTCCGCTTTATCAGAACTCGGTTTCCGTGCGGAGTCAGGTCCAAGCCATGTACTCCGGCCTCCTTGGTCGTTCCGCAGACGACAGCGGGATGGGCACATGGTCGGCCCAGATCGCACAACATGGCACCGCTGCGACTGCGCGTTCCATGATGTCGTCGACCGAGTACCGAACCCGAGTCATCAACAACGCCTACCAGAAGGCGCTGGGGCGTAGCGCCGACTCCGGCGGTTTGTCCACGCATCTCAGATCCATGGCGAACGGCTTGACCGAGCAGGAGCTGCACGTGACGCTCTGGTCCTCTGACGAAGCATGGCAGCAGGCGGGCAAGAACACCTCCACCTGGGTAACGCGCCTCTACCAGGGCGTCCTGGGACGCACCCCGTCAGCCGCTGAAGTGAACAACTGGGTCCCTCAGGTCAACCAACAAGGACGAGCCGCAGTCGCTCGCAACGTCCTGCGGAGCGTCGAGCACGCCGACCAGTACATCAACGCTCAGTACCAGCTCTTGTTCGCCCGCAACGCCGACGCCTCAGGCAAGGCCACCTGGCGGGGGCTAGTTCAGACCGGACAGCAGGCCGAGGTCACGGTGAGCCTGATGAACAGCGCCGAGTTCCGTCAGCGGGCCATCACACAGTTCGGCTGACAGAACGGTCGAGCTCGACCGTTCCGATGTTGAAGGGCGTCGCACCTCGGTGCGGCGCCCTTCGCGCGCGTGGGGTGCAGCCGGTCAGGGGTGCACGATGGTGTGTACCGCACCCCAGGTGATAGGGCTGTTGTCCGCACGACCCTGCGCGCGCCACCGATTCAGGCATGCCCGCTGCCACCGGTTGACCGCGGCCACCGGGTCCTGGTTCTCGTGCGCCTGATCCACCGCGAGCGCGAGGGCGGTCAACGGGTCGATACCGCTGGATGGGTGCAGGTCGGCATCGCGGAACCACTGTCCGGTAGGCAACGGCCAACGCGTGCCGGTGACGAGCCCTGCGCCATGCGCCAGCATGGTGTGGGCTACGCCATAAGCGTCCCGGGTCCGGGCGTCGTCCGCGCTGGCACAGGCGATCAGCGCGACACGCGGCGGATAGATCGACCCGGAGCGGGCCATGTCGCGAGCAGTGAACGGTCGGTGTCGACCGATCACCGCTGCGGTGCCGGACAGCTCCTCGGTGCAGCACAGGTGCAGGGCAGGTTCGGTGCCGCCGCTGTCGGCGGCGCGAACTGCCCCGGCATGTCCCAGGTAGAACAGTCGGGCGGGCCGCTGCGCGAGGCCGGCCTCCCACCAGCAGCGGTCTTGGTCCGCGCGTCCCACAGGTCGGTCACCGCCGAACCGCTCGGCCAGTGCCTGCCGAGCGGGTCCGGGCGTCGTGACCGGTCCCCATACGGAGTCGGCGAGCATGCCGGGGATCTGTGGGTCCAGCACCGCCAGCACTCCCGCGCTGCCGGACTCGGTCGGCAGTACCGGCAGGCCGTAGGGCGCGAGGCTGACCACGTCGACCAGGTCCAGCACGCGGGTGCTCCCCGTGGGTTCCACGGCCAGTAGTCCCCAGGGCGCCACCGCGAGGTCACCGTCCGCTCGTACCCGCAGCAGACGCGCCTCCCGCAGGTCCGTCACGAGGGCGGCTGGCAGCAGGGCACCGAGGTCGGTCATCAGCCCTGTCTCTTTCCCTGGGGTCAGGAGGACGGCGTCGTCGGGAGCATGGCGGGCAGCCTCGCTGACAGAGATGACGACCGCGAGCGACGGGGCAACCTCCGCCTGCGGACGGCGCGCACTGTGCAAGCCGGTGGGGCCCCGCCAGCACAGATACGTGTCCTGGCGGGTGACCGCGATCAGATCGACCACACCAGGCTGTTCCGGCAGCGCCGCGATCGTTCGGGACTCGTCCCGCAGCGCGTGACCATAGCGTCGCCGCGCGAGTCGGACGATGTCGGCCAGAGGGTCGGAGCCGTCGACAGTTACCCGTGGCGGGAGCATCAAGGCTGTGGCCTCTGGCAGTGTCGCGGCCAGGTGTGCGCTGATGGCGGCGACCAGGTCGGGACGGCGATGGTCGTGTGCCAGGTCGAGGGCGGTCGCGATGGTCTGGGCCCGGCCGGACAGCTGCCAGGCCTGACGGGGCACACCCCACGGCAGATCGATCCGCCAGGCATCCATCACCAGTGCGGCAGCGATGACCTCGGCCAGCGCCTCCGGTCGTTCACCGGTGACCAGATCGTGCAGACCGGTCTGGTAGTCGATCACCGCCCGGGTCTGGGGCGAAGCCTCCTGTGCCAGTTGACGAGCCCGCTCCCGGTCGGCACGGGCCTGCGCCGGATCAGACTCGGTCCAGGTGGTGGCGATCAGGGCTGCGCAGGTCGCTCGGGTCGCGGGGTCGGCCATCGTGTCAGCGGCTTCGGCGTACCACCGTCGAGCGAGGTCGGACTGTCCGGTGGCGTGGGCCGCCCATCCGACGGCGATGGCCGCCACGGAGAACAGGGGCGCGTCCCGGGTCTGCTGCGCGTGCTGGATGACCTCACGCAGCGCCGGCGCTCCGAGGGTGACGTCCTCATCCAGGGCGATGCGGGCCAGACCCATCCGGGCCGCGCCCTCCTCGGCAGCAGTGCGGTCAGGGTGGGTCAGCACCTGCGTGAAGAGTCCGCGGGCGCGGGCCGGATCACCGATCCGGGCGCAGGCCTCGGCCAGGTTCACCAGTGCGGTGGTGGCACCAGGCCCACCGTGCTCCTGGGCTAGCCCTGCCGCGACCTGCGCCCAGCGGAACCCGTTCCCGGCGCGGTCGAGGCCCAGCTCGATGGCGGTGCGGGCATTGGCCAGGGCGAGCATCACCGTCGGGCCGAGCCCGGACTGCCCGCGAGCCTCGACCTGATCGAGCCTGGCCTGCGCTGCGGGGTAGGCACCCGACCGGAGCAGCAGCACCGCGGCGTCGATCCCCGCCACGGCGGTCAGGTCGGTCAGTGCGTCGCGGGCGTGCGGGTCGGCCACGTCGGTGAGCAGCTGACTGCCGAGTCTCGCCGCGTGATCGAATGCCGCCACCGCCGCGCTCTCATCCGACCCCAGAGCGAGGGCACTGGCCCGCAGACTGGCCAACCAGACCCGGGTGACCGCCAGGTCGTCGCCGGGTGTGAGCTGGTCGAGGCAGCGGTCGAGGGTCGTCAGCGCCGTGGTGAGCGTTGCCGGGTCGGCTGGTGGTCGACCGGACTGTTCAAGCCCTCGCAGCTGCACCTCGATCCGGGTGA
Organism: Cellulomonas sp. NPDC089187; assembly: GCF_040685135.1. Classification (NCBI taxonomy): domain Bacteria; kingdom Bacillati; phylum Actinomycetota; class Actinomycetes; order Micrococcales; family Cellulomonadaceae; genus Cellulomonas; species Cellulomonas sp. NPDC089187. The sequence goes on along the minus strand of NZ_JBFBHI010000002.1, from coordinate 542,857 downwards.
GCTCGTCACGGATCTGAGCGAGCGAGTGCTCAGCCGAGGCCATGACCGTGCTCCCGCATGGGTTCCGCCCGCCAAAGTGCCGCCGGTGTGACGGGGGGTGGGGCACCGCGGTCGATCCGATCGCGCGCGAACCGGCGGATCTGATCACGCCAGTGTGCGGTCTCCGTCGCCGAGGGACCGGCGTCGGGCACAGCTGGAGCCGCCGGATCGACAGGGCCAGCGCTGCCCCCGTCGCCACCGAAGCCCGGCAGGAACACCCGGGTCTGTGCTCCATCCGGTGCCGGTCCGACCCCGGCGGACTCCCCCGCCCAGCATGCACCGAGCTCGTCCCGGCCGGGCCGAAGCAGCAGGGAGACGGTGTCGGTAGAGGCGGCCAGCCACCCGGTCGCGGGCGGCTGCGGACCGGCGCTCACGCGGACCCGCAACGACCACCCGCCGAGGTCGGACACCCGGTGCCAGGACACGGCGGACTCCGAGGCATCCACCCAACCGGGCGGACAGTCGGTCCAGTCGGTGCCCCGGATGCCGCTGCGGACCTGGGCACCCAGCGCATCGGCGGGTCCGGCAAATCCACTCGCGGCGAGGGCGTAGCGGTCCCGTCGCGCGGCGGAGGCGGTGATGGGCACGCCAGGCTGGTCGGTAGCGTCGAGCAGCGGATCGAGCCGCGTCGCCAGCGGGGCGAGTTCGGTGGTGAGTGCCGCCAGGTCCAGTGCGGGGATGCCATCCAGCGTGGAGGCGGGCCACCAGACCGCGAGCCAGTGTCCGAAGGCGAAGCGCGCGGCGGTGGCCGCCAGCCACTGCCACCGGGGCTGCCATGCCACAGCGTCCGACTCGGGGAATGCGTCGAGGGCCAGCGCCGCCTCGGAGCCGTAGCACGCCCAGATCCAGTCCTGGGCCTGCTCCAGGTCGTCCAGGACAGCCACCGGTGCGCGCGTCAGGGTGGCGTCGGCGTCGATCCCGGTCGCCGGATCCACCACCCAGGGCCAGACCAGCTGACCGCCGCGCACCACGAGCGTCACCGGCGGAAGTCCCCCGTCCAGGGTCAGCGCGTCCAGGCTGGGCTCCGGCCCCAGCGCCAGGGCACCGTGCCAGTCGCGCAGGAGCAGCTCGGTCATCCTCGACCCTCCTGTCGGCGCAGCAGGGCAGCGCGGACCCGCGAGCGGCCATCCATCAGCACCGAGCGCGCCACCCCGATCAGCAGAGTGCGACCCTCCTGGGGGTCGGCGGGCACGGTGCCGCGATGCTCGGAGCCGTGCAGGCGGGTCCACAATCGCCGCAGATACGGGGCAACGGGGTCGGTGACATCGTCGGTGACGGTGTGCCCGGCCGGGGTGTCCGGTTGCCGTTGGGCTCGGGCCAACCAGGATTCGCGTCGACGCATCCCGGCCACGATCCGGTGCGCCTGGGTATCCGCGGGGGCCGCGCCGTCCAGGCCGAGGGCGAGCACGGTGCCGAGCACCATGACGACGCGGGTCGGCTCCACCCCGAGCTGCCAGGCCCCGGACGCACGGTCCACCTCATCGGCGAGCAGATCGTGCGCCGCGGGCAGCCCACTGCGGTCACTGGTGTGCTGGAGCATGACCAGCACACGCTCGACAATGCTGCGGTCCCAGGGGCGGGGAGCCGTAGTGCGCTCCGGAGTGTCCAGCGTGGGACAGGCCACCCGGATCTGCTCGGTGAGCCCCAGGCGTCGGGGACGCGCCACGGGTGCGGCCTCCTGTGGCCAGGTGTCGGCCCGGAGCGCCGCGCCGGTGTGGGTGCCAACACCGCCGTCGATCAGCGCCGACCATGCCTGCTCCGCGCGTTTGGTGGCCTCGGGGCGGGGCCGAGCGCCCCCGGGCACCCAGCCCTCCAGCACTGCGGATGCCCAGGCCTGCACCGCCGACTCCTCGACCGGGTCGGGTGTCGGGTGGTCCGACCAGCGTCGGTCCAGCGTCGCCGACAGTCGCGCGGCCTGGCGCGGGTCGGCTGCGACGGCGCGGACCGCAGCGGTGCTCACCGCGCCGCGTTCGGCCAGCAGGTCCATCAGCGCCTCCTGTGCAACCGGCTCCGCGGTGCTCGGGCGTGGCTCGCCGTGGGTCGTCGCGAGCGCGTAGGCCGTCGGGTAGCAGCGATCCCGGCCGACCTGCTCGGACTCCGGGCGGGCCAGCAGGGCGTCCAACCACCCCGCGGTGTGGATCAGCCGCTCCCGGTCCTGGCCGATCAGTTGTTCGATCAGCGCGGCCTGTGCCGGTCCGATCACTGCGGCGGCCAACTCGCGGCGGGCCGAGGGACGCAGCACCAGGGGCACCACCACGAGTTTCACCGTTCGACTCAGCGGCCCGCCGTCCTGTGTCGACAGGGATTCCACCCCGGGACCGAGGCGTCGCCAGGCACCGTCGATCACCTCGGCCCGGACCATGCGTTGCACCCCGTGAGGGTACCCAGCGGTCCGACCGGATCAGGCCGAGGCGAGCCCCGCGTAGGCGTAGCTGCCCGGCTGGGCGGGGTTGTCGATCAGCGCAACGGTGTCGCCGACCCGCGGGACCTGGAGCTTGGACACCACGGTCTGGAGCTGGAGCTGCTGACCGTCGGCGAACTGGAGGGTCAGCATCACCATCGGGTCGAAGTTCACCAGCTGCCCGGTGTCGACGATGCCGAGCACCGTTGCCGGAACGGTGGCCACGCCGGAGGACATCGCCATCGCCGCGGTCTCCGCCGAGCGAGCCGCCTGTGCCGCCGCGCCCACCTGTCCGGCGACCTCCGCGCCCATCAGACCGCGCAGCAGCTTGCCCTGCAGACCGCGGCCCGCGCCGATGTCCTCGGCCGCCTGGTACGCGGCCTCTTTGTCACGCTTGCCGAACAGTCCCATGATGCGTCCTCTCCTGAAGTGTCAGTTGTCAGTGCGATGCGGTGGGGGTAGCTGCCGCCAGTCCGAAGGTGACCTTGGTGTGGTCGACGGGGTCGTAAAACACCACCACCGGTTGCCCGGCCTGCAGCTGCTGACCGGGCATCGCCGGTCGTTGCGTGGTGACGTGGCGGGTCATCCCGGTGTGGTCGGTGAAGTCGACGGAGACGGTGAGCAGGCTGCCCTGGACCTCGGCGGCACCGCTGACCTGCGTGATCCGTCCGCTGGCCCGCAGTCCGCCGGTCACCGGGCTGGTGCGGCGCCGGGTCGAGCGGGCCGAGGCGATCCCGTACCCGATCCGGATCACGGCGATGAGCCCCAGCACCACCGGTGCCGCAACGGGCAGGGAGTAGAAGGCCCATCCTGTGGCATCCCAGGCCTCCCGCTGGCCGAACACCGGGTCCTCATCCCAGCCGACGGTGGTCGGTGCCGTCATCATCGAGGCGGCGAACAGGCAGACCACCAGCGCGCCCAGCGTCCCGAACGGGGTGACCCGCAGCACGGTGCCGACTCGACCCTCGACCGTGGCGACGGATCGGCTGACCACCCACCGCAGCACGACTGCGGCGACCAGGGCGACGATCATCAGTAACGCAGCACCGCCGGTCGGCCCCGGCACATCCCGGCGCTCGTCGAACACACCCATGGTGCTCATCACCCGGAACCGGTTGGCCACCGGAATGAACGCGTATGCGATCAGGGCACCGACCACTGCGCTGACCAGGGACAGCAGCACCGCCTTGGTCGTTGATCCTGTGGTCTGCGCCATGCGGCTGCCGCCCTTGATTCCGGTCGGATCGACGTCGGTCCGAGCGTCGATGCCCGGGCGGGTCCGGCGTCGGAACCGGCCCCCACCCGAGCAGCTGCGAGCGTAGGGAGCCGTGGACGGTTACCGATCCCACGGGACCAATCCCGCCGGTTCAGCCCGTCAGGGTGGCGGCGAGCAGCGCGGCATAGCGCCGCCCACCGGCGGGCCCCGGGTGGATGCCGTCACCGGCCAGTTCCTCCGGGTGTGTGGACACCGCCCGCGCCCAGTCCATCAACCGGATGTGGTCATCAGCGGCGGCGACCTCACGAAGTGTCCGGTCCGCCCCGGCGATCCACGACCGGTCGGCGCTGGGGGTCACGAGCACCAGCTCCCGCTCCGAGCCCACCGCGTCCAGCAGCGCGCGCATGCTGGTGGAGCCGATCGTGCCATTCGTGCCCATCCCGACCACCACCACCCGGCGCAGCTGGCCCGAGTCGGCCAGCCGGCGCACCGTGTCGGCGATCACCTCCGGCTGGCGGGAGATCTCGGCGTCGATGTGAATCCCGGGAAATCGGTCCAGCAGAGCGGGGGCGGCGGCGAGCATCACGGAGTCACCGACTGCGGTGATCTGGTTGCCGTCCCATGGGATCGCGGGGCGGCGCGCCGGGGCCGTGTAGCCCGGGGCGGGCACCGGTGCGCCGGCGATCCGGATCGGGGGCGCGGAGACCTCGGGGGTGGCCGGGGCGGAGGCGTTCGGGTGCGCGAGTGCGTCAATGCCCGCCTGCACCTGCGCCTGTGCACGGGACATCCGCGGGGCGTCCACCACCGCCGCCGAGGTCAGAGACAACGCCGCAGCCGCACCGACCGCCACGGCCGGCCGAATCCAGCGCTGCCGGACGGCCCGGTACTCGGACAGTGACCCGAGGAACCCGGCACGCTGGATCGGCTGTTCCACCCACCGGTACGACGCCGCTGCTAGGGCAACGGTCGCGGCCACTGCGGCCAGGTCCCACCCGAGCCCGGTCAGCCCCCGCGAGCGCAGCAACACCAGCACCGGCCAGTGCCACAGATAGAGCCCGTACGACCGCCTGCCGATCCACCCCCACGGCGGCGCATCCAGCAGTCGCCCGCTCACGCCGCCGACCTGGGTCAGCGCCCACAGCATGACCGCCGTGATCAGGGCAACGGCGGGGAGCCCGAGGATGATCGCCAGTCGCGAGCCGCCCGACAGCACCGCTGCGAGCACGACCAGCGCCACCAATCCGGCCGGAACGACGCCCCGCCCGGACCGACCACCGTTCAACCGGAACGGGCTCACGTCCGCACAGTGCATCGCCACCAACGCCCCGATCACCAGCCCGAAGCCGTGGGAGTCCGTCCCGAAGTACCCCCGGTCGATCCCGGAGACCATGACCTGGACGGCCAATGTCAGGACGCTGATCGCCGCGAGGGCCACCACCCACCCCATCCGGGCTTCCCGGCTGCGCACCCGGCGCAGCACCACGATCACGACAGGCCACAGCAGATAGAACTGCTCCTCGACCGCCAGCGACCACAGGTGCTGGAACACCGGCTGCGCCTGCGTCGCGAAGTACCCGTGCCCGCTACCGATCAGCACCCAGTTGGTGCTGAACGTGACCGCGGACAGCAGCTGACGTCCGAAGTCCACCGCAGGGTCGCCGCCGAGCACACGAACCGCGGCCCCGCACACGAGGAGCATCGGGATCAGTGCGGACAGGATTCGCCGAGCACGACGGGACCAGAACTGGCCCAGGGCGCGCACCGAGGGGGGTTCGATCAGCAGCCCTCGGGTGATCAAGAACCCCGAGATCACAAAGAAGACATCCACGCCGATGAAGCCACCGGGGACCGTGGCCGGTGCGAGGTGAAACGCGATCACGGCGAGGACCGCCAGTGCACGCAGACCATCAACGCCGGCGACCCGGGGGATGGCCTTCTCACGGGCGCGCGAGGGCACAGGGGCGGCTGCTGGCATGAACTCCATGCTGTGGCGGTCGGATCACAGCTTTCTCACGATCCGACACCGTGTGAGAAGTGTGTGAGGCGTGGGGGTCACTATGGCGTTATGCCCCGTTCTCTGCCCTCTCGCGCACCCCGCGTGATTGGCGGCATCCTGGCGATGGTCGCAGCGGTGATCGTCGTCTTCGGCATCAGCGTCGTAGTGCATACCGTCGCCGAGGTCGATGCGGGGATCGGGTCCGGGGTGCGCGTCCAGCCTGCCAACCCCGACGGATCGACCTTTGTGATCTCGTGTGACGGTGCCGCCGTGATCCAGCCGCCCGGATTTGTCCTGACCTGCGCAGATGCCGGTGCGCACCTGACCGATCTGGTCTGGGAGGAATGGGGGCCGGATGCCGCCTCCGGGGAGGGGGTCCTGCACGTGCGCCGCTGTGATCCGACCTGCGCTGCCGACGGCGGTGAGACCGATTCCTACCCCGTCCAGGTGATCGCGGACCAACCGGTGCATCGTGGTGCGGTGAGCGCCTACGACCGTCTACGTCTGACCTTCCCTGGGGTTGCGCCGTGGTGGGCCGAGGACAGCGGCATGGCGGAGTTCGATCTGAGGACGATCTCGGGATTCGTGGAGGAGTCATGAGCGCACACGTACTGGTGGTCGAGGACGACCCGGATGTCCGGGAGACGACCGCCCTGTTGCTCACCCAGGCCGGGTTCCACGTGCGGACCGCTGTCGACGGCATCGACGGGTTGAGCGTCGCGGCGGTCTGGGACCCCGATGTCGCCGTGGTGGACGTGAACATGCCCGGCCGTGACGGACTCTCCCTGACCCGGCACCTGCGCCAGCACGGCATCTGTCCGGTGATCGTGCTGACCGCCCGTGACCGACGTGAGGATGAGCTGGCCGGGTTCGACGCCGGAGCGGACGACTACATCACCAAGCCCTTCGACGGTGCGGTGCTGGTCGCCCGGGTCCAGGCCGTGCTGCGCCGCGCCGGCGACGGTGCCCAGCACGAGGAGGAGTCCGCGCTCACCCCCGTGCCCGGTCTGCAGTTGGAGCCGCAGCTGCTCGGCGCGACGTGGCGCGGGGTGCACGCCCGCCTGACCCAGGTGGAGTACACCCTGCTCGCGTTGCTGGCTGAGAACCCCGGCATGGTCCTGGACCGGCGCCGCATCCTCACCTCGGTCTGGGGCGAGAGCGGCCAGGGTGATGGTCATGTGGTCGACGTGAACGTCGCCCGGGTCCGACGCAAGCTGGGACGTGACGTCATCCGCACCGAACACGGGCTGGGCTACCGAGTCGGTGCCCCGTGACGGTCGCGGCTCCGCGCTGGCGTTCGCTACGACTGCGGACCGCCGCGGCGATGGCGCTCGGTGCCGTGCTTGTGGTGAGCGTCTTCGGGGCGCTTGTGTCTGCCGGGACGCTGATCTCCGCCCGTGACCAGCAGCGCGAGGCGGCCACCGCGATCCTGCGCAGCGGAACCGCGACCTATCTGTTCACGGGGCAGACCTCCCCCGCGGTGGAGGTCAACCCGCTGGGGCTGCCCCCCACCCTGGCCGAGCGGATCACCGATCAGGAGATCGTCACCTACGCCGACGGTGAGTCCACCTACGCGGCCTGGGAGCCCGAGGAGGGCATCGTCCTGGCGACTCGGCTGCCGACGGTGGGGCTGCGCGAACGCTGGCTGATGCTCACCCGCAATCTCATCCTCACCGGCCTGGTCACCGCCGCCGCGGCCAGTGTGGTCGGCTGGTGGACCGCCGATCGGTTGACCGCCCGGCTGCGCCAGATCACCCGGGCGGTGGCCACTGACCCGCCGGAGATCCCCGCCGTTCTGCTCACCGGTCAGGACGAGATCGCCGTGCTGGCCGGCACCATCGAGCGCAGCACCACCGCTCTGCTGGAGCGGGCGCAGCGGGAGAAGGACCTCACCGCTGATGCCGCCCACGAGCTACGCACCCCGCTGACCGCGTTGGTCAGCGCCACCGAGCTGCTGGACGACTCCGCCGAGTCCGCCCGCGTCCGCCGCCTGGTGACCCGGGTGCGAACCCTGGTCGACGACCTGCTCCTGCTCGCCCGGCTCGACGCCGAGGAGGGCCAGACCACCGTGACCGAGCCGATAGCGCCGAGCCAGATCGTCGAACGCGCACTCGCGGTCGCCGATCTGGACTGCGTGGTCGACATCCGCTCCGATCAGCCGGTGCGCACTGAGCCGGAGGTGGTCGCCCGCGCCGTCCGGAACCTGATCGCCAACGCGCACCGGCACGGTCGCGGCCCGGTCACCGTCGTGGTGGACAGCCCGGAACTGCGGATCGAGGACCATGGAGACGGCTTCCCCGAGCGATTGCTCGAGGCCGGACCCCGCCGCTTCGACACCGCCGGTCGTCGTACCGCGGGCAGCGGACTGGGGCTGGTGATCGCCGAACGCGGGCTCACCCGCTCCGGTGCGGTACTCCGGCTCGCCAACCTGCCCGAGGGTGGGGCCCGCGCGACGGTGCGGTTCGAGGGCTGAGCCTCAGAGCCGTCCCTCGATCACGTCCGCGAAGCGGGTAACCGCATCCGGTGCCTGGCCGAAGAACAGCGACGGCTCGATCAGCTCCAACTCCAGGATCACCGGGTTGCCCTCATCATCGGGAACCAGGTCGACCCGGGTGTACGCCAGCGGACGGTCCAGGCCGCGCAGGACGGTGGGCAGGGCGTCGATCACGCGCTGACCGACCTCAAGTTCAGCGGCGGAGGCCTCGCGCGGGCTCATGACCTCCTCCTTGTAGAGGACGCCGGACATCGACTCCCGCTCGTAGGGGCCGGTCAGCAGCGGGGCCTTGCGGACCGCGTGGGACAGCTGCCCGTCAAAGTAGACCAGCGCGGTCTCGCCCACCTCGTCGACCTGGCGCAGGTAACGCTGGACCATCACGTGGCGACCGGCATCGAGCAAGCGCTTGGCGTGCATGATCCCCTGCGCACGGGAATTGGTGACTCCGGCCGCGTACCGACCGGTGTCCCGGGCACCGGCACTCACGGTCGGCTTGATCACGAAGTCCCCGAACGCCGGGAACCGGGTGTGGATCGCCCGGGCGTTGAAGTTGCGCTCCGGGTCCAGCCAAATGGTGGGGATGATGGGCAGTCCGGCGGTGTCGAGGGCGCGCTGGTACTGCTTGTCGATGTTCCAGGTGATCACCGAGGCCGGGTTCAGCAGCGTGGAGCTGGACGACACCCGCTCCGCCCACCACCGGAAGTCCCGGGGGTGATCGGTGTAGTCCCATGCCGAGCGCACCACGACCAGGTCGAAGTCCGACCAGGTCACGGTGGGGTCATTCCAGACCACCGGGCGGACGTCGTGGCCGCGTCGGGCCAGCTCGTCCCGCAGCGGGTGGTCGTCCGGGTCGAGCTCCGGCAGGGCGGCGCAGGTGGCAAGGCCGATCGTCGTGGTCACGCGGGTCAGGCTACCCACGCGATCCGCGATCTGCCGTGCATCAGACCGCTGCGGGCTCCTCCGCGGCACCGTCCACAACGATCCGGCGCAGCGCGCGGAGCACCCCGTCAGCGTCTAGCACACCGACGGTCCGCTCCCCCTCGACCACCGGGACCACACCGGAGCGGGAGGCCGCCACCGCGGTGAACGCCTCCGCCAACGAGCCGCCGAGTCGCACCGGCTCAGCGGCGTGGGTGGGCAGGTCCTCCCCCAGTCCGATCTCCCGTAGGTCGTCGCGTTCCACCGTGCCCAGTCCCAGCAGTCTGGTCGCCGCATCCCGTCCGACCAGACCCGCCACCGCGGCGCTGGCCGGGGCGGTCAACACCCGCACCGGGTCATCCAGCTGCTCGAGGTGCCCGCCCCGGCTGAACACGGCGATCCGGTCGGCCAGCTGCACCGCCTCGTCAACATCGTGGGTGACCAGCATGACAGTGGTGCCGATCTCGGCGTGGATCCGGCGGAACTCGGCCTGCAAGCGTCGGCGACCGACCGGGTCGACCGCACCGAAGGGCTCGTCCATCAGCAGCACCGGTGGGTCGGTGGCCAGGCCTCGGGCGACGCCGACCCGCTGCCGCTCACCGCCGGAGAGCTCATGTGGGTAGCGCTTGGCGTACCGGGCGGGGTCCAGGCCCATCAGCTCCAACAGCTCACCCACCCGCCGCCGGGTCCGGGTGCGGTCCCAGCCGAGCAGTCGGGGCACGGTGGCCACGTTCTGCTCGACGGTGCGGTGCGGGAAGAGTCCGACGTTCTGGATCACGTAGCCGATCCGACGACGCAGCTGCACGGCGTCGGCATGGGTGACGTCCTCCCCGCCGAGCAGGATCCGCCCCGAGGTCGGTTCGACCAGGCGATTGGCCATCCGCAGCGTGGTCGACTTCCCGCAGCCCGAGGGACCGACCAAGGCCAGTAGCTCGTGCTCGCGCACCTCCAGGGACAGGTCGGCCACGGCCACCGTTCCGTCGGGGTACTCCTTGCGGACGTGCTCGAACGCGATCGCCGTCATGGCCGAAGACGCTACCTGCGCCCTCCCACATCCGCTCACGTTCCGATCACGATCACCCCCGTTCGACCGGCACGTGTCGGTGCCCTTGGGTAGCGTCCCTGCGGTGATGGTCCTGACCAGCGCACTTCTGGTGCCGACAGCCACGACGACCGCCGCCGACAGTGGTGCCGCGGCCAACCCCTGGCTGTCCTGGCAGTACGTGCAACGCAACTGGGACGACCTGGTCCACGCGCTCGGGCAGCACACCAGTCTGACCGTGCAGGCGGTGCTGATCGCGGTGGTGATTGCGGTGCCGCTGGGCATGCTGGCCCATCTGCGGCCTCGCCTGTCCGCGCCCATCGTGGGCACCTCCTCGGTGCTGTACACGATCCCGTCGCTGGCGCTGTTCACGGTGCTGGTGCCGTTCACCGGCATCGGCCGCACGCCGGTGCTGATCGGGTTGGTGGTGTACGCGCTGCTGGTGCTGGTACGCAATGTCATCGTCGGGCTGGAGGGCGTGGACGACAGCATCCGGGATGCCGCGCGAGGGCTGGGCTATGGGCGGATGCGGATGCTGCTCACGGTGGAGCTGCCGAATGCGCTACCCGCGGTGATCGCCGGGATCCGGTTGGCGACCGTCACCACGGTGGCGCTGGTCACCGTCGGGGTGGCGGTCGGCTACGGCGGGTTGGGCGAGCTGATCTTCCGGGGATTCCGCAACAACAAGTACCACGCGGAGATCCTGACCTCGACGCTGCTGTGTCTGGCCCTGGCCCTGCTGCTCGATCTGTTCTGGTGGCTGCTCGGCCGGGCCGTCACGCCCTGGGCCCGACGTGGACGGGAGGCCTGAGATGGATGTGCTGCGCGAGGCCTTCACCTGGCTGAACGACCCGCTGAACTGGTCGGGGCGCGATGGGGTGATCGCCCTGGCTGGGGAGCATCTGCGACTCAGCGTCATCGCGGTGCTGTTGGCCGCGGTGGTCGCCCTGCCGCTCGGGGTGTGGCTCGGGCATCGCCGGTCCGGCGGTGTGCTGACCGTGGTGCTGGCCAACACCTCCCGGGCGCTGCCCACCTTTGCCCTGCTGACGATCTTCGCGTCCACCGGTCTGTTCGGGGCGCGGGCGACGATCCTGGCGGTCGCGATCTTCGCGGTGCCGCCGATCCTGACCAATGCCTTCACCGGGCTGATGGAGGTGGACCCGGATGTGCGCGATGCCGCCCGGGGAATGGGGATGAGCGGGACCCGATCCCTGTTCCAGGCCGAGCTGCCGTTGGCGATGCCGCTGATCGGCGCCGGGCTGCGCACCGCGACAACCCAGGTGATCGCAACCATCCCGCTCGCCGCACTGGTGGGGGGCACGAGTCTGGGTTCGATCATCGTCACCGGGATGGCGGTGCAGCGGTACGGCCAGGTGGTCGCCGGTGCCGTGCTGGTCGCGGCGCTCTGCCTGCTGATCGAGCTGGTGCTGGCCGTGGTGCAGCGTCTGCTCACCCCGGAACCGATGCGGACCCGCCGCCGTCGCTCCGGGCGCAGCAGCAGCCCCCAACCCGATGACACCCCGCCGATCCCGGACGACCGTGATCGGACTGTGACCCCGGCCGCCGCCTGAGCGGTTGCCGAGCCCCGGACGGGCCGGTCGAATGGTCGACGCCCGCCCCCTGACGCCCTGCCCCACCACGGAAGAGGACACATGAAGGCACGTCGCACCACCCTTGTCGCCAGCGCCGCGGGGGTGCTCCTGCTGGTCGCCGCCTGCGGTGACCCCGGCTCCGGCGGCGGCTCCGCCGACCCGACCACCGACACGAATGCCAGCGGTGCGGTCTGTGAGCCGGTCGCCGGTGACCAGCTGGTCGTGCTGGAGGACGACAAGGGCCTGCAGAACGCGGACAACGTCATTCCCGCGGTGAACGCCGAGGCCGCCACCGCGGACCCGAACCTGATCCCGCTGCTGGACGAGGTCTCCGCCGCGCTGGACACGGACACACTGATCCAGCTGAACAAGGCCGTCGACATCGACCGCCAGACCTCCTCCGAGACTGCCGCCGCCTTTGTCGAGGAGCAGGGCCTGGCCTCCGACGACAGCAGCCTGGGTGCCGGCAAGTCCGTCGTCATCGGGGCCGCCAACTTCTCCGAGAGCGCCACGCTGTCCGAGATCTACTCCGCGGTGCTGAAGTCCGCCGGGTACAGCACCGAGGTGCAGACCATCGGCAACCGGGAGACCTACCTGCCCGCGCTGCAGTCCGGGCAGATCACCGTGACCCCGGAGTACGCGGCCACGCTGACCGAGTTCCTCAACACCGCCGCGAATGGGGCCGACGCCGAGCCGGTGGCCTCCGGTGATGTGGACGCCACGGTCGAGGCGCTGACCACCCTGGGCGCGGACGCCGGTCTGGCCTTCGGGCAGGTGTCGCAGGCGCAGGACCAGAACGCCTTCGCGGTCACCCAGGCATTCGCCGATGAGCACGACGTCAGCACGCTGTCCGACCTGGCCACCGCCTGCGAGGGCGGTGTCGCCCTGGCCGGACCGGCCGAGTGCCCCGAGCGCCCGTTCTGCCAGCCCGGTCTGGAGGGCACCTACGGGATCAAGATCAGCGACTTCACCAGCTACGACTTCGGTCTGATCGGCGACGCCGTGCGCAACGGTGAGTCGGCGATCGGTCTGGTGCTGTCCTCGGACGGTTCGCTGGCCAGCTGACCCGGCACATGACGAGGGGCCCGGGAGTGTGTGCTCCCGGGCCCCTCGTGTGTCGTCACAGCCCGGCGGTCTCCAGCAGGCGCAACCACACCTCGCTGACCGTCGGATACGCCGGCACCGCATGCCACAACCGACTCAACGGGATTCCCGCGACCACCGCCACCGTCGCGGTCTGCAACAGCTCGGCGGCATCCGGGCCGGTGAAGGTCGCCCCGAGAATGACCTGGGAGTCCCGGTCGATCACCAACTGCGCGGTGCCCCGGTAGCCGTCGGCGCTCACCGACGCCCCCGCCACCGAGCCGATCGCGTAGCTCACCGTCCGCACCGCGCGACCGGCCTCGGCGGCCTGCTGCTCGGTCTGCCCCACCCAGGCCACCTCTGGGCGGGAGAACACCACCTGGGGCACCGCCGCGTGGTCGGCGCTCGCCCGGAACCGGGTCCAGTCCCCCGCGTTCTGCTCGTCCGCCCGCAGTTGCTCGTCCGAGCCGAACCGGGCCGCCACCACGTCACCGGCCACCCGGGCGTCGTACTTGCCCTGGTGGGTGGTGGCGGTGCGACCGGTGACGTCGCCGACCGCGAACAGCCAGTCGTGCCCCGGTACCTGCATCGCGTCGTCCACAGTCAACCGCTCCACCCCGATGGTCTCCAGACCCAGATCGGTGCGCGGACGGCGACCGGTCGCCACCACCAGCTCCTCCGCGTCGATGGTGTCCTCTCCCTGCGGGCCGGTGACGCTCAGATGCACCCCCGAGGAGTCCCGCCGCACCGCAGTGGTCTCCGTACTGAATCGCAGGTGCACGCCCAGCTCACGCAGCCCGGCGGCAACCTCCTCCGCGGCGAAGGGCTCCGCCCCGTTCAACAGCCGGTCACCCCGGACGATCAACGTCACCTCGGCGCCCAGATCCCGGTACGCGGTGGCCATCTCCACCCCGACCACGCCGCCGCCCAAGATCGCCAGCCGGCCAGGAATCTCCTCCACCGCGGTCGCCTCACGCGAGGTCCACGGCACGGATTCCACCAGCCCCGGGATGTTCGGCATCACCGGCTCGCTGCCGCTGGCCACGATCACCGCATGCCGGGCGATCACGCGGGTGCTGGTGCCATCCTCCTCGTTGTCGACCACCAGCTCCTTCTCCCCGGTGAACCGGGCCGACCCGCGCAACAGCGCCAACCCGGCTGACTCCAACCAGGCCACCTGGCCGTGGTCGTCCCAGTGCGAGGTGAACTCATCGCGCCGGGCCAGCACCCGCGCCGGGTCCAGCTCACCGGTCACCAGCTCCGCCGCACCGGGCACCGCCCGCGCCTGCGCCAGCACCGCACCGGGTCGCAGCAGCGCCTTGGACGGCATACACGCCCAGTACGAGCACTCACCGCCGACCAGCTCGCGCTCCACCACCAGCACGGACAACCCGGTCCGAGCGGCCCGGTCGGCGGCGTTCTCCCCCACCGCCCCGCCACCGATCACGACCACGTCGTAGCTGACTGTCTCCATCGCCATGCTCCATTCCTCGGGTGTGCCCATCGTGGTCCCCGAGGCGCGGAACGGCAGGTCGAGCGCCCCGGTCCAGGCGGCCTGCCTCGCCCTCAGCATGTGAAGTCGGCTCGACCGGGAACCAGCCCGCTCCCAGGACGTCAGCCCCGTCGCGCGGCAATCACCACCTGCGGGTAGGGCTCCGACCAGAACCGCTGTTCGACCTCGGGCACCAACCCCGCGGCCCGCAGCAGCTCGCACAGCTGCTCCGGTTGCCACAGATGCGTCGTCCAACGCACCGGCACCCCGCGGTACGCCTCGGTGCGATGCAGCTCGCCATCACCCACATGGAAGCCCACCAGTGCCAGCCCACCGGGTGCCAACGCCCGGGCGTACGCGCCGAACACGTCAGGCAGAACGGTCCGAGGCAAGTGGAACAGCGACCACCAGCCGAGGATCCCGGCCAATGACCCGTCCTCCACCGGCAGCTGCGTCGCCGATCCCACATCGAACCGCAGGCCCGGGAACCGCCTCCGCGCCAACTCGACCATCCGCGGCGACAGGTCGATCCCCCGCACATCTACCCCGAGGTCCGCCAGGAACGCGGTCACCTGCCCCGGCCCGCAGCCGACATCCCACACTGGCCCACGCCCACGCACCTGCTCGGCGAACGCGGTCAGCGCCGCACGCAACCACGGCTCATCCGCCAGCTCACCGACGCCGAGGTCGACATAGCGGTCCGCCACCCGGTCGTAGTCGTCTCGCAGGGAATCCAGATCCATGCTCGCGGACGATACCGACCATGACCCACAGACGACGATGGCCCCTCACCCGCAGGTGAGAGGCCGTCGTGCTGGTGCGCCATCAGGGACTCGAACCCCGAACCCGCTGGTTTGGAGCTTCCGCCCCCGTAGTGCCCCTGTTCACCGGGGAGCGTGCGGCATGAGCATCATGCGCGCGTGGGTAGCCGAGTGTGACGAGTGCGCCACCATCGCGTCACCTGCGGACTGCGCAGCCGACGCACGAGAGCTAGCGGCCCTTGACGGGTGGAGAGTGACCGAGCGCGAGACCCTGTGCCCCGGGTGCCGAGGCTGGGCAGGACCCGAAGCATGAGCGGCGATCACGCGGAGTTCATGGCGTTCGCGCGGCGCATCCTGCGCGCGGCGTCGCGGCGGATGAGTGACGCCGACCCGGAGGACCTGGCAGACCTGGTGGCACTGCGGGCGACGGTGGACGAGGCCATCGACACCGCCGCGCGGGCGGTGCACGCTGGCGGCGCGTCGTGGACCCAGATTGGTGACGCGTTGGGCATCACCCGGCAAGCTGCACGGCAGAAGTGGCACATACCGCCGTCCGACAAGGCGGAGTTGTCGGCGGATGTGGCATCTGATCTGCCATGACATCTACCTGGGACTCCCTGATCTCAGAATGGGCCACGGCCCTCCGTGCTGCGCGCCGTTCCCCGCAGACCATCGACCTCCGCACCTACCACCTCCGGCGACTGTCCGACTGGGCAGGCGACCGCGGTCCGTGGGAGCTCACGCTGAGCGACCTACTGAACTGGACCGGCGCGCACGACTGGCAACGCGAAACAGCGCGGTCCGTCCGCAGTTCTCTCCGCCAGTTCTGGGCCTGGGGGGTCGGCACAGGTCGGATCACGGTGAACGTGGCCGATCAATTGCCCGTCATCCCACCGGCGCTGCCCCGTCCGAAGCCCGCTGCACCTGAGCTGGTCGCGTTCGCACTGCGAGACCCTGACAAGCGGGTCCGGCTCATGGTCCGGCTCGGCAACGACGTTGGCCTACGCCGGGGCGAGGTGGCAGCAGGCCACTCAGACGATCTGTTCCAGGACCTCGACGGCTGGTCGCTACGCGTACACGGCAAGGGGTCGCGGGAAGGAACGGTGCCTCTGCCGGACGATCTGGCGCGCGCGCTGCGTGCCCTCGGTCCCGGGTACTTCTTTCCGGGGCGTGACAACGGCCACTTGTCGGCCCGCTGGGTTGGAAAGCTGGTGAAGCGTGCGTTGGGCGGAGAGGCGACGATGCACCAACTTCGGCACCTGTGCGCCACTCAGCTTCACCAAGACACCAAGGACCTCCGCATGGTGCAGGAACTCCTGCGTCATGCGTCGTTGACCACTACTCAGCGCTATGTGGCGGTCCCGAACGGCGCGCTTCGGGCGGCCGTGTCGGCTCGCTCCGCTGACTGGTCCCAGCCGGACCGAGCCGCGTAGGGCAAACTCGGCCGCATGAGAGCTGCCCCGTTTCTGCTGGTCACACTGCTAGCGCTCGCCGGGTGCGCGCCGACGATCCAGGCGACCGAGCCAGCGGAGAGCCCCACCCCGACAGAGGTGGCGCTCTCCGCTGACGACGAGGACCGCGCGATGTGGCAGTGCATCACGTTCGAGTGGGGCTATCAGATCTTCCCCACGGCGGACGAGGCACGAGAACACTGCGAGTGGCTACGGGACAACAACCCCCGTGCGTTCGCTGAGCACCTCGATAGATGGTTGGAGAGCTACGGACGGCACGACCCTGAGCAGGTGCCGGACCCGGACACGGTCGGAGCCGATCAGGGCTGACCAAGCAAGAACACGACCCCAAGACCGGCAACAATGATGACGCCGAACACCGTGCGCAGGAGCCAGGTGTGCCACGCCTCAAGCGTGGTGATGCGAGCGTCGTGGTTCTCCAGCGTCGCACGCGCAGCGACGAGCCCGACGTTCGGATCGTTCAACGTCTGGCGGACCTCGCTGAGCAGGTCCAGGGCGTTGTCCAGGCGCTCACCGACAACGTCGAGAGTCACCGGGGCGTCAGGCATCGGCGCGGGTGGGCCGGTAGCCGAACGCCAGGGCCGAGCAGCCACCCGCGACCGCCGAGGCAATCCCCGCCTCGGCGGTGAGCCCGTAGGCGAGCAGGGCGGGAGCCACTACGACGCCCGCCACGATGCCGACGACGTAGGCCCAGGTGCGGACCCGGGCGGGCACCGTCGGGGTCTCGCCGGTCACCGGACCCCGCCCAGCGTGGCGGCCATGCGGCCGATAGCTTCCCGGGTCAGACCAGCCGTGGCCGGGTCGCCGGGGTTCTTGACCCCGAACCCCGCCTTGGCCCAGTCGCTCCACTGCTCGGGGGTCAGGTGGCGGGCCTGGGTGGCCGCGTCCGTCAACATGTAGTAGTTGCCAGCGTTGTCCTGCACGAAGACCATGTCGGTGTCGTCCTTTCGGGGTGCCGTCGCCTGGGTGGCGGCGGTGGGGATGGTCGGCGCGCCGGGGATGGCCGCGCCGTTGATGTCCTCGGTCCAGCCGAGGATCGAGTAGCCCCACCCGAGCCACGTGCTGACGTGGTGGGTGTGGATGAGGCCGGTCGCGGAGTTGGTGGTGCGGATCAGGCCGCCGCCGAGGTGGATCACGACGTGGCCGTGCACCGACCGGGGGTGGGACATGAACACCGGGACACCGCGCGGGATCGCGTTGATGTCCGAGGTGTGGTGCCGGTAGCGGGCGTTCTCCCACGCCGCCTTGGCGGAGCCGTAGCGGGGGCCGATGTCGTAGGCGGTGCGCACGAACGCCAGGCACTTGCCCGCGTACCCGCGCTGCTGGGCCAGTGCCCAGTCGATGGCCTGGTCAGGCGTGCGGGTCATCGAGGCTCACCCCCCTGGGGCGCGTCGGCGTCCTGGGTGCCGTCCACGGCATCCAGTGCGGGGTCCTGCGGGATATCCCCGGGGTCACACACGTGCTGAGTCATTCCGGTCTCCTTACTTGGTGGTGGAGTAGGGGGTGCCGACCGCGATCCAGTTCACGCGGCAGGCTCCCGTGATCGCCGCCCCGGCCGCGTTGGTGACGCGGACGTTGACGCCGGTGGTGCCGAGCGTCGACTGGAGAACCACGACGGTGGCCGGGGAGCTGGTGGTGTCGCCCGGGCATGCGATGACCACCGGCGCGGTGGCGAAGACACCCGCCCCCCACGAGATGTTCCGGTCTCCGGCGGCGGTGCCCGTCGAGACCGACGACCCGGCCAGAACACGTTTGCCGCCGATGAGGGCGGACAGGGCGGTGGTGGTCTCGGTGACGTCGAGGTCGATGGCCTCGGCGAGCTGCTGCATGTCGTAGGGCACGTCGGGGGCGACGCCGCCGAGGGGGTAGGGGTAGCCGCGGGTGGTCTGGGGCATGTCAGGCTCCGGTGTCGGGGGTGCGGGTGGTCAGGACCATCGATCCGGACACCAGCAGGTGCCGGACCGATGCGAGGAGGCAGGTCTCGGGGGTGCGTCCGGGTGGGTGGACGGTGATGGTGTCGCCGGGCCGCAGCCACAGCGCTCCGATGGCGGTAATGCCCCAGGACCGACCCCGGGTGACCGCCCGGCTGGCGATGGCCAGCGCCACATTGGTGGCGTTGGCGGGGCGGGTCACAGTGGTCCGGTCGACGGTGAGCACGACCCGTGGTGCCTGGCCGGTGCCGTACCTCCCGGAGGTGACCTCCGCGTAGCCGGTCGCGCCGTCCGCGTACTGGACGATGACAGCGTTGGCGAAGTCGGCGCGGTCGACGTCGGAGGTCAGGGCAGTGATGGTGCCGCTAAGTCCGGTGCGCAGCACGGCTGCCGGGCGGGTGTCGAGGGTGGGGCGTGGGGCGATGACCCACCGCAGCCCGTCGTCATAGACCCAGGCGTCGATACGGTCGGCCAGGTCGCGGATCGTCGGCCACCAGGTGTCCCCGGCGGCGACCGTCAGGCCCTCACCGAGCGAGGCGGTGGACACCCCGGGCATGGTCACGACCTGACGGCCCGGGGAGACCCGGGTGAGGATCGCGGCCAGCACGGTCGGGATCGGCTGAGTCCAGGGCCAGGACGGCGACTGACCAGGCAGCGGCCCAGAGGTCTGGGCCGCCAGCTCATCCCCAGTCAGATCGAGCGTGCAGGTGCCGTCGCCCCAGTCCTCCGCGCCGGAGGCGATCATGAGGTCCGCGATCTGGTGCACGTCGGTCCGCCCGGAGGCGTACACATACCCAGCGCGCAGCACGATGCGGGCCGGGCCGCGCGAGTCGAGCAGGCGAGAGGTGTCCTCGTCTGGCAGGCGCACGGTGACCTGGGCGCGCACCGCCGGTGCCCAGGCCTCGGACATGTCCAGGGTCGGCTCACGGTCCGGGTCGAGGTCCAGGACCACCGGGGTGGGCAGGTCCGGGTGGGTCAGGGTCACGGTCAGCACCCGGTGGTGCGCTCCACCGGCCATGACGGTCACGGCCTCATCGGTCCACGGTGCGGTCACGGCGCTCATGCGACCGGTCCCGCCGACAGCGCGGCATAGGTCGCATAGCCCCCGCGCACCTGGGCGTAGGTGCCACCGGTCGCCGCGAGCCGGTCATAGGTCCAGCTGATCGCGCCGCGCAGGTCATCGATGGGGCGGCGCACCTCCGTGTAGGGCACCTCGACCATCCACCGCACACCCGCCTCCGTCGCCGGAGAGCAAGTCACCGCGCCGGTGGCCACGTGATACATGTCCATGCCTCGGTACCAGGGCTGACGCAGAAGTACGACCTCAGCGGCCGCGTACACGGCCACCACCTCCTGGGCGGCGTCCCAGCTCTTGCAGAAGATGCGCAGGGTGCCGGTGCGGGTGCGCAGCGGGCCGAGAACCGGCACCGGGTCAGCGCGCCCGATCACCTGATGCACCGACACCGCAGGCTGACGGCCCGACTCATACCCGGTGATGAGGTCGAGGTCGGCGCGGGCATTGGGCAGCACGACGGCGGCCAGCCGGGGCGCGGTCAGAGTGACCGTGACCTCGGCGGTCACCGCACCGGCAGCGGTCGCCGCAGAGTAGGCCACCAGGCCGTGTGCGGCCTCGTAGTCACGCACCGAGATGTCATCGGTGATCGGGAACGCGTCCTCCTGCAAACGGACAGCGGCCGACCCGTTGGCGTCGGTGCGGGTGATCGACAGGACGGGGCTGGTCGGGTCCACACGCAGCAGCACGGCCGCGCGCTCGGGCTCCCAGGTAGCGGTGATCGTCGTCATGTCACACCGCCCGCTCGCCCATAGTGGCGGTTACCAGCAGCTTGCGCGGCTTGCCCGCCCACTCGGAGTACTGCCGCTCGGCGGTCGCGGAGTCGAACTCGCTCTGCACCTTCACCACCGGGGCACTGAGTCTCTTGGCCAGGCCGTCGACCGCGCCCTGCACTGTGGCCTGCTCCCCGGTCACGCCGGTAGCGATGGAGGACCCCATCGCGGTGCCGGTCGCTCCCGCGTGTGCCTGGATCGCGGCCTGTTGGGTGGCCGGGTCCGCCTGGGCGATCGTCGCGGCGACCGCACCAGCCACCTCCGGACCCTGCGCCTCCAGCTCGGCCGCCAGCGCGGTACCACCGGCCGCACCGATGATCGCCAGGTTGTCCTTGAACGCGGTCGCCTGTGCGGCCTGCTCATTCCACCGGGCGATCAGATCCTCAGTGGTGACGGTGACGTTGGCGGCGTAGTCCTCCCAAGAGTCCGAGCTGCTGGAGGTAGCGGCGGCGGTGGCCTCGGCGGTCTTCCGCTCGGCCTCCTCCTTCTCGGCCAGCAGCTCCCCGTATACGCCCACCGGGTCGGCAGCCGACTCCAGTGCGGCGGCGTAAGACTCAGTGGCAGCAGCGGATGCTTCGGCCGCCTCGACCGATGCTCGGTACTGCTCGACCGTCATGTTCTTCGCGCGCGCCAGTGCCTCCTCGATCTCGACCGCCTGCTCCTGCACCGAGATTTCGTCCTCGATGATTCCAACGGCGTCACGGGCGGCGTCGCCCCGCCGCTGGGCGGCAAAGGTCGCTTCTGTATCGAGGGTGGACAGGTCGGTGGTGGCAGAGGCCAGTTCCTCGGACGCGGCCTCACCGGCTGCGATGGAGTCGTTCAGCTCGTCCTGAGCCCGGCGAAGCGCATCCATTCGCTCGGTCGGATCGGTCGAAGACAGTGCCGTGGCGAGGTTGTCGGCCGACAACGCCGAGTTGTCGAGCGCGCCAGTGAGCACCTGGGCGTTGGTGACCGCACTGTCCTGCCAGACCTCCCACCAGGACTTCGCGTTGGCGATCTCGGTACCGAGCTCGGACCACCGGTCGGCCAGCGCCGAGACGGCACCAGCGCCCTCGTAGTCCTTGAGAGAGGTTGCCAGCTCGGCGGCCTCCTCGGTGAGTTCGTTCGCCTTCTCCGCCGACGACTCTAGGGCGGTGTAGACGAGGCCGACCCCAGCGGCAGCCATACCCAGCGCGACGCCGAGCGGCCCGCCGATCCCGGACGCGAGCCCACCGAGGGTGCCCTGCACCAGGTCGACCGCACCGGCCATGTCCCCGGAGAAGCTAGACGTGACCTCACTGAAGTTCTGGGTGGCCTCGTCCTTGAACTCGGCCACGTTCTCGGATGCCTCGTCGGTGCCCTGCTTGGTGGACTCCCCGAGTCCGTCACCGACCTTCTTAGAGTCCTTGCGCACCTCGTCGAACGCGTCGGACCACTTCTTCTTGACCTCGCTCGCGGCGTCGGTCGACTCGTCGGCGGCCTTGTCCATCGACTTGGTGACCGAGCGTCCGGCGTCGGTTCCGGCCGCGTCCAGGTCGTCCAGGGCGTCCTTCACGTTCTCGAATCCGTCAGCCAGGTTGCCGACGGCCTTCACCGCCGGGCCGACCTCCGCGACGATGGGAATCTGGATTCCCTTACCCACAGCTCACCCCTTCCCTTCGGCGGCGTCGTAGACCTTCTTCATGAACAGCTGCACCCACAGCGAGACCGCGTCAGGCAGGAAGTCCGCCAGCGCGGGGTAGACGGTGTAGCCGGAGCGCTTGCGGGGCCGCAGGTGCCGGTTGGTGTGGCGGGTGACCTTGTGCGTGCCAGACCCAGAGCGGTTGCGGCGCGTGTAGGTCGCCACGTGGCCCCGGTCACCGCCGAACTCCCAGGCGGCCCAGTCCTGCTGCGGCACCAGACGCTTGGTGCGCCCGACCGCGCGACGGGACTGGGCAGCCAGCAGCATGGGCGGGTTGCCGCCCTTGGCCCGCACGCCGGTGGCGAGCATGAGCCCGTCCATCCGGCGTGCGGCGTTGACCTGCACCAGCGCCTTCCACTTCGGCCCGAGGGTCGCGGTGGTGGCTCGGTTGATGTCGTTGCGCACTTCCCGGGCCACCAGCTTCATGCCGACGACCACGGCCGTCAGGGCGCGAGAGTCGGCGGCCCGGATCATCACGCGGCCGTCGCGGGGATCAGCTCCGGCTTGGTCGACCCGAGAGACACCGAGGTGGTGGCCCAGGAGTTCACCTGACCACCGATTGCACCGGAGACCACCGAGACCTCCGCCTGGAACGACGGGCCGGTGCCCGATCGCGGACGGAACTCGATCACGAAGGTCTGGCCCTCGTTCTCGTACAGGAACCGCGACAGGCTGACCGGGCTGTCCCAGTCCTGCACGTAGTCGAGCTGGCACACCCAGGTGGGCACCGAGGTGTCGGTGTGGGTGTTGCCACCGAGGCCGGACCAGGAGTTCTGCGACGAGGACGGGGTGAACACCACCCCGGACAGGTGCTTGCGAAAGTCGTCACCGACTCCGCCGACGGCCGCCTTGATGATGGCCTCGGTCTCCTTGAGGATGAGCGGCTTCACGTCGTGAGGGGTCATGCGTCGTACTCCTTCTTGGTCTGCGCGGTCACGGTGATGTTGAATCCCGGCCAGGTCCCGGCCAGGGCGTCGCGGCTGGCGGTGGTCCACACCGTCCAGTCGATGTCCTCCAGTGCGCCGGTCACGGTGTCCGCGTGGTCGTCCAGCAGGGAGTCCTTCGCGTCGGGCGCGACCAGCACCCACACCGCGAACGTCTGCTCGTAGTGCCCGACCGGTGCGGCGGGGAGCGGGGCGTAGGACTGCCGGTAGATCACGACCGTCGGGCGGGTGATCACGTCGGGCACCTTGTCCAGGTCGAGCACCGACCACCCGTCAGGCAGCTCGGCGCGCAAGGCGGCGGCGAGCTGCTGACGGGCGGTCTGGGTCTGGGTCACCGCAGGTACCGCCGGGCGCGCTTGGGGCGCAGGAGATTCTTGACCGTCCAGTCCATCGGGAACACGGTCACCCCGTCCTCACCGCCGAGCTGGTCGCCGGACCCGGCAGCCAGCGACCGGTACAGGGCGCGGGCCTGCATGATCTGGGCCAACTTGTGGCGGTCCAGCACCGGGTCCGGCTCACGGTCGTTGAGGAACGCCACGCACTGCTGATGGGCGGAGTTCAGGTGCAGGGCCAGATCCTCGGGATCGAGGTCGAGCGCGGTCGTCCAGTGCCGCTCCACCTCCTCCAACGTCACCCACCCGAACACCTCCACCTCATCGGGCTCAGCGACCTCGGTGGCGGCCTCGTCGGGTGCAGTGGCCTTGGCGGCGGGCATCACTCGGCCTCGTCCTGAACCAGGATCAGGGACTCGGAGTCGTGGCTGATCAGCCCGTAGTACCCGAACAGCGCCTCCTCCAGGTTGCCGTGAGAGATGTCCTCAGCGGACACCCGAAGCGGGGACGCGCCGCCCAGCTCGTGCAGGGTGCCGGTGCCCTTGATCCCGACCAGGGCGGTCCCGGTCGGCAGCGACACCGAGCCCTGAATGCTCCCGGCTCCGAAGCCCGAGGAGGAGTCCAGGCCGAAGGTGGCGGCGATGTAGGCCAGCTGCTCGTCGTGGCGGGTGAACGCGAACTCCTCGTACAGGTCGGCCGACAGCACGGCCCAGTCCGGGGTACCCCGGTCGGTGTTGACCAGCTGCAACCCGCCCTTGACGATCTTGTAGGCCGCCTCGCTGACCCCGGCCGCGACCGCACCGGCCGGGTCGACCGACAAGGTGGTGTGGTTGGCGGCGGCGGTGAGGAACGCGAGGACCTTGGCGTCGAGCTTGCGGGCGTAGTCCTCGTTGGCGGCGCGGAAGAACGCGTTCCAGAACTCAGGGTTGGGGAAGTCGCGGTGGATGCGGTCCACGGCCCAGCCACCGGCCAGACGCGCGGCGGTCTCCTCCACCAGCTCGGTCTCGACCGGACCGGTGGGGACCTCGGCACCGTTGCCGGCGTAGTCGCCCACGGTGGGCTTCTTGTCCTTCTTGAACCGCCAGCCGATGATCTTGGCGCTGGTCAGGTCGGCGTGGTTGAGCAGCGGGGCGTAGCGCTGCTTGTAGGTGACGCCGTTCCACAGCTCACCGATGTACTGCGGGACGTTCACCACGTCGAAGACGTTCGCCTGGGTGACCTGGTTCAGCGCGGCCAGCAGGTCGCTGGACGAGCCCGTGCGGGCAGCCTCGGCCAGGGACGCGTACAGCTCGGTACCGGTCGGCCCGAGCTTGGCCCCAGCACGGCGCGGCGCGCCACTGCGCGGGGCACGGGCCACCTGGGTGGCCGTCAACAGGTCCTTGTCATCGTCCACGTCGTCCTGCTCCTTCTGCTCCGCGTCGGCGGGCTGCTCGGTGGTGTCCTCCGTGGTGCCCACGGCGGTGGTCTGGGTGTCGTAGGTGACGGTCGTGGTGCGCTCGTACTCGGTGCCGTCCACGGTGATCTGCTCGGTGGTGACGGACTCGGTGTGCTCGTCCTCCTCCCCCACGTCGGAGGCCATCAAGGTGGCCGACGGGAACGCCCCCGCCGCGCACCCAGCCGCGCCGAACAACTTCCCGGAGACGGCCTTCCCGGCGCGGATGACGACCCCGGCGACCTCGGCCGACAGGGAGCGGCGGCGGCCGGACTCGACCTCCGACAGGTACGCGTCCCCCTCGGGTGTGGCCGCGATTCGGAAGGACGCGACGACCCCCGCGTCGGTCGCGGTCAGGGTGGTGGCCCGGCCCACCGGGGACCGGCGGTCGTGCTCGACGTTGAGGGTCACCACGGATGGGTCGGCGGGCAAGGTGATCGCGCCGGGCGGGACGGAGAACCGCCCGAGGTTGGTGCGGCCGACCTCCCCGTAGGGCAGCAGCAGGCCGGAGACGATCCGGTCCTGGCGGGACGCGGTGAGCGTCCCTGCCTCGATCTGGACGTTGGTCATGGGGTCAGTCCTCCGTAGCGGGAGCGGTGCCCGTGGCGGGCACCACGGTCAGGTTCGACAGGTCGAAGGCGGCGCGCTGACCGGCGGGCATGACGTCGTCCATCGACAGCCGGGCCTCAATCGGGCCGAGCCAGAACGCGGCCGACATGTCCAGGTAGTCGGAGCGCTTGCCCTCGGTGGTGGAGTAGGTCAGCGACGCGGTCGACATCGACGCGTCCAGCAGCGTGCCGGGGATGTTGGCGAACCGACCCACGTCCAACGTGACCGCGTTGCGCCCCTCCACGAACAGCTCGTGGCGCACGTCGCCCTTGGCTTCCAGGTCGTACCCGTAGGGCGCGAACGCCGCCGCGCCGTTGGGGTCGCGGCGCGCGTCGACGTACGCGCGCACCACCTCCTGACCCTCGTCAATCTCCTCGCCGGTCTCAGGGTCGATCTGGACTTCACCCAGCTCGTCATCGGAGACGGTCTGCTTGATCACAACCAGCGGGATCGGGGACTGCACCCGCTTGGCCCACGCCTCCTCCAAGTTGCGGGCGGCGCGGATCGTGCGGACCCCGGCCTCTAGCAGGCCCTCGTACGGGCCGGAGAACAGCACCACCCGGTCTGCCGGGGCGGGAGCACCCTCGACGTGGACGCGGCCGTCCACGTCGAAGTCCCACAGCTCGGGGGGCACACGCACCGCGTCGGCCAGCGACCCGTCCGGGGCGTTCTCACGCCACCACAGCGACCAGCCGCCGAAGAACAGATCATCGAGCGTCCAGGACATCCGGGTCTGCGGGGGCGTCTCGGAGTCAGTGCGGACCATCCACTGCGGGGACGGCAGCCGCGTCGCGCCCTCGTACGCGCACAACGGCTGGCGGCCAAGGCCCGTGACCAGGTGCCGGGCCTTCGCCACCGCCGGGACGCTCATCGCTTCCGTCCGGGTCATCGGCGCGCGGCCCTCTCCGAACACATCGGCCAGCGCCACCGACTCCAACGTGCTCACCGACCACGGCGAACTCAACCGCTGCGACCGGCGACCCGGCACACGCGACGGCGACGCCGACGACGGACGCCGCCACCCCAGACCACTCAGAATTCCCACGCCGCAGAACGTAGCCGAACCACAATTCTTGCGCAACGCACAAGCTACGCTGCGCGTGTCACGGCGGTGGAGCTGGTGGCGCGGGAGCGGCGGCGGCCGGTGGGTGTGGCCTTGTCGTAGGACCACAGGGCGAGCCCGGCGGCGGTGAGCGGGACGATGGGCTGGGCGGATGCCTTGTGTCCGAAGGCTCGGCCGGACTCTCCGACGTTGCGCCAGTTCGCGCCCTCGGCGGCCAGGGTCAGGTCCTTCTGGTCGAAGTGCCGCAGGGCGTGGTCACCGAGCAGGGAGACCACGCGCTGGGCTGCGCCCTGCACGTCCTTGAGTCCCATCGGGGCGAGCTTGACCACGGGCCGCTTGCGGTGGATCGCGTCGGCGGGGTTGGTGTTCGCACCGATCACGTCGTACGCCAGCGCGGCGCGGGCCTCCCGGGCGACGCGGTGGGCTTCGCCGGGCAGCCAGGACACCCCGGCGCGGAAGGCCAGCAGCTCGATGTACGCGGTGCCGTCCTCGTCTCGCCACGCGGCGGCCAGCGCGGCGCACGACCCGTCGGGGGCGACGTCGAAGGCGAGCCCGACCCGCTTGGGGCGGGGCACCATGTCGGTCCCCGCTTCCTTCCAGTGGGCTGGGTCGATGGCCGAGACCGACGCATCGGCGGGCCACTGGCCCAGGTACTCGCGTTGGAAGTCCAGCAGGGACAGGTCCTCGTAGTTCTCCGCGATGACCTCCAGGGTGGTCAGCGTCCCGATGCCGGGGTGCGCGGCCAGCCAGGTCGCGTGATCGGCGGGGTCGGCGTGCTCGGGTGCGGCGAACTCCAAAATGCCCCACGCCCCGGCGCGGCCCTTCTCCAACGCGCGCCACAGCAGCCCGGTGCGCATCTTCCCGGCGGTCCCGGCCACGATGAGTTGCGCGGTCGGCACGGTGTCCATCGTCGGGTTGATGCCACCCAGCAGCTCGTCGGCCTGCTCGTCGTCGGCCATCTCCTGGCCCTCGTCCAGGACGATCAGGTGGTACTCATCGCCTCGGTAGGACTCGGGGTCGGGCGGGTTGATGTCCAGGGTCGAGCCGTTGTCCCACTCGATGCGCTCACCGCCGTTGGAGCGGTAGACCCGGTAGTGGGTGTGCTCGCGCTGGCAGCCGGGCGAGGACCGCGACGGGCGCGGGCACGGGTCGTAGCGTTCCAGTTTCACGGCCATCGCCAGGAACCGCTTGCGGCCCATCTTCCCGGACTGGGCGCTGAACGCCGCGTGGTAGTCCTCGCGGGCTGAGCACCGGCCGATGATCAGACCCCACAGCCCTTCGGTCTTGCCCGAGCGGCGCGGCTCGGTCTTGGCGATGCGCCGATGCACCGGGCGACCATCGGCGCGGGTGGCCGATGCGATCTTGCCGAACCGCTCTTGGTGAACAGACGGGACGAATCCAATGCGCGCACACCCGTCCACATATTCCGCGATATCAACATCACCCGAAACAGGAGATGCAAAGAGCGGCTTGCATTTGCGTCGACCGAACGGGGATTTCAACGCGGGGATCGCTGGGCTGGACTCGCGCTCTCCCCCGTGGGGAGAGGATGGGAGTGGACGGCAAGCGTGGGCTTCCCCGGACACTTCAAAGAGTGCGGCCATCGCCTCGTTGTGAATGTCGATGCCGCGCCTCACCATCCTCTGATTCCCCGTTCGCGTTCCGATTCCAACCTCACGGTCGCCTTCTTGTTGCGCGCATTGGTCCGGGCCGCGCCGAGCTTGCCGCCGTGCGATTCATTGCACCGCCCGTGCGATACCCATTCGTTGTCACGGCCGAGGCGACCGCCGAGGGAGCGGGGCGTGATGTGCTCGACCTGCCAGCGCTGGCCCAGGTGGACCGGGCGGCGGCAGCGGTAGCACGGCAGCGGCCCGGCACCGAGCCTGCGCGTCCAGTAGCGGCGGGCCTCGCTGACCTTGCGCCCGCCCCAGTCACCGGCGCTGGACACCCAGCACCTCCGCCACGGTGCGCTTGGCGCGCATGAGGCTGGCCCACGCGGCCGACACGTCGTCCATCGCGACACACAGGTCCTCGCGCGCGGCGTCGTGGACCTCGAAGCGTAGATCGTCCAGGTCGGTCGCCAACTGGTCCACGGCGGCGGCGTACTCGGCCAGCGTGGTGTGCAGCTCAGGCAGCGTGGGCAGTTCGGGATCAGTGAACACGTCGGTCCTAGGCAGTAGGTGTCTGGTCGATGAGCCGTGCCGCACGGCGGCACTGCGCACACTTCGGTTGTCCGTTGGCCATGTGGCCTGCAAGGCCACCGTGGTGGCATGTCTCGGGGATGTAGTCGGTACCGGGACGGGACGTCCCGGTGGGTCCCTCCCCCGTAGGGGTGTGGAGGCTGGCACTGAGTGCCGGATGGTCTGACCTGCGAGAACGCGGCCCCGGTCGCTTCGACGGGCGGCGCAGTCGCAGCGCCTCGGCCAACCGGGCGCGAGTCTCGGCACGTCGTGCGCGGTCGGCCGCTTCCCGCACCGGGCGGGCGGCGTCGATCAAGGCCAGCACAGCGGCCTTCACGACCCGGATCGCGGACGGCACCGGGGTGCCCGCGACGACGCCGCCACGGGTCCACACGATGAGTCCGGCGTCCTCCAGCAGGGCCAGGCAGCGAGCCGTCCATCGCTCGGACAGGCAGGCGCGCTGAGCCACCTGCGGGATCGTGGTCGACCCTTCGGCCGACCGGTCCGGCAGCGAGTCCGCCAGAGCCCGCAGCACCGTGCGGACACCCTGGAACTCCCGACCACCCAACTCACCCCACCCAGCCCGGGCCAGAGCCCGCAGCAGCGAGGGCAGCGGAGCGTGCGCCGTCAACGTCGCCGCGCTCACCGCTCACCCCCAAGATCAAGGCCCGGCTGCTCGTGGCGCGGTCCCGGCCGATTCGCTGCAACCTCGTCCCAGAACCACGACGGCAACGGGACTCCACGGCCCGGGCGCACAGGGCGGCGGCGAGACGGGTCGTGCTCGGCCAGCACCCGGGCACGACAGAGCCCGCAGTAGCGCGGGTGTGTGCCGTGCTCGCACTCCAACGCATGCCGCTGGCCGCTCACGGCGTGAGCCGATCATCATGGGCGGCGAACCAATGCCGTTCGTGCTCGCCCTGGGTCATCCGACCGGCACCGGCCAGGAACTCCAATAGCTCGGGCGTCCCGTACGCGCGCACCCGGACCATCGGACCGAGGAGCAGCGACTCGGCGGTGATGCCCTTGGCCTGACCGCGAGCGTTGACCAGGTGACCCCGGCACGTGCGCTCCGCGTCGTCCAGCAGCGCGTCCAGATACTCGGCATAGTCCTGACGGCACTCACGCCACAGCTCAGCGGCAGCGGCGAAGATCGCACTACGCATCCCGATCACCCCGCACCGCGCGACGCACCCACACCGCACCCGGCACCACGATCAGCACCAAGCCCAGGAGCGTCCCCCCGGACAACGGCGGACAGCTGACACCAACCGCCACACCCGCGCCGACCCCGACCAGCGGAGCCAGCTCACGCACCCACGCCCGGATCACTCGGCACACTCCAGCTCCGCCAGCGCGGCGGCGAGATTGCGCGTAATCCGAGCGCAACGCAGCTCATCGCACGACAGACACCAGAACCGGCTGCCCGGGTGGGTCGGCGCACTGCCGCACTCGATGCACACCGCGCCACGCCCGGTCACCGGGTACGCTCCGCCGCCAGCGCCTCAACCTCGGCGCGGTCGAACAGGTACGCGCCCGTGACACCGGGCAACTTGAACGCGGGCGTCAGCGATCCGCGGTCGACCAACCGCCGAACCGTCTTGCGGTCAGTCCCTAGGCGGGTGCACACCTCAGCAGTCGTGAGCATGTCTTGTGGCATGCCCAAACATTGGGGCACGCGGCCTTGCTTTGGCAAGCCACACGAAACGTGTCGTTGCGCGAAAGGTGTAGATGCGTCAAACTTGGGGCATGACGATGGACCCAGTTGCAGGTTCGATCCCGGAGTTCGGCCTGCCGGACCGCCTCCGCAAGGCGCGCGAGCACGCGGGCTTCGGCTCCGGCGAGTTCGCCGACATGCTCGGGGTGTCCCGGAACACGGTCGGCAACTATGAGTCGGGCCGCATCGCACCCAAGAAGGCGATGCTCAGCGCCTGGTCACTGGCGACGGGCGTCCCTGTCTCCTGGCTCCAGACAGGCGAAAGCCCCCGCCCGGCTGGACCGGACGGGGGCTCTGTGGTGCGCCATCAGGGACTCGAACCCCGAACCCGCTGATTAAGAGTCAGCTGCTCTGCCAATTGAGCTAATGGCGCGCGAGGAAGAAGGTAGCACCACCCCGAGGCCGGACGCGAATCCGATCCGGGTCGCAGCCGGGCCTCGTGATGCAGGTCACGCAGGGTGCGTCTCGGGTGCCCCGTCGGCCCACCACTCGTCCGCGGGCAGCCCTTCGGCACGCAGAATCTCCCCTGACCGCGGCTCCGTGGTGGCCAGGTCCGCAAGCAGGGTCAGCGGCACATGCTCCGCGAGCAGGTCCATCACCGAGTGCGCCTCCTGCGGCGCGGTCTGATCGTCGCCCACGATCGTCCCCCTTTGTTCGCGGGACATCGCAGCATCGGTCGCAGCGGTGCGCAAGAGCTACAGGTACAGCCCGGTGCTCTGACCGTCGTCGCCGGGCTCGGCCACGGCGTGCACATCCTTCTCGCGCAGCAACAAGTAGGTCGCCCCGGACAGCTCCACCTCGCCGCGCTCGTCCGGGTCGAAGAGCACCCGGTCCCCGACCGACACCTGGCGGACGTGCTGCCCGGCGGCGACGACCGCGCCCCAGGCCAGCCGCTTGCCGACCACGGCGGTGGCAGGGATGACGATTCCGGCGCTGGACCGGCGCTCGGCGGCGTCGGCGTCGAGTTCGACCAGCAGGCGGTCGTTCAGCATCCGGATCGGCAGCTCGGGGCGGGAGGTCGCAGTCACGGCACAGACCGTACCGGGCCGGGGCTGATTACCCTGGGGCCGGGCGCACGAGGCGTCCGCGTGACCCGAGGAGCTGCCATGCCGCGCCTGTCCGTGGGCGACACCGCCCCCGACTTCACCCTGCCGACCGCCGACGGTGGATCACTGACGCTGTCCGATCTGCGCGGCGAGCATGTGGTGGTCTACTTCTACCCCGCGGCGGGCACGCCGGGCTGCACCAAGCAGGCCTGTGACTTCCGGGACAATCTGGCGTCGTTGCAGTCGCACGGGTACCGGGTGGTGGGGGTGTCCCCCGATTCCCCGGCGAAGCTGCAGAAGTTCGCCGAGGCGGAGGAGCTGACCTTCCCGCTGGTCTCTGACCCGGAGCACGCGGTGATGGAGCAGTGGGGTGCCTGGGGTGAGAAGACGCTGTACGGCAAGGTCGTCACCGGTGTGATCCGGTCCACCGTGGTGCTCGGTGTGGACGGCACCGTGGAGCTGGCCCAGTACAACGTGAAGGCCACCGGTCACGTGGCCAAGCTGCGTCGCGACCTCGGGATCGACGCCGCCTGAGCCAACAACCTGGCATCATCGTCAGGTCCGCGGGAGTGGTGGAACGGCAGACACGCCAGGTTTAGGTCCTGGTGCTCGATGAGCGTGCGGGTTCAAATCCCGTCTCCCGCACTCAGACGAAGACCCCCGCATCCGGTCCGGATGCGGGGGTCTTCGCACTCGATCAGTTCTGCGCGGTGGAGGCGGCGGCGATCTGCGCCCGCACGTCGTCCATATCCAGGCTCTTGACCGCGTCGACGACCTGCTCCAGTGCCGGGCCGGGCAGGGCACCGGCCTGGTTGAAGACCAGGATGCCCTCACGGAACGCCATCAGCGTGGGGATCGAGGTGATCTGTAGCTGAGCGGCCAGCGCCTGCTCCGCCTCGGTGTCCACCTTCGCGTGGACGATGTCCGGGTGCGTCTCCGACGACTGCTCGAAGATCGGTCCGAACCGCTTGCACGGGCCACACCAGTCGGCCCAGAAGTCCACCAGGACGATGTCGTTCTCATCGATCGTCTTCTGGATGGTCTCGGCCGTCAGCTCGGTCGTTGCCATCGTTACGCCTCCTGTTGCCATCTGTGAACGCCGGTAGAGCGTTCCCGCCGGTTCCAGTATTCCCATCTGCGCGTCGAGGGCGCCCGCTGAGAGCCGTACGGGGTAGAACATCCGGGTGACCGATACCGCAGATCTGCCACCGGAGCCCCACGAGTCCGACCGCCCCGCCGGGTGGTTGAGTCCGCAGGACATCGCCGCCGTCCGCCGCCAGCTGCCCGTGCTCTACGTCGACGCCGTGCCGGTGCGGGTGGACGATTCTGGCGATGTGGTCGCCGTCGGGCTGCTGCTTCGGGTCACCCCGGAAGGCGTGATGAGTCGAGCTCTGGTCTCCGGGCGGGTGATGTATCACGAGCGGGTCCGTGACGCCCTGCTGCGGCATATCGAGAAGGACCTGGGTCCGATGGCCCTGCCGCAGGTTCCGCCGTCGCCGCAGCCGTTCACGGTCGCCGAGTACTTCCCCACTCCCGGGGTCACCCCGTACCACGACCCCCGCCAGCACGCCGTGTCCTTGGCCTACGTGGTCCCGGTCACCGGTGACTGCCGTCCGCAGCAGGACGCGCTGGACCTGGCCTGGCTCACCCCGGAGGAGGCGTGCGGCGAGCAGATCCAGGTGGAGATGAACGGCGGTCAGGGACTGCTGCTCCGGCAGGCGATGGCCCACGTCGGCCGGATGCCGTGATGACCCGGCCGGCCCTCACCCGACTGCTGTACGGGCTGGTCGGGGTCGCGGCATTGACCGGGGTGCTGCTGGAGCTCGGGCGGGCGCTGACCGAGCATGCGGATGCCGAACGGCTGATCCGCCTGTTCAGCTATTTCACCATCCAGTCGAACCTGCTGGTGGTGCTGTCCGCCGCGCTGCATCTGTGGCGACCAACCGGTGGTGGCCGGTTCCAGGCGGTGGTGCGGTTGGACGCGCTGCTGTGTATCGCGGTGACCGGGGTGGTCTATCACGCGGTGCTGGCTGGGCTGTCCGCCGAGCTGACTCCGAGCGGGATGATCGCCAACGCGCTGCTGCACACGGTGGCTCCCCTCGGCACCGTGCTGGTCTGGCTGCTGGTCGGTCCCCGTCCGCACTGGACGTGGGCGACCGTCGGATGGTCGGTGGTGTACCCGCTGGCGTGGGTGGCCTACACCTTCATCCGCGGCGCGGCCGCGGACTGGTACCCGTACCCGTTCCTCGATGTCGGGGAGTTGGGCCTGGCGCTCGCCCTGCGGAACACCGGGTTCGTGGCGGTGGGGTTCTTGGCACTGGCGGTGCTGTTGCGCTGGCTGGAACAGGCGCTGCCCTCGACCACGGACACGACCGTCGCGGGCTGACCCATGCCCCGGCCAGGACCACGCAACGTTCCCGGGACCGCACTCAACCACCGTGGGTCAGCACCCCCACGCCCCTAGCCTCAGCGCATGGACACCGCCCCCGCACCGCGCTCGCTCACCGTCTCAGCTGACCTGCGCCGTCAGCTCGAGCGCGACACCGTGCGTGCGCTGCTCCTGCGTCCGCGCATGCTCGTGCTCCCGGTGCTGGTGCTCATCGTGGTGCTGTCCATCGCCGTGGGTGCCGTCGCCACGGGCACGAATGTGGCGAGCAACATCGCCATCGCCGTCGTGGCGGTAGCCGCGTTCGCCCTCATGGCATGGCAGCAACAGCGGCGGCTGGCACGGGTGATCGACGCGGCATTCCCGGTCGGTGCCGTGGTGACCATGCGACTGCGCCCGGACGGCCTCCAGCTGGGCAGCGCCAGCGGCACCAACGTGATCGCCTATGGCGCACTGCGCGGGGTGGAGCGGCACGGTGCGGTCCTGCTGCTGCGCCAGCACTCCAGCGGAATCCGGCTGATGCACCCGGCGGCGCTGTTCACCGAGGACGACCTGGCCGCGCTCCGGCAGCGGATCGGCTAGAGCTCCACCGCGGCCCAGTCCGCCAGGTCGGCCCGCATCGCCCGGTCGTGGGTGGCCACCACCACCGCCGCCGAGGTGACCCGCAGCGCGTCGGTTAGCTCGTCCACCACCCCGATGGACAGGTGGTTGGTCGGCTCATCCAGGATCAGCACCTGCGGGGCGGGCACCAGCGCCATCGCCAGCGCGAACCGGCGGCGCTGCCCCACAGACAGTTCCCCCAGCGGACGGTCCAGATCCGCCTCGTCCAGCAGGCCCAGCGCGGCCACCGGCACGATGTGCTCGGGGTCGAGCGCCCCAGTGCGCAACAGGTCCAATGCTCGGGCCGCCGCCGCCTCGAATCCGGTCATCCGGAGCTGGTCCGGGGTCGACTCGTCCTGGGCCAGCACCCCGAGCCGGAGCGCCCGGGCCGCGCTGCGGTGTCCGCGGTCCAGTGGAATCCGCCCGGCCAACGCGGCAAGCAGCGTCGATTTGCCCGCACCGTTCGGGCCGGTGACCAGCAGCCGCCCGGCTGGGGGCAGCTCGATCCGCACCCCGGGCAGGTCCAGTCGCCCGGCCACCCGGGGCGCGCGCAGTTCCAGCAGTGGGCCACCCCGGTAGGCATCCTCGACCCGGGCGGAGGTGGGCAGACTGGGTAGGTCCGGGAAGGCCAGTTCCAGCGGCGGCACGGGCACATCCACGGCCTCGGCCTCCAGCTGCTGCACCATCCGGTCGGCGGCCTTGACGTGGATGCGGGCCCGGGTGCCGCGCCGGTGCTTCTGTGAGCCTTTGGGCGGACGCCACTCGTCAGACAGCCCCTCGTACGACCGGTCGAGCCGGTACGCGAGCTGGGCCGCGCGTTTGCGTTCCTGGGTGTACCGGACCCGCCAGCGGCGCAGCGCTTGGTCCTTGGCGAATCGGTAGTCGGCATAGCGCGTCGCGCCGTACAACACCGGTCGGCCATCCATCGACGGGTCCAGGTCGAGGATCGCGGTCATCACATCGTCGAGCAGTCGCCGGTCGTGGGTGACGATCAGCACCACCCCGGGCCACTGTTGCAGCTGCGCGGTGAGGTAGTCGATGCCCCCGGCGTCCAGGTGGTTGGTCGGCTCGTCCAACAGCAACAGGTCGGCGCGCTCGGCGATGTGGCAGGCCAGGCGCGCCCGGTAGGCCTCACCGACGCTCAGCGACCCGAGGGTTCGTGCCGGGTCACGGGGCGCACCGAACCGGGTCAGCGCCTCATCCACGCGGCGGTCAATGTCCCAGGCCGCGAGGTGGTCGGCGGCGGCGATGGCCGCACTCAGCGCGGTCAGGTCACCGCGGTCGTGGTCGAAGTCCGCCACCACCCGGTCCAGGCGCTCGGCAGCGGCGCGCACCTGCCCGGCTGTCCGCGCGATCAGGTCACCGATGGTCGAGGCGGGCGGCAAGTCGAGCTCCTGGTGCACCACGGAGACGCTGCCGACAGTGCGTACCTGCCCCGCGGTCGGCGTCAGATCACCAGCCAGCAGCCGCAGCAGCGTGGTCTTGCCCGCACCGTTCTCCCCCACCACACCGACCCGATCACCGGCGGAGGCGGTCAGCACCACCTCGTCCAGCACGGGCCGACCGGGGTAGCCGAAGCTCACCCGGTCGGCCACCAGGTGCGACTCAGCCACGCAGAACCTGGACCACCGCGGGCACCAGGGCACGGAAGGCCTGGCCGCGGTGCGAGATCGCGTTCTTCTGTTCCGGGTCCAGCTCGGCGGCGGTGAGATCGCCACCCTCGACGATCAGGATCGGGTCATAGCCGAAGCCGTGCTGGCCACGGGGCGCGTGGGCCAGCCGCCCCTCCAGATAGCCCAGCTCCACGTGCTCGGTACCCTCCGGGGTGACCAGCGCCGCCGCACAGGTGAACCGGGCCGCGCGGTGCTCATCAGCGATGTCGCCGAGCTGAGCCAGCAGCAGATCCAGGTTCGCGCGGTCGTCACCGTGGGTGCCGGACCAGCGGGCGGAGAAGATCCCGGGTGCGCCACCCAGAACGTCCACCGACAGCCCGGAATCGTCGGCCACCGCGGGCAACCCGGTGAAGGCCGCGAGTGCACGGGCCTTGATCAGGGCGTTCTCCGCGAAGGTCACCCCGTCCTCCACCGGCTCCGGCGCACCGACATCCCGTGCCCCGACGACAGCCGCCGGGTCCAAGTCGGGCAACGCCGGGGTAAGGATGGCGCGCAGCTCCTCGATCTTGTGCTGATTGTGGGTGGCCAGCACCAGCCGCGGGGCGGTCATCCGCGCACCGGGACTCCACCCGGACCGGCGAGCGCCTCGGCCTGCACCCGGGCCAGCTGAGCGGTGCCGCCCAGTGCCAGGTCCAGCAGCTGATCCAGCTCGGCGCGCTTGAACGGTGCCGCCTCGGCGGTGCCCTGCACCTCGACGAACTCGCCGGAGCCGGTCACCACCACGTTCATATCCGTCTCAGCACGCACGTCCTCGACATAGGGCAGGTCCAACACCGGACGGCCGTCGACGATGCCCACGCTCACCGCGGAGACCGAGTCCTTCAGCACGGTGGCCTTGCCGTCGATGGCCCCCCGCTCGATCCCCCACGCCACCGCGTCGGCCAGTGCCACGTACGCGCCGGTCACCGAGGCGGTGCGGGTGCCACCGTCGGCCTGCAACACGTCGCAGTCCAGCACGATCGTGTTCTCGCCCAGCGCGGAGACGTCGATGATCGCGCGCAGCGAGCGGCCGATCAGCCGGGAGATCTCATGGGTGCGCCCGCCGACCTTGCCCCGGATCGACTCACGGTCCGATCGGGTGGTGGTCGAGCGGGGCAGCATCGCGTACTCGGCGGTGACCCACCCCTGGCCGGAGCCCTTGCGCCAGCGCGGCACGCCCTCGGTGAAGGACGCCACGCACAGCACCTTGGTGCCGCCGAACTCCACCAGCACACTGCCCTCACCGGCGTCCAGGTACCGGCGGGTGATCGTGATGGGGCGCAGCTGGTCCAGGGCACGCCCGTCAGGGCGGGGGATATCGGTCATACCGGCACCCTAACGGCGGGGACCCTCAGAGCTCGATCCGCAAACCGGGCCGGGCCAGCTGGGTCGGGCCGTCGTACTCGGCCACCGCCTCCGCCAGGGTGGCGGCGGGGTCGTTCCAGGCCACCAGGTGGGTGAGCACCAGCGACCGGCTGTGTCCGCGGGCGGCGGCACGTCCGGCGCGGGCACCGGTCAGGTGGATGCCGCGCGGGGTATGCGGGGTGCCCTCCAGGTACGCAGCCTCGGCCAGCAGGAGGTCGGTGTCCGCGGCCAGCCGGTCCAGGCCCTCGCACTCGTCGGTGTCGCCGGTGTAGGACAGCGTGACCGTCTCCCCCGGCCGCAGGTCGGACGGCCCGGTGATCCGCAATCCGAAGGCCGGCACCGGGTGCAGCACCGGGATCGGCTCGATGGTGAGCGGCCCGACCGTGACCGGTTCGCCGTCCCGCCAGGTCCCGAGTGCGACATGGCCGCCGGTGTCGGTGGCCGGGTCGTGACCGGTCAACTGAGACAGGCGTTCGCCCAGACCCTCCGGGCCGTACATCGGAAGCGGCTCGGTGCGCGGGCAGCCGGTCGGGGCGTAGCGCAGCATCACGCCCAGCACCGGGATGTCGGCGACATGATCGGCGTGGGTGTGGCTGATCGCGATGGCGTCCAGGCAACTCGGGTCGAGGTGCGTCTGCAGCGGACCGAGTGCGCCATTGCCGAGGTCCATCAGCAGGTTCCAGGTCCGGCCGGTCGCATCCTCTGCCTGGACCAGGTAGCTGGACGCGGCCGATTCCGGGCTGGGGAACGACCCCGCGCAGCCCACCACCACGAGCCTCATCGGACCTCCTGTCCGGCGGACCGTGCCCCCGTCGGACGGCCGCTCTGGCGCCATGATGCCGTGCTGCGCCGCATCGTGGTCGGTCGATAGGCCTAGATCACGCGTGGCGCTCGTCACGCCTGATCTGGCTCACACCAGGCGCAGGGCGTCCCGAGGCTCGACGGCGGTGACCTCCGGGCCGAGGAACCGGCGGGCCAGGCGCTGGAAGGGTTCGGGGTCACCGGTGGCCAGGAACCGGTGCTCCGGCGGACTCGCGGCGGGGTCGCGCTCCAGGTCATGGGCGACCAGGGTGCGGTACACATCCTTGGCGGTCTCTTCCGCCGAGGACACCAGCGTCACCCCCTCGCCCATCACGTACGAGATCACCCCGGTGAGCAGTGGGTAGTGCGTGCAGCCGAGCACCAGGGTGTCCACCCCGGCGTCCTTGACCGGGCGCAGGTAATCGTCGGCCACCGAGAGCAGCTCGGGCCCCGAGGTGATCCCGGCCTCGACGAACTCCACGAACCGCGGGCAGGCCTGGGTGGTCAGCTCAACGCCGGGTGCCACCGCGAAGGCGTCGTCATAGGAGCGGGACTCCACCGTGGTCGTGGTGGCGATCACCCCGATCTTCCCGTTCCGAGTGGCAGCCACCGCGCGCCGAGCGGCGGGCAGGATCACCTCCACCACCGGCAGCCCGCGACGCAGGGTGTACCGCTCACGGGCGTCACGCAGCACCGCCGAGGAGGCCGAGTTGCAGGCGATCACCAGCATCTTGACCCCGGCATCCACCAGGTCGTCCATCACTGCCAGCGCGTGGGCCCGCACCGCCGCCAACGGCTTGGGACCATAGGGCGAGTTCAGGGTGTCCCCGATGTAGAGGACGGACTCCTGGGGCATCTGGTCGAGGATCGCGCGGGCGTTGGTCAGGCCGCCCACTCCGGAGTCGAAGATGCCGATGGGAGCGTTGTTCACGACTCCGAGGGTAGTCCGGCCAGCAGACAGCCCATCAACGTCTCCTGCCACCAGCCGATGGCCAGGTACAGCGAGCCGAGATAGTGCCGCATCCGCGCGAACTCATCGGCGGGGTCGAGCTCACCGGTGACGATCAGCTCCTCCAACTCCGCGCTGGACTCCTCATCGACGATCTGCAACCGCTGGGCGAGCACCAGGCGCAGATCGGTCAGTGTGGCTGCCAGACGGTGCGCCTGCGCGCGTGGAATCCGGAACGGACCGTCCTCGTGCAGCGCGCGGTGGAAGGCGATCAGCCGCTCGGTCTTCTCCTGGCGCAGGTCGTCCTCGGTCAACCGGCGAAACTCGGAGGTCAGCTCCGGGTCATCCCGCGAGGCATCCGGGAGCAGCCGGTGCACCGCCGGGTCCTCTGGGGTGGGGATCGGGTCCAGCCGCAGGCGGAAGCCCACCGGCTCCGCGGTGTCCGCGAGCTGCTCATCGATCCGCCCGGCACCGAGCAGCTCGGCCACATCGGCCACGGTGGCGGCGAGCACGGCACGCTCCTGCGCGTCGACTTCTGCCACCAGGTCCGCGCCCTCGATCCGGAAACCGCGCATCAGTCCTCGCTCCGCTGGAGGGTCGCCCACAGGCCGAAGGAGTGCATCGCCTGCACGTCGACCTCCATTTTCTCCCGGTTGCCGGAGGAGACGGCCGACCGGCCCTGCTCGTGCACCTCCAACATCAGCGTGGCGGCCTTCTGCTCGGAGTAGCCGAAGTACGACCGGAAGACGTAGGTCACGTAGGACATCAGGTTCACCGGGTCGTTCCAGACGATCGTCACCCAGACGTCATCGAGGTCGGAGCGCGACTCGGTCGACTGCTCGGGGAGGGCTTCGACGGACACGCCTCCATGCTAGGTGCCCGGTGGTCGGCCTACGGTGTCCCCCATGACCGGCAGCACGCACACGTCGACCGCCCTGCTCACCGACCGCTACGAGCTGACCATGCTCCAAGCCGCACTGGCCGACGGCACCGCCGACCGACGCTGCGTCTTTGAGGTCTTCACCCGCCGACTGCCCGCAGGGCGACGCTACGGCGTGCTGGCCGGGACCGGCCGGGTGTTGGAGGCGCTCGCGGACTTCCGGTTCGCCGCGGCAGAACTGGACTGGTTGGCGGACCACCACGTGGTGGACGACCGCACCGTGCAGTGGCTCGCGGACTACCGCTTCACCGGATCGATCAGCGGTTACGCCGAGGGTGAGATGTTCTTCCCGCACTCCCCGGTGCTCACGGTGGAGGGCAGCTTCGCGGAGGCGGTGCTGTTGGAGACGGTGATCCTGTCGATCCTGAACTACGACTCCGCCATCGCCTCGGCGGCTTCCCGGATGACCAGTGCCGCCATCGGTCGCCCCTGTCTGGAGATGGGTGCCCGCCGAGCGCATGAGCAGGCCGCGGTGGCTGCCGCCCGTGCCGCCGCAGTGGCCGGATTCGCCGGAACCAGCAACCTGGAGGCCGGTCGCCGCTACGGCCTGGCCACCATCGGCACCGCCGCCCACGCCTTCACCCTGCTGCACGACGACGAGGAGCAGGCCTTCGCCGCGCAGGTCGCCGCCTCCGGGCCGGGAACGACGCTGCTGGTCGACACCTACGACGTGCGCCGTGGCGTCGAGCGTGCGGTGGCCGCCGCCGGTCCGCAGCTGGGTGCCGTCCG
The DNA here is from genome assembly GCF_040685135.1 of Cellulomonas sp. NPDC089187. Taxonomy (NCBI): domain Bacteria; kingdom Bacillati; phylum Actinomycetota; class Actinomycetes; order Micrococcales; family Cellulomonadaceae; genus Cellulomonas; species Cellulomonas sp. NPDC089187. The sequence goes on along the minus strand of NZ_JBFBHI010000002.1, from coordinate 502,173 downwards.
GTTGGACTCGGGTGACCTGGGCGTGCTGGCCCAGGAGGTGCGCGCGCAGTTGGACGCTCTGGGCAACCAGGACACCCGGATCACCGTGACCTCCGACCTGGACGAGTACGCCATCGCCGCACTGGCCGTCGCCCCGGTGGACTCCTACGGGGTGGGCACCTCGCTGGTCACCGGATCGGGCGCGCCGACCTGCGGCATGGTCTACAAGCTGGTCGCCAGAGAGGGCCGCTCCGGTGCGTTGGAGCCGGTGGCCAAGGCGTCGACCGCGAAGGCCTCCGTGGGCGGTCGTAAGACGGCGGCTCGGCGGCTGGACGCCAGCGGCCGTGCGGTGCAGGAGGTCGTGATCACCGGGACGGACGAGGCTGTGCGCACCTGGTCCCCCATCGAATCGGAGCTGCGGCCTCTGGTGCACCCGTTGGTGGTGGACGGGCAGGTGCGCGACGGCTGGACCGGCGCGGAGGGTGTCCGCCGCGCCACCGCCCGGCATGCCGCATCCCGGGACGAGCTGCCCCGCGGTGCCCGACGACTGTCCGCGGACGAGGCCGCACTGCCCACGGTCACCGTGTCGCTCTGAACGCACCAGAGGGCGGCACCCCAGGATCGGGATGCCGCCCTCCGCGTCGTACAGGCGGGACGACTAGACCGAGTTCTTGCCCCGGCGCAGCAGCCCCAGGATCAGGCTCACGACCAGGATCGCGACTCCCACGTAGAGCAGGAACTTCGCGGCCTCGATCGCCACTCCGAGCACCAGCAGTACGACACCGATGATGATGAGGATCAGCCAAGCGGGCATGGTGGCCTCCTTCGTCCGTCCGCCGCCCCGGCCGGGTTCGACCGGGGCCTGTCAACGGGCACGACGATGACACGCTCCACGGTGCTCGGCACGCCGAGACGGTCACCTTGCGGAACCGGGCAAGCCTGATATCGCAGCGCTCTGACCTGCGGTTCTACCGTTTACCGACGAACCAACCGCGCAGCATCGAGATCCGGCTGGTGAGCTGATCGGGATCGGCCAACGGCACCTCCGGGCCACCGCACCGGCGACGCAACTCGGCATGCACCTGCGCATGCGGCTGACCGCTCTTGCGCGACCAGGCACCGACCAGTTGGGCGAGCTCCTTGCGCAGCTCGGCCTGACGGCGGTGGTCCATCTGTGCCCGCTCCTCGGCGATCTCCGCCTGTGACCGGGACTTCTTGCGGCCCTTGATCTGATCCGCCTGGCGCTGCCGGAGCAGCGTGGTGACCTGGTCGGCATCCAGCAGACCGGGCAGCCCGAGAAAGTCCAGCTCCTCCTCCGAGCCGACGTCCGCGCCGGTGCCGAACTCGCCCCCGTCAAAGAGCACCCGGTCGAAGGACGCCTGGGCCTCCAACATCTCGAAGGAGCCCTGCAAGGCATCCGAGGCCTTCTCCTCACGGTTGGCCGCCGCGAGCAGATTGTCCTCCGGGTTGTAGCCCTCGCCGTTCTCCTCCGCGGTCTTCGGGCGGTCCAGCGCGTGGTCGCGCTCGACCTCCATCGCGTTGGCCAGGGTCAGCAGTGGGGTGACCGACGGCAGGAACACCGAGGCGGTCTCGCCCCGCTTGCGGGCCCGCACAAACCGGCCGATCGCCTGGGCGAAGAACAGCGGGGTCGACGCGCTGGTCGCGTACACCCCGACCGCGAGCCGGGGCACGTCGACGCCCTCGGAGACCATGCGCACGGCCACCAGCCAGCGGGAGTCCGAGGCGGAGAACTCGTCGATCTTCGCGTTCGCGCCCTCATCGTCGGAGAGCACCACCGTGGGCGATACCCCGGTGATCCGGGCCAGGTGACCGGCGTAGGCGCGGGCGTCGGTCTGGTCAGTGGCGATCACCATCGCCCCGGCATCCGGCACGCTACGACGGACCTCGGTCAACCGCCGGTCGGCGGCGGCCAACACCGAGGGGATCCACTCGCCATTCGGGTCCAGTGCGGTGCGCCAGGCCTGGGCGGTCATGTCCTTGGTCAGCGGTTCGCCGAGGGTGGCGGAGACCTCGTCACCGGCCTTGGTCCGCCAGCGCATCGACCCCGAGTACGTGAGGAACAGCACCGGGCGGACCACGTGATCGCGCAGCGCCTCGGCGTAACCGTAGGTGTAGTCCGCTTTGGACCGGCGGATGCCGTCCGCGTCCCGCTCGTACTGCACGAAGGGGATCGCCGCGGTGTCACTGCGGAACGGGGTACCGGTCAGCGCCAGCCGCCGGGTCGCCCCGTCGAAGGCCTCGTAGACCGCATCACCCCAGGACAACGCGTCACCGCCGTGATGCACCTCGTCCAGGATGACCAGCGTCGGTGCGGCGGAGGTCCGGGCGGCGTGCAGGGCGGGCTTGCTGGCGACCTGGGCGTAGGTCAGCGCCACCCCGTCGAATCCGTGCCCGTGGCGGCCCTGCGCGTTCTTGAAGTTCGGGTCCAGCGTGATGCCGACCCGGGCAGCGGCGTCAGCCCACTGGTGCTTGAGGTGCTCGGTGGGGGCAACCACCGTCACCCGGCGCACCACCCGGGCGGCCAGCAGCTCGGTGGCGATCCGCAGCGCGAAGGTCGTCTTGCCCGCACCGGGGGTCGCCACCGCGAGAAAGTCCCGCGGCGAGGTCGCCAGGTACTGCTCCAGGGCCTCGGCCTGCCAGGCGCGCAGCTTGCCCGCGGTCCCCCAGGGCGCACGCCCCGGGAACGCCGGCGGCAGATTCGATGCCGCGGACGTCGAGGCGTGCGAGTTGGGGACCGGGGCGCGGTCGGGGCTCACTTGCCGCCGGAGCCGTCGCCGGAACCCTTGCCCCGGCCAAAGCCCCATCGTCGGCCGCCGCCGCCCTTGCCGGAGTCGTCGCCGTCCTGCGGCTCGCGCAGCCCGTCGTAGATCTCCTGGCAGATCGGGCAGACCGGGAACTTCTTCGGGTCACGACCCGGCACCCAGACTTTCCCGCAGAGCGCGATCACCGGGGCGCCGGAGATCGCGGACTCCATGATCTTCTCCTTGCGCACGTAGTGCGCGAAGCGCTCGTGGTCACCGGGCTCGACCTGCTCGTTGACCTCGGTGCGCTCCAGCAGACCGGTAGAGGTGCCCCCGTCGGGGTCGGACGCACGGTCCGGGCCGGTGCTGGGATCGCTCGGCGGCAGGGGCTCACTCATGTCCCCGAGTCTACGTCGCCACCCCGACACCCGACCCCGGCCCCCTCGCGCTCCCACCCCAGCCCGCGCCCCCGCGTCCCGGCCCTCGCCCCCGCCGTCCCGGCGCTCGCTCCCGCGCCCGGCCCTCGCCGCGGCCCCGACTCCGACCGCCGGGAGCTCCCGGCCCGGCGAGTTCGGTGCTCCGATCACGACGTCGGGGGCGGCACATCCGTCCTCGACACTCAACCACCGAACTCGCCCCGGAGCGCACGTACTGCCCGGGCTGCCAGCGTGGGCGGAGAGCGCAGGTCGTCCCAGGTGACGCGTAGGAGCCGCCAGCCCGCTTCGGTCAGTGCGTCGTGGCGCTGCTTCTCGCGGAAGAGCGCATCGACCGAGTCGCCCGCCATCGCGCTGGTGTATTTGACCTTGCCGTCGAACTCGATGCCCACGCGCCAGTCCGGCCACCCAAGATCGATCCGGAACGTCCCGCGCCGAGTCCGCACCGCAATCTGCGTGGTCACTGCGGGTAGACCGGCATCAAGCAGTGCGGCCCTGGTCAGCGTCTCGCCCGGCGACTCGGCACCACCGTCCGCGCGCTGCCAGACGAGCCGGGCCATCGCGATCCCCCTGCGCCCCTGCCGACGGTCCAACAGCGCAGCGATCACCTCCCAGTCCACGCCGGAACGCAGCGCGGCATCCGCGACGACCAATCCCGCGCGGGCCGACATCGAGCACACACAGTCGACGACGGTCCGCTCCAGTGTGGTGATCCGCACCCCGTGCAGCGTCGTCTGTTCATCCGCCTCCAACGCCATGCGATGACGCACCACCGTCGGATCACGGTGTCCGCCGGGGCGTGACCTCTGGATCACATGCGTCCGAGTCGGCACCCCGAGCAGCGGAAGTCCCCACAACAGCGCCGCGGAGTCGTGACTCACTGTGACGGCATCCGACAGCTGGGCCGCGACGGCGTGGATGCGCGCCGACGCCTGTGCGGTCTTCTGCTCCAGAGGAGACCCCCGCGGGATGCGCGCATAGGCACCGCGCCGTACCCGCACGAGCTCACCGCGTCGCTCCCGACGCTCCAGCTCACGAGCGGCATGGTCAGCGGGGAACAGGATCGGCCAGCCGGGAATCTCGGACATGCGCCCACCCTCGTCCGCGCCCTTTCCTCGAGCCACCCCACCCACCGCCCCTGGGGACGCCCCACCCCACACGCCACCTGTGCACAACCAAACACCCCCATTCCCGTCGGCCGCCTGCCGCGGCGAGTTCGGTGCTCCGGTCACGAGATCGGATGCGGGGCTCACGACTTCGTGACCGGAGCACCGAACTCGGCCTGGGACCCTCCCAGCGGGCGGGCGAGCTGGCGGGTGTGGCACAGATGCCGGGCACACCGGAGCCCCGCCGCACCGAGTGCGACGGGGCTCCGGGCAGGCAGCTCAGGACTGCCAGGCGGGCTTGCCGCTGTAGGCCTCGCGGTAGTAGCTGGCCAGCTGCAACCGGCCAGCGGCCGCGTCGTCGACCAGGACGGTGACATGCGGGTGGTGCTGCAGGATCGTGGCCGGCCACATGGCGCTGACCGGGCCCTCGGTCAGCTGGTGCACCGCCTCGGCCTTGCCCTTGCCGGTGGCCAGCAGCACCAGGTGTCGGGCGGACATGATGGTCGCCAGGCCCTGGGTCAGGCAGTGCTCGGGCACCTGGTCGATGTCCCCCCCGAAGAACCGGGCGTTGTCCTCCCGGGTCTGTCGGGTAAGGGTCTTGATCCGGGTGCGGGAGGCCAGCGACGAGCCGGGCTCGTTGAAGGCGATGTGCCCGTCCGTGCCGATCCCGAGGATCTGCACATCCACGCCACCAGCGTCCACGATCGCCTGCTCATAGGCGGCGCAGGCGGCCGGGATGTCCTCGGCGAGGCCATCCGGTCCGTGCACATCCGCCGGGTCGATGTCGATCCGGGAGGCGATCTCCTTCTCGATCACGTTCCGGTACCGCTCCGGGTGATCGGCGGGCAGACCGACGTACTCGTCCAGCATGAAGGCCTGCACCCCGAGGAAGGACAGGCCCTCCTCGGTGTGCCGACGCACCAGCTCGTCGTAGACCGCCAGCGGGCTGGACCCGGTGGCCAGGCCGATCACCGGGCGCTCAGCACCCCGGACCACCCGCTCCACCGCATCCGCCGCGATCCGCGCCAACTCGGGCGCGGGGGCGATGATGACCTCCATCAGGACTCCTTCCGTCCGACCAGCGCAGCGCCGACCGCACCCACCGGTACACCATGCGGAGCGAGGTCGACCCGCTCCGCCATCCGCATCGAGGCCAGGAAGCCGGACTCCCGGGCCGAATGATCCAACCGCTCGCGGACCACCTGGAGCAAGGGTGCCCCGAGTTCGCTCACACCACCGCCAATGACCACGTGAGCTACGTCGGCGGTCAGCAGCAGCACCCGCACCGCTGCGGCCACGGCGTCGGCGAACTCCCGCTGCACGGCCAGCGCGGCCTCATCCCCGGCGGCCACCGCCTCGAACAACGCCACCGGTGCCGGGCGGTCACCAGGTCCAGGCCAAGCGAGCCGGAGCGACGTGCCGGAGGCGTACTGCTCCAAGCAGCCTCGCTGTCCGCAGGGGCAGGGTCGACCACCCGGTTGGTACACCAGATGACCGATCTCCCCCGCTGCGCCGCCGACACCGCGGTGCAGCCGCCCGTCCAGCACCAGACCGGCCGCCAACCCGGTGCCGAGTGCCAGGAACGCCAGGTCCCCGCCTCCTTCACCGCGCAGGTGGGCGGCACCGAGCGCCGCGGCATTCAGGTCGTTCTCCAACCGGACCGGCACCGGGCGGGAGCCGCCACGACCGTTCAGCCGGGCGGCCAGCGCACCGGAGACCTCCTCGGCCAGCGGGACGCCGGACTCGATGCCGAGGTTCACCGCGTGCTCCACCCGGCCGCCCACCGGGTCGACGATCCCGGGTAGGCCGATGCCGATCCCGGTCAGGTCGTCCGCGGTGAGGTCAGCGCGGGTGAGCAGTTGCGCGGCGGCGGTGGCCGCGGTGTCGACCACCGCCTCGGCACCGCGTTCGGTGGGCAGCCGCACCTGGCCGCTGGGGGTGCCGGAGGGATCGAGCAGCACCGCGAGGGTCTTAGTCCCTCCGATGTCGAGCCCGACGGACCACCCGGATTCTTGATGTTGCACAATCAGCCCTTCACTGCCCCGGACACCATGCCCGAGGTCATCCTGCCCTGCACAAAGAGGAAGAAGATCACCACGGGGATGGAGATGAGGGTCGAGCCCGCCATCACCGTCCCCCAGTCGGTGCCCTTCGTGGCCTCCTGCAGCGACCGCAGCCAGATCGGCAGCGTCTTATTGCCCTCCATGACCACCAGCGCGAGCACGAACTCGTTCCAGGCCTGGATGAAGGCGAAAACACCGGTGGAGATCAGACCCGGGGCCACCAGCGGGAAGGTCACCCGGATGAACGCGCCGATCTTGGAGCAGCCGTCGATCTGTGCGGCCTCCTCCAGTTCGGCGGGCACTCCAGCGACGAATCCGCGCAGCGTCCAGATCGTGAACGGCAGCACCGAGGCGGTGTAGATCAGACCGAGGCCGACCAACTGATCGAGCAGGTTCCAGTCCCGCAGCATCGAGTACAGCGAGATGATCATGGCCTCGCCGGGGATCATCTGGATGGCCAGGATGACCACGATGAACACCTTGCGTCCGCGCCAGCGGAACCGGGTGGCAGCCAGTGCGGCCAGGAACCCGAAGACCAGCGCGCAGACCAGCACCATCGCGGTGACGATCAGGCTGACCCGCAGGGCGGGCATGAAGTCGTAGTTGGTCTGACCGGTGAAGATCTTCCGGTAGTTCTCCAGCGTGCCATCGACCGGGAAGAACGTCGGCGTGGTCGCCCGGATCCGGTTGGTCGGCAGGAAGGAGCTGTTGACCATCCAGTAGACCGGGAACACCGAGAACAGGAAGACCACGATGGCCGAGACGGTCAGGAACACGCCCGGGCGTTCCCGCCGGGACCGGGAGTTCCGGTTGGTGCGACCGGCCTTGCGTGCCGCACCGGCGTCGGTGGCGGTCGACTGGCGGGTGCTGAGGGGGGCGGTGGTGTCGACGGTGCTCATCACACGTCCTCGTTTCGCAGCAGCGAGCGGATGTAGAAGAACGCGAGCCCGAGCATGATCACGGCGAAGATCACCGCGATCGCGCTGGCCTCGGAGTAGTTCCCCTGCGCCACTCCGTAGCGGTAGATGTAGGTGCCGATCACGTCGGTGTTGGCCGCGGCCGACGACTGGCGCAGCGCGTAGACCTGGGTGAACAGCCGCAGATCCCAGATGACTTGCAGCATGAGCACCACGGCGATCACCGGTTTGATGAAGGGCACGATCACCTGGCGGAAGCGCTGCACCGGTCCGGCACCGTCCAGCTCCGCGGCTTCCAGCACCTCCCCGGGCACCTGGGTCAGTCCGGCGAACAGTGTGAAGGCCACGAAGGGCACCGACTGCCAGGTCACCAGGAACACGACCACCATGAAGAAGGTGAACGGCTGGCTCAGCCAGGCGTAGCGGTCAAAGTCCAACCCGATCTGGGTCAGCACGTAGTTCACGACGCCGTAGGAGGTGTCGAACATCCACTGGAACAGCACGGTGCTGGTCAGCGCGGGCATCGCCCAGGCCAGCAGCAGACCGACGCTGACCAGCAGCTTCATCCACTTGCCAAGCCGGTTCATCAGCAGCGCGATCAGCATGCCGAGGGTCATGGTCAGCGTGACCAGGACGATCATCAGAGCGAAGGAGCGGCCCATCAGGGACCAGAACTCACCGTCGGTGAGCACCTTCTGGTACTGGTCGAATCCGACCCAGTTGGGGGCCTTGCCGGAGAACAGGTTGTTCTGCCGGGAGAAGTCCTGCACGGAGAAGATCAGCATCCGGGCCAGCGGGTAGCCGACAAAGACGCCGAGCACGGCGACGACCGGGAGCAGCAGGGTGATGGCCGGCCAGGAGATGCCCCGGTCGCGGCCGTCGCGGATCTTGCGCTTGCGCGGTGGCGCAGGCGGCGGCGCCTGGGTGGGCGCGGTGGAGACAGACATGGCGGTTCCTCGCAGGCGTCAGGCGGAGGGGGTGCGGGGTGTCGCGGGGGCCACCGTGCGGTGGCCCCCGCGACTGGGACCGATCAGCGGTTCAGTGCAGCCGTGATCTTGTCGTTGGCGGCGTCAGCCGCCTCCTGAGCGTCCTTACCCTGCGCCAACTCGGTGAACAGGGTCTCCATCACCAGGTCGGACTCGACGTTCGACCAGCCCGGGGCGACCGGGGTCAGCTTCACGTTCTCCGCCGCCTTGGCAGCCGCCTGGGCCACCGGGGTGTCACCCATCTCCGAGGCGAGCGAGACCTTGGCCGGGGTCAGGCCGTTGTGCGCCAGGATGGTCTGGTACTCGTCAGAGAGCATGATCTGCATCGCCTTGTAGGCCAGGTCCTGGTTGGCGGCCTGGGCCGGGATCGCGATGTTGGAGCCACCGAGGAACACCGGTGCGGTCTCCCCCTCGGTCTCACCCGGCAGGGCGTAGACGCCGATGTCGCTCTCAGAGTCCGGGCAACCGCCGTTGTCCTCGCCGATCAGCGAGCCGTAGACCCAGCCCGGAGCGGACAGCGTGGCGAGCTCACCGGCGCACCACGGGATCTGCGGGTCGGTCTCCTTGGCGTCCGGTGCCGCACCGTTCGCGTTGAGCATGATGTCCTGGACCTTCTCCAGACCGGCCACCGCCTCCGGGGAGTTGATCGCGCCGACCCACTCGCCGTCGTCGTTCTGCTCGGCGAGCTCACCGCCCTCGGACCAGATGAACGGCAGGCCGTTGCGCCAGTCCTGACCCGGGTACCAGATACCGGAATAGTTCGCGGTGGCGGCGTTGGCCTCCTTGAGGGTCTTGCCGTCCTCGATGTACTGGTCCAGCGTGGTCGGGGCCTCCAGACCGGCGGCCTCGTAGGCGGCCTTCGAGTAGAAGACCAGGCGCGAACCGGCGTAGTACGGCACCGCGAACAGAGTGTCGTCGTAGGTGCCGATCTCCACGAAGCCGGACAGCAGGTCGTCGCCGCCCAGCTCCTCGTACTTGTCGTCCAGCGGCATGAACGCGCCGGCCGAGGTGAAGGTGGTCGACTGGGTGTTACCGACCTCGACGATCTGCGGCGAGGTCTTCGGGTCGGTCATCGCCTGCGACAGCTTGTCGACCAGGCCGTCCCACTGCTGCTCCTCGATCACCAGGTCGGAGCCGGGGTTCTGCTCCTCGAAGGTGGTCTCCAGGTACTCGCGGGCCTCGTCGGGGGTGTCTGAGCCGACCAGCCACACCTTGACGGTGGCGCCGTCGCCACCGGAGCTGCTGTTGTCGTCGCTGCCGGAACCGTTGGACGAGCAAGCGGTCAGCGCAAGCGCCGCCGCCGCACCGACGGCCGCCATACGTAGGATCTTCACGTTGGTGTTCCTCCCAGATGCGAGGCGAGCGCCGGTTGGCGTCGCCGGGTTGAAACCAGCACTGCAGGCCGGCTCGGGGTGGTCACGTCACCCCGAGTTGGCCGTTCAGGACCAGGGCCGCGGCGCCGGAGAGCGCCCCGTCCTCGTCCAGGGAGCCCGTCCGGATCACCAGGTCCTGCCCGATCAGGGGCATGGTCCGTTCCCGGACGGTGGCCAGTGCCGCCTCCCGCAGAGGTCCGTCGAGCAGCTCCGGGGGGCCGGAGAGCAGGACCTCGGACAGGTTGAGCGCACTGACGACGGGGGCCAGGGCCACGCCCAGCTTCCGTCCCACCGACGCCAGCACGGCGTCGGAATTCTCGGTTCCCGCTGCGGTCGCCCGGCGCAGTGCCGGTAGGGAGAGCAGCGTCTCCAGACAGCCGTGCCGCCCGCAGGCGCACAGCAGAGGTTCGGGGTCGCCGGCCCGCAGGTCGCGGTCGTCGACCACGGTCACGTGGCCAATCTCCCCCGCGGCGCTATTCGGGCCGCGCACCAGCATGCCGTCCAGCACGATCCCGGCACCGACACCCTGGCCGACGGTGACCACCATCAGGCCGTCGCCGACCGCACCGCCGTAGGTGAACTCGCCCAGCGCGTGAGTGTTGGCGTCGTTGGCCACGTACACCGGCACACCCAGCGTCGCGGTGAGCCGCTGCGCCAGCGGGAGGTCGTACCAGCCGCGGTTCGGTGCGGAGATCACGGTGCCCTGCGGGTCGATCACGCCCGGCGATCCGATGCCGATCCCGATCACCGGTCGGGTGGAGGCGGCGGTCAGCAGGTCAGCGCACAGTTCCTCGAGCACCGCGACCGCGGCGGCCCCGGTGCGACCGTCCAAGCTGGCGGAGCGACGAGCCACCACGGCGCCGGTCAGGGTCATCACCGCACCGCGCAGCCGGGCGTCGTCGGCCAGGTCGACCGCCAGCACGTGGAAGTCCTCGGTCCGCATCCCGACCAGCGTGGCGGGTTTGCCGACCTTCCCCTCCGGGCGGATGCCGAGCTCGGCGACCAGCCCCTCGGAGATCAGCACCGACACCAAGTCGGAGATGGTCACCCGGGTCAAACCGGTGCTGCGTGCCAGGTCCGCCCGCGAGGACGGTCCGTTGTGGAAGAGGTGCTGCAGGACCAGCGAGCGGTTGTGCGCGCGGCCGTGCTCCGGGAGGAGCTTGCCGGTGGGTCGCATCGTCCGCCCTACTCCCCGAGGAGCAGGGCGGCCGGCCGACCGCGTCGCTGTGGTCATGTTTGTTAGTGAAGCTTCCTTACAAACTCCGACGCAAGCACTCCGGGCAACCGTGACCTAGTCGTGACCGCCCGTTCACCCAGGCGATATATCGCCAGAACCGCCCTGGAACCTGCGCGTTTGCGCAGGTCACAGCCTCACCGCCGTTCCAGGCGATTCGGACCAATTTGTCCTTCTCTGCCTCAGCGCGTCCCCCGGCGCGGCAGCCGAATCGCGATTGTGCACTGCACGACGACCTGGGCGATACCGGCGCTCTGTCCCCCAAGGTCGTCGCCAGGCCAGGGCCACCCCCTCAGCCGTCGATCCACCCCCGCGCCCCGGCGAACCCGACCGACCGGGTCGCAATCTCCGTCCCCACCCGCAGCGCCTCGGCGATCCCTCGCCCACGGGCCAGCTCTGCCGCGAGCGCCCCGTGCAGCACATCACCCGCCCCCAGGGTGTCCACCACCGTAGCGGCCTCCTGCACCGGCAGCCACGCGACGCTCCTCCCCCGCTCCCGCAGCTCCACCGGGCCCGCGCCCGCGCTGCGCGCCACCGAGCGCAGTGGCCATCGATCGAGCATCCACGCGAGGGCGTCACCTCCGACGGCATCGTGCGGCAGTGCGAAGTCCGCCGACAGCACCGCGTGATCCACCTGGGCCAGCAGGGCCTCCAGACCGGGCTTCCACGATCCGCCGTCCAGCACCACCGGGATGTCCCGGCCCCGGGCACCCTCCGCCAGCGACACCGCCGCATCCCGATGGTGCCCGTCGACCAGCACCGCGGACGCCCCCTCAAGCACCCCGAGGTCCGGCGGCGAGAGCTGTGGCATTCCGGTCGCATTCACGGAGGCCACCGCCCGCTGCCCGGTGGCGCGGGTGATCAACACCGTGGACACCGGTGGGCGGGCATCTGTGCCCGCGGCCAGATCCACGACCTCGACCTCCGCGCCGTGCAACTCCGCCCGGATCAGATCCGCAACCGGGCCGGAGCCGAGTGCGGTGACCAACCGCGCCGGGACCCCGAGCGCCACCGCTGTCGCAGCCGCATTCGCCGCAGGCCCGCCGAAGGTCACTGACAGCCGCTCGGCCACCACCTTCTGGTCCGGGCCGGGCACCGCCTCGACCACCTGACTCACGTCCAGCGTGGTCAGGCCCACGCACACCAGCTTCGCGTCCACCGGACCACCCTCTCGCGTCCGCCCCCGACCCCGCGCCAGGACGACTTCGGCGCGCTCGGCGGAATCGGGTGCCGCAGGCTCCGGGGAACGCTGCGGGTCCTGGGTGCGCGGGTCGCACGCGCGACTACCGTTACCCCCAACGCACTGTGCACTCGAGAGGGACAACTGTGAGCACACCCATCGACGCGACCTCGACCGGCGCGTGGACCGCACTGACCGCGCATCGCGACGGGCTGACCCCGGACCTGCGCGCCTGGTTCGCCGCCGACCCCGAGCGGGCCGCCCAGCTGAGCCGTCAGGTCGGTGACCTGCATGTCGACCTGTCCAAGAACCTGATCACCGACGAGACGCTGGAGCTGCTAACCCGGCTCGCCGACGAGGTGGACCTCTCCGGTCGCCTGGCCGCGATGTTCGCCGGTGAGCACATCAACGTGACCGAGGACCGCGCGGTGCTGCACACCGCGCTGCGCCGCCCGGCGGGGGTCTCGCCGGAGCTGGTCGTCGACGGTCAGCACGTCGACTCGGACGTCCAGGAGGTGCTGGCCAAGGTCTACGCCTTCGCCGACAAGGTGCGCTCCGGGCAGTGGACCGGTGTCACCGGCCAGCGGGTCGCCACCGTGGTGAACATCGGCATCGGCGGCTCGGACCTCGGCCCGGTGATGGCCTACGAGGCGCTGAAGCCCTACGTGCAGGACGGCCTGGAGCTGCGGTTCGTGTCGAACATCGACCCGACCGACCTGGCGGAGAAGGTCAAGGACCTGGACCCGACCACCACGCTGTTCATCGTCGCCTCCAAGACTTTCGGCACGCTCGAGACCCTGACCAACGCCCGGCTGGCCCGGGACTGGCTGTGGCGCGAGCTGATCGCCGCCGGTGCGATCGAGGACACCGAGGACGCCCGCACCGGTGCGGTGGCCAAGCACTTTGTCGCAGTGTCGACCGCGCTGGACAAGGTGGCCGCGTTCGGGATCGACCCGGAGAACGCCTTCGGGTTCTGGGACTGGGTCGGCGGGCGTTACTCGGTGGATTCCGCCATCGGCACCTCGCTGGCCATCGCGATCGGGCCGGAGGGCTTCGCGGACTTCCTGGCCGGCTTCCACACCGTCGACGAGCATGTCCGCACCACCCCGTTCGCGCAGAACGTGCCGGTGCTGATGGGCCTGCTGAACGTCTGGTACGTGAACTTCCTGGACGCGCACACCCACGCGGTGCTGCCCTACGCCCAGTACCTGCACCGATTCCCGGCGTACCTGCAGCAGCTGACCATGGAGTCGAACGGCAAGTCGGTCCGCTGGGACGGCAGCCCGGTCACCACCGAGACCGGTGAGGTGTTCTGGGGCGAGCCGGGCACCAACGGTCAGCACGCCTTCTACCAGCTGATCCACCAGGGCACCCGGCTGATCCCGGCGGACTTCATCGCGGTGGCCAACCCGGCGCACCCGCTGAAGGACGGCGACACCGACGTGCACGCGCTGTTCCTGGCGAACTACTTCGCGCAGACCAAGGCGCTGGCCTTCGGCAAGACCGCCGACGAGGTCCGGGCCGAGGGCACCGCGGAGGAGATCGTCCCGGCGCGGGTGTTCTCCGGCAACCGGCCAACCACCTCGATCCTGGCCCCGGCGCTCACCCCGTCGGTGCTGGGCCAGCTGATCGCGCTGTACGAGCACATCACCTTCGTGCAGGGCATCGTCTGGGGCATCGACTCCTTCGACCAGTGGGGTGTCGAGCTGGGCAAGAAGCTCGCACTGGAGATCGCCCCGGCGGTCGAGGGCGACGCCGGTGCGCTGGCCGGACAGGACCCGTCCACTCAAGCACTGATCGCCAAGTACCTGGAGCTGCGCGGCTGAGTCACGCACGTCGACGAAGGGCCCGGTCATCAGACCGGGCCCTTCGTGTGTGTCCGTTCGCAGGTGGCGCCCCTGCGGTCACCCGCGAACGGTGCTCAGCGGCCGAACGCGAGGGCGGTGAAGGACACCGCGGGCAGGTCCAAGGTGACGACCCCGTCGGCCAGCTTCACGTCCTCACGGCCCACCGGCACCACCCGGTCCGGGTCGTCGGCGCTGTTGCGGGCGTAGGGGTCCTCGGCGTGCAGCGTGCTGGCCGAGGTGATTCGGACCTCGCCGAACCGGGACAGGTCCACGCTCAGCTCGGTGGCCTGTTCCGGGTGCCGGTTGACCACCAGCACCGATCCGGTGCCGGTGGCCTCGTCCCAGGTGGCCACCGCGTCCACGGCGGCGATATCGCCGTGCTGCGCGGTCGGGAAGGTGATCGAGGTCGGGCGGATGTCCAGCACGTCACCCTTCGCCAGTGCGGCGATCTGCGCGAAGGGGTGGAAGATCGTCTGCTTCCACACCCGGCCGCCGGGCTCGGTCACGATCGGGGCGATCACGTTGACCAGCTGGGCCTGGCAGGCGGCGTGCACCCGGTCGTTGTGCCGCAGCAGGCTGATCAGCAGGTTGGCGACCACCACGGCGTCGGCGGCGGTGTACTTGTCCTCCAGCAGCGGCGGTGCGATCGGCCAGTCGTCGCCGGAGGGCACGATGGACTCCGCGCGGGACTGGTACCAGACGTTCCACTCATCGAAGGACAGCTTGATCCGCTTCTCCCGCTTGAGGGCGGCGCGGACCCCGTCAGCGGTGGCGATCACGTCTTCGATGAACGCATCCATATCCACCGCGGAGCCGAGGAAGCTGGCCAGGTCGCCGTCGGCCTCCTCGTAGTAGCGGTGGATGGAGATGTAGTCGACCTGGTCATAGCACTCGGTGAGCACCTGGCGCTCCCACTCACCGAAGGTGTCCATCAACGGTCCGGAGGAGCCGCAGGCCACCAACTCCAGTGTGGGGTCGACCTGGCGCATCGCCCGACCTGCCTCGGCGGCGATCCGGCCATACTCCTGAGCGGTCTTGTGGCCGGTCTGCCAGGGGCCGTCCATCTCGTTCCCGAGGCACCACATCCGCACGCCGTAGGGCTGCTCACCCCCGTTGACCCGACGTTGGTCGGCCAGCGCGGTCGGGGCAGTGCCGTTGCAGTAGTCGAGCAGATCGACCGCCTCCAGCACGCCGCGGGTGCCGAGATTGACCGCCATCATCGGCTCGACGCCGGCCTTGGCGGCCCAGCGCATGAACTCGTCGGTGCCGACCTGGTTGGGCTCCAGGGAGTGCCACGCCAGGTCGAGCCGGGCCGGACGGTCGCTCTTCGGGCCGACGCCGTCCTCCCAGCGATACCCGGAGACGAAGTTGCCGCCCGGGTAGCGGACGGTGGTCACCCCCAGCTCGCGGACCAGGTCGATGACGTCCTGGCGGAAGCCGTCGGCGTCGGCGCTGGGGTGGGCGGGGTCGTGGATGCCGGTGTAAACGCATCGACCCAGGTGCTCCACGAAGGAGCCGAAGGTGCGCGGGCGGACCGGGGAGACGATCAGGGCGGGGTCGACGGTGACACGTGCGGTGGGTGCGGACACGCGGGGTCCTTCCGTGGGGATGCCGGAAGGGACGGGCCGACCGGCGGCTGCGGTGATCGGTGTGGCCGTCCGGTGACCGCGCCGCGTCGCTGCGGGGCCGCACCGGAGTGTGCCGACACCTCACTGTGCCGCAGCTCTACATCGATGTAAAGAGGCAACGGACCCGCATCCCGGGGACGAGGATGCGGGTCCGAGGGCCGGCCAACGGTGCGCAGTGCCCGCCATCGACCGTCCAGCTCAGTCGGCCGGACCCTCCACCAAGGTCACGGTGGCGGTCTGGCTGGCACCGGTCGCGGTGGTCCAGGTCAGCGCCACCTGGTCACCGGGCGCGTGCTCGGCCAGTGCAGCACTCAGCTCCTCGCCGGAGGTCACCGCGGTGCCGTCCACCGCAGTGATGGTGTCCCCGGTGGTCAGCCCGGCCTCGGCGGCAGGGGTCCCCTCGATCGCACCCGCGATGACCGCACCGGAGCCAGTCACCCCCGGCAGGCCGCTGCTCGCGCTGGACAGCTGCACCCCGAGAAACGCGGGGTAGCCCAGAGTGATGTCCTCGGTGTCCTGCCCGGAAGCGATCTGTCGAGCCACGGTCAGGGCGTCCTCGATCGGGATCGCGTACCCGGTGATATTCGCCGAGCCGGAGGAGGCCGCCGTGGTGATGCCGACCACCTCCCCCTCACCGTCGATCAGCGCACCCCCGGAGTCCCCGGAGACCACGTCGGCGTCCACTTGAATCAGGTCGCTCAGCTGCTCCCCCGCGGCGGCTCCCTCGGCCTGCGTGGTGATCGACTGCGCCAGTGCGGTCACGGTGCCGGTGGCGGCCATCAGCGTGCCCCCGCCCTCCGCGTTACCGACTGCGGTCACCGTGTCGCCCACCGCGGGGTCCCCGTCGTCATCGACGGTGGCGGTGGTCAGCCCGGAGGCACCCTGGAGCTGGAGGACGGCGATGTCGGAGGTGGCGTCCGTGCCGACGACGGTGGCGGTGTAGGTCTCCCCCGTCGACGGGATGGTCACGGTGATCGCGGTGGAGCCCTCGATCACGTGGTTGTTGGTGAGGATCAGCCCGTCCGAGGTCAGCACCACACCGGAGCCGGCGGCCCGTGCCGACTGGTACTCCAGCACGGTGTTGATCAGCACCACACCGGCGGATTGCTCGGCGGTGGCCTCGGTGGTGTCCAGCACACCGGAGGACGACCGGTCCTGGGACTGCGTGCCCGCACCAGGCAGCTGACCGAAGGATCCGAACCCGCCCTGGGTCGGCGGCTGAACCCGACCCTGGCTGCTCGAACCGGCTTCGGGGTCGGCACCGTCCTGGGTGGGGGCGACCGCCAGGTCGGTGTTCTGCTGCCCGAGTGCCACACCCAGACCCAGACCACCGCCGATCAGGCCGAACGACAGCACCCCGGAGGCGACCAGCGCGGCGGCGGTGCGGCGGTGGTAGTGGGCGCGTGCGGGGATCGGCCCGACCTCCGGGCCATCGTGCTGAGTGTGCTGCGGCTGCTGCTCCATCGTTCCTACCTCCTGCGCGCGGCACCACGGTGGCGTCCACGGCATTCAGGAGACGACTGTCACCCGAAGGTGCGCTGGGGCTTGCCTGGGAGTCAGCCGTGAACACGAACGCCGACGGCACCGGTGTGCCCCGGTGCCGTCGGCGTCACAGCGCAGCTCAGTCGGTGAAGCGCTCGCCACGCTCCACGGTCCGGGCGCCCTCCGCCTGCGACCAGGTGAACACCGTGCGGCCCTCGATCAGCACGTGCTCGGCGCGGGCGTGCACATCCAGCGGGTCGGTGGACCACACCACCACGTCACCGTCCCGGCCCGGCTCCAGCGCACCGATCCGCTGCTCCAACCCCAGGAACGACGCCGGGTTCACGGTCAGCGCCTCGATGGCCACCTGCGGGTCCAGTCCGTCCTTGACCGCCAACGTCGCCTGGTGGATCAAGAAGTTGATCGGCACCACCGGGTGATCGGTGGTGAGCGCCACCCGCACTCCGGCCTTGGCCATGTCGACCAGGTTGGTCACCGCGCGGTCCTTCAACTCCACCTTGGAGCGGGAGGTGAAGGTCGGCCCGTAGATCACCGGGATGTCCTTCTCCGCCAGCACATCGGCGATCTTGTGACCCTCGGTGCCGTGGTTCACCACCAACTTGTAGCCGAACTCCTCGGACAGCCGGATCGCGGTGGCGATGTCATCGTGCCGGTGGGTGTGCTGATCCCAGACCAGCTCGCCGTCCAGCACCCGGGCCAGGGTGTCCAGCGTCAGGTCCTGCTTGAACGGCTCGCCCTTCGCCTCCGCCGCGGCCTTGGCGGCCCGGTAGTGCTGCGCCTCGGTGAAAGCCTGCCGGATGATGTACGCCACGCCCAGCCGGGTCGACGGGGTCTGCTTCTTCTCTCCGTAGACCCGCTTGGGGTTCTCGCCCAGCGCCGCCTTCACACTGACCGCCGTGGAGATCACCTGCTCGTCGACCGTCCGGCCGCCCCAGGTCTTGATCGCGACGGTCTGCCCGCCGATCGGATTGCCGGACCCGGGCTTGACCACGACCGAGGTGATGCCGCCGGACAGCGCGTCCCGGAAACCCTCGTCCTCGATGTTGATCGCGTCCAGCGCCCGCACCCCAGCCATATTCGGGCCGGTCATCTCATTCGTGTCGTCTCCGGCCCAGCCCAGGCCCTCCTCGTCGATGCCGACATGGCCGTGCGCCTCGATGAAGCCGGGCAGCACCCACTTGCCGGTGGCGTCGATCACCCGCGCCTCGGCAGGCACCGAGACGTCAGCACCGACGGCCTCGATCTTGCCGTCGCGGATGAGGACGGTGCCGCCCTCGATGACGGGGGCGGACACGGGCACAACGCGGCCGCCGGTGAGGGCGACCAGGGAGGAAGTAGTCATGGGGCCACCGTAGAACGTCGCATTCGCGCACGTCAGGACGTTCCTACAATCGAGCATGCCCCGATTCGTCTGGCCTGTGGGCCTGTGCGCAGTGACCGCCCTGGCCGGGTGCACCGACCCCCAGCCGTCGACCGACACAGGCCCAGTCACCGGCATCGTCACCTACCACCCCGGGTACCACTTCGGCCCGGCGACTGAACTGCGGATGGAGTTGGACTCAGACACTGCCACTCTCACCGTGGTCAGCGACGGCCTCACACCGCTGCGGCAGCACATCGACCAGGCCAACGACGCCGCGATGATCCGCGCGCTACGCGAGCACGACGCGCTGGACGGCCGGGAGGGTGAGGGCGACACGGGGTGCGTGGACGGCGACGGGGGTTCCCTGCACCTGACGATCGCCGACCAAAAGATCACCGAGTGGTTCGGCTGCGGGCAGCCCGGGGTCACCGCGGACGCGATCACCGCCGCCGGATTCGACGTGGACGAGATCCTGGACGAGGTCCGCGCCCAGTTCTGAGCAGCGGCTGTCACCCCCGCCCGCCATGTGGCACCGTTCCCCGGGTGCGATACGTGATCATCGGTGCCGGCGCGGTCGGCGGGACCATCGGCGGGCTGCTGCACGAGGCGGGGCGGGAGGTGGTCCTGGTCGCCCGGGGCGCGCACCTGGCCGCGATGCGCGAGCACGGTCTGCGACTGACCACCCCGGCCGGCACCCGGGTACTGCACGCTGCGACGGCAGACGGCCCGGACCAGGTCGAGCTGCGCAGCGGGGATGTGCTGGTGCTGGCGGTCAAGAGTCAGGACACGGCGGCGGCTCTGGCGGCCTGGGCGGAGCAGCCGGTGGACGGCGACCCCGATCGGACGGCCGCTGACGAGTTGCTGTTGGTGCTGGCGCAGAACGGCGTGGACAACGAGCGCACCGCGCTGCGCCGCTACCGCCGTGTCGCGGGAATGTGCGTGTGGCTGCCCGCGACGTTCCTGGAGCCGGGCCGGGTGTCCGCAGCGGGGTCGCCGGTCACCGGGGTGCTGACCCTGGGGACGGTGCCGACTGCGGACCCGACCGATCCCGACCTGCCCCGGGTGTCGAAGGATCTGGTCGCCGCCGGGTTCCGGGCGCCGGTGGTTCCGGATGTGCTGGCCTGGAAGTACGCCAAGCTGCTGTCGAACCTGGGCAATGCGGTCGAGGCGCTGTGCGGCCCCTTGCGCGGCAACGCCGCCGCCCGTCACCTGCTGGACGCCGCGGTGCAGGAGGCGGAGCGCGCCCTGGCCGCTGCCGGGATCGTGCGGGTGTCGGATGCGGAGCAGGCTGCGGCCCGGGCGGACTTCACCCTGGTGGATCTGCCCGGTGAGCCGCGCGGCGGCGGGTCGACCTGGCAGTCGTTGCAGCGCGGGGCGGGGTCGGTGGAGGCCACCTGGTTGAACGGTGAGGTGGTGCTGCTCGGCCGGTTGCACGGGGTGCCGACCCCGGTGAACGCGGTGCTGCTGCGTCGGGTGGAGCAGCTGGCGGCGGCGGGTTCCGGTGCCGGTGGGCACGACGCGGCCGCACTGCTCGCCGAGGCCCGATGACCACCCCGACGGCCCCGTCCGCCCCGGCTCCCCCGCCCGGTCCGCCCAGCACCCGGGTGGACCGGTGGGTGTGGGCGGTGCGCCTGACCAAGACCCGGGCGGCCGCCGCGAGCGCCTGCCGGGCCGGACACGTGCGGGTGAACGGCGAACGCGCCAAACCCGCCACCAGCATCAAGGTCGGCGACGAGGTGCGGGTGCGCGGCGACGGCCCGGAGCGGATCGTCACGGTGCGGGCCGTGATCGAGCGCCGGGTGGGGGCGGCCGTCGCGGCGGTGTGCTTCCGGGACGACACCCCGCCACCCCCGCCGAAGGAGCACGTGGCCCTGGCCGCACAGCGGGATCGCGGTGCGGGCCGTCCGACCAAGCGGGAACGGCGGGAGATCGACCGGCTGCGCGGCCGCGAGCGCTAACGCCCGACCCGCTCGATCAGCGCCATCGCATCGCGTGGCGCCCGCACCTTGGTGTCGTTGTCGAAGAACACCCACACCTCCCGCTCCTGGGGCACCGCCGGACCACCCAACCGGTGCGCATCCGCCGGTTCGCCACCACTGGCCCACGTCCTGACCCGGCGCGCCCAGCGGTCCAGCGCGGCCTCGTCGTAGCCGGAGGTGTACAGCTCGCTGTCCCCGTGCAGCCGGAGGTAGACCAGGTCGGCGGTGACGTCCTCCAGGTAGGGCCAACGCCCGGCGGTGTCGGCCACCACCAGCCCGAGGCCGAGCTCGCGCAGCAGAGCCGGGAACTCCGGTGTACGGAAACTGTCGTGCCGCACCTCGAGCACGTGCCGGATCGGTAGGTCCGCCTCGGCCTCGGTCAGCGCCCGGCCCTCGCCGTCCAGTCGACTGTCGTGTTCCCGGGCCAAGGCGGCGGCGTCCACGGTGCTGCGCGGGAGGTCGGCGGCGAAGCGACGCAGGCGGTCGGGGTCGAAGCCAAGGGTCGGCGGCAGCTGCCAGAGCACCGGACCCAGCGCGGGTCCGAGCGCCAGCACTCCGGAGGCGAAGAAGTTGGCCAGCGGGGTCCGGGCGTCGGCGAGCTTCTTCATATGCGTGATGAAGCGCGGACCCTTGACGCTGAACCGGAAGCCCGACGGCACCTGGGACGCCCACTGGCGGTACGAGGTGGGACGTTGCAGCGCGTAGAACGAGCCGTTGATCTCGATGGCGGTCATCCGCTCGGCGGCATAGGCCAGCTCCGCGCGCTGGGGCAGCCCGGGCGGGTAGAACACCCCACGCCAGGGGGCATAGCGCCACCCGGAGATGCCGACCCGGATGTCCGCTGCCATGATCGCCGACGCTAGGCAGCGTGGCCTGGCCCAGCAACCGCACCGGTCGGCCACCCGCCATTCACCGGTCGGACGGATGAAGGCGGTACACCATGGCCGTGTCTCCCACTACCGCCGTCGTCGACGCACCCTCGATCCCCCGCCGCCGCGTGCTCGCCTGGGCGGCCTGGGACTGGGGATCGGCGGCCTTCAACGCGGTGGTCACCACCTTCGTCTTCACCCGGTGGCTGACCAGCGACGCCTTCGTCACGCCGGGGGCCGTCGGGGACGCGCTGGACCGGGAGCTGGCCCGGCACTCGTCCTGGTTGGGCTGGGGGCTGACCGCAGCGGGCATCCTGGTGGCGGTGCTGGCCCCGGCGCTGGGTCGACGGGCGGATGGCAGCGGGCATCGACGCCGCGCCCTGGCCTGGCACACCGGGCTGACGGTGCTGGCCTGTGCGGCAATGGCGCTGATCCGTCCCGACCCGGACGTGCTGACCGCGAACCTGCTGGCCGGGATCGCGCTGCTGGCGGTCGGCACGGTCACCTTCGAGCTGGCCTCGGTGCACTACAACGCGCTGCTGTCGACCGTCTCCACCCCCGCGACGGTGGGCCGGGTGAGCGGGCTCGGCTGGGGTGCTGGGTATCTGGGCGGGATCGTGCTGTTGGCGGTGCTGCTGGTCGGCTTCGTACAGCCGGAGGTGGGCTGGTTTGGAGTGACCGCCGAGGGTGGCGCGAATATCCGCGCGGCGGTGCTGGCTAGCGCGGTGTGGTTCGGGGTGTTCGCGGTGCCGGTGCTGCTCGCGGTTCCGGAACCAGCGGTGGTCGCCGGGACGCCCAGAGTCGGGCTGCTGGACAGCTACCGCCGGGTGTTCACCGACCTGCGCCGACTGTGGCGGGAGGCGGGTGGGCTGCGCGGGACGGTGGGCTTCCTGCTGGCCAGCGCGGTGTACCGGGACGGGCTGACTGGGGTGTTCACCTTCGGGGCGGTGATCGCCTCGGGGACCTTCGGGTTCAGCGCCTCCCAGGTGCTGGTGTTCGCGGTGGGTGCCAATGTCGTCGCCGGGGTGTCCACCCTGGTCTGCGGGCGCTGGGACGACGTGTGGGGTTCGCGCCGGATCGTGTTGGTCGCGCTGGTCGGACTGGTGGTCACCGGGATCGCCACCTTCGCACTGGCGGATGCCGGACAGTCCGCGTTCTGGGTGTGCGGGCTGCTGCTGTGCTTGTTCGTCGGACCGGCGCAGTCGGCGAGTCGGAGCCTGCTGATGCGGGTCACACCTGCGGGGCAGGAGAGCGCGATGTTCGGCCTGTACGCGACCACCGGCCGCGCGGCGAGCTTCCTGTCCCCGCTGGCGTTCTCGGTGGCGGTGGGGGTGTCCGGGAGCCAACGGTGGGGCATCCTGGGCATCGTGCTGGTGATCGCGATCGGGTGTGGGCTGCTGCTCGCGGTGCGTCCTCGGGCGACCGCATGAGCCTGGACTGGCGGCCCGATCCGCTGGGGCCGGGGTGGGAGCAGGCCACCGTGCCGGTGTCGGTGCACGACCCGGAGCTGGTCGCCACCCTGGTGCGCCGGGGTGCGCAGCACGGCGAGGCCGCGATGCTGCACGTGCACGGCTTCAACGACTACTTCTTCCAGACCCATCTGGCCGAGGCCGCCGCCGCACAGGGCCTGGCCTTCTACGCCCTCGATCTGCGCCGCTGCGGGCGGTCCTGGCGGCCGGGCCAGGTGCCCCACTGGGTGGACGACCTGGCCGAGTACCGGGTGGATCTGGCCCTGGCCGCCCGCTGGCTGCGCGGGCTGGGGCACGAGCGTCTGGTGCTGCACGCCCACTCGACCGGAGGGCTGACCGCGGCGCTGTGGGCGCACAGCCCGGCCGGACGGGAGGCCGTGGATGCGCTGGTGCTGAACAGCCCGTGGTTCGACCTGAACGCCCGCTGGTTCGACCGGGTGGTGTCCACCTGGGTGCTGGACACCCTCGGGCCGCTGGACCCGCAGCGGGTGATCACCGACGGCCCCTCGGCGTACTCCTACCACCTGCATCGCGAACACGGTGGGCGTTGGGACTACGACCTGCGCCTCAAACCCCCCGGCGGGTTCGCGGTGCGGGCGGGCTGGTTGCGGGCAGTGCGTCGCGGGCAGGCCCGGCTGGCCCGGGGGCTGCGGATCGAGGCACCGGTGCTGGTAGCCACGGCCGCCGAGTCCGGCCCGAACGCGCTGGACAATCCCCTGCTGGACGCGCAGGACACCGTGCTGGACGTCCGACAGATCTGGGCCCGGGCACCCCAGCTCGGACCGGATGTCACCGAACTGCGGGTGCCCGGTGGCATCCATGACCTCACCCTGTCCGCCGACGGCCCTCGGGAGCTGTACCTGTCTCGGATGTTCGACTGGGTGTGGCAGAGCTTGGATGCCCGGGCGGCCTGACCTGCGTGATGTCAGGGCTGTGGGTGGCCTGCGGCATCCTGATCGGGTGCCCGTGACCCGCACCCACCGCCCGGACGGGCCCCTCGACGTCCGGCTCACCCTGCTCGCCCTCCGGCGCGGCGGCGGCGACCCGACGTTGCGGATCGGTGCAGAGGGGGCGGTCTGGCGGACGGTGCGCACCGCGGACGGCCCAGCCACCCTGCATCTGACCGTTCGACCGGGCGAGGTCACCGGCACCGCCTGGGGGCCGGGCGCGGAGCGGGTGATCGCCGGCATGCCCGACCTGCTGGGCGCGCGGGACGATCCGCGCGCCTTCGACCCGGCCGGCCACCTCGGCCTGCACCGCGCCGCCCGAGCGATGCCCGGGTTACGCCTGCCCCGCACCGAGGACCTGGTGGGTGCGCTGGTCCCGGCGGTGCTCGAACAGCGCGTCCTCACCATTGACGCGCACCGTGCCTGGCGTTCCCTGGTGTTGCGGCACGGGTCCTCCGCACCGGGGCCCGCCCCGGAGGGGATGCGGGTCGTCCCGGATGCGGCGACCTGGCGCGACGTGCCGGTCTGGGACTGGCGGCGGGCCGGTGTCGACGACGCCCGCACCAGAGCCATCAGGCGGGCGATGTCCGTGGCACGTGCGCTCGAGCAGGCGGTGGACCTCGATTCCACCGCCGAGCTGACTCGGCGGATGTGTGCGGTGCCCGGTATCGGCGTGTGGACGGCCGCCGAGGTCTGCCGCAGGGTGCTGGGCGATGCGGACGCTGTGTCCGTGGGCGATCTGCACCTACCGCGCCTGGTCGGTACTGCCCTCGGACGACGGGTCGCCCAGGATGAGGTGATGGACGCGCTGTCCCCGTGGGCACCGCATCGCGCACGGGTGGTGCGGCTGCTGGAGTTGGTCGAGCATCGCACGGGCCGACGCGACCGCCCTCGCCCCCGACGGGCCGCGCGCTTCGGGTAAGGAATGCCGCAGGGGCCACCGACGCTGCACAATGGCCTGGCACCAGATCCGAGCAGAGGAAGCCACTGTGAACCAGCCCCGCATGAACGTCGAGTCGTTCAACCTGGACCACCGCACCGTCGTCGCGCCGTACATCCGGTTGGCCGACAAGAAGGTGCTCCCGGCCGGTGACGTGATCAGTAAGTACGACGTGCGCTTCGCCCAGCCGAATAAGGCGCACCTGGAGATGCCGGTGATCCACTCGCTGGAGCACATGTTCGCCGAGCACTCCCGCAACCACTCCGACCGGGTGATCGACTTCTCCCCGATGGGCTGCCAGACCGGTTTCTACCTGATCCTGCAGGGCGAGTGGGCCGACGAGGAGGTGCAGGACCTGGTCGCCGCCACCCTGACCGACATCACCACCGCCACCGAGGTGCCCGCCGCCAACGAGGTGCAGTGCGGCTGGGGTGCCAACCACACCCTGACCGGTGCGCAGGAGGCCGCGACGACCTTCCTCGCCCACCGCGCCGAGTGGAGCCAGGTCACCGCATGAGCCTGACGCATGTGCGCGCGGTGATCGCCGTCGCGATGCCGGACGAGGCCGCGCCGTTCCTGGAGCGGGCCGACCACATCGCCGATCCGGTGACCGTCGGTGGTGCCGAGCACCACGAGATCGAGCTGTCGGGGCAGCCGGTGCTGCTGGTCCGGGGCGGGATCGGTCTGGCGAATGCGGCCTCCGCCGCCTCGGCCGCGCTGGTGCTGGTCGCCGCAGCGGGTGGGCAGCCCGCTGCGCTCATCTCCGCCGGGTCCGCCGGTGGGGTGCAGGCCGGGGTGCATGTCGGTGAGGTGGTGGTCGGCACCGAGCACCTGTACACCGGCGCGGATGCCCGGGCCTTTGGCTACGCCCTGGGCCAGGTGCCGGGGATGCCCGCGGTGTACTCCGGCGACCCGGAGCTGCGCCGGGCTGCCCTGGCCGCGGAGGTCGGCGATCTGACCCTGCGGACCGGGCTGATGCTCTCCGGTGACCAGTTCGTGGACGCGGCGCTGGTCGCCCCGGTGCGCGAACAGTTCCCCGGTGGCCTGTCCACGGATATGGAGACCACCGCACTGGCCCAGGTCGCGCACGTCTACGGTGTGCCGTTCCTGGCTGTGCGTGGCATCTCCGACCTGTGTGGCCCGGCGGGTGCCGACGACTTCCGCACCCACGTCGACGACGCCGCCGACCGCTCCGCGGTGGTGGTGACCGGGATGCTGGCCCGCCTCACCGAGCAGGAGCCGGCCGCGAGCTGATCACACGACGACTGCCCCGGGTTGCCGCGCTGGCATCCGGGGCAGCCGCGTGTGCGGGGTCCGGCTATTGCTCGCCGCCCGCCATCGACGCCACCGCCTGCCGCACCGCCTCCGGGTCGCGGGTGACCAGCACCGGGCAGCGCGCCCGATGCACCACCGCCCGACTCACCGACCCGAGCACCAGGCTGACGAACCCGCCCCGCCCCCGGGTCCCCACCACCACCAGGGCCGCATCTGCGGTGCGCCGGATCAGCACATCCCGGGCCCGGCCCTCGACCAGCCGCACCTCGGTGGCCAACTCCGGCCGGGTCTGGCACCAGCTGCGTGCCCGATCCGCCACCAGCTCCGCGGACTGGCGGGCACCATCGGCCGTGGACGGTGCCCGCAGCGCACGCAGTTGGGGTGTGGTCGCCTGCACGGTCGGTGTCCAGGCCACCAGGACCTGCAACTCCACGCCCAACAGCTCCGCTGCGGCCCGGCCCTCCTCCACCGCCACGAAGGACGCCGGCGACCCGTCGAATCCGACCACCACCGGTCCACGACCGGGCCGGGCGCTCTGCGGCACCACCGCCACTGCCGTCGGCACCTGGTGCAGCACCCCTGAGGTCACCGAACCGAGCAGCGGGTTGCGTCCTGACCCGTGTCGACCGACCACCACCAGCGGGGCGGCCACCCCGCGCCGGGCCAGCACCGACACCGGCGACCCGTGATCCAGCACCGGGCGCACCTCGATCCCCGGCTCAGCCGCCAGGGCGATCCGGACACCCTCCTCGGGCACCTCCCGCACCTGTGCCAGCACGCGTTCGCCCAACCAACTCGTCCCCGCGCCGCCCCCCGGTTCCGCGAAGCCCCAGGCGTGCACCACATCCAGTGGCCGACGCCGTTCCTTGGCCCGCGCCGCCGCCCATCGCACCGCCGCACCGGCCTGCGGCGACCCGTCGTACCCGACCACGATCGCGCTGTGCATCACGTCCTCCTCGACGTCGCTGTGCTTCACGATGCGTCGTCCGTGGCCGCCGTTCCAGGGCCATCGGTCCCGGATCAGCGCCCGGTGGTGGAGAAGTGCTGCAGGTCCACCGGCGAGGACCAGTTCCCGCCCCACTGCCAGCCCCGTGCGGCGAACGCCTCCACCTGGGCGTCCTGCACCACACCGGGCTCCTCCGGCCGATCGACGTAGGCCGCGCCCTCAGGCGGGAGCACCACTGAACCGCGCAGAAAGGGATTCTCCCGCGGGTTCAGGTCGATCGCCCGGCCGTAGGCGTGCTCGGACCACCCGCGGCCACCGGATACCGGGCGGCAGTTGAAGGCTGAGGTGTTGTCCGCGGCCAT
The DNA here is from genome assembly GCF_040685135.1 of Cellulomonas sp. NPDC089187. Lineage (NCBI taxonomy): Bacteria > Bacillati > Actinomycetota > Actinomycetes > Micrococcales > Cellulomonadaceae > Cellulomonas > Cellulomonas sp. NPDC089187. The sequence goes on along the minus strand of NZ_JBFBHI010000002.1, from coordinate 475,011 downwards.
CGACGCGTCGTCATCACCGCCGAACTCGTCCACCAGCCGGATCGACCGGATCGGGAAATGCTGGGCATGCAGGGTCTCGAACACCGCGAGCGCACTGTCGGCCACCTGCGCGTGCAGCACCAGCTCGCCCTGGGCCTCGGTCCCCTCGAACGTCCAGTACGTCACCGTCACCAACCGCAGATCCTCCGGCCCGACCGGGCACCCCTCCCGCCAGGAGGCGGTCAGGCGCGCGGGGTCGAGTGGCTTCACCGAGCCTCGGAACCCGGTGATCACCAGGGCACCCTCCACTGCGTTCCGGTCCGACCAGATCACATCCTCCGGGTCGACCGGCACCGTGAACGCGTCTGGGTCCTGTGTCGGCGACGGTCCCGGTGCCGGCAGCGCCCCGTGGGGCACCGGCCGGACCCGGCCCGCCGTCGAGGGCGGCAGACATCCGCTCAGCAGCGCCACCAGGGCGAGCAGGCCCAGCAGGAGCGCCACCGTCCCGACGTGCGCCCTGTCCGTGCCCCGTTCCCCCGCTGGCGTGCCCCCGCGCATGCTCCCCACGCTAGGCCTCGGACAGGACGGCCGCGCGGCGTCGCCCTATCGTGGGGCGGACCGTCAACTCGTGCGGCGGACCCGTCGACCGACAGGAGCCACGTGCGCCGACCGGGACTCATCCTCGGTGTCCTCGCCCTGGCTGCCGCCGCGCTCGCGCTGCTCCTCCTGCTGCGCGACCCGGCCCCGCCCGCACCAACTCCGGCCCCGCCGACCCCGACCGCCCCCACCGAGGCGCTCACCGGCGTGCTGTCCACCGGCTTCGACGACCCCGATCAGGGCACCACCGGGTGGGAACCGTTGGGCGAGGGCGTCGGTGTGGAACGCTCCGGCCAGGTGCCCGCGGTGGGCACCGGGTCCCTGCTCGTCACCGGCCGCACCGAGACCTGGCACGGTGCGCAGGTCGACGTCACCGGCGTGGTCTCCCCCGGTGTCCGGCACACCGTCACCGCCGCGGTCCGGTTGGGGCAGGGCGGTGGCGACGACCCCGGCGAGCAGCGTCACGGTCAGGTGCAACTCACCCTGCAGCGCACCGGCGGAGACGAGCAGTTCTGGCACATCGCCAGCGCCGAGGTCACCGCCGACGCGTGGGCCACGGTGACCGGTGCGGTCGAGCTGCCCGCCGACGCCACCGACGGTCAGTGGCGGCTCTACCTGGAGTCCACCGACACCCTCGCCGACCTCCGCCTGGACGAGGTGCAGATGGCCCGCCCCACCCCGCCCGTCCAGAAGGACATTCCCGCCCTGTCCGCCGCCACCGACACCCCGCTCGGCGTCGCCGTCGCCGGGCAGGACCTCAGCGGACGCCCCGCCGAACTCCTGCTGCGGCACTTCGACCAGCTCACCGCCGAGAACGCGATGAAGCCCGCGGTCGTCCAACCCGTGGAGGGTGAGTTCGACTTCGAGCCGATGGACCAGATCCTCGACTTCGCCGTGGCGCACGACCTGACCGTGCACGGGCACACCCTGGTCTGGCACAAGTCCACACCGGACTGGTTCTTCACCAGCCCGGACGGGCGACCGCTCACCGACGACCCGGCCGATCAACAGCTGCTCCGCGACCGGATGCGCGCCCACCTGCAGGCCGTCGCCGACCACCTGACCACCCGCTACGGCGCGGACAATCCGGTCGACTCCTGGGATGTCGTCAACGAGCCGCTCGACCCCACCCAGCCCGACGGCCTGCGCCACTCCCGCTGGTACGACATCCTCGGCCCCGACTACATCGCCGAAGCCTTCGCCATCGCGCGTGGCGTCTTCGGCCCGGAGGTGACGCTCTACCTCAACGACTACGACACCGACGCCCCCGATCGCCGCCGCGCGCTGCTTTCCCTGCTCGACGACCTGCGCACCGCCGGAGCCCCCGTCGATGCTGTCGGCCACCAGATGCACCTGCGACTCGGCTCCTCCGTCGACCGGGTGAACGACACCCTCGACGCCGTGGCAGCCGCCGGATTCCGGCAGGCGATCACCGAACTCGATGTCGCCCTCACGCCCGCTGACCAGCAGCTCAGCGCGGTCACCGCCGAGCAGCTCGACGCGCAGGGCGACCTGGTCGAGGACTTGGTGGACGTCTTCATGGCGCACGACCCGGAGTTCGTCAGCGTGTGGGGGCTTTACGACACCCGATCCTGGCTGCGCACCTGGCCCCGGGACCGGCCGTTGGAGGCCCCGCTGCTCTTTGACGACGAGCTCCAGGCCAAACCGGCCTACCGCGGGTTTCTCGCCGGACTGACCGGCTGACTTCGCCCCTGCGATGCGCCAGAGCCCCCAGCCGAACGTCCCGCTCGGCCACCGGGACGCGCTCCGGTCCACGTCGCCGATGCTGGTCACCGGCGGTTCTTCTCATCCGCGTAACGTCGACGCCGTGACCGTGAACTTGCTGTTCCGTGCGATCTGCCGAGTGGGCCCCACGATGCTCTGCAACCGCGGCCGGTAGCCCAGCCCGGAGTTCCACACCGACCACAGCTCACCGCCAGGCCGCAGCACCCGCGCCGCCGCCGCGAACAGCTCCGGTGCCACCCGGTCCTCCACCGCCGCACCGACGTGGAACGGCGGGTTCAGCACCACGAGGTCCACACTGCCGTCCGCGATCCCATCGGTGCCCCGTGCACGTTGCACGGTGATGTCGAGTCCGTTGGCCGCCGCGGTCGCCCGCGCCGACTCCACCGCCGCCCAGGACTCATCGGTCGCCACCACGGACAGCTCGGGCCGAGCCAGGGCCAAGGAGGCGGCCAGGATGCCGGTGCCGCAGCCCAGGTCCACCGCCACGCGAGCGTCCGGCACCGCCACGATCAGCTGCTCGGCCAGGAACCGCGTGCCGATGTCCACCTTGTTCCCCGCGAAGGCCGCGCCGTGCGCACACACCGTCAGCCCCAGATCCGGGTGTCGCACGCTCCGCGGCCAGGCGCGGGTCCGGTCGGCCTCGCCCTGAGCACCTTGAGCGCCCGCGGCATGCAGCACCCGCGACTTCTGCCGCCCACGGCTGGCCCGCACCTCAGTGAAGTACCCGCCGAGCACGTCGTTCATCGCCCGGGACAGGTGCTTCTCCCGGCCACCGGCGACCACCGCCACCTCCGGTGCCGCGTGGTGGGCGATCATCCCGGCGATCTCGTCGAGCGCGTCCAGCGACCGCGGCAGCTGCATCAGCACCACCGTCGCTCCGGCCAGCAGCTCCGCGTCCAGCCCGTGCACCTGGAACCGGTCGGTCAGACCCAACCGCTCGGCGTTGGCGGCCAGCGCCTGCTCGCCGGTCAACCGGTCGGTGTGCACCCGAACGCCCGCGGAGCCGAACCGGTCCACGGCGCCCAGGGTCAGCGCCCCGTAGCGGTCGCCGATGACCACCACGGTGCCCGGTGTGCACTCGCGCACCAGCGGCTCCGCCTCGTCCAGGATCAGCCGGTCCGCTGCGTCCACCGCCACCAGGTCCGGGGAGTCGAGCTCCGGCTCCGTGCGCAGGTCGGCGAGCAGGTCGGCGGTCATGGATCTCGCTTTCGCATGAAGGTGGGCAGGGCTGGGCGAACTGAGAAGGGTCGGTGAGCGCACCAGTATCGCAGCGGCTCACTCACCGGTCCCCGCATCAGGTCGGCCTCAGCAGGCAACCACGCAGCCGGGAAGGGCGCGACAGTCTGCAGGCAGCCGCGCACCGGGACCACCCGGCTGTCAGCAGCGATCAGCCTCAGAACGGGACCGCGGCGCATTCGCCTTCGAGCGACCCGCGCGTCGAGGTCTCCGTCGACGCGCCCCGCGGCGGTGCCGCCCCGGTCGTCATGTGGTGCTCTCCGTCCCGCCCGGGCACCGACCGGTACCGCCGGGTGGGTGTCGTCCAGGTGATCTCTCCGGGTGCGACCTGCTCGATCCGATGCCCGGCGTGCGTGCGCAACAGATGGTCCCGTCGGCACAGTGGTGCCAGCTTGTCGGCTGAGGTCGATCCGCCCTGGCTGTAGGGCACCGTATGGTCGAGGTCGCAGCGACCCGCGGGCACCGTGCAGCCAGGTCGGGCACAGGTGCGGTCCCTTGCGATCACGTGTTCGGCGAGTTCCGCAGGTGGTCGGTACCGGGTTCGCCCGACGTCGAGCACCGCCCCGGACATCGGATCGGTGACGATCCGCCGCCAGGTCCCGCCCGCGGCCAAGGCCCGGGCGGTGGCCGCGTCGATGGGTCCGTAGCCGTCCAACTCACCCGGTGCGTCATCGACCCCGATGAGGGCGGACAGGGGCACGGTCACCCGGACCTCGGCCCGAGCACGGCGGCTGGACTCCCCGTCGTGCGCACCACCGCCACCGTGCCCGTGGTCGCCGTCGTGTGCTCCACAGCCGGCGTGCCGGTCGCCAACGTCAGACGCAGCACTGCCAGCGTGCCCGTGGTCGACGCCATGTGCTGCACCACCACTGCGGGCGTGCCCGCAGTGGCACGCGTTCTCGCCACCATGCCCCGGCACCAGCGGCGCCCACCCCGGCCCGACCAATGCCGCGTCCAGCAGCGCGTCGGCCCGCAGTTGCCCGAGTGTGCGCCCATCCCCACGTCGCCGCAGCTCCCGGGCCGAGGCGTCCAGCGCCTGGTTCAGCCGCTCCGCCCCGTCGGCGGGCAGCACCGCCCAGATCCCCGCCATCCCGTCCGGCAGCGCCCTCGGCCGGGACACATGCCGATCCACCCGGGCCTGCCGCCGCCGGAGCTCACCACCGTCGGGGTCGACTCGCAGCAGCGCCCGGTCGATGTCCCGACCCAGCTGCTGCACGGTCCGATCCCCGGCACCGGGCAGCACGGCCGCCTCGACCTGCGCGACCGTCACCGCGTCCACCCCGGCCAACCGCCGCACCATCGTGCGGGCGCGCGGCACGTCGATGACTCCATCGGCGAGCGCCTGACCGGTCGCGGGCAACCACCGCTCATAGGCTCGGCCCTCGTCGACGAGCATCTGGGCCGACCGCCGCCCGATGTTCAACCGCATCGACAGCTCGTCGGCAGCGATGTTCGGCTGAGTGATCCGCCCCACCTGGGCGGGCCAGATCGGGTTCATCTCCGGCCGGGACGCCAGCTCCGCCGCGACCCGGGCACTGACCGCATGCGCCCAGGCCTCCAACCGAGCAGCACCCACGGCCACCGCAGGGAGGTCGTCCAGAGCCACGGTGCCGAGGTCGAGGTTGCCGAGCAGCGCCGCCAAGCCCGGCCCAGTCTGCGCAGCCAGCACCGCATCGACCTGCGCCTCCGGCGTCATCGTGGGGTCGGCAGCCCCCTGCTCCGCCGCCACCCGAGCGGCCAGCACCGGATCCTCCACCCAGTCGGGTACGACGTCGGTCACCCAGTCCCCGGCGTCCTGTGGATGGTCGTGCGCGTCCAGCACAGCCAGGTCACCACCGACCTCCCAAGGGTCGCTCAGCACCCGTGCACGCGACCGCGCCGGAACCACCCGGGAGTCGTATTCGTGCAGGTCAAGCGCCATGAACAGACGCTATCGCGCACCACTGACACTCATCCGAGGATCGCCTTGGTCACCGCCACCTGCTCGGTCAGCACCCCACCAATGGTCTGCTGCGTCTCGTGGATCCGCTCCACCACCCCGCCGATCTTGGCCAACGAGTCGATCACCCCGTCCACCTGGCGCTGGATGGTGCGCACCTTGTCGCTGACCTGGGTGGTGGCCTGCGCGGTCTCGGTGGCCAGCTCCTTCACCTCGTGCGCGACCACCGCGAACCCCCGTCCGGCCTCCCCGGCACGGGCGGCCTCGATGGTGGCGTTCAGTGCGAGCAGGTTGGTCTGGGCCGCGATGCCCTGGATGACGGTGACCACCTGACCGATCTGCGCGCTCGACTCCCCGAGGCCCGCCACGTCACGGTTGGCGTCGTCGGCCAGGCGCTGACCGTCACCGGCGACCGTGGTGGCAGCCAGCACGTTGCGCTCCACCTCCTGGATGGAGGTGACCAGCTCCTCCCCCGCCGTACGCAGCCGACCCGCCGCTTCATGCCGTTCCAATGCCTGCCCGACCAGGAATGCCGTGTTACGCAGCGCCTCACGACGGCTGTCGGCAAGAGTCAACGTGCGGGTGGCGAAGAAATCCATCGTCCCGATCACCTCACCGTCGACCAGGATCGGCAGACACACCCCGGACTTCACCCCGACCCGCTGCGCCGCCGGGGCACGCACACAGTCGGTCAGCTCACCCAGATCCTCGACGAACACCAGATCCCGGGCCCGCCATGCCCGCCCGGCCAGGCCGACCCCCTCGGCAAAGGTCGCGGTGCGCGTGACCGCCCGGAACTCCTCCCCGGCATCCCCGGACTCCTGCGCGAATCGCAACACCCGGTGCTGCGGGTCGACCCGCCAGAACGACGAGTACGCCCAGTCGAATCCCTCCCGGATGGCGATCAAGGCCAGGTCCAACGCCCGCTCGGCGGAGGGTGCTCCGGTCACCTCATGGATGACCCGGTTGACCGCCTCGATGTCCTGGGCGGCGTCGGCCTGCCGCTCGGCGGTGGCGATCCGCTCGATGGCCTGTGAGACCAGCACGCCGATGCTGCGCAGCGTCTCCCACCGTTGCGCGGTCAACTCGAGGGTCTCGGTGGTGAAGAAGTCCATCGTGCCGGTGATCCGGCCATCCTCGACCAGCGGGAAGCAGATCCCCGAGCGCACCCCGGCACGCTGGGCAGCCGGGGCCCGCACGCAGTCGGTCAGCTCACCGAGGTCGGCGACGAATACCAGGTCCCGGCTGCGCCACGCGCGCCCCGACAGGCCGACCCCCTCGGTGAACGACGCCGCCCGGGTCACGGCACGGAACTCCTCCCCAGCATCCCCCGACTCCTGGACACAGTGCAGCGCCTCATCCGCGCCGACCCGCCAGTAGGAGCCGTAGGCCCACCCGAAGCGCTCACGCACCTCGTCCAACGCGATCCGCACCGCGGCCTCTGAGCTGTCTGCCCCGGCCAGCGCCAACACCACGGCGGTGACGGCGTCGACATTGGCCCGGGACTCGGACAACTCGACGGCCGCGACCGATGCGGTGACCCGCGATCGAGACAGCATGGTTCCTCCAGTCGATGCGCACACCCCCGCCGTCGGGTTCGATCGACGCGCTCCGTCCCGGGTTGAGGCAGGGCGACTGGTTTCACCCGCTGTTCAGGGCAGCGGCTGCACCGTCCAGGACCCCGCGGTGTCCAGGGCGATCACGCCGGGTGTGACCAGCGGATAGCTCTGGTCGAAGGCGCTGTCCGCTCCGAAGCTCATCGACAGGGGCTCCCCGTCCGAGCCGGTCTGCGCCCACGACATCATGCGGGCGGTGAGCTCGTCCTGCGCATCGGCCGGGGTGTAGGCGACCCGCAGAGTCGTGCCCGGCTGGTCGATGCGGAGCACGGTCGATCCGGTTCCCTGCTGGACCCCGGTGACGGCGGGCAGGTCGTCGACGCTGGACAGGTCGATCCGCCAGTCACCCTCGGCATCCACCACGAGCTGCCGCATCGGCTCCGGCCCGGCGATCTGGACCAGGTACTGCGCGCTGACCGGGCCCTCGCCGCTCCCCCACGCTGTTCCCTGCCCGGGGCTACTGACCTCCACCGGTCCATGGCACCCACCGCAGTCCAGCGCGGCGACCAGGGCGAACTCGTCGACCGCATCGAACGCGATCACAGCGGGCCCGTTGCCCGTGGCCTGCGCCGCACGACCGTCCACGACCGCACCGACGTCGATCACCTGCTCGGGCAGCTCGACCGCCACCGGGGTCGGCACCAACGCGGGATCGGTGCTGGCCGCGTCGCTGACATCAGAGTCGCCACAACCGGTCAGCACGAGGGAGAGGACCGAGATGACAAGGGGCGCTGCACAGCGGGCGACACCCGGAGGGCGGAGGGTCACCGGATCATTGTCACCGACCCGGCCCCGAACGGGATCTCAGGCCGGCAGCTCACCCGCGATCAGCACACCCCGGGACACCACCGCAACGATGTTCTCCACCCGCAGTGCGTCGATGCTCTCCCACGGCCGACCGCGCAGCACCACAAAGTCACTGCCCAGCCCCGGGTTCAGCCGACCGGTCACGCCGCCCAGACCGATGGCGTCCGCGGCGTCGGAGGTGGCGGAGGCGAGGGTGCGCTCGGCGGACCAGCCGAACATCGCCGCCATCACCCGCACCTCCTCCATCTGGTCGCCGAACTCGACGAACTGCCCGGAGGCGTCGGTGCCGAGCACGAACCGGACCCCGGCCTCGGCGGCGGCGGCGAAGCCGGCATCCCGGATCGCCACCACCTCCTGCGCCTTCGCCTGGGCCTCGGCGGACACCGGACGACGACCCTCGGCGATGATGTCGTTGATCAGCAGGGTCGGGGCCACCGGCAGGTTCCGCTCCACCAGGGTGGCCAGGTGCCGCTCCTCGATGGCGGTGCCGTGCTCGATGGAGTCGACCCCCTCAGCCAGCGCGATGTCGAGCCCCTCCGCGGAGTGGGTGTGCGCGGCGACCAGCAGGTTCAGGGCGTGCGCCTCGTCGACGGTGGTGGCGATCTCCTCGCGGGTCTGGTTGCGCCAGCCCACCTTGTCGCCCATCGACAGCACGCCGCCGGAGGTGTAGATCTTCACGCCGCTCGCCCCGGACCGGGCCCAGGTGCGCACCAGCTTGCGGCACTCGTCCGGGCTGTCCGCGGTCGGCGGGCGGTGCGGGTAGTGCGGCGGGACAAAGAGGTCGCCGTGTCCGGCGGTCATCCCGACCTGCCCATGCGACAGCAGCCGCGGACCGGTGAGGATGCCCGCGTCGAATGCCCGGCCGACCGCGAGCTGGATCGAGTCCGCGGCCAGGTCGCGCAGCGTGGTCACGCCCGCCCGCGCGCAACGGATCGCGTTGGCGGCCAGGTGCAGCGAGCGCTCCTCGGCCGGGGTGATCAGCGGCCAGGTCGACGCATCCTTGGCGGGCTCACCGGCGGGGTAGCCCAGGTGCACGTGGGTGTCGATCAACCCGGGGATGATCGACAGCTCGGTGTCCCGCCCGGCGGACTCCTCCACCGCGAGGATCCGGTCACCGGACCAGGTCAGACGGCTGGGTCCGTGCAGGCGCTCGCCGTCCCACAGCGGGAGGCCGTCCAGGTGCTGCTCGATGCTCATGCGGGAAGTCTCTCCTGCGAGGGGTAGAGGGTGGCGGGGCGGCGGGTCAGGACAGCTGACCCATCCGCTCCAGCACCAGGGTGTCCGCGACCGAGACGATCGCGTAGGCGATCATCGTCACCGCGGCGATCACGATGGCCGAGGCCCACATCTGGTCGTAGCCGAAGGAACCGGCAGCACGGGAGATCGCCCCGCCCAGGCCCTCGCCGGTGGACAGCCACTCGGCGATCATCGCGCCGGTCACCGCCGACGGCACCGACACCCGGGCGGAGGCCAGGGTCGCGGGGATCGCCGCCGGAAGCGCCACCTTGCGCAGCACCGTCCAGGACGATCCGCCGTAGGCCAGCACCAGGTCCCGGTGCTCGCCGGTGACCGAGCGCAGCCCGAACAGGATGTTGGCCAGTGCCGGCAGGAAGACCACGATGATCACGATCACGGTGACACCGACCAGGTCCCGGCCGAAGATCAGCGTGATCAGCGGGGTCATCACCACCAGCGGGATGGACCGCAGCACCATGGCGGTGGGCATCACGATCCGCTCCGCCACCGGGGAGATGCAGAAGATCACCGCGAGCAGGAAAGCCGCAACCAGTCCCACCAGGTAGCCGATCCCGGCATCCCGCAGGGTCACCAGCAGGTTGGAGCCGATCAGCTCACGGTTCTCCGCGGCCCCATCGGCGGTCACCAACCAGTCGAAGACCTGCCAGGGCTGGCGGCCGATCAGCGGGTTCACATCGAAGACGACCAGGACCAGCGACCAGATCGCCAGGGCGATCACCACTGCGGCCAGCAGGGTGCCGATCCGCTTGAGCAGGAAGGTGGTCATCCGCGGCGCTCCTTCGCCCAGGGGGTGGCCCATCGACCGAGCAGGCCGATCAGTGCGTACCCCGCCAGGGAGATCAGACCGGTGAGGATGCTCAGCGCCCACACCCGGTCCGGCATGATCTGCCGCTGCGCCGCGTTCAGCGCCACGCCGATGCCGGAGTCGATGCCGCCCAGGTACTCCCCGACGATGGCACCGAGCAGCGCACCGGGGACGGCGACCTGCAGTGCGGTGGCCAAGGCGGGCAGGGCGGAGATCAGCTGCACCTTGCGGATTTGGGTCCACCGGCTGCCGCCGTAGGCCGCCACCAGGTCCAGTGAGCTACGTGAGGCCGACTTCATGCCCAGCAGCGCACCGACCAGCGTGGTGAAGAACACCAGCAGGGCGCCCAGGAAGATCGCCGAGGCCTTACCACCGAACATCGCCATGATGATCGGGCCGATGGCGGTCAGCGGCAGGCAGGAGCTGATCACTCCGACCTGGGTGACCACGCCCTCCAGCTTCGGGACGATCAGCACCAGCGCCGCCACCAGCAGCGCGGCCAGATTGCCCCACAGGTAGCCCTGGATGGACCGGCTCAGCGTCGGGGTGATGTTCGCCTGGTAGAAGCCCCACCCGTCCCGGGCCACCGAGCGCGCCACGGCATCCGGCGAGGGGAAGCTGGTCGAGTTGGTCAGCCCGGCGGTCATCGCCCACCACAGGGCGATCAGCAGCACGATGCCGACGGTGCCGCCGACCCAGGGGCGGGCCAGGGCGGTGCGGAAGCTCGTCACGCAGCGCTCCCATGTCCCCCGAACAGCAGCCCGGACAGGTGGTCGACCACCTCGTGGAACTCCGGGGTGCGCATGAGTTCCGGGGTGCGTGGCCGCTCGAAGGGGATCTCGACGATCTCCACGATCCGACCGGGCCGGGCGGACATCACCGCAACGTAGTCGGACAGCAGCGCCGCCTCGGAGATGCCGTGCGTGACCATCAGCGTCGTCGCCGAACGCTCGGTCCAGATCCGCTGCAGCTCAAAGTTCAACCGCTGCCGAGTCATGTCGTCCAGCGCGCCGAAGGGCTCGTCCAACAGCAGGAAGTCCGGGTGCACCGCGAGCGCCCGGGCGATCGACGCGCGCTGGCGCATGCCGCCGGACAGGTGCGCGGGCCGGGCGTTCTCGAATCCGGTCAGCCCGACCAGCGCGATCAGCTCATCCACCGTGCGGTCGATCCCGCGGCCCTGGATCTCCAACGGCAGCTGGATGTTCTTGCGCACCGAACGCCAGGGCAGCAGTGCCGGGTCCTGGAACGCGATGCCCATCCCGGGCGCGCGCTTGCCGGAGGCGACCGGGGTGCCGTTGACCGCGACGGTCCCAGCGGTGGCGGTCTCCAGACCGGCGAGGATGCGCAGCACCGTCGACTTGCCACAGCCCGAGGGGCCGAGCAGCGACAGGAAAGACCCGCGCGGGGTGCTCAGGCTGACGTTCTCCAGTGCCTGGACCTCACGGCGGCCGGTGCGGAACACCTTGTCCAGGCCGGAGATCTCGATGCCCGGCGCATTCGCCGGGCCACTCACAGGGGCAATCACAGGGTCATTCTCCGCGGGAACGGGCGCACCCGCCCCCATGTCCACCGAGGGGGGCGGGGACACGGGAGCGGGTGCGGTCTGGGGGTCGTCCGTCACTTGAGGTCGGGGTTCTCGCTGAGCACCTCGTCCAGCAGGCTGAGGTCGAAGAGCTCGTCGGCGGTGATGTCGATCCCGGCGTAGGCCAGCGAGTCGATCGTGCCCTGCTGCAGCTCATCGGTGATGGTCAGCAGACCGTTCTCCATGGTGTCCTCGGTGACGACCAGCTCGGCCTGACGCTCGATGGCCAGGGCCATGGCGTCGCGGTCGTACTCCTGGTCCTTGCCGAAGGTGTCGACGGTCAGCGAGGTGGCACGCTCGGGGTTCGCGAGCGCACCCTGCCAGCCCTGCACGGTGGCGAGCAGGAAGGCCTTGAGCTCCTCGGGGCGCTCGTCGATGTCCTTCTGCGCGGCGACCAGCACCTCACCGACGATCGGCAGGCCCTCGTCCGCGAGCAGGAACTCGGTCGCCTCGAACCCGGCCTGGGTCAGCGCGGCCGCACCGGAGGTGGTGTACCCGATGTAGCCGTCGACCTGGCCGGTGGTCAGCATCGAGGTGTCGGACAGCGGCACCGTGCTCACGTCGGCGGAGTCCAGGTCGTTCGCGGCCAGGAACGCGTTCCACACCAGGGTGTTGGAGTCGGAGACGGCGATGGTCTTGCCGCTCAGGTCGTCCGGGCCGGCGATGGGGGCGTCCGCAGCGGAGACCAGCGCGAACGGGTTGCGCTGGTAGGTGGCACCGATGATCTTGACCTCGGCACCGCTCTGGATCGCCGGGGCGGTGATCAGCGGGGAGGACAGACCGACCAGGGCCTGACCACCGGCGACGGCAGCCTCGGCGGAGGTCGCGGACGAGCCGCCCGCGGTCAGCGTGACGTCCTCGAAGCCCGCGGCGGTGTAGAGCCCGTCCTCGACGGCCACGTACTCCCCGACGAACTGGGAGTTCTTCAGCCAGGACAGCTGCACGCTGGCCGGTGCGAAGTTGCCGTCGGTGCCAGTGGTGGTCTCGGAGCCGGCGTCGTCGGAGCTCGAGCACGCCGTCAGCAGCATGCCGACGGCGGCGGCCGCGGCGACCAGACCGGAGAACCGGCGGGCACGGGAGGTGCGGGTCACGTCTACCTCGGATCAGTTCGGGTGGCCCTGGGTCGGGCCACGGATCGACGGCATTCATGCAACCCTCCAGCCCCGGCGCGCCGCCATGTGGGATCGTCCGAAGTCCGACCCCGGTGATGGTGCGATCTGTTGTGCATCCCACCGAGGCGGGTCACATGCCGGACATCTCCTGGCGTCCGAGTGACGGGGTGCTGGCCGATCCTCCACAGCCCGGTGCCGCAGGTCGCGCAGTCGTTGGGCGATCGTCCGAAGATGCCTCGCGGGCGGCTGTGGTGGACTCACCACCAGCCCGATCCCGCCGAGTCGAGAGGACCCGCACCACCGTGTGGCCGACCGCTGAACTGCACGTGCACATCGAGGGCACGCTCGAAGCGCCCTTGATCCGCACCCTCGCGCAGCGTCACGGCCTGCCCGTCCCGGCCGGGATCGACGACCGTGCGCCCTACCCCGATCTGCAGTCCTTCTTGGACGTGTACTACGCGAACCTGGACGTGCTGCGCACCGAGCGTGACTTCTACGACCTGACCGCTGCCTACCTGGATCGGGCGGCGCTGGCCGGAGTGCGGCATGCGGAGGTGTTCGTCGACCCGCAGTCGCACACCGCCCGAGGTGTGCCGCTGGCCGACGTCCTGAACGGAGTGCTCGCCGCGCTGGACGACGCGCAGCGGATCGGCATCAGCACCGGGCTGATCGTGTGCTTCTTGCGCCACTTGGGCCCGGAGGCCGCCGCCGAGACGTTGGAGGCGGTGCTGCCCTGGCGCGACCGGCTGCTGGGTGTCGGGCTGGACTCCTCCGAGGTCGGCTTCCCGCCGTCACTGTTCCGGGAGGTCTTCGCCCGCGCCGCGGAGCTGGGCCTGCACCGGGTCGCGCATGCCGGCGAGGAAGGTGGCCCGGACTATGTCTGGGAGGCCGTCGACGTGCTCGGTGTCGAGCGGGTCGACCACGGCAACCGCGCACTGGAGGACGCCGAGCTCGTCGCCGTGCTGCGCGAACGCCAGATCCCGCTGACCGTCTGCCCGCTGTCCAACCTGGCGCTACGCACCGCTGGACCCGACCTGGCCGACCACCCGCTGTCCGTGATGCTGGACGAGGGGTTGCTGGCCTCCGTGCACTCGGACGATCCCGCGTACTTCGGCGGCTACCTGGACGACAACATCCGGGCGCTGGTCGCAGCCGGGGCGGTCTCCGAGGCGCTGCGCGGTCGGCTCGCGGTCAACGCGATCCGCTCGGCGTTCCTGGACGAGACCCGACGCGCTGAGCTGCTGGACGCGGTCAGCGCGCACGCTCTCGCCATCGGGGCACCCGATCCGGTCCGGGTCGACGCCTGATGCGCGCCGCCGAACTCACCGTCGGCCGCCGGTTCGCCGTCGCACTGGAGCCCGGTGACGAGGTGCTCACCTGCCTGGCCGCGCTGTGCGCCGAGCAGGGCATCCGTCAGGCCACCATCCCGGTGTTCTCCGGGGCGTTCCGCAGCGCCCGGTTCATCGCCGCGCACACCCCGGTCGACGACGAGGAGCCGCCGCTGCCCCAGGAGGTCACCGTGACCTACACCGAGGGCATCGGCTCCGGCACCGTCCTGTGGGATGAGCAGACCCAGACCGCGACCCCGCACCTGCACGTGGCCCTGGGGGTGAAGAACACCGGGGCGACCGGGTACGCCGGGCACCTGCTCGGCGGCGAGGTGCACTACACCGCCGAGGTCGTGGTGGAGGAGGTCCTGTCCCCCACGCTGCTCCGGGTGCCGGACGCGGCGGCCTTCGGCATCCCGACGTTGCACTTCGGCTGACCCGCCCGCGTACCCCCGCCCCGGCGGTCGGCCCGACCCGTCCCTGCATCCAGGCACACACCCGCCCGAGTTCGGTGCTCCGGTCACGAGGTCGGATGCGGCGCCCCCGAACTCGATACGGGAACGACGACCTCGTGCCCGGCGCGGGGACCTCGGCGTGCTGGGGTGCGAGGCGCCGGAGCACGCCGAGGATGGGGGCTGGGCGGTGTTACGGATCAGCGCACAGTCAGCGCATTCGCCTTCGCCTGCGCGCCGAGCCACGCCAGGCTGGGCTTCGGCTGGCGCTCGAAGGTCTCACGGTCCCAGCCGACCAACCCGAAGGTCGGTCGGAAGCCGCTGGCCCACTCGTAGTTGTCCAGCAGCGACCAGTGCAGGTAGCCCTCCACGGTGATCCCGTCGGTGATGGCCGCGTGCAACTCGGCCAGAGCGGCCTCGGTGTAGTCGATCCGACGGTCGTCATCCGCGGTGGCGATGCCGTTCTCGGTGACGAACACCGGCACCCCACCGGACAGTTCCCAGGCGGAACGCACACCCTCGGCCATGGCGGAGGGGTAGTACTCCCAGCCGGTCAGCGTGGTCTCGATGCCGTCCGGCACCTGGCGCGGACCGTCGGGGCCGATGATCGTGCGGGTGTACGCCTGGACACCCACCCAGTCGTCGCCCTTCGACATCTCCAGGTACCAGTCGTCGCGCGGGTAACCGTAGGCGTGCTTGGCGTCCTCGTAGCCGGGCTCGGCCTGGAACGCCTGGGTGGCGATGGTCCACCCGGAGCGGATACCGCCGACACCGGAGAGAATCTCCTGCGCGCGGTGGTGGCAGTCGAGCAGGGTGTCGGCCACCGCAAGGTCCGGGGCGGGCAGACCGTAGGCGACCAGGTTGGCCGGGTCCTCGCCACCGGCGATCATCGCGGCGATATTCGGCTCGTTGACGGTGCAGACCCAGGTCACGTCATTCCCGAGCACCGGCAGGGCGGCCTCCACGTAGCGGGCGAACCGGTCGGCGGCATCGGTGGCCCGCCACATCCCGGCGTCGGCGAACCAGCGCGGCACGGTGAAGTGCATCAGGGTGACCATCGGGGTGATGCCCAGCTCCAGGCAGGTGTCGACCATCCGCCGGTAGTGGTCGATCTCCGCCCGGGAGATGAAGTCGCGCTCCGGCTCGATGCGCGCCCACTCGATGCTGAACCGGTAGGTGTCCAGCCCGGCGTCCTTGAGCAGCCGCATGTCCTCGCGGTAGCGGTGGTAGGAGTCGGCGGCGTCCCCGGAGGGCTCGACGATGCTGGTCCCGGCGGCGTGCTCGCGCGGCCACCAGTCACTGTTGATGTTGTTGCCCTCGATCTGGTGGGCGGCGGTGGCGGCTCCCCAGTGGAAGCCGTCGGGGAACTGCAGCGTGTGGGTCACAGGTCTTTCCTTCAGTCGGTGACGGAGGTCCAGAAGCCGGCCAGCAGGTCAGCGGTGGCCTCGGGGGTCTCGAGGTTGGGCGAGTGCGCGGCACCGGGCAGCACGGCGTACTGCCCGCTCACCTGCTCGGCGGTGCGGCGCTGCCAGGACTGCGGCCAGGCGATGTCGTCGTGTTCGCCGTGCGCCACCAGCACCGGCAGCCCGGTGGCGGCCAGTGCCGCGGTGACGTCGGTGGGGTCGGCGAGGATGTCGATGGCGGCGATCAGCTGGGCGGTGGAGGTGGCGGCCGAGCGCAGCCGGTGGAACTGCGCCTCGGGATCAAGGCCGGGGTCCTCCCCCTGCGCCAGCGCCCAGGCCAGCTCCGGGTTGTCCAGGCTCCACAGATCGGCGGTGCCGCCGGTGGCCAGCAGCCGGGCCCGGATGTCCGCTTTGCGCCCGGGCCACCCGTGCGGTCCGGAGCACAGCAGGGTGAGCGACCGGAACCGCGCGGGGTCGGCGATGGCAGCGGCGCAAGCCACGGTCCCCCCGAAGGAGTGCCCGAGCAGGTGCACCGGTCCGCCGATCAGGTCGACCACCTCCTGCACGTCACCGGCCAGCAGGTCCAGCGCGTAGTCCGACACCCGGGGCAACGACTGCGAGTCGCCCTGTCCGCGCTGGGAGATCGCCCAGGCGTCGATGCCCCGCTCGGCAAGCAGCGGCAGCAGCACCCGGTGGTCCTCCTTGGAGCCGGTGAAGCCGGGAACCAGCAGCGCGGTCGCTCGGGAGTCACCAGTGGGCCGCGCCCGCAAGGCAGTCAGCTCGACCTCCGGCAGCCGCAGTCGGAGCACGTCGACCCCCGCGGCCAGCGGCAACTCACCGAAGGGCACGCCATCGGTAATCGCCCCGGTCATGACGCCTGGAACCGTCGACTGGGCTGCGGCACCGCGGCCAACAGCTCGGTGGTGTACTCGTCCTCCGGGAAGCGCAGCACCTGCACGGTCTCGCCGCGCTCCACCACCCGACCGTGGTGCAGCACCATGATCTGGTCGGCGATCACCCGGGCGGACAGCAGGTCGTGGGTGATGTACAGCAGCGAGACACCGGTCTCCCGGCGCAGCTCCTGCAACAGCGCGAGCACCCCGGCCCGCAGCGACACGTCCAGCATCGACACCGGCTCGTCGGCGACGAGTACCTGCGGGTTGGAGGCCAGCGCCCGGGCGATCACCACCCGCTGCCGCTGCCCGCCGGAGAGCTGGTGCGGCAGCTTGGCCGCGAACTGCTCCACCGGGGTCAGCCCCACGGTCTCCAGCAGCTCCAGCACCCGGGCCCGGGCCGCCTCCCCGCGCAGGTCGGTGAAGTTCTCCACCGGACGGGTCAGCGTGTACTCCACGGTATTCAGCGGGTTCAGCGCCGAGTACGGGTCCTGGAACACCATCTGCATGTCGGCGTGCAGCCCGCGCAGCTGCCGGCGGCTGAGCGTGTCCACTCGCCGGTCGCCAAAGCTGACCGTCCCACTCGTGGGCTTCTCCACCCCGGTCAGCATCTTGGCGATGGTCGACTTGCCCGAACCGGACTGCCCGACCAGTGCCAGGGCACCGCCCGGTTCCAGGGTGAAGGACACGTCGTCGACCGCGGTCACCGGCTGCTCCCCACGCCGGGGTGCGGGGTAGACCTTGCTGACGTGGTCGACCACCACCGCGTCGTGGGCGGCCTTATCGTCGGTGACCTCCGGGGCGTCCACCGTCCGTGAGCTCAGCCCAGGCAGCTCGACCACCTCGGCGCGCGGGTCGGCGTAGTGCGACAGCAGCATCCGGGTGTACTCGTGCTGCGGGTGCTGGAACAGCTGCCGGGATGGGGCGTCCTCCACGATCCGACCGTCGTGCATCACCGCGACCCGCTCCGCTGATTCCAGAACCACGCCCAGGTCGTGCGAGATGAGCATCGCGGTGAAGCCCTCGGCCTTCTGCAGCTCCCGGATGGTGTCCATCACGGCGTGCTGCACCAGGACGTCCAGCGCGGTGGTCGGCTCGTCGAAGACCATCAGCCGCGGTTCCAGCGACAGGGCCAGCGCGATGGACACCCGCTGCCGCATGCCGCCGGAGAGCTCCCCGGGGTAGCGGTCCAGCACGGTGGCGGGCAGCTGCACCTTGTCCAGCAGCTCCACCGCCCGGGCCCGACGCTTCGGCTTCGGCACGTGGCCGTGCGCCGCGAAGATGTCGCCGAAGTGGTGGGCGATGGACCGCACCGGGTTCAGCGCGTTCATCCCGGACTGCAACACCATGGCGAAGCCACCCCGGCGCTGCTCGCGCAGTTCCTCGGCACCCATCCCCGCGATGTCGGTCCCGTCGAAGACGATCCGACCGGAGGCGATTCGGGCCGGGGCCTTGGCCAGGCGGGTGACCGCGAAGCCGAGGGTGGACTTGCCGGAGCCGGACTCCCCCACCAGCCCGATGAACTCGCCCTGCTCCAGGCTCAGGCTCACCCGGTCCACCGCGGTGGTCGGGGTGGCGCCCCGGGGCTCGTAGACGACGGTCAGGTCCTCGATCTCAAGCAGGCTCATCGGCCGGTCCCTTCCCGTAGGCGCGGATTGGACAGGCCATCCACGCCGAAGTTCACCAGGGTCATGGAGGTGGCGAGCAGCGCGATGCACAGACCGGGGGCGAACAGCAGCACCCACTGGCCGGTCAGGATCGCCATCGAGTTCTGGGCCCAGAAGATCATCGAGCCCCAGCTCACGGTCGCCATGTCGCCGAGGCCCAGGAACGACAGCCCGGACTCGGCCAGGATCGCGGAGGTGGCCGCCCCGAAGAACGACCCCGCGATCATCGAGGTCATATTCGGCAGGATCTCCCGGAACACCACCCGGGCCGGTCGCTCACCGGAGAACACCGCCGCGGTGACGAAGTCCCGGCTGCGCAGCGACTGGGTCTGCGACCGCAGCACCCGAGCACCCCAGGCCCAGCCGGTGATGACCACCACCAGGATGATCATCGGCAGCCCGCCGTTCTGGAGGTAGGCGGCGATGATGATCATCAGCGGCAGACCCGGCACCACCAGGAACAGGTTCACCAAGAAGTTGACGACGTCGTTGCCCCAGCCGCGCAGGTAGCCCCAGGACAGGCCGATCACCACGGCGACGACGGTGGACAGCCCACCGGCGATGAAGCCGACCAGCAGCGAGATCCGGGAACCGTAGATCACCTGGGAGAGCACGTCCTCGCCGTTGCCGGTGGTGCCCAGCCAGTGCGCGGAGGACCCGGCCTCGTTGCGCCCGAAGGAGTCGTCGTGCGGACCGTAGGGCGCCAGCACCGGCGCGAAGATCGCCATCAGCACGAACAGTCCGAGCAGCACCAGGCCGACCCGGGCCTTGGGGTTCGACCACACCGTGGCCACCCCCCGTCCGAACACCTGGAACGCGCGCCCGGCCTTGCTCCGACTCGGTCGCCGGGGAGGCTTGGGCACGACCACGCGGTCGGGCATCGTTGTGGATTCAGTCATGTTCACTCACCGCCTCGTCCGCGGGTCGAGGACGCCGTAGAGGATCTCGACCAGGAAGTTCGCCACCAGCACGCTGACCGTGATCATCAGGAACAGCGCCTGCATCAGCGGGAAGTCCTGGTTGGTGACGGCGTTGTAGAGCAGGTAGCCGACGCCCGGGTAGGCGAAGACCTGCTCCACCAGCAGCGAGCCACCGACCACGCCACCCAGGGCCATGCCGAAGCCGGTCAGGTTCGGCAGGATCGCGTTCCGGGCGGCGTAGCGAATCGCCACCGTCCGCCCGCGCAGACCGTTCGCCTCCGCGAAGGTCACGTAGTCCTCGCCCAGGGTGTTGATCATCGTGTTGCGCATCCCGAGGATCCAGCCGCCGAGCGAGGTGATCAGGATCGTGATCGCCGGCAGCGCCGCGTGGTAGAGCGCGTCACCGATGAACTCGAGGGAGAAGTTCGGCACCGCGGTGGCCGAGTAGGCACCGGAGGTCGGGAACCAGCCCGCCACATATCCGGCGAAGAACACGATCAGCAGCGCGGTCCAGAAGTACGGGAAGGCGGACAGGAAGCTGCCGGTCATGGTCGGCAGCGAGTCCATCCAGGTCCCGCGCTTCCACGCCGCACCGATCCCGATCAGGGTGCCGAGCACAAAGGCGATGATCGTGACCAGGCCGACCATGATCAGCGTCCAGGGCAGCGCGTTCGCCACCAGGTCGGAGACCTTCTGCGGGAAGAACGTGTAGGAGACCCCGAAGTCCAGGGTGACCACGTTGTGCAGGTAGCTGACGTACTGGTCCCAGATGTTGCCATCGGGCAGTCCGAGCTGGACCTCGATGGCCCGCTGCACCGCCGGGGACACCGGTCCGTTCTGGGCCAGCTTGGCGATGGCGGCATCCGCCGGGGAACCGGGCATCAGGCGGGGCAGGATGAAGTTCAGCGTCACCGCCGCCCACAGGGTCAGCAGGAGCAGACCGAGTTTGCGCAGGGCATAGCGCACCGGAGCCTCCTTCGGGGTGAGGGGGTCCGCCCGGGCCGGTATCGGCCCGGGCGGAGGCGGATCAGGACGCGACCTTCAGGCTGGTCAGGATGAGCAGCGGGGTCTGGTCCCAGGTCTTGGGCGACGCGTAGGGGTCGTCCGCGCTGGGCCATCCGGTGAAGGACTTAGTCGAGAACAGGCCCCACGAGCCGCCGTAGAACAGCGAGATCATCGGCATCTGCTCGTAGGCGATCTGCTGCAGCTCCTGCGCGATCTCGGTCTGCCGGTCCTCGTCGACGGTGGTCTTCAGCTCCGCCAGCAGTGCATCGGCCTCCGGGGACTGGAACCGTCCGAAGTTGCCGGAGGCGGTGGTGCCGATCTCGGCGTAGAACTGCTCGCCCATCATCCCGCCGAAGTCCTGGTACGGCTGGCCGGAGCCGCCGACGGTGCCCATCACCATGTCGAAGTCACCGGAGCGCATCTGCTGCTGGTACGCGGCGGGCTGGGGCTGGACGACCTCGACGTTGATCCCGATGGCGGACAGCTGGTTCTTCACCTGCTGCACGCCCTGGAGCCAGTCGGACCAACCGTTCGGGGTGGTGATGTTGATGGTCAGCTGCTGACCGTTCGCATCCACCAGCTTGTCGCCGGACTGGGTGTACCCGGCTGCCGCGAAGTGCTCCAGCGCCGCGTCGGTGTCCTGCTCGACGATGCCCTGGTTCGGCAGGTCGGTGTTGAGGATCGCCTCCTGCGAGGGGAGCATCAGACCGCTCTGGCTGGCCTGGTCGACGTAGCCCTGCTCGGCCTTGTCCGCGATGGCCTGCTTGTCCAGCGCGGCGGCGATGCCCTGGCGGAAGTCCAGGTTGTTGTACGGCGCCTTGGTCATGTTCGGGATCAGCGCGATGGTGGCACCGGCCGGGTACCAATAGGTGTTGGCGTCCGGGTTGGCGGCGACCCAGGTGTCCTCCACGTCGCTCATGAACGCGTAGGCCCAGTCGTAGCCGTTGTTGACGATGTCCAGCTCGGAGTTGGCCGCGGGCTGCACCAGCTCGTCGGCGGCGACCTTGTCGGCCTGCCAGTAGTCCTCGTTCTTCACCAGCGTGTACTGGTTCGGGGTGAAGTCGCCGAGGGTGTACGGGCCGGTGCCGATCGGGTCCTCGTTGGTGAAGGTGACCGGGTCGTCGACGTCCGCCCAGATGTGCTCCGGGACGACCATGGTCTGGGCGATGATCACCGCGGCCGGCACGTCCTCGCTGGACAGGTGCACGATCACATCACTGCCCTCGGCCTCGGTGGAGGCGATGTGCTCGCCGATCCCCTTGAGGTCGAGCTGGGGGTTGGCCATCAGCAAGTCGAAGGTGAAGACCACGTCCTCGGCGGTGAAGTCCTCGCCGTCGGACCAGGTCACTCCGTCCCGCAGGTGGAAGACGATGGTGCTGGCGTCCGGCTGCTCGTAGGACTCGGCGAGCCAGGGGGTCTCCTCGCCGGACATCTCGTTCACGATCACCAGCGGCTCGTAGATGTAGCTCGCGGTGTTGCGCTTGCCCGAGGAGTACGGGTTGAAGTTGCGATCGAAGGTCGGGGAGCCGTTGTCCGCAGCGATCAGCATCGAGGTGGTGCCGTCGGCGGCATTCGAGCCACCGGAGGTCTGGACCGGGGCCGCACAGGCCGAGGTCACCAGCACTGCCGCCGTCATCGCCGCACCGACGGCGAGGGACCAGCGCGTCATGGGTTCTTCTCCTCCACGTTGAGGGCGGCCCGTCCGGGCCGTGCGCCGCCGGATTCCCGCGAGCGCTGACGGCGACTGTATGCGCATACATCGACCCGCGCAATGCGGGCGGTTCAGGCGAATCCCGTCACGACTCTAGGTCGACTGAGCGAGCGTCGCCGTGGGAGCGCACCCACATGACCTGCGCAGCAACACCCGCACCGGCAGGTTGATCGTCGCCGGTGGCAGCGCCGGATCGGCCATCCGCAGGCGCAGCCGCTCCACCGCCGCCCGACCCAGCTCCAGCATCGGCTGGCGCACAGTCGTCAGTGTCGGCACCGAGGTCAGACCCGCGTCGATGCCGTCGAATCCGGTCAACGCCACCCGTTCCGGCACCTCGATCCCCGCGGCAGTCAGCTCATCCAAGAACCCCAGCGCCGTCTGGTCGTTCGAGCACACCAGTGCCCGCGGCAGGTCGCCATCCGCCAGCAACTGCCGTGCCAGGCTGCGCGCGGTGTCTCGGGTGAAGTCACCACGCATCGCCGGTGCGGTCGGCACCGTGAGCCCGGCCTCCGCCAGCGCCGCGCAGTACCCCAGGAATCGCTCCGCGTCATCGGGTGCATCCGCCGGCCCGCCGATGAACCGCAGCTCCCGCAGGCCGTGGTCGGCAATCAGGTGCGCCGTCAGCGCCCGCATCCCCGCCGCGTTGTCCACGCTGATGTGGTCGTGGGCGTCATCCTCGGTCCGCGGACCGGCCATCACCACCACCGGGATGCGCCGGGCGATGTGCCTGAGCACGTCATCCGGCACTGTCGCCGACAGCACCGCCAACCCGTCGACCCGTCCGGCTAGATCCGACACCAGCGCCGACGGCTCCGCACCCCGGGCCACCGCAATCATCACCGCCAGGCCGGTGCGCCACGCCTCCAATTCCGCGCCGCGCATCACCTCGCCCATGTACAGATTCCCCGGATGCACCGCAGGCTGCCCGGCGTCCGTGACCACCTCCACCGTCTGCCCGACCCGCACCGGGGCCGGAAGATCCGCCGGGTCGTCGATCCCGTCGACGTCCGGGAAGCACAGGCCCAGCACCCCGGTCTGCCGCGCTGCCAACCCGCGCGCCGCACCCGAGGGCACGTAGCCCAGCTCCTGGATCGCCGCATGCACCAATGCCCGGGTCTCCGCCCGCACCTCATCCGGCCGCCGCAACACCCGCGACACCGTGGCAATGGACGTGCCCGCCCGCTCCGCCACGTCATACACCGTGGGCGTCTTCGCCACCGGTCCTCCCTCGCCGCGCTGACCTCAGCCGCCGAGACTACTGAAACCGACGCATCACAGCCTCCGGCGCGTCGGTTTCCGTCGTCTCAATGCCGACTCGGCGCGGTTCAGGCTTCGGGGTCGTCCTCGTCGAGACAGACCATGGCGAGGAAGAGGTCCACGCGGTCGGCCATGGTGCTCATGTCGCGGTTGGTGAGCTCCTCGATCCGGGCGATCCGGTACCGGAGCGTGTTGGTGTGCAGGTGCAGCTGACGCGCCGTCTCCTGCCAGGCACCGCCCCCGTCCAGGAACGCCCGCAGCGTGCCGACCAGATCCGCGTTGTGCCGCTGGTCATAGCTCAGCAGCGGGGCGAGCACCTCGTGGGCGTAGCCGTGCCGGGTGCTCTCCCCCAGCATCCGCAGCAGCGCCCGGTGCCCCTGCACATGCAGCGCCGTCGACACCAGCACCGGCTCAGTCCCGGTAGCGTTCTGCACCCGCTCCAGCGCCGTCGCCAGCGCGGAGTTCAGCCGACTCACCCCGGAGACCGGGTCACTGATCCCGACCCGCAGCTGCCGCCCTGCCAGCAACGCCCCATGCTCGGCGGCCAACTGGTCCGCCAGCGGGAGCTCCGCCTCATCCGCACCATTGACCAGCAGGAACACCGTGTCCTCGATCGGAGCGCCCATCACCCGGTGCCCGCGGGCCGACAGCGTGCGCTGCACCATGTCCAGCACCGCCGCCACCGGGAACCGCGGGTCGTCGACCCTGGCCACCAGCACGGTCTTCTCGTCCTGCGGGGCCAGGCCCTCCAGTCGCATCCGGGCCGAGATCGCCCCCGGCGACGCCTCCTGATCACGGATGGACCGCACCAGCTCCGCCACCTGCGCATTCCGGGTCTGCCGCCAGCGACTGGTCAGCTCCATCTCCACCCGGAGCGCGCCGACCAGCGCGTCCACCGCTAGGCCCATCTCCTCGGAGAAGCCCCGGTGATCGCCCCAGCAGCCGAAGAACCCGGTGCGGTCGCGCCCGCCGATCCGGGTGATCGTCGCCGGACCGCGCTCGCCCACCACGATCAGCCGTTGCTCATCTTCGCGGCGCAGCATCGTGTTCCACTGCTCGGCCACCTGAGCCCGTTCGGGGGCCTGGCCCGAGGAGGCCAGCATTGACCCGGTCTCGTCGATCACCCAGCAGCCCACCGAGAACTCCGCGCTGAACAGCGCCAGCAGCTCGTTCACCCCGCCACCCCGGGACACGGTGTCCGCCAGGCGGCGGCTGAACTTCATCGAACGTTCGGCCATCCCGCTCGCCGACCCGGGCTGCCGCCCGGCCACCACCTCGGCGATCCGCCGGAAGGACACCCCAGGCTGCACCGTCAACAGGGTCAAGCCCAGTTCCCGGCATCGGGTGATCACCTCATCCGGGATCACCCCGATCTCGATCAGACCGAGCACCACACCGGCCACCTGCTGACGGGCCAACGCCGTCAGGAACGTCTCCGCCCCGTCCTCCCGGTCCAACCACAGGCCACTGGTCAGCACCAGATCCCCGGTGGACAGGAACCGCGACGGGTCCGGCAGGTCCGTGATGTACGCCGCCGTCACCGGGTGATCCAACGCCTGCGACTCAGCCGTCACCAGACTCAGGCCGAGCTCGGGAGTTGCCAGGAGTTCACGGACGTCCAAGGGTCACCACCGTCCGCGAGCGCATCGGACCAGTCTAAGTGGCCGAGATGACCGGGCGGTCGGATCAGCCGGTCGCTCCCGCGATGTTGACCATCCAGGTCACCCCGAACCGGTCGGTGAGCATCCCGAACGCATCGCCCCACGGCGCGACCGTCAGCGGCTCGATCACCGTCGCCCCGTCCGCGAGCCCCTCCCAGTACCCCCGCAGCTCGGCATCCGCGTCACTGTCCCCGCTCAGCGAGACCGAGATCGACCCGCCCGGGGTGTAGTCCATCGAGTTCGGCGTGTCCGCGCCCATCAGCACCAGACCGTTCGACCCGATCAGCTGCGAGTGCATGATCTTGTCCTGCTCAGCCGGGTCCTGGCTCACGCCGAACTCCCCGAAGGTGCTGCGGGTCAGCTCTCCGCCGAACACCGACTGATAGAAGTCCATCGCCTCCCGAGCGTTGTCGCGGAAGCTGAGATACGGGTTCAGACGACTCGGCATGACAGCTCCAGACGACGATGGCGAACTGTGACACCGGTCACTGTGCGGCCGCACCCCAGGCACGTCAAGCCCTCAGACCAGATCCAACCCGGACGCCGCGGCCAGCAGCTCATCGACCACCGCCGCCACCGCCGGACCCGGTTCACGGCGGGTCGCCCGATGCCGTGCCACCAATCGCCGCGACCCCAGCCCCGGCACCGTCGCCACCGTCACCTGCTCCGGCAACTCGCCCTGCAACGCCAGGGCCGGCAGCATCCCGATCCCCTGACCCGCCGCCACCAGCGCCAACGCCACATCGAAGTCGTAGGACACATGCCGCACCGTCAGCGGCCCCAGCGCCCCGGCGATCCGCCCCAGCGCACGCGCCGCTGCCGTCCCCGGCTCCGCACCCAACCAGGTCGCCCCCGCCAGATCGGACAGCTGCGTCGGCATCGCCACCGTCGGCGGCAGCACCACCCGCCAGGGCTCCTCCAACAGCACCACGTCCCGCTGCCCGCGCGGCACATGGCTGTCGCCCTCCTCATCGCGTTCCAACAGCACGATGTCCGCGTCGCCCTCACGCAGCCGCCGCAACGACTCCGCTGGTTCGCGCTCCTCGATCACCAGATCGATGCCCGGATGGTGCTCGGCGATCACCCCCAGCGCCGGTGCGATCACCGCCCGGATCGCGGTCTGGAACCCCGCCACCGTCACCCGACCGGACAGCTCGCCCTCCATCGCCGCCAACGACTTGCGCGCCTCGACCAGCTCCGCCTCGATCCGCTCGGCCGCCTCCGCCAGGACCCGTCCGGCCGCGGTCAACGTCGCCCCACGGGGTCCGCGGTCCAACACCGCGACACCTTCTTCAGCTTCCAGTCGCTGAATCTGCTGTGACACGGCCGAGGGGGTCACATGAAGCAGATCCGCCGCCGCCAGCACCCCACCTGCCCGGTGCACGGCCAGGAGCACAGCAAGTCTTCGCGGGTCCGTTGCCAACGCTTTACCCCTTCAGTTCTGCTACATCCCTGGTCCAACTCTGTTCGATTGTGCTGAAGAGCGCAACGACCCAGACTTGGGGTGTCGCACCGGCGGCACCATCCCCTCGCTCCACGCCACTTCGTCATGCCCGGAGACGCCCATGTCCGCAGTCATCACCGCCCTCGGTTGGGTCGGCGCGGTCACCTGCCTCATCGCCTACGTCTTCGTGTCCCGCGGCACCTGGGCACCCACCTCCGGGCGCTACCAGCTGGCCAACGTGATCAGCGGGCTTTTCATGGGACTGGTGGCCGCATCCTCCGGGGTGTGGCCGTCGGTGGTGACCAATCTGGTGTGGATGGTCGTGGGGGCGCATGCGGTGGCGGTGGTACTGCGGGCGCGGCGGCAGCGGGCGCGGGAGCGGGCTGCGGCGGTGGCCTCGCAGTCGACGGTCGAGCTAGCCGCCACGGGCGATGATGCTGCCACGGCACAGATGCACGCACCGCTGGCGGAGCCCGCCGTGACAAGGGTGGGCCTGGCTGCCTGAAGCAGCGACCTGCTCACCCCCGCACCACAGTGGCACGATAGGGGGCACCCGCGTAGGCGGGAGTCGACCTTTGTGGTTGGACTGCATCATGCGCGATCACGACAGTCACCCGCGTAGGCGGGAGCGATGCCCATGGCAGGAAGCGCGAGGACCGCAACTTGTGGTTGGAATTGATGATGCGGCGAGGGCCGGACCAAAGTCCCACTGCGCGATCGCTAGTGGTCGATAACGTGCACAGACCGACCCGGAAGCCCCGGGCACCGACAGCAGGGAGGCAGTCATGACGACGAACCAGGAAGCCCGCGCCTTCGTGGATCGCCTGGCCAAGGCCATTGCGGACCACCAGGTGGCCGCTGTGGTCATCGAGAGCGAACTGGAACCGGTCACCGGCCCTGGTGCAGTGATCCAGCCACCGACCTACTTGGCGTCGTCCTCGGACCCCGCCTCCAAGTACGCGCGCTTCGAGGGCTTCATGCCACAGGCCGATGACGACGGCTGGTTCCGCCACACCCAGCGGGATGAGCACGGGCGGCCGGTCGCGGTCCCGGCGGTCGTGATCGACTCGCTCGGATCCCAGGCAAACCGCTGCGAGGAGGCACTTTGGGGCGCTCGGGAACTCGTGGGGGGCCTCCCGGGAGTCGAGATCTCCGCCACCCCCGTCACTGTGGAGCAGGTCGAGGACATCCTCCGCAAGAAGAAGCTCCCGACCAGCAGCGCCGCGGACATCCAGCAGCTGGTCGCCACCGCGCAGATCAGCTCGTGGCAGACCTCTCACCGACACGTCGACGCGCACATCCGCTACGCGCAAGAGCCTGGTGCCGATCGGGCGGCATGGGTATCCGAGGGTGGACTGCGTGACCTGATCGCTGGGGCCAACTCCACGCGCGACGCCAGCAGCGCGTTCGGGAACTTCCCTAACAGCCTCCTGTTCGGGTTCTGGCTCTCGTCCGGCACGGTGGAACGCCACCGACAGGCCAGGGTCTATTCGAGCGAGGTCATCGGCTACAACGCCCAGGCCGCCAGAAGCGGCGCGAGCAAGTACGACGACCTCCCGGTGTCGAACAAGGTGGCGCTGGCGGCTTCCGAGGACGGGTTCACCGCGACGCCGAAGGCCTCGGTCGCGAAGAAAGACCGCCCATCGGCTTGGGGATTCGGCATGGTCCCGGGCGAGGTCGAGGTGCACGGCTTCTCCTGCGAGCTCATCCTGCGCCGCGCGTCCGTGTCCTTCGCTGCTCTGCGCGCGATGCGGTACGGCGAACACGGTCAACCGAAGACCCACGCGGCAGGTGTCGTACTGACCTGCCTCGCTCTGCTCGGCCATCACCTCTCCGCTCTCGACTCCCACCTGCGGTCAGGTTGCGAACTGATCACCGTCGAGACCCGACTCGGACTCCGTCGCTTGGGGCACCGCGCTCCGGAAGGTCTCAGCATCTCGATGACCACTGACACGCTGGTGGACGCAGTGCGGGTTGCGCTGGCGGACGCCGCTCAGGTGGGGCTCACCTTCGCGTCGCCGATCCTGGCGACGATGTCAACCTCCGAGGTGCATCAGCTCGTGCTCTCAGCCGCTCAGGCGCTTGCCTCTGGAGCGGAGGGTGCCGAGGAATGATCCGGATCACCGTGACCTGGTGGCAAGGGGTCTACTCGGGATCGGATGGGGACTCCCGACCCGAGTGGCCCCCGAGCCCGTATCGCGTCTTTGCCGCGCTCCTCGCCGGCGCGCACGCAGGCGAGGACGAACAGACCGACCGTGAGCGGACTGCCCTGCGACGCCTGTCCCGGTGCAGCGCCATCCGAATATGGGTGCCCGAGCACCGCTCGGCGGTCCTGCCCGCGCGGTTCGTCCCGTCCACCTCGATGCCCGCGTGGACGACGGGGACAACCGAACCGAAGCTGGACAAGGTGCTGGACAGCTCACTCGTGTTCGCCAACCACGACACCCGGAGCAAGGCGCAGGTCGCCGATATCCGAACGACGTTGGCGGCACCGGATGTTCATCTGGATGTGGAGGAGGAACCCTTTCCCCTGTCCGATGAGGACCTGTCGGCCCTTCGCAACGCTGCCGCACGTGTGCCGTACGTGGGTCGGGCCACGCACATCGCCGACATCACTATCGGGCGAACCGATGGCACGCGTCCCTCACCTGACCACCAGCGTTGGGGCACTCAACGAGCACCGAACGAGCCGCTGCGAGTCTGGGACGACCACACCATCGATCTGCTCGACCAGATGCATGAGGACGTCTTCACCACCCACACCCTTCCTCTGAACCGCGCGAGTGTCGCTCCCCGGGCTCTTCCACCGGCCACGTCACCTGCAGCGCGGGGCGACACCTGGGTCGCGGTCCGCGCGCGTCGTCGCCTATCGCCCACTCGTACTCCAGCCGTCCTGCGGGCGGCGCACCAAGCAATCCACGCAGCATGGCCACACGATGAACCGTCCGCCCTGATTGCTCTGCCTGATGTCGGGCACCAGCGCGCGAGTGGCGCCATCCTCGGCGTCGGCCTGATCGGCGCAAATGAGGAGACCGTCCAGCGCCATGCTGGCGCGCTGGACATTGACGTATTCGACCCTGCCGCCCCTGGACGGACGGTCGCGCTCCAGCAGTGGCGGTGGACACGCCGGTCGGCTGCATGGGCGTCCGCAACCCCGTACGTCGCCCACGCCGATGAGCGAGTGGCCCGCCTTGAGCTTGCCCGCGACCTCGAAGCTCACTACGGCGATGACCTGGAGTTCGAGGCTCAGTTCTCCAGACGTCCGCGCCTGCCCGGTGAGGCGCGGTGGCCGGAACCGCCCGGGGGCAGACAGCAGTGGTGGGTCGCTATCAGCACCCGCTCCCCTGTGCCCGGTCCGCTCGTCCTCGGCGCATGTAGGGACGACGGCTACGGCCTCTTCCTGGGAGGTGCATCATGACGGAGTTCCCCGACTTTGCGGCGTTCTTCTCCGACGTCCACGGATTCGACCCCTATCCCTGGCAACGAGCACTTGCCGACCGCGTGCAGGCAGACCGGCGGTGGCCGGACACGGTCCAGATCCCCACCGGACTCGGGAAGACCGCCTGCATCGACGTCGCGATCTGGGACCTGGCACGTCAGCTCGACGAGCGGGCCCACTTGGGCATGCGACGCACCGCGCCCTTGCGCATCATCCACGTCGTTGATCGGCGCTCCATCATCGACCAGACCGGCGGGCACTTGCAGACCCTGGCTCGGGCGGTGGGCGCTGATCCGCAGCCAGGCAGCCCATCGCATCGTGTGGGACACGCCTTGCGTGGCTCGGCCGATCCCACCTCCTGGTCCGTCAGCTTCGAGACGCAGCATGCTCTCTCACCGGACGGCGATGCCTGGCTGCGCGGCCACCACCCCGCCGTCGTGTCCACCACCCCGCACCAGTTCGTCTCGCGCCTGCTGTTCCGCGGCTTCGGCGTGTCAGCCGGCATGGCGCCGGTGCACGCCGCACTCACCGGTGTCGACCGGCTGGTGCTCTTTGACGAGCCGCACCTGTCCGAAGCCGCAATTCAGACGATCCAGTCGCAGCAGGATCATCAGCAGTCATTCGGGACACCGTTGGGAGACGTCCCGGTCGGTCAGCTTGTCCTTCTGGGCGCGTCGTTGCCCCCTCATCTGCGCGACCTCGGCCAGGCTCACGGGCTCTCGGAGGCGGATCACCACGACCCGCGCGAACGCATCGTGATTCGGGCTCGGCGTGACGTGGAGCTGTGCCCTTCTGTCAACACGGACGCCTCGGTACGAGGAGCGCTCGTGAAGGCCGCGCAGCACTCCACCTCCGACAAAGTCCTCGTCTTCTGCAATACCGTCGCGATGGCGCAGGAGGTCGAGCACCATCTCAACGTCGCTGAACCCGGCTGCGCGATAGTGCTCACCTCGCGGTTCCGTCCGCACGACCGAGCCCGACTCGACGCAGCCCTGTCCGATTGGGCGCAGACGGCGATGCCCAGCCCGCGAATCGTCGTGGCCACCCAGACGCTCGAGGCAGGAATCGATGTCTCAGCCGGTGCGGTCATCACGGAAGCCTGCCCATGGCCTGCCCTGCAACAACGTGTCGGGCGACTGAACCGGCGAGGTGAGTACGGGTCCGCCACCGTCACCGTGGTCACCGGGATCCGACCGGGCACTCAAGCGATCTACGACCGCGAGGCCACCCAGGCGACACTCGATCTGCTGAAGACGCTGCCCGGATTGGATCTGGCCAGCCAACGAGACGTGGACACCGCAGGCACATGGGGACCGCGCACCTTCGCGCCCACCCTGCACGCCGGAATCCTGCCGGTGCTCGCGCATACCCGGCCACGGCCGGTCGCTGACATCGATCCGGTGCCGTTCATCGTGGGGAGGCACTCTGACCAGCCGGCTGCCGATGTTCGCGTGGCATGGCGAACCGTCGTCGATGGCGAGGCACTGACCCTCGCCCATCCGCGGCCCGACGAAATCATCGAGGTACCCGTGTCGGCAGCGCGTTCGCTTGCGCGACACGCCATCACCGGTACCGACTCGGACGCAGACTTCGGCGACGCCTCATTGTCCGCCGACGGATCGAGCAGCGACGGAAGTCCCCTCGGTGACCGTCCCGCACCGTGGTGGTACGACGGGGAACAGTGGAGGCCGGTCACGCATCTTCGAGAAATCTCGCCCGACAGCGTGGTGGTCTTTCCCGTGAATTACGGCGGCTACTCCGACACTCGCGGGTGGGATCCGCACAGTCGACAGCCCGTCACGGATCTCGCTGGGCTGGGACTCGAGTCTGGTGCTCCGTTCTTCCTGTCCCGAGACAGCGTCCCCGCCCTCAAGCCCACAGCCGATCCCGCGGACCTCCGTGGCGTGCTGCGCGCACTCGATCTGATCGACCTGGAGATCGCCGACGAGCCCGGTGCCGTACCGGACCTCGACGAGCTGGGCACCGAGGTGGCAGCGCTGCTCGGACTCGATCCGGCAATGATCGAGATTGACAGCGCAAGCGGTGACGCCTACGTCGTCCGCGTCGCCCACACCACCGGGTCCCCTCGCTCCGCCGGTGCACCCGTGTCTCTGGTGGCTCACAGCCGCGACGTGGCCCAGCACGCGCGTCGCACCGCCGAGGCCGTAGGTCTTCCGCCGCACCTGCATATGGCGGTGGAACAGGCCGCATACCACCACGACGACGGTAAGAGCTGGCCAGCCTTCCAGCGGTTTCTCCATTCGACCGTGCGGCAGCCCGCGGGGCAGGAACTCCTCGCCAAGTCCGGTGCGGAGGACCTGTCGTGGACCGAACTCCGGCAAGCCCAATTGCGCGCAGGTGTGCCCCCGTACTGGCGGCACGAGGCGAGATCAGCCCAACGGCTCATCACCGAGTGCAACGCCGACGACCTCGTCGTTCATCTCGTTGCCTCACATCACGGGTGGTCCCGGCCACTGATCCCTCCGGTCGTCGATCCGGCAGACCCCGGTGTTGATGCCAACCAGGTCGACGGCAGCCCGGAGAGGTTCGACACGCTGAATCGACGCTTCGGGCCCTGGGGGCTGGCGTTCCTCGAGTCCATCGTGAGACTCGCTGACCATGCAGCGTCCGCAGCACCGACTCTTGACGCCTCCGAGCCGGCGAGCGCACTTCCCACCAACGACCATGATGACGCGACACCGCCCGCACGGGCCGACAGCGCCTTGACAGGGTTGCCGCTCGATACGCCCCTGGCATGGTGGGCGGCTTTCGGGACTCTCGTCGCTGCCCACAGGCTCGACGCCGAGTCCACGCTGCGATGGGAGTGGCGCTCAGGTGTGCGGATTCCGGTCGTGCGCTCGGCCGCCTCACTCGGCAGCATCGCCCACGAGCTGGCCCAGGTCACGGACTACCTCGCAGATGCGAGTGCACTAGTGCCGTCGCTGAGGCGCAAGAATCAGAAAATTCCCATGTGCGAGGCCACGCGCGCCCTCGCACAGCTCGATCTGACCCGACCTGGGCATCGAATCGTCGCCGCCGTGGTGTCGGATTCGATCATCGATGCCATCGACAAAAAGAAGGACGGGCCGGCGCAGGAGCTAGCGATCCACCGTTCACTGTTCATCCCCAATAACTCCAACGGATTCGCTAGCGCCTTGAGTGCACTAGACGCGTGGCGAAACGAGTCACCAGCTGACGCTCTGTTCAGCCTGCTGACCAATCGCCACGACCCGCGGCAGTACGGCGGCACGCAAATCCATGGATTGGCGGAAAATCAGGTCAACCAAGCGATGCGCGATGGTCTCAGCGATGATCAAAAGGTCGCGGTCAGGAGTCTCGCGCTGCTGCCGGTCGCCTACGGAATGCAGTCGCTGACCGCCGGAGCCCACTCGATCCTTGGCATCGACGGTCGGGATATGAGCCTTCCGGTCATCTCGAAACCGACCACCCTCCCGCACTTGATCGCACTCCTACGGACGGTCCCTCGGATCGAGTCACGACCGTGGAACCTGGACGGTGTTGAGGAACTCACTACCTACCACCGCACGACCACGAGCTACTTCTCGACCTATGCACACCGCAGGGGGACCAGCTATGCATGACAGCTTTGACACCATCCTCACCACCTCAGACGCCGTCGCCGCGACGATGCTGAATGACCGGCGAGCCGGCCACCGCATGACGATGTCGCTCTGGGGAAACATCGAGCTGCCCGCGCATCAGGGCGCGCGGTCTCGTGTCGGTTGTCTCTGGTCCGTCCTGGCAGTCGACCCAGTACAAGGCACTGGCACCGTTCTGGTTCGCTCCACTGTGGCCCCGGAGAACCATGCGACGTGGGCGGCATCCCAGACCACCTCCCCCACACAGTGCCCGGAGCCGGGCGAGACGGTTCGATTCCACGCTCATATCGCAGCCATGTACACACCTCGCTCCGACGTTCCACTCGAATGGCGCGCGCAACTCAAAGAAGGTGCCAACGGCACGCCCCGAGCCCCCGGGCAAGGCCTGAGCTACCGAAGCCGTCAAGTGCCCGTACCCATCGAGCGCCTTGACGCCTGGGCAGCCGCGAGGCTCCAACGGCTGGGCATCGACGCTGAGGTGGCGGCGAGCCCGCGGAGCCCAGTCGATCTCAAGGGAACACGGACACACACCGCCCACATCGACGCCACCGCGACCGAGGTGGACGGGCGGGTCTCGGAGCTGCTGCGCACCGGGTTGGGGAAGGGTCGCGCGTACGGGCTGGGGGCCGTGGTCTGGGGGTAGGCCGGGGCAGAAGTGAAGGCAGATCGGGGTTTGGCCGGGTAAAGTCGCAGGTCAGGAAGTGTCGTTCCCGCGTACGCGGGGGTGGACCGGAGGCCCTGGCCGAGTTCGACCAGGCGATGGCGTCGTTCCCGCGTACGCGGGGGTGGACCTCGTCAGCGCGTCTGGCAACCCGTCTTCCTTCTGTCGTTCCCGCGTACGCGGGGGTGGACCCTCGATCGTCCGCGCGACGATCTGCTGAGCCAGGTCGTTCCCGCGTACGCGGGGGTGGACCTCACCGATCAGCGCCTGGCCGGGCTCGATGGCCGTCGTTCCCGCGTACGCGGGGGTGGACCCAGAGCCGTATCTGGACGCGACGCGACCTACAGCGTCGTTCCCGCGTACGCGGGGGTGGACCGTAGTTGTTCGTCCGGACCGTCTGCCCGTCCACGTCGTTCCCGCGTACGCGGGGGTGGACCCAGCTCACCACCCTGCGCGAGCGCCCGGTCCACGTCGTTCCCGCGTACGCGGGGGTGGACCTCGGCCGACCCCACGTCATGAGCAGCCGGGCCTGTCGTTCCCGCGTACGCGGGGGTGGACCCCTGCCCGGCCTTGGCGGATTCCTCGGCAGTCAGTCGTTCCCGCGTACGCGGGGGTGGACCGGCATCGCAGACTGGACCAGCGAGGCCGCTGATGTCGTTCCCGCGTACGCGGGGGTGGACCGCGGCGGCGGAGCATGTCAATGGTGCGGACCGGGTCGTTCCCGCGTACGCGGGGGTGGACCCGCCGACAGCGGGGTGCCCGGCTCAGGGTCGTCGTCGTTCCCGCGTACGCGGGGGTGGACCGGTCCTGCGCGCCACCCGCCGCCGCCCCACCTTGTCGTTCCCGCGTACGCGGGGGTGGACCGACGCTGGCCAAGCAGGTCGACCGGGTCGGTCCGTCGTTCCCGCGTACGCGGGGGTGGACCGCCGTCAAACTCGTCCTGCGAGTTGATCGTGACGTCGTTCCCGCGTACGCGGGGGTGGACCCACCGTCTACCGGGACGTGTTCGCCGCCGCGGTGTCGTTCCCGCGTACGCGGGGGTGGACCTGGATCGCCGTAGGTGGACGGGTTCTTGGCAGGCGTCGTTCCCGCGTACGCGGGGGTGGACCGACACCGCCTCGCTCCTGCGGTCCGTCGCCGACGTCGTTCCCGCGTACGCGGGGGTGGACCCATCGCCTATTTCGGCGGGGCGAACGGCGGTGGGTCGTTCCCGCGTACGCGGGGGTGGACCGGCGACTTCCCGCACTTTTGCGGCCCCACGATCGTCGTTCCCGCGTACGCGGGGGTGGACCCAGATCGCGGGTGTCGATCAAGCACCCATCGAGGTCGTTCCCGCGTACGCGGGGGTGGACCCATCGCGCCCTCACGTGGGCGGTAGGGGCCGGTGTCGTTCCCGCGTACGCGGGGGTGGACCCAACGGCCCGGAGGCATTGAGGGACGTCTGGGTGTCGTTCCCGCGTACGCGGGGGTGGACCCCCCGGCGACGCCCGCCACATTGCCGTCAGCATGTCGTTCCCGCGTACGCGGGGGTGGACCGGTTCTGGGCGACCTGTCAGATGCAACGCCCGGGTCGTTCCCGCGTACGCGGGGGTGGACCGATGCAGCTAGCTCAGTTCGAGATGGAGTACCTGTCGTTCCCGCGTACGCGGGGGTGGACCCGTATACGCCGAACCGCGAGACTGAATGTGCCCGTCGTCCCCGCGTACGCGGGGGTGGACCCCAGAAGATCGGGTCGGCGCACACCGGTGCCCCGGTCGTTCCCGCGTACGCGGGGGTGGACCGTGACGGTTCGAGATCGGGGTTTCGGTAGAACCGTCGTTCCCGCGTATGCGGGGGTGGACCGGTCATCTTCCATTCGGGTGTGACAGGGCTGAGGCCGTTCCCGCGTAGGTGGGGTAAACCCGCTGGCAGATAAAGTCGACGCAGGCGCTGTCGCTGTCCCGCGCGAAGCAACGTCGCAGACAGGGAACCCGGGAGGCCTAAAGGTCCACCAACACCAGCGACACCCGCGCGTTCCCGTCGAGCACCAGTCCCTCCGCCTCGCGCACCTTCCGCTTGATCGGCAGCCAGTACCCCGAGTCCCCCGGGAAGATCGACGTCCGCCAGGTTGTCCCGCCGATCGTCGCCTCCACCCGCACCGACCCGAAGCCGTGCGTGTACCCGGCGGTGCGGTCCAGGATCTCGTCCGACAGCTCCTCCGGCACGGTCACGAAGGTCCACAGACCCGGCCGGGCGTCCCAGCGCCAGAGCACTGCCTCAAAGTCCACGCGCATGCGGCCATGCTCCCGCACGGGTCCGACAGTGACCTACCGGCGCCGTCGACCGGAGAGCATCACGTGCAGCAGCGGCAGCACCGACAGCGCCATCAGCCCGGTCCCCAGACCGTCCGGTCGGAGTAGCGCCCCGGCGATCAGCAGCCCGGCGAACAGCACCGCCGACACCACTCGACCCACGGCACGCTCCACCGCCTGCAACCGGCGCTCGGTCCCCGGTGAGGCCACCGACAGTCGCCCGTGTTCCGCATCGGCCAGCAGCCGGTCGATCCGGCCCGGCAGTGCCGCCACCATCCCAGCGGTGGACACCAGCTGTCGGCCGAGATCCTGCACGCGACGACTGCCCTGGGACCGCACCAGCGACGCCGCGTAGGGCTCGACGGCCTGCCACATGTTGAAGGTCGGGTTGAGCGCACTGCACACCCCGGAGACCAAGGAGATCGCCCGGACGATCAGCAGGAAGTTCTCCGGCAGCTGCACCGGCAGCCCGCGCAGCGTGTCCCCGAACTCGTCGGCGAAATCCGCCATCTCCCGACGGTCCACCGCGGCCAGCTCGGAGACACCCATCCCACCGAACCGATCGAAGAGCTGAGCCATCGCCTGTTCCAGGCCCGCGGTATCCGCGCTCGGCAGCAGCACCCCGACCCGCTGGATCCCGGCCACCATCCCCCGGGCATCCCGACCGACAACCGCGATGATCACATCGCGCAGCCCCGCGCGGAGCGCCTCGGGGATCTCCCCCATCATCCCGAAGTCGACGAAGGTCAGCGTCCAGCCGTCACCGGTCGGCGTCACGAAGATGTTCCCCGGGTGCGGATCGGCGTGGAAGAACCCATGCCCGAACAACTGCTCGAAGGTCACCCGCGCCAGCGTGTCCGCCACCTCATCGGGGTCGATCCCGGCCGCGCGCAGGGCGTCAACATCAGTGATCTTGATCGCGCTGACGTCCTCCAAGGCCAACACCCGGCCGCGCGTGCGCTCCCAAGCCACCCGTGGCGTGGCAACCCGGTCGTCACCCGCGAAGTCCTCTGCGAACCGCTCGGCATTCGCCGCCTCGTGCAGGTAGTCGATCTCCTGCAAGCTCGTCGTGGCGAACTCCTCGACCAGCGCAGGCGCGTCCACCCGCGAGGACACGAACCGGACCCGGCTGAGCCACCCGGCGATCCGGCGCAGCGCGGCCAGGTCGACCCGGACGATGGTCTCGATGCCCGGACGCTGCACCTTGACCACCACATCCGCGAACCCCGCGTCAGCCGCCAACGACTCGGACAGCCGCGCCCGGTGCGCCTGGCCGAGTGACGCCGCCGCCACCGGCACCGGGTCGAAGGACACGAAGGCCTCGTCCAATCGCATGCCAAGCTCCGGCTCCGCCACCGCCCGGATGCCCTGGATGGGCACCGCCGGGACCTCGTCTTGCAACCCGTCTAGCTCCGCGGTGATCTCCGGCGGCAACACGTCCAGCCGGGTCGACAGGAACTGGCCGACCTTGATCATCAGCCCGCCGAGCTCCAGGGCCAGCCCGTGGAACCGCCGCGCGAACCGCCGCAGCCGCTCGGTCCGTCCCCGATCCGACAGCGCCGACAGCCCGAACCGTGGCAGCACCAGCTCGAACCACCACGCCACCACCATGAACCGCGCGGCGAACCACACGATCCGGCGATACCGCGCGCGCTCGCGTCCCCCCGACAGCTCCGCCACCCGTCAGCCTTCGGCGAGGATCGTGTAGATCTTCCGGCGGGCGTCGTTCACCACCTGCACCGCCTGGTCGATCTGCTCCGGCGTCGCATCGTGCCCGAACTGCGCCAACGCCTGCGCCAGCTTCATCCCCGCCTTCGGGAGCGCCGTGACCCGCGGATCACCAGCGGCCGCCGACGACGCCGACTCCCACGGCAGCCCCTCCACCGCCTCAGCCGCCTGCACCCCGGCCTCGGTCAGCGCATAGGTCTTCTTCTCCCCCACCGCCTCGACCCGGACCAGCCCCTCATCCGCAAGCAGCTGCAACGTGGGATACACCGACCCCGGGCTCGGCCGCCAGGTCCCGCCACTGCGCTTCTCGATCTCACTGATCAGCTGATACCCGTGCATCGGCTCCTCGGCGAGCAGCGCGAGGATCGCCGCGCGCACGTCACCGCGTGGGCGACGCTGCGGGCTCGGACGCTGCTCGAACAGCTCCCGAGCACCCTCGGCCATCTCGCGGAGCCCTGCTCCGATGCGGTCAGTCGTGAACGATCCATGCATGTCGGCCACCTCCGTCAGCGATAGGTACCGATATATCGTCCAACAGTCGACCGCGCAGCGCAAGCACGACAACGCCCCGGCCCGCACAAGGCGGACCGGGGCGCGATCACGAGTGGAGGTGGCGGGAATCGAACCCGCGTCCGATGACGTGGAACCAGGGCTTCTCCGGGCGCAGTCCGCTGCTGCTTTTCTCGGCCCCCACCCTCACACGGACAAGTGGTGGACAGGCCCAGTCATCTGAAAGTCCCCGCAGCCCCGATGACGAAGGCTACGAGCAGTGGCTCCCTAGATGACGCCAGGATCTGAGTCGGAAGCTAGCTCAGGCTGACGGACTTCGAGGCTCGCTCAGGCGGCGAGGGCGAAGTCGGTGCGCTTGGAATCGGCACCTATAGGTTTGCATGGAGCGTTGACGAGATGACCATGCATCCTCGGCCCGCTTCCCCTGGATCGACGATCACCGTCGAAACCGATCACCCCCTGTGAAGTTGTCAACCACCGCGCGAACGCGGCACCGACCAGTCTACTGGTCCAACCGCAGTGCCCGCACCGTGATTCCCGTGGACGGCACCGGGCTGCGCCGCGCACCCTGACGGCATGCACCTGCGCCCCGCGACCGCCGAGGACTGCCCGCTGCTGGCCACGCTGATCCTGGCGGCGGTGAACTGGACCGGTGAGCCACGGGTGACGGAGCTGGACGCGCATCTGGCGCGGTACGTCGACGGGTTCGGTACGGCCCCGGGCGATGCGGGGGTGGTGGCGCTGGACGCGGACGGTCCGCTGGGTGCGGCGTGGCTGCGACTGGTGCCGGGCGGGTGGGGGTACGTGGCCGACAAGGTGCCGGAGCTGAGCATGGCGGTGCTGCCGGGTGCGCGCGGGCGCGGCGTGGGGACGGCGTTGTTGGCTGCGGTGCTGGAGGGGCCGGAGCGGGTGAGCCTGTCGGTCGAGGACGGGAACGACCGGGCGCGTGGGATGTACGAGCGGGCGGGGTTCGTGGTGGTGGGCCGGGTCGGCGGATCGGACACGATGCTGCGGGTGCGGGCGGATGCGGTGGGCGGGACGATGTCGACGCCGTCGTCGTGACAGCGCGCGGCATTGCCGGCAGGAGGACCGATGGACGCCGACCCGACCGACGGGCGCGATGAGACCGTCGATGAGCGGATGGACCGGAACTGGAACGAGTTGCTCCAGGAGCTCCGGGTCGCCCAGACCGGGGTGCAGATCCTGACCGGGTTCCTGTTGACGGTGCCGTTCCAGTCCCGGTTCACCGAGCTGGATGACTATCAACGGACGGTGTACCTGGTTCTGGTGGTGCTGGCGATCACCGCGACCGGTCTGATCGTGGCACCGGTGTCGCTGCATCGGGTGTTGTTCCGTCGGCACCGCAAGGCGTCGTTGGTGGCGCGGGCTGACCGGTTGGCGCAGATCGGGTTGGCGGCGTTGGCCTTGGTGCTCACGGGCTCAGCGTCACTGCTTTTCGACATCGTCGTGGGTCGCACTGCGGGGATTGTTGCCGGGTCAGCGGTGCTGGTGTTGCTGACCGCGGTGTGGGTGGTGCTGCCGGTGCGGTTGGCGCGTTCGGCCCGTTAGTTCTCGCTGGCGAGCAGGCGCGCGACCTGCCGGGCGGCACCGCGCGCACTGATCTGGGGCTCGTCGACCAGCCCGCCGTAGAGCACCGCATTGTCAAGCACGGCGGCGGCGGCCGCAGCGACTTCTCTGGCACCGTCCGGGCCGCGGAGCTCGGCGACCCGGCGGGTCAAACGGTCCAGGTTCCTGCGGTAGCGCTCGACGATGGCTGACCCACCTTCGGGATGCCGCATGGCATACAGGTAGACCTCGACGACCAGGAGAGTGCGCGAGTCCTGACGCAAGGCGAGGACTTCTGCCACGAGCGCGTCCTCGTCGACACCCTGCTCGGTGAACCAGGGGAACACCGGGTTGTCGTCTTCGCAGTCGAGCTCAGCAACTAAAGCATGCAACATCTCCTCTTTGGAGCCGAAGTGCGCGTAGACCGCGCCCTTGGTGTAGCCGGCTTGAGCGGCAATCTCCCCCACCGAGGCACCCTCGTAGCCGCGCTCGGCGAACGCACTGGCGGCCGCAGCCAGCAGCTCCGCTCGGGTCTGCTCAACCCTCTCGGCGCGCCGACCTCGGGAGCGTCGAGCTCGGGCGGTTCCGCTCAGTCGGTCGGAGGCGGAGGTCAAACCCTGCGAGGCCTCCCTCAGCGACGCAGCGATCGACTCGGTGACCTGCGGACCAACGGAGTGCACCTCGTCACCGAGCGCACGGGTGAGTGCGGCGGTGGCGTCAGCGAGGGCGCGGGCGGCCGCGCCGATGGACTCCTGGGAACGCTGCGGCTCGGACATGGGCCACAGCGTAACCCTCACGTACCGACCCGAACGGATTTGAGTACCGAACGGTATCTGATACGTTCCGGTTCGTACCGGTCGGTATCTGAGGAGGTTTCATGGGGTCCCCCGAGGTTCTTGAGGTCCGCGGACTGCGTAAGCGGTACCGCGGGCGCAACGGCGCGCAGGCCAACGACGGCATCGACCTCGATGTCGCCGCCGGTGAAGTGGTCGGGCTGCTCGGTCACAACGGCGCGGGCAAAACGACGCTGGTCAACCAGATCGCCGGGCTGGTCCGTCCGGACGAGGGCACGATCAGCCTCGACGGCATCGACGCGATCGCCCACCCGGACCAGGCGCGGCACCGCGTTTCGGTGCAGGCGCAGGCCAATGTGCCGATCAGCGGCCTGACCCCGCGCCAGGCCATCGAGCTAGTCGGCCGGATCCGCGGAGGCTCCCCCGCTGACGTGCGGCCTCGGACCGAGCTGCTGATCGATGCCCTCGATCTGGGTCAGTGGGCGCACACCCCGGCGCAGAAAATCTCCGGCGGCATCGCCCGACTGACCGCCTTCGCGATGACCGCGGTCCGACCCGGACGCCTGGTGATCCTGGATGAGCCGACCAATGACGTCGACCCGGTCCGCCGCCGCCTGCTGTGGGAGCAGATCCGCGTGCTTGCGGACGCCGGGCACGGCGTGCTGCTGGTGACGCACAACGTGCGCGAGGCCGAGCGTGTGGTCGACCACCTCGCCATCCTCGACCGCGGGGTGGTGCTGGCCGCCGGCACCCCCGCGGAGATGACCGCGAGCCTGCGGGACCGACTGGTGTTGGAGGTCGACTCCCGCGACCCGGTCAACTGGCCCAGCACCGTCACCCCCGGCACCACTCAGAGCGGCCAGCGCGCCACCGCCACCGTGCCCACCGACCACGCCGCCGCGGTCGTCGACTGGGCGCAGGGTCAGGTCGAGGACGGCCGCATCGAGCGGTACTCCCTGACCCCCGCCTCCCTGGAGGACGTCTACATCCAGCTGGTCGGCCACGAGGCGACCGCGACCGCGCAGGAGCCCGCAGCGTGAGCACCTCGATCCGTCAGACCCTCCTGCTGGCCCAGTGGCAGTTCCGCCGCCAGGCCGCGTTCCTGCCGTTGACGGTGCTGGTGCAGGTGCTGCTGGCCGTTACCACCGTGATCGGTTACGGGCTGCTGGTCGGCGATCCTGACCCGTCCTCGGCGCTGATTTTGGCCACCGGCGCACCCACGGTGAACCTGGTGATGGTCGGTCTGGTGCTGGCGCCACAGCTGCTGTCCTCGTCCCGCACCGAGGGCAGCTTGGACTGGATGCGCACCCTGCCGGTGCCGCGAATGTCCTTCCTGTTCAGTGACCTGCTGGTCTACACCCTGATCGCTCTGCCCGGTCTGGTGCTGGGTGTGCTGGTCGGTGCGCTGCGCTTCGACATCGGTCTGGTGCTGTCCTGGTGGCTGGTGCCCGGTGCGCTGCTGGTGGCGCTGACCTCCGCGGCGATCGGCTACGCGATGGCGATGCTGCTGGCCCCGCAGATCGCGATGCTGATGACCCAGGCGCTGCTGTTCGTCGTGCTGTTGTTCTCCCCGGTGAGCTACCCGGCCGAGCGGATGCCGCAGTGGTTGCAGTCCGTGCACGAGTGGCTGCCGATCGAGCCGATGGCCCAGGTGGTCCGCGCCGGGTTGGTGCACACCGAGTTCGACGTGCCGACCCGGTCGGTGGTGCTGCTCCTGGTTTGGTGCGCGGTTGCCGTCGCCGGTGCCGGGCTGGCGCTGCGACGCCGGGACTGAGTCTTCCGCGAGCGCGGCCTCGTTGCCCGGAGCACGATGTGCGGCATGGACCTGCCCGTGATGCCCCCGATCAAGCCGATGCTGGCCAAGTCGGTTGCCACCATCCCGCCCGGCCACGTCGAGCCGAAGTGGGACGGGTTCCGCACCATCGTGTTCCGGGACGGCGACGAGGTGGTGCTCGGCAGCCGGAACGAGAAGCCGATGACCCGGTACTTCCCGGAGCTGGTGGAGTCGATCAAGGCGAATACCCCGGAACGCTGCGTGCTGGACGGGGAGATCGTGCTGATCAACGGCGACCGGCTGGACTTCGATGCGTTGCAGCAGCGGATCCATCCGGCGGCGAGTCGGGTGAAGTTGTTGAGCGAGCAAACACCAGCGTCCTTCGTGGGCTTCGACCTGCTGGCGCTCGGCGACGACGACCTGATGCGCACCCCCTTCGCCGACCGTCGGGCCCGGTTGCTGGACGCGTTGCAGCCCGCCGAGGACCCGATCTTCGTCACCCCGGCGACGACCGATCCGGATCAGGCGCAGGACTGGTTCACCCGGTTCGAGGGGGCCGGTCTGGACGGGGTGGTGGCCAAGCCGCTGGACGGGATTTACCAGCCGGACAAGCGAGCGATGTTCAAGATCAAGCACCTGCGCACCGCGGATTGTGTGGTGGCGGGGTTCCGGTTCCACAAGAGCGGTGACGTGCTCGGCTCGCTGTTACTCGGGTTGTGGACCGACGACGGCCGGCTCCAGCACGTCGGGGTGGCGGCCTCATTCCCGATGGCCCGGCGCAGGGAGCTGGTGGAAGAGCTCGCACCGCTGCGGACCGATGTCCAGGACCATCCCTGGGCGCA
This sequence comes from Cellulomonas sp. NPDC089187, assembly GCF_040685135.1. NCBI lineage: Bacteria > Bacillati > Actinomycetota > Actinomycetes > Micrococcales > Cellulomonadaceae > Cellulomonas > Cellulomonas sp. NPDC089187. Next base: position 431,369 of record NZ_JBFBHI010000002.1, on the reverse strand, counting down.
CTGGGCGGAGCAGTCGGCGCACGAGGGCCAGCGGATGCCCGGCGCGGTGAGCCGCTGGTCGGGCGGGAAGGACCTGTCCTTCGTCCCGCTGCGCCCGGAGCTGGTGGTCGAGGTCTCTTACGACCACATGGAGGGCGACCGGTTCCGGCACACGGCCCAGTTCCAGCGCTGGCGTCCGGACCGCGACCCCGCGACCTGCACCTATGAGCAGTTGGACGAGCCGGTGCGCTTCGACCTGGCGGAGGTTCTGGGCCAGCATTGAGGGATGCGCATCCGCTCGATCACTCCCGATGACGCCGACGCGGTCCGGGACATCTTCGCCGCCGGGATCGCGTCGGGGAACGCCACCTTCGAGGTGGAACCGCCGACCTGGGCCGACTGGGACGCCAAGCACCACCCAGAGCTGCGCTACCTGGCGGTGGACGACGACGGCACCGCACTGGGCTGGGTCTCCGGCGCCGCGATCTCCGCCCGTCAGGTCTACGCCGGGGTCCAGGAGCTAGGCCTCTACGTCGCCGAACACGCCCGCGGTCGGGGTATCGGCACCGCCCTGCTCCGCACCGCCGTCGATCGCGCTCCCGGGCTCGGGCTGTGGACCCTGCAATCCACGATCTTCCCGGAGAACACCGCCAGCCTGACCGTGCACCGCCGCTTGGGTTTCCGGGAGATCGGCCGCCGGGAGCGGATCGCGCTGATGACCGTCGGCCCGCTGGCCGGGCAGTGGCGGGACACGGTGCTGGTGGAGAAGAGACTGTGAGATGCGGGCCGTGCGGGCCGCTCCTACTGTCGACAGATGACTGCTCCCCGCCCGCACGACGTGGTCGTCATCGGTTCAGGCTTCGGTGGACTGTTCGCCACCAAGGCGCTGGATGGTGAACCGAATCTCCGGGTGACGGTGATCGACGGCACCGCCCAGCACCTGTTCCAGCCGCTGCTGTACCAGGTGGCGACCGGGGTGCTGTCGATGGGCGAGGTCTCCCCCGCCACCCGCGAGGTGCTCAAGCGGCAGCGCAATGCGCGGGTGCTGATGGGCACGGTGACCGACATCGACGTCGACGCCCGCGAGGTGGTGTCATCCAGCCCGATCGGTGAGCGCCGCACCCACTACGACAGTCTGATCGTGGCGGCGGGTGCCGGGCAGTCGTACTTCGGCAACGACCAGTTCGCCGATCACGCGCCGGGGCTGAAGAGTATCGATGACGCGTTGGAGCTGCGCGGGCGGATCTTCGGGGCGTTCGAATTGGCCGAGCTGTCCACCGACCCGGCCGAGCGCGCGATGCTGACCACCTTCGTGGTGGTGGGGGCCGGGCCGACCGGGGTGGAGATGGCCGGGCAACTCGCCGAGCTGGCGCACCGGTCGTTGCGGGACAACTTCCGTGGGCTCGACCCTGCGCAGGCGCGCATTCTGCTGGTCGATCCGGTGCCCGCAGTGCTGCCGGGGTACCCGCGTCAGCTCCAACAGGCCGCCGCCCGCACCCTGGAGGGTCTGGGCGTGGAGCTGTTGATGGGCCACAAGGTGGTCGACGTGACCGAGGACGCGGTCGAGGTCGAGGCCGGTGACGGCACCCGCAGTCGGATCGGCAGCCGGGCCAAGGTCTGGGCGGCTGGAGTGGCCGCGTCACCGTTGGGCAGGGTCCTGGGCGAGCGCACCGGTGCCGAGGTGGACCGCGCGGGTCGGGTGATCGTCGAGCCGAACGGGTCACTGCCCGGGCACCCGGAGGTGTTCGTGGTCGGGGACATGGCCTCGCACCAGGGTGTGCCCGGGGTGGCACCGGCGGCGATGCAGACCGGTCGCTACGCGGCGGAGGAGATCATCCGGGCGCACCGGGGCGAACCCAGTGCCGGACCCTTCGAGTACCACGACAAGGGCAGCCTGGCCACGGTCTCCCGGTTCCAGGCGGTGGCGCAGATCGGGCCGGTGCGGACCTCCGGTTTTGCTGCCTGGCTGCTGTGGCTCGGCGTGCACCTGTTCTACCTGGTCGGCTTCAAGAACCGACTGACCACCCTGCTGCACTGGGCGGTGAGCTTCATCGGCAGCGGGCGGTCGGAACGCACCTCCACCTGGCAGCAGGTGGTGGGACGCACGGCGCTGCGCCAACGCCAGGCCGATCAGCCGACGGCGGAGGCGGCGGACCGCACCACGACCTAGAGGTCGCGCTTCTCCCGCATCGCCCGCTGCGCCTCCAGGTTGTCCTGGCGCTCGCGCAGGGTCTGGCGCTTGTCCCAGTCCTTCTTGCCTCGGGCCAGCGCGATCTCGACCTTGGCCCGCCCGTCCAGAAAGTACAGCGACAGCGGGACGATGGTGTGACCCTTCTCCCTGGTCTTCGACTCCCAGCGGTCGATCTCCTGGCGGTGCAGCAGCAGCTTGCGCTTGCGGCGGGGCGCGTGGTTGGTCCAGGTGCCCTGCGAGTACTCCGGGATGTGCACGCCCTCGAGCCACATCTCGCCGCCGTCGATGGCGCACCAGCCGTCGACCAGCGAGGCACGGCCCGCGCGGAGCGCCTTGACCTCGGTGCCGGTCAGCACGACACCAGCCTCCATCACGTCCTCGATGAAGTAGTCGTGCCGTGCCTTCTTGTTGGAGGCGACCAGCGCCCGCCCTGTCTGCTTGGCCATCGGCCCCTCCTCCCGCGTGTGCGTTATCCCGGCCCGACAGCCTAACCGGGTCCGGGGGACCCGCCCCAGCGAATTCGCTACAGGCCGAGCAGCGGGCGCGGGTTCACCGTCGCGCCGTTGACGTACACCTCAAAGTGCAGGTGGCAGGCCGCGGAGGTCCCGGTGTTGCCGGAGTAGCCGAGCAGCTGCCCCTGGGACACCGACTGCCCGCCGCCCACCACGAAGGACGTCATGTGGTTGTAGGAGGTCATCAAGGACGACCCGTTGTACAGCCCGTGGTCGACCATCACCTGGTTGCCGAAGCCATTGCGGTACTGCGCCCACTGCACAGTGCCCGCCTTGGCGGCATAGATCGGCGTACCGCAGTAGGTGCGCAGATCGATGCCCGCGTGCAGTCGGTAGTAGCCCAGGATCGGGTGCAGTCGCATCCCGTACTCACTGGTGACGTGGATCGGGTTGATCGAGGTCGGGTTGCCGAAGATCGCCCCATTCACCGGACCCGCGGCGGGGGCGGGCTGTCCGGCGGCCGCAGCGGCATCGGCGGCACGCTTCTGCTGCTCGGCGGCGATGGCGGCCAGCTGGTTCTCGATCTTCTTGGCTTCGGCGTCGATAGCGGCGATCTGCGCCTCCACCGCGGACTTCTGCGAGGCCAGCTGCTCCTGCTTCTCCTGCTCCTGCGCGATCAGATCCTCGACCTCGGCCTGGCGGTCGGCTGCGGCCTGGCGTGCGGTCTCGGCCTCGGCGACCTTCGCATCTGCCTCGGCCTTGAGCTCACTGATCCGGTCCTGCACCGCAGTGAGCCGGGCCTGGCTGTTGCGGTTGTTCGCCTCCACCGCGGTCAGCTCGTCCAGCACCTGGCTCTGCGCCCGCTGCGCGGTGCTGGCGGCGCTGTAGCTCTCAGTCAGTTCCTCGACGCTCTGCGCGCCCATCACCAGACCGAGGGTGTTGCTGGAGGTATCGCCGCCCTGGTACGCCTGCCGGGCCATCAGCCCCGCCTGGCTGCGGATCTCGTCCGAGCGAGCGGCGTCCTCCTCGATGGTGGCACTGATCGAGGCTTCCTGGTCCTCCGCATCCTGGAGCTGGCTGGCGATCAAGGCCTGTTCCCGCTCGTACCCGGCGAGCGTCGACTCCGCCTCGGTGAGCGCCTGCTGCGCGGCCGGGAGCTGCGCCTGCACCTCTTGCAGGGCGATCGCGGTGTCCGCGTACTCCTTGTTCAGGCCCTCCAGGGCGGCCTCGGCGTCGGCCCGCTTCTGCTCGGTCGCCGCCTGCTGGCTCTCCGCCGTCGACTTCTGGTCGTCCAGGTCGTCACCCACGGCGGGTCCGGCCAGCGCCACCCCGGCGAGCAGGGCGAGCGTGGCCCCCAGCGCAGCCGAGACAGACCGACGCGAGCGGGTGATCCGGGGACGCGAGCTGCGGAACAGACGGGTGTCGATCATGACTCAGACCTTCGTGTAACGACTCAGGGTGACCAGGGAGGAGACGGCGGCCAACAGGATCGCCACTCCCACCAGCAAGGGCGCGATCAGCCAGACCTCGTGCGTCGAGACGTAGGGCACCCACTGCAGCGTGCCGCCGAGCCAGTCGCCGATCACGAACTTCACCGTCGCCCACAGCCCCGCCACCGACAGTGCGGCACCGATGAACGCGGCGATCGCGCCCTCCAACATGAAGGGCAGCTGGATGAACAGGTTGGAGGCGCCGACCATCCGCATGATCCCGGTCTCCCGCTTCCGGCTCATCGCGGACAAGCGGATCGTGGTGGTGATCAGCAGCACCGCCGCGAGCAGCATCACCGCCGCCAACCCCACCGACAGCAGGGTCGCCCGGTTCAACACCAGGAACAGGGTGTCGTAGAGCTCGCGCTGGTCCTGGACCTTCTCCACACCCTGTCGACCGGCGAGCGCGTCGGCGACCACCTGGTACTGCTCGGGGTCGGTGAGCTTGATCCGCAACGACTCGTTCATGTCGTTCGGGGTGACGATCTGCGACCAGAAGTCACCGTCGAACCGCTGCGCGAAGGAGTCGTAGGCCTGCTCCTTGGTCTCCTCGTAGATCTGCTCGATGTACGGGGCGATGTCCGGGGCCTCGAGTGCGTCGTAGATGGCGTCCTTCTGCTCGTCGGTGACTTCGCCACCGGCGCAGGTCGGCTCGGGCGACTCCCCCGCCGGGCAGAGGAAGACCGACACCTCGACCTTGTCGTACCAGTCGTCCTTCATCTTGCCGATCTGCATCTGCAGCAGCGCCGCAGACCCGACGAAGGTCAGGGACACGAAGGTCACCAGCACCACGGAGATGGCCATCGACAGGTTCCGGCGCAGGCCGATGCCGATCTCGGAGAGGATGAATTGCAGTCTCATGGTCGTCCCCTCACCGATCCGAGCCGTAGACGCCACGGGACTGGTCACGGACCAGCTCACCGCCGGACAGCTCGATCACACGCTTGCGCATCTGGTCCACGATCTCGTCGTCGTGGGTGGCCATCAGCACCGTGGTGCCCGTCCGGTTGATCCGGTCGAGCAGCCGCATGATGCCCAGCGACGTGGTCGGGTCCAGGTTTCCGGTCGGCTCATCCGCCAGCAGGATCGCCGGGCGGTTCACGAACGCCCGGGCGATGGCCACGCGCTGCTGCTCACCACCGGACAGCTCATGCGGCAGGCGCTTCTCCTTGCCGGCCAGGCCGACCATCTCCAGCACATCCGGCACGGTGGACAGGATGTGGTGGCGCGGCTTGCCGATCACCTGCAACGCGAAGGCCACGTTCTCGAACACGGTCTTGTTGTGCAGCAGGCGGAAGTCCTGGAACACCGCGCCGATCTGGCGACGCAGCTGCGGGACCTTCCAGTTGGATAGCGTGGTCAGGTCCTTACCCGCGACGAAGACCTTCCCCCCGGTCGGCCGTTCCTCACGCAGCACGAGGCGCAGGAATGTCGACTTGCCGGAGCCGGAGGCACCGACCAAGAAGACGAACTCTCCGCGTTCGACCTCGAGGGAGATCTCGTCCAGCGCGGGGCGAGCACCCCGGGCGTAGACCTTGGTGACGTTCTCGAATCTGATCACAGCGTGGGGGCCAGGGCTGGGGGACGGGAGGGTGTGGTGCGGGTTCTGGCCTCACGCACCGTACGCAGCCCGGCGGCGTGACCCGACCGTGACACGCCGCTCGCACCCTGTGAGTGGACGACTTGCGCCGGTTTTGCTGGATTGCTGCGGGCCGACCGTCAGTCCTGCTGAGCCGATCGCCGCCAGCGGATACCGGCCTCGATGAACCCGTCGATGTCCCCGTCGAACACGGCCGAGGTGTTCCCGACCTCGTGCTCGGTGCGCAGGTCCTTGACCATCTGGTACGGGTGCAGCACATAGGACCGCATCTGGTCGCCCCAGGAGGCCTTGATGTCCCCCGCGAGCTCCTTCTTCTTCGCGTCCTCCTCGGCCTTGCGGACCAGGAGCAGCCGGGACTGGAGCACGCGCAGCGCCGCCGCACGGTTCTGGATCTGCGACTTCTCGTTCTGCATCGAGACCACGATGCCGGTCGGGATGTGCGTCATACGGACCGCGGAGTCGGTGGTGTTCACCGACTGCCCACCCGGACCCGAGGAGCGGAAGACGTCCACCTTGATCTCGTTCTCCGGGATCTCGATGTTGTCATCGCCCGACTCGATCAGCGGGATGACCTCCACCGCCGCGAAGGACGTCTGACGCCGACCCTGGTTGTCATACGGCGAGATCCGCACCAGGCGGTGGGTTCCGGCCTCGACCGACAGGTGTCCGAACGCGTACGGCGCCTTCACCTCGAAGGTGGCCGACTTCAGCCCGGCCTCCTCCGCGTAGGAGGTGTCCAGCACGGCGGTCGGGTACCCGTGCCGCTCCGCCCAGCGCAGATACATCCGCATCAGCATCTCGGCGAAGTCCGCCGCATCCACGCCACCGGCACCCGCGCGGATGGTCACCACAGCCTCGCGCTGGTCGTACTCGCCGTTCAGCAGCGTGCGGACCTCCAGCTCGCCGAGGTCCTTGCGGATCGTCTCGAGCTCGGACTCGGCCTCCGCCAAGGTCTCCGCGTCGCCACCGTCCTCGGTGGCCATCTCGACCAACGTCTCCAGATCGTCGATCCGGGCGGCGAGCTTATCCACTCGGTCCAGCTCAGCCTGGGTCGCGGACAGGGCGCTGGTGACCTTCTGCGCTGCCTCCGGGTCGTCCCAGAGGTCGGGGGCCGAGGCCTGCTCGGTCAGCACAGCGATCTTGGCTTGGAGGGCGGTGGGGTCGGAGACCGCCTGGATCGTGCCCAGCGTGGAACGCAGGTCGCGGATCTCGGCGGGAAAGTCAGTGGCTGCCACGACGAGCCAGGCTACCGTCCCGGAGCCCGCCGTGGTGACGCACTACCGTGTGCGCGTGAACATTCCCTTCCCCTCCGGCCGCCAGTACGCCCTGGTCCTGGGCGATCAGCGGGCCGTCATCACCGAGGTCGGTGCCAGCGTGCGGGAGTACGCCGTGGGCGGCCGCGACGTGGTGCTGCCCTTCGCCCCCGAGCTGATCCCGCCCGCGTTCTCCGGCGCGGTGCTCGCTCCCTGGCCCAACCGCCTGGCCGACGGCCAGTACACCTGGCTCGGCGTCGAGCACCAGGTCGCCGTCACCGAACCGGACCGGCATAACGCCCTGCACGGCCTGGTCGCCCAGGTGCGCTGGGAGGCCATCGAGGTCAGCGAGTCTGCCCTCACTCTGCGGCACGACCTGGTGCCCACCCCGGGCTACCCCTTCCCGCTGCGGATCGAGGCGGCATACACCCTCACCGAGGACCGCGGCCTGACCCTGCGCGTGACCGCCACCAACCTCGGCGACCAGCCCGCGCCCTATGGTGTCGGCTTCCACCCGTGGCTCTCCCCCGGTGCCGCCACCGTGGACGAATGCACGCTGCGCGTGGACGCCGCCACCGTCGTCACCGTCGATGACCGGCTGCTGCCCACCGGCACCGCCCCCCTGACCGGCGTCGACGACCGTCGCACCCCGCAGCCGCTGGCCGGTGTCGCCTTGGACGACGCGTTCCTCGACGTGAACCGCGACGCCGACGGGCTGGCCTGGATCGTGCTCGGCTCCCCCGACGGCCACGGCGCGGCGGTGTGGATGGACGGGTCGATGGACACCTGGCAGGTCTGCACCGGCAATGGCATCCCGTCGATTAACCGCCGCGGGGTCGCCGCGGAACCGATGAGCTGCATCGCCGACGCCTTCCGCACCGGGGAGCGGCTGGTCCGCATCGAACCGGGGGCGTCCCATGCGGTGACCTGGGGTATGACGCTGGTCTGACCACAGCGCGAAGGCCCCCGAGCTGATCAGCTCGGGGGCCTTCGTCATGAGGTCGTCGGGGTCACTCGCCGTAATAGAACCCGTCGGTCTGCACCTTGGTGTACTCCCAGTGCCAGCGCTCATAGGGGCCGGAGCCGCCGGGCTGGGCCCAGGCCGGGTTCTCCCAGCCGAAGGTCGGGGCGTTCTCATTCAGCCACTCCCACTGCGCGCCGCTGGTCAGACCGGAGCAGAAGTCGACCGCGAGGCCGAAGCCGTGGTTGGACTTGCCGGTGGCGGCGGCCAGGCTGCCACGGGAGGCCTTCACGGCACTCTGCTGTGCCAGGGTCCGGTACCCCGACGACAGGCACATGTCCGAGCCGAAGCGTGCGGCGTACATCGCGTTGAGCTGGGCGAGCGCCTCGGCGGCGTCGGCGCGCAGCTGGGTGCCGCCGTCCCACATGGTGCACAGGTCACCGGTGGGCAGCTGACCGTTGGGGGCGTCCGGGGTGGAGACCTGACCCGTGCAGCCGGGCAGGATCTGCCGGTCCTGGCTGCGGCTGGCCGCGATCTCGTTGCGGACGGCCGCGGCATCGGTGGACAGCAGGGACGACGGCGGCACCAGGGTGGAGCTCGGGGTGCCGGTCAGCGCCTCGACAGTGCTGGGCAGCGTGGCGGCCTCGGCCGTGGACTCGCCCGTGGCGGCGACCGAGCGGTCCTCGTGCTGGCTGAGCGGCACCGCGACGGTGACCGCGGCCAGGGTCATCAGAACGCCGGTCCGCACGCCCCAGCGGGCAGCCGGGTGTCCGTGTCGGGCGGCGACGGCGGTGCTGTCACCGGCCGGTGCGGGGGTCGGGGTCGGTCGGCGGCGGGAGCGATGGTGTGCTGCCTGCTCTGCCTCTCGCAGCTGCCGACGGGTCGCCGGTGCGGCGATGTCGGCGGGCGCGATCTGCGACGCCACGGGACCTCCGTTGTGGTGCGGACAGGGGGCTCCCCGGGCGCCCGGACACAGGACTGCCTGTGGGAGGGTTCCGGGGGAACGATCACGGAACCATAACGGCTCCGGGTGGCCCGTTCCAAGACCCCAGCTCAGATCGGTGGCCGCGGATACGTGACTCGTCCGGAATCGCGGGGCGGGTTCAGCGCCGCGGGAGGCGGATGTGACCGCGCTGCATGGCGTCCCTGACCTCCCCGACCAACTCCTCGAGGATGTCCTCCAGGAACACGGCACCGAGAATCTCGCTGTGACCCGATTCACCCGTCTGTACCACCCGGGCGACGTGCACACCGGAGCGCTGCATGGCGGCCAGCGCCTCCTCCACCTCGTCGTCCGGAGCGACGACGACGGTGGCGCGCACCCGCCAGGTCGGCACGGGCAGGCGTCGGGACTCGCCGTCGGCGTACAGCACGTCCTTCACGTGCAGGTACCCGGTCGGTTCGCCCGAGCGGTCGACCACCGGGAACCGGCTGTACCCGGTGCGGGCGACCAGCCGTTCCACCTCCTCGGGGGTGACGTCCTGCGGCACCGTCACCAGCTCGTCCCGCGGGACCATCACCTCGGCGGCAGTGCGGTCGGAGAACTCCAGTGCACCGGAGAGCAGGCCCTGCTCGTCCTCCAACAGCCCCTCCGCCTGGGACTGCTCGACGATGGACTGCACCTCCTGCGCGGTGAACGCCGAGGCGACCTCATCGCGCGGATCGACCCGGAACAGCCGCAACACATGGTTGGCGAGCCAGTTCAGCGCCGTGATGATCGGCTTGACCACCCGGCCCAGCCAGACCAGCGGCGGTCCGAAGACCAACACCGCCCGGTCCGGACCGGAGACGGACAGGTTCTTGGGGACCATCTCGCCCAGCACCACGTGCAGGTAGACGACCAGCAGCAGCGCCACCACGAATCCGATCGGGTGCGTCCATTCACTGCCCACCCCGAGCGCGTGCAGCGGGGCCTCGATCAAGTGCGCGATGGCCGGCTCGGCGACCACACCCAGGGTGGTCGAGCAGATCGTCACCCCGAGCTGCGCGCAGGCCAACATCAACGAGACGTGCTCCATCGCCCACAGCACTGTCTGCGCCCGGCGGTCACCGGCGGCGGCCAGTGGCTCGATGGCAGAACGACGGGCGGAGATGATGGCGAACTCGGCCGCCACGAAGAACGCATTGCCGGCCAGCAGCAGCACAGCCAGCACCAGGGCCAGGGTGGGGTTCACTCGTCGGCCTCCTCGGGCAGCGGGGCGACGATCAACCGGTCCACCCGGCGGCGCTGCATCGACTCCACGGTGAGCTCGATGCCGGGCATCCGGATCACGTCACCGACCTCCGGCACCCGACCCAGCTCGGCCATCACCAGACCGCCCAGCGTCTCGTAGCGGGCGTCCTCGGGCACGACCAGACCGGTCTGCTCGGTCAGCTCGTCCGGGCGGAGCAAACCGGAGACCACCCAGGTACCGTCCGCCCGCGGTGAGGCGGCGGTCCGTCGACGGTCGTGCTCATCGGCCACGTCGCCGACCAGCTCCTCGACCACATCCTCCAGCGTCACCACCCCGGCGGTGCCGCCGTACTCGTCCACGACCACGGCCATCTGCAGGCCCTGTTCACGCAGCTCGACCAGCAGCGGCCCCAGGTGCACCGTCTCCGGCACCCGTGGCGCCTCCACCATCAACGCGGCGGCAGGGACCTCACCTCGACGCTCATAGGGCACCGCGATGGCCCGGCGCAGATGCACCAGGCCAACAATGTCGTCGGAGTCCTCGCCCAACACCGGGAAGCGGGAGTGCCCGGTCTCCCGAGCCAGTCGGATCACCTCAGTGGCCGGGTCTTCCCGGTCGACCGTCACCATCCGCTGCCGGTCGGTCATCACATCGACCGCGGACAGCTCGGAGAACTCGATGGAGTTGGTGAGCAGGGTCGCTGTCGACTCGTCCAACGTGCCGACCTGAGCGGAGCGCTTCACCAGCGCCGCCAGCTCTTGAGGGGACCGCGCACCGGACAGTTCCTCACGCGGCTCGACTCCGAATCGACGCAGGATCGCGTTCGCCGAGGAATTGAACAGGGTGATCAGCGGGTGCAGTGCGGTGGTGAAGCCGTGCTGCAACGGTGCCACTGCGCGGGCGGTGCCCAGCGGACGACTGATCGCGAAGTTCTTGGGCACCAGCTCGCCGAAGAGCATCGAGAAGCCGTTGACCAGGATCACGGTGATCACACCGGCCACCGCCACCCCGGCGGCCCGGCCAAGCCCGTCAGTCAGCGCCCCGCCCAACAGGCGGTTCACCGCGGGCTGCGTGGTGTACCCGAGCAGCACCGTGGTCAGTGTGATGCCGACCTGAGCACCGGACAGCTCGGTGGACAGCCGGCGCAGCGCCTTGAGCACGGTGCCCCCGCGCTTGTCGTCCTCGCGGGTCTCCTTGGCGACCACGCCGGGGTCGAGCGTCACCAGGGAGAACTCACTGGCGACGAAGAGCGCCGTGCCCGCGGTGAGGACGACCCCGAACAGGATCAGCAACCAGTCGGTCAGCACCGGTCACCACCGGTCGTAAGGCGGGACGGGACAGATCTGAGGGGGCCGGCAGAACGCCGGCCACGACTTGAGCTGGGCATGGTCGCAGCATCATACGAAAACCTCCACACCCGTGTGCCACGCTGGGATCATGACCTTTGCCACTCGTCCCGGTTCCGCTGCTGGCCCCGTCAACCCGGCCGGGGGCGCGACCCCCACGGTGCTCGTCGTCGAGGACGAGCCCGCCATCGCCACCGCCGTGGCTCGGCGACTGTCCGCCGAGGGTTATCAGGTCGAGACGGTCGGCGACGGGCTCGCCGCTGTGGACACTGCCGCCCGGGTCCGACCGGATGCCGTGGTGCTGGACGTGATGCTGCCCGGCATTGACGGACTGGAAGTCTGCCGCCGGATCCAGGCCGACCGTCCGGTGCCGGTCCTCATGCTCACCGCCCGCGACGACGAGACCGACATGCTGATCGGCCTCGGGGTCGGGGCGGATGACTACATGACCAAGCCGTTCTCCATGCGGGAGCTGGTGGCCCGGGTCAAGGCACTGCTGCGCCGCCAGCAGCGTGCCGCCCTCGCCGCCGAGCAGGCCAGCACCTCCGGCGGAGCAGAGCCGCCGGTGACCGTCGGCGACCTGGTCATCGACCGGGCACAGCGTCGGGTGCACCGGGCGGGCACCGAGGTGCACCTGACCCCGACCGAGTTCGACCTGCTGCTGGCACTGGCCGCGAGCCCCCGCACCGTGCTGACCCGTGAGCGGTTGCTCGCCGAGGTGTGGGACTGGGTGGACGCCTCCGGAACCCGGACCGTCGACTCCCACGTCAAGGCCCTGCGTCGCAAGCTGGGCGCCGACCTGATCCGCACCGTGCACGGCGTCGGCTACGCGCTGGAACCCGCGACCGGGGCGGATGCCGGGGAGGCGAGCCCGGCGTGACCGGCTCCGGCTCGCCGCGCCGGGACCGCCCGATCGCCGCTGCCACGTCACTGCCTCGACTGCCGGACGTCCGGCCGCTCGACCGGTTCAAGTCGCTCAAGATCAAGCTCGGCCTGCTGATCACGGCCTCCTCCGCCGTGGCGGCGCTGCTGACCTGGTTCGGGTTGAACAACTCCCTCGGTCCGACCCGGACGTTCCCCTTCGTCCTGGTCATCGTGCTGGTCTTCACCCAGCTGCTGGCCCGAGGTATGACCTCCCCGCTGCGCGAGATGACCGCAGCGGTACGGGCGATGGCGGCCGGTGACTACACGCGTCGGGTCCGGGCCACCTCCCGCGACGAGGTCGGTCAACTGGCCGAGGCCTTCAACCGGATGGCTGACGAGCTGGAACAGACCGACACCATCCGGCGCGAGCTGGTCGCCAATGTCTCGCACGAGCTGCGCACCCCGGTCACCGCCCTCCAGGCCTCGCTGGAGAACATCGTCGACGGCGTAGACGACCCGGACCCGGAGACGATGAAGGCCGCGCTCGCCCAGACCCAGCGCCTGAGCCGCCTGGTCTCCACCCTGCTAGACCTGTCCCGGCTGGAGGCCGGCGCGGTGGAGCTGGACCTCACCGACGTGCCGCTCCAGGAGTTCCTGGAGGAGGCCGCCAGCGAGGGCCGGTTGGTCGGCGCGTCCAAAGGCCTGACCTTCCCGGTGGTGGTCGAGCCGGAAAACCTGGTCATCCCCGCTGACCGCGAACGCCTGCACCAGATCCTGGCCAACCTGGTCCAGAACGCGGTCCGGCACTCCCCCGTCGGTGCCCCGGTGCGGCTGGAGGCGCACCGTTCCGGTGGATGGGTGCGGATCGATGTGGTCGACCAGGGCCCGGGCATCCAACCCGATCAGCGCGAGCGGGTGTTCGAGCGCTTCGCCCGCGGGAACACCCCGGCCATCACCGGGCAGATCTCCACCGGCGGCACCGGACTGGGGCTGTCCATCGTGCGCTGGGCGGTGAACCTGCACGGCGGGACGGTGGGGGTGGCGGACACGCCGGTGGGGTGCACGATGCGAGTGATGCTGCCGTCGCGGCGGCAGAGCCGGAAGACCTCGACCAGCTGATTGCTTGTTCTACTAGTACTAGAACAGCTACGGTCACCTCATGACGTCCCCACCGATCGAGATCCGACACCTCACCAAGACCTTCGGAGCCGTGCGCGCCGTGGACGACCTCACCTTCACGGTCGCCCCCGGTCGGGTCACCGGCTTCCTCGGCCCGAACGGGGCCGGCAAGACCACCACGCTGCGCATGCTGCTCGGTCTGATCCGTCCGACCGCGGGCAGCGCCACCATCGGTGGACAGCGGTACACCGAGCTGGAGCGCCCGCTGCGGACCGTGGGCGCGGCGCTGGAAGCCGCTGACTTTCACCCGGGCCGTACTGCCCGCGATCATCTGCGGGTCTCCGCGCCGAAGGCCGGCGCATCGGGCAGTCGGGTGGACGAGCTGCTGGAACTGGTGGGGCTGGGCAGCGCCGCGGATCGTCGGGTCGGCGGTTTCTCGCTGGGCATGCGGCAGCGCCTGGGCCTGGCGGCAACGTTGCTCGGCGATCCACCGGTGCTACTGCTGGACGAGCCGGCGAACGGTCTGGATCCGGAGGGGATCCGCTGGCTGCGCGATCTGCTGCGTCGACTGGCCAGCGAGGGGCGCACGGTGCTGGTGTCGAGCCACGTGCTGTCCGAGGTGCAGCAGACCGTCGATGACATCGTGGTGATCGCTCACGGGCGACTGGTGCACGCCTCCCCGCTGCACGAGCTGGTGGCGATGGCCGAGCACCGGGTGCGGGTGCGTACACCGGATGTGGCCGGGTTGGCGACGCTAGCAGAGCGCGCGGGGTGGCAGCTGCGCCCCGGACCGGAGGGGTCGACCGAGATCGGCGGTGTCGATCCGCAGACGGTGGGTCACGCGGCATTCGCCGCGGGGGTGGAGTTGCACGAGCTGAGCACCCAGGGCGCCTCCCTAGAGGACGTGTTCCTGGGCATGACCGCATCCACCGAGGGGGCGACCCGATGATCGACACCCTGCGCGCCGAATACCGCAAACTCGTCACCACCCGACTCTGGTGGGTGCTGCTGCTGACCATGGCCGGCTACATGCTGTTCATTGCGGCGGTGATGGGATTCGCGCTCACTGTGGACCCGTCCGCCGGGGTGGAGTCCGGACTACCCGCCGGGCTGGACGACCGCACCGTGGCGGTGACCATCTACACCCTGTCCGCCTCGCTGGGATTCGTGTTCCCGCTGCTGGTGGGCGTGATGTCCGTGACCGGGGAGTTCCGGCACCACACGATCACGCCGACCCTGCTGGCCGAGCCGAATCGCACCCGCCTGATCGCCGCCAAGCTGCTGGCCAGCATCCCCTTGGGCGCGGTCTTCGGCGTGGTCGGGGCGGCGGTCACCACCGGTGGCGGAGCTGCGGTGCTGGCCATCGGTGGACATCCGACGCTGCTGGGCGATCCGGGTGTGCTCGCGGTCGTCGCCCGGACCGCACTGGCTCTGGCGGTGTGGTGTGTGCTCGGTGTCGGACTCGGTTGCGCGCTGACCAATCAGGTGCTGGCCATCGTGGTCGTGTTGGCCTTCACGCAGTTCATCGAGCCGATCGCCCGGATGCTCTTCGGTCAGATCGACGCCCTGAGCTCGGTGGGCGCATACCTGCCCGGCGCGGCCGGTGAGGCGATCAGCGGCGGGTCGTTCTACTCCACCGCCGGGCTGGGCGATGTGCTGCCCGGCTGGGCCGGTGCGCTGGTTCTGGTGGGCTACGCCCTGCTGTTCGCGCTGATCGGCCGCCTGACTACCTTCCGGCGGGACATCAGCTGATCTGATGGGTGGGGCGGTGTCGTCATCGCCCCACCCCGTGGTCAGTCGAGGGCAGCGACCAACCGCTCCAAGGGGGCGATAGCGCGGCGGACTGCCGCAGCGTCGTCGTCCCCGAGCTCGGCCAGTGCCCGTTCCAAGGTGTCGCCCCAGCTCGCCTCGACCGGAGCCCGTCGACCCGCACTCAGCGGGGTGGTGGTGAGCCGCACCACGCGGCGGTCGTCGTCATCAGGCCGCTTGTCGACCAGTCCGCGATCGATCAGTCCACGCACGGCAGTGCTGGCGTTGCTCTGCTGCAAGCCGAGCCCCCGGGCCACCTCCCCCACCGACGACTCGGGATGCCGGTCCAGGAACCGCATGATCTGGAACTCGGTCGGCGGCAGCTGGTCATAACCCTCGGTGGGCGGTTCGGCGTGCCGTAGCGCCCAGGACAGATCGTGGACGACGGAACCGAGCCGACGCAGCGATGCGGAAGACATAGGTACAGCGTAGTCGATACCTATGGGTTGATATATATGACTTCACATAGGTAACCTCTCCGTCCATGTCTGTCACCAGCCCCACCAGCACCCGGCCCACCGGCGTCGATCCGGCAGGTGCCGGTCTCCCCCTGGCCGTCACCATCGTGCTGGCCTTCCTGACCGCGGTGGCCCCGCTTGCCACCGACATGTACCTGCCGGCCTTCCCGCAGATGGCCACCGAGCTGGGCACTAGTGCGTCGGCGGTGCAGCTGACCCTGACCACCTTCATGATCGGCCTGGCGGTCGGTCAGCTGGTGATCGGGCCGCTGTCCGACCAGCGCGGCCGCCGCGGACTGCTGATCGTCGGCACCGCCGTCTACACCGTCGCGGGTGCGGCCTGCGCCCTGGCCCCGAGCATCGGCGTCCTGATCGGCGCACGCTTCGTGCACGGCTTTGCCGGGGCGGCCGGGATCGTCCTGGCCCGTGCAGTCGTCGCAGACCGAGCCACAGGGGCCGCCGCCGCCAAGCTCTTCGGGCTGATGATGATGATCCAGGGCATCGCTCCGGTGGCCGCACCGCTGCTCGGCGGCGGACTGTCCGGTGCCATCGGCTGGCGGGGGATCTTCTGGGTGCTCACCGCGGTCAGCGCGCTGATGCTGGTGTCGGTCGTGGTCTTGGTGCCGGAGACGCTGCCGGTGGACAAACGCACCACTGGCGGGCTCGCCGCCACCGCCCGCGATGCCCGCCGCGTGCTCGGCAATCGTCGCTACCTGGGCTACACCGGCGCGATGGTCTTCGCCTTCGCCGGGATGTTCGCGTACATCTCTGCCTCGCCCTTTGTCCTGCAGAACGTGCTCGGGCTCTCGGTGGGCTGGTACTCGGTGGCCTTCGCGGTGAACGCGCTGGGGATCGCCGCCGCGAGCGCCGTCAACGCTCAGCTGGTCGGGCGGTTCTCCCCCGCCGCGCTGCTGCGCACCGGAATCGTCGCGTTGGTCGCGATCGGGCTGCTGCTGGTGCTCGATGCCACCGTGCTGGGGCTGCCACTGTGGCCCACCCTGGTGTTGCTGTTCGCCTCCACCTCCAGCCTCGGGCTGATCGCCGGGAACGCCACCGGTCTGGCCACCGATCAGGCAGCGGGGGCGGCAGGGACCGGGTCGGCCGTGATGGGTGCACTGCAGTTCGCGCTCGGAGCCGCGGTGTCACCGGTGGTCGGGTTGGCCGGTGAGTACACGGCGGTACCGATGGCGATCACGATGGCCGTGGTGGCCGTCCTCGCCGCGGGGTCGCTGCTGCTGGCCCGTCCGCGGAACTGACCGAACGCCCTGCCCGGGGCTGCTCTTGACCTCTCTTGACGTCAAGACGACCCGGGGCAGGGCGGAGGATGGGACCGTCATTGACCTGCACAGAAGCGGCACCGGAACCACCCGGCGCGTTCCCCCGTTCAGCGGGATCCGAGCGGCAGACAGGACGTAGGGTGGCCGGGACAGATCCGGCAATGACGCGGTCGTCTGACCGCGGAGGAAGTGGGCGATCCTCGCGTGTCCCAGCAGGCGGAGCCAGACGTGAACCGAGCCGACTTCGGCGCGAACGCGTGGCTGGTGGATGAGCTGTACGAGCAGTACCTCCAGGACAAGACCGCGGTGGACCCCGCGTGGTGGGAGTTCTTCGAGGGGTACCGCCCCTCGGCTCCGGAGCCCACCAGTTCGGGCGCGCCGGACGGCACCACCCCCGTCGCGCCCAGCGGTCCGGCCGACGCGGCACCGAATCCGGACCTATCCGCCCCGGCTACTCCGACGGCGAAGCACCCGCAGACCCCGGCGCGTACCGCCGACCCGGAGACCGCATCGCCGGGCACGCCGAGCAGCGCGGCCGCGCAGCCCACCGCTTCGGCTGGGGACCTCGCCAACCCGCCGACCGCCCCTATCGCCACCGCGCAGCCCGCCACCGCGGCCTATGCAGCCCAGGCGCGCTCCGATCAGCCCGAGCCGGAGCCGGAGCCGAGCGATGAGGTCGCCAAACTCCGCGGCCCGGCGGCCCGGGTGGTCACCAATATGGAGGCCAGTCTGGAGGTCCCGACCGCGACCTCGGTGCGCGCGATCCCGGCCAAGTTGCTGGTCGACAACCGGATCGTGATCAACAATCACCTGGCCCGTGGCCGCGGCGGGAAGGTGTCCTTCACCCACCTGATCGGCTTCGCGCTGGTCGAGGCCGTGGGCGAGATGCCCTCGATGAACGCCTCCTACACGCTGGTCGACGGCAAGCCCGGGGTGATGAGCCCCGCGCACATCAACCTGGGCCTGGCCATCGACCTGGCCAAGCCGGACGGCACCCGCCAGCTCCTGGTGCCGAGCATCAAGAAGGCGGAGACCCTCGACTTCGCCCAGTTCTGGTCCGCCTACGAGGACGTGGTGCGTCGGGCGCGTGGCGGCAAGCTCGGGGTGGACGACTTTGCCGGGACGACGATCTCGCTGACCAACCCGGGCACCATCGGCACCGTGCACTCGGTGCCGCGGCTGATGGCCGGGCAGGGAGCGATCATCGGCGTCGGGGCGATGGACTACCCGGCCGAGTTCGCCGGGACCAGCGATGAGCAGCTGAACAAGATGGGCGTCTCCAAGGTGCTCACCGTGACCAGCACCTACGACCACCGGATCATCCAGGGTGCCCAGTCCGGTGATTTCCTGCGCATCCTGGCGCGCAAACTGCTCGGCGAGGACGGCTTCTACGATCGGGTCTTCACCTCCCTGCGGGTGCCCTATGAGCCGATGCGCTGGGTCCGCGACGCCGCACACGACCCGGATGCCGAGGCGATCAAGCCGGCCCGGATTGCCGAGCTGATCCACGCCTATCGCTCCCGTGGACACCTGATGGCGGATACCGACCCGCTGGCCTACCGGCTGCGCAAGCACCCGGACCTGGACATCCAGACCCACGGATTGAGCGTGTGGGATCTGGACCGGTCCTTCCCGACCGGTGGTTTCACCGGTAAGCCGCGAGCCACCCTGCGTCAGGTGCTCGCTCTGCTGCGCGACTCCTACTGCCGCACCACCGGCATCGAGTACATGCACCTGCAGGACCCGCGGCAGCGCAAGTGGTTGCAGGAGCGATTGGAGTCCGGATACGCCCCCACCCCGCGTGAGGACCAGCTGCGCATCCTGCGTCGGCTCAACGGTGCGGAAGCCTTCGAGACCTTCCTACAGACCAAGTACGTCGGCCAGAAGCGGTTCTCGCTGGAGGGTGGCGAGTCGCTGATCCCGCTGCTGGACGCGGTGCTGTCCCGGGCCGCCGAGGGCGGGTTGGACGAGGTCGCCATCGGCATGGCGCACCGCGGCAGGCTCAACGTGCTGGCCAATATCGCGGGCAAGTCCTACGGCCAGATCTTCAGCGAGTTCGAGGGCAACCAGGACCCCAAGTCGGTGCAGGGCTCCGGCGATGTGAAGTACCACCTAGGCACCGAGGGCCAGTTCACCGCAGAATCCGGTGCCACCACCCGGGTGTACCTCGCGGCGAACCCCTCCCACCTGGAGGCGGTGGACCCGGTGCTCGAGGGCATTGTCCGGGCCAAGCAGGACCGGATCGACCTGGGCGGCGACGGCTTCTCCGTGCTGCCGATCCTGATCCACGGCGATGCGGCATTCGCCGGGCAGGGCGTGGTCTTCGAGACCCTGAACCTCTCCCAGCTGCGCGGCTACCGCACCGGCGGCACCGTCCACGTGATCATCAACAACCAGGTCGGCTTCACCACCGGACCGAGCTCCTCACGGTCCTCGCAGTACGCCACTGACGTGGCCAAGGGTCTACAGGTGCCGATCTTCCACGTGAACGGCGACGACCCGGAGGCCTGTGTCCGCGCCGCGGAGCTGGCCTTCGAGTACCGCGAGCAGTTCGACCGGGACGTCATCATCGACCTGGTCTGCTACCGCCGACGCGGCCACAACGAGGGCGACGACCCCTCGATGACCCAGCCGCTGATGTACAACCTGATCGAGGCCAAGCGCTCGGTGCGCAAGCTCTACACCGAGGCCCTGGTCGCCCGTGGGGACATCACCCTGGAGGAGGCGGAGCACGTGCTCCGCGACTACCAGACCCAGCTGGAGCGGGTGTTCGCCGAGACCCGCGAGGACGGCTGGACCCCCCCACCCGCCGACGCGGAGCCGGTGGCCGGCCTGGAACGCCCGGAGTCCCAGCGCGAGGACGCCGGTGTCATCATCGGCTGGCAGACCGCCGTGCCTGCCAAGGCCCTGGAGCGGATCGGTGCGGCCCATGTGCGCGCACCGGAGGGCTTCACTATCCACCCCAAGCTGGCTCAGCTGCTGGCCAAGCGGGAGCAGATGTCCCGCGAGGGCGGCGTGGACTGGGGCTTCGGCGAGCTCCTGGCCTTCGGCACCCTGCTGATCGAGGGCACCCCGGTCCGACTGGCCGGACAGGACTCCCGCCGGGGCACCTTCGTGCAGCGGCATGCGGTGCTGCACGACCGGAACACCGGTGCCGAGTGGACCCCGCTGCTGTACCTGTCCGGGGACCAGGCCAAATTCTGGGTCTACGACTCCTCACTGTCGGAGTACGCGGCGCTCGGCTTCGAGTACGGCTACTCGGTGGAGCGGCCGGATGCGCTGGTGCTCTGGGAGGCGCAGTTCGGTGACTTCGTCAACGGGGCGCAGACCGTCATTGACGAGTTCATCAGCTCCGCCGAGCAGAAGTGGGGCCAGCATTCCAGCGTTGTCCTGCTGCTGCCGCACGGCTACGAGGGTCAGGGCCCGGATCACTCCTCGGCCCGGATCGAACGCTTCCTGCAGTTGTGCGCGGAGGGCAACATGGTGGTCGCCCAGCCGACCACCCCGGCGTCCTACTTCCACCTGCTGCGTCGCCAGGCCTACGCCCGGCCCCGTCGTCCGTTGGTGGTCTTCACCCCCAAGTCGATGCTCCGGCGCAAGGAGGCGGCCTCGCCGATCGCCGACTTCACCTCGGGCACCTTCCGGCCGGTGATCGGCGACGAGCAGGTGCCTGCCGAGCAGGTGGACCGGGTCCTGCTCTGCTCCGGCAAGATCTACTGGGATCTCGTGGCGCAGCGGGAGAAGCTCGGCGACGAGCGGACCGCGATCCTGCGGGTGGAGCAGCTCTACCCACTGGACATCGAGTCGATGCGTGCAGCGCTGGCTCCCTTCGACGGGGCCGAACTGGTGTGGGTGCAGGATGAGCCGCGCAATCAGGGTGCTTGGGGTTACCTGTCGCTGGCCCTGCCGCAGCTGGTGGGGGCCCCGGTGCGGGCGGTCAGCCGTCCGGCGTCGGCCTCCACTGCGGCTGGCACCGCCAAGGCGCACCAGGCGGAGCAGGCCGATCTGCTGAGCGAGGCCTTCGCCCGCTGACCCACATGACCGAGGCCGCCTGACTCCATGAGCGGGCGGCCTCCGTCGTGTGGAGGCTCGGGTGGCCATCTGAACCACGCGGCGACCGGCACCGTCGGCCCGGGTCACCTGTCTGCGGTCGCCTCCGGGGTACTGGCGAACTGGCGGCGGTAGGCCTGCGGTGTGGTGTCCAACACCCGCGCGAAGTGGTGGCGCAGCACCCCCGCTGTGCCGAAGCCACTCGCGCGGGCGACCTCCTCCACGCCCGCATCGGTCCGCTCCAGCAGCTCCCGTGCGCGGAGCAGACGCTGCCGGGTGAGCCAGGCAGCGGGAGTGGTCCCGGTCTCCGCGCGGAACCGCCGGGCGAAGGTGCGCTCGCTCATCGATGCCCGGGCGGCCAGCTCGGGCACGCTCAGCTCCTGCGCCAGGTGCTCGGACATCCAGCCGAGCAGTTCTGCCAACGTGTCCGCCTCGTGGGGTGTCGGGGCGTCGACGTACTGCAGTTGGTTGCCGCTGCGGTGCGGAGGCACCACCAGGTGCCGGGCGACCGTGGCGGCCGCCCGCTCCCCGTGCTCGGCGCGGATCAGGTGCAGGCAGGCGTCGATCCCCGCGGCGGCCCCGGCACTGGTGAGCACCGCGGAGTCCTCGAGGTGCAGTGCGGCCGGATCGACCCGGGCCGCCGGGAACTGGGCGGCGAGCTCGGCGGTGTGCCGCCAGTGCGTGGTGCACCGGCGCCCGTCCAACAACCCGGCCCGGCCCAGCGCGAACGCACCGGTACCGATGCCCAACACCCGGGCACCCCGCTCATGGGCGGTGCGCAGGCTGGTCGACATCGGGTCCGGCAGCGTCTGACCTGGCAGAACGGGTGGGACCAGGACTCGCGGGATCAGGCCTGATGGGATCGGACCTGGTGGGGTCAGGTCGGAGGGGATCGAGCTGGACGCGATCGGGCTGGGCAGCGCCGAGTCGGGCGGCACGATTAGGTCGCCGGAGGGCAGCACGATCACCAGGTCCGCGTCGACGGTGGCGGACAGATCCGGCTCGATCCGCACACTCGGCCCGGTCGAGAACGGCACGTCCCCGGGCTCCGGTGTGCACAGGGTCAGGTCGACAGCGGGTCCTGCGGTGTCACCGAGGCCGAAGACCTCGCACACCACACCGAAGTCGACGGGCGAGACACCCGGGATCGCGATGGCCGCCACGCGCTGCAGCATGGCGGAAGTCTGCCACCGGATCACCGATGTGCGGCCCTCGCCCCGCGATGACGCCTGTCGGGCACAGCCATCGATCCGCGCGTCGGAGTCGACTCCCGCGGCGCGCCTGCGAGACTGACCCGGTCGGCGGGCACCGGGCCCGCCAGGAACGGAAGGGTGGGACCGTGGGCGAGCTGCCGCTGCGCCTCCTGGTGATCGGCGACGAGTTGACCGCCGGAGCAGGGGATCCACGCGCGCTGGGCTGGGTCGGCCGGGTCGTCGCCCGCACCACTGCGCCGCAGCCCCCGACCGTCCTGCCGCTGTCCGTCCCCGGTGAGAGCACCAACGATCTGGCTGCCCGGTGGGAGCAGGAGGTCGACCGGCGGCTGTCACCCGAGGCGGACAACCGCCTGGTGATCGCCCTCGGTCGGGCCGACCTGCAGCAGGGCATCTCCCTGGCCCGCAGCCGACTCAACCTGGCGAACATCCTGGACGCCGCCGATCAGCGCCGCGTCCCGGCCTTCGTGGTCGGTCCGCCGCCCGGGGGCGGGATCGACGGCACCGCGCTGGCTGATCTGTCCGCGGCCTTCGCCGATGTCGCCGGACGACGCCGAGTGCCCTATGTCGACACCTACACGCCGTTGGCCAACCACGAGCAGTGGTTGGCGGATCTCGCGGCCGGCGACGGTGCGCTGCCCGGGCAGGCGGGCTACGGCCTGATCGCCTGGTTGGTGCTGCACTCGCACTGGAACACCTGGCTGGGGCTGCCCGAGGACCTGGGCTGACCCCTCAGCGCCCCAGCGCCGCCTCGACTGCCGTGGTGGCGCCGTTCAGCATGGTGCGCAGCGTGTCCGCCCCCAGCTGACCCAACCGCCCCTGCGCCTCGGCGGTGCGCAGCATGCCCCGCATCTGCTCACGGAACCGGGTCAGCTCCGCCTCGCACTCGATCCGACGCTGCTTCTGTTGCCGGCGCTGCTCCGCCGCTGCCTCGGCATCGTCCTGCGAGCGACCCCGGGCCGCGGTGCGCGCCTGGGCAGCGGCCGCGGCCAGCTCCGCCCGGACACCCGCCATGGCACTGGTGACCTCGGCCCGCACCTGGGAAGCCAGCGTGCGCACCGTCTCGGTCAGTTCCCGCTCCAGAGCGGCGAGCTCCTCGGCGTGTGCCGCGAGCTCGGCCCGACCGGTGTCGGTGAGCTCGTACTGCGCCCGGCGGCCGAGCTCGGTACGCCGCACTAGCCCCTCCTCCTCCAGGCGGGCCAGACGGGGGTAGACCGTACCGGGGCTCGGCCGGTAGGTGCCGCCGAACCGCTCGGACAGCGCCGTGATCACCTGGTACCCGTGCAGCGGCCCCTCGGCCAGCATCGCGAGCAAGTAGAGCCGCAACTGACCATGGGCGAAGACTGGGGGCATCAGTGCTCCACCGGCTCCGCCCGCACCACGGTCAGGTCACCGGAGACCGACCGCGTGGTGACAAAGCAGGTCGCGTCCGGATCGCGCAGATCCACCTGGATCCGACCGGGCATCCGGTCACCGCGCTGCACCCCGTCCACCCGCACCCGACCGCTGACCGAAGTGGCTTCAACGTTGACGCCGTGGCCACCGGGCAGTCGAACGGTGACATCGCCGGAGACCGACTTCACCTGGCACAGCGAGGACGCGGACCGGGTGTCGACGGCCACATCGCCGGAGACGGTGTTGACGTGCACCCGGGTGAGCTCGCCGCTGGCGGTCAACGCGCCGGAGACGGTGTTGAGCCCGAGGTCGCCGTTGTGTTCGCGCACCGCGATGTCGCCGGAGACGGTCCGCACGGTCAACGCGCCGCGGGTGCCGTCGGTGACGAGCCCGCCGGAGACGCCGGTCAAGGTGGCATCTTGCTCCACGCCTGCCAGGAGGATGTCGGCCTCCACGGCGGAGATCGACGCCAGCACCGAGCGCGGCACGGCCAGCTGCAGGTCGATCCGGTCCCGGCGCCACCCGCCCATCACACGGCTGAGGAATCCGTCCACCCCACCGCCGTCGCGCACCCCGGCCCACAGGGCGCCGTCGGCGTAGGTCACCTCCAGCGGGTGCCCCTCCACGGAGTGCACCTCCAGCCGGACGTCGGTGCGCGCCGGGTCCTCGTGCGCCACCACATCCACCCGTCCGCCCGAGATCCGCACCCGCAGCGAGTGCACCTGCTCGACCTCGATCACCTGCGGCCCGGCCACCACCCAGGACTCTGTCGCCATCCCCATCACCTTTCACGATATATCGCGTCTGTGGCGAACACGTTATATCGCGTTACTACGTGAGACAACCCCTACGACAGGCTCAGCCGATCAGCCCCGCAGCGCGCAGCTCGACCGTCAGATCCTGGGGGTTGGACGCCGTGGCACACGCCTCGTCGTAGCTCACCTCACCGGCCGCGACCAGCCGGACCAGGTGGTCGTCGAAGGTCTGCATGTTGTAGTACCCGCCCGCCCGGATCAGATCACCGAGCGGCTCGGCGCTGGTCGGATCGAGGATCGCCTCCGCGGTGCGGCCGGTATTGACCAGCACCTCGATCACCGCGACACGGCCATGACCATCCGCCCTGCGGGCCAACCGCTGCGACACGATCCCGCGCAGCGATTGGGACAGCGCCACCCGGATCTGCTGCTGCTCATGCGGCGGGAAGAAGTCCACGATGCGGTTGACCGACTCCGCGGCGTCAATGGTGTGCAGCGTGCTCAACACCAGGTGACCGGTCTCCGCTGCGGACAGTGCAGCCCGCACCGTCTCCACATCGCGCATCTCCCCCACCAGGATCACATCCGGGTCCTGTCGCATCGCCGCGCGCAGCGCCACGGTGAAGTCGGCGGTGTCCTGCCGGATCTCGCGTTGGGAGACGATGCTGCGCTTATCAGGGTGCAGCACCTCGATCGGGTCCTCGATGGTGACGATGTTGGCCTCGCGCACTGTGTTGATCAGGTCGATCATCGACGCGAGCGTGGTGGTCTTGCCCGACCCAGTCGGTCCTGTGACCAGCACCAGCCCACGTGGTTCCAGAGCCAACTCACCAACCACCTCGGGCAGGCCCAGCTCCTGCAGAGACTGTGCTCCGACCCCGACCAGACGAAAGACCATGCCGTAGGTGCCACGGGCCTGGTACGCGTTCACCCGGAACCGCCCGACCCCGGACAGCGAGAACGCGAAGTCCGCCTCGTGCTGCTGCGCGAAGGACTCCGTCAGGTCCGCCGGCAGCACCTCGTCCAGCATCGCGGCGGTGTCCCGCGGGCTGAGCGAGGGCACCTGGAGCCGACGCAACCGCCCATCCACCCGGACCCGCGGTTCGGAGCCGACCTTCACATGCAGATCGGACCCCCCGGCCTGGACCAAGGCGTGCAGCAGCGGGACGACGGACTGGGGCTGATCGCTCACGTCCTGTCTATCGGCCGACGACGACCCGGGGATGAGCCCGATGACACCGGCGGTGCCATGAATGTGGGACGATGGCCGACGACAACCGGCGCGCCAGCGCCAGGAGCCGAGGAGATTCCGATGAGCAAGCGTGGTCGCAAGCGTCGTTCCCGTGCGGGGAGCTCCGCCAACCACGGTAAGCGCCCCAACGCCTGAGCGCTGCCACAACGGACGAGGGCCCGGTACCGATCGGTACCGGGCCCTCCGTCGTCTCAGAGCGCGCGTTCCACCCGGACGGTGGTGAGCTGCGCGCGGATCCGCAACCGCAGATCAGCCGGCGCCTGCTCCTGGCAGCAACGCTTGACCAGATCCTTCATCACCTGGTCCACCACGACCTCGTCCAAGCAGGGACGGCACTCCTCGATGTGCGCCTTCACCTCAGCCGCGTCCGCGGTGCCGAGCTCACGGTCGAGGTAGGCGAACAGCCGGTCCACCTTCTCGTCGCAGTCCGGTCCTCCGCAGCCCTCGGCTGCCGTGGCCGCGTCGTCGCCGCTCATCGTCCCCTCCTCGAACCCGTCGCGTCGGCCTCCGACGTGTCGTCCGTGCTGTCACTGGCACCGACCAGCCCACGATCACGGGCGTAGTCGGCCAACATCTCGCGCAGCTGACCACGGCCACGGTGCAACCGGGACATCACGGTCCCGATCGGCGTGCCCATGATCTCGGCGATCTCCTTGTAGGCGAATCCCTCGACGTCGGCCAGGTACACCGCCATCCGGAAGTCCTCCGGCAGTCGGGCCAGCGCCGTCTTCACATCGGAGTCCGGCAAGTGGTCCAACGCCTCGGCCTCGGCCGAACGCAACCCGGCCGAGGTGTGCGACGCCGCCCGCGCGATCTGCCAGTCCTCGATGTCTTCGGCCTGCGACTGCTGCGGCTCGCGCTGCTTCTTGCGGTAGGTGTTGATGAAGGTGTTGGTCAGGATTCGGTACAGCCAGGCCTTGAGATTGGTGCCCGGGCGGTACTGGTGGAACGCTGCGAATGCCTTCGCGAACGTCTCCTGCACCAGGTCCTCGGCGTCGGAGGGGTTGCGGGTCATGCGCAGGGCGGCACCGTAGAGCTGGTCCAGGTAGACCAGCGCCTCGGCCTCGAACCGCTCGCTGCGTGCCGCCTGGTCCTCGGACTCGGGGGCGCGTGTGGTGTCCTCGCTCATCACCGCCGAGCCTAGCCGCGTCCGGGTGCCGGTGAGCACCGGGGGCCGCTCCAGGGTCGTCGTCATCATGATCGGCACAACATGTCGGGCACCACCGGGCATTCCCGGACTAGCGTGTGAGGTGGACGGTCGCACCCGGGCCGTCGAGTCGAGGAGGACCCCATGCTGTTGCGCCGGATCGCCCGCCCGCTGTTCGCGTCCTGGTTCTTGGCCGAGGGCGTCGACGCCCTGCGCCACCCGCAGGGCCATGTCGCTACCGCCCGCACCGCACTGGACCGCTTGGACGCGACGGTGCCCGCGGATCTCGACCTGGATGACGCGACGCTGACCACCGTGGTGCGTGCGCACGGTGCCGCCACCGCCGTGGCCGCTGGACTGCTTACCCTCGGTAAGCTCCCCCGCTTGTCCGGTGCCGCGCTGGCGCTGCTGACCCTCCCCTTGGCGTTGGCGGAGTTGGCGGTGGACAAGGAGCACCGCGGCCCCAAGCGGGAGCGCCGTCAGCGGCTGCTGCGTCCGCTCGCGCTGACCGGCGGGGCGCTGATCGTCGCTGCGGACACCCACGGCAAGCCGAGTGTGCGCTGGCGGGTGGAGCACGCCAAGGCGGTGCGTGCCGCCGCTGCCAAGACCGCGCAGGCCCGGGAGGCGCTCACCCGGGGCTGAAGGTCTGGGCCACGCAGACGGCCCCGCAGTCGGCGCACCGGACACGCCGGAGCCGACCGCAGCTCGGCCGATAGCCTGGTGCCCATGACCGGCACCGACTCCCCCACCCCCGGCCACGACGGCACCCTGCCGCTGTGGCCCGCCCCGCAGCCCAGCGGGCCGCTGGACGCCACGGTGGAGGTCCCCGGCTCCAAGTCACTGACCAACCGTTATCTGGTTCTCGCCGCGCTGGCGGACGGCCCGGGTCGGTTGCGTGCCCCCCTCCGGTCCCGGGACAGCCTGCTGATGGTCGCCGCGCTGCGTCAGCTCGGCGCGCGGGTCGACGACGACCCGAACCAGCCGGGCGACTGGGTGGTCACCCCCGGGCCGGTGCGCGGTGGGGCGCAGGTGGACTGCGGGTTGGCGGGCACGGTGATGCGCTTCCTGCCGGCGGTGGCCGCGCTCGGGGACGGCCCGGTCACCTTTGACGGCGACCCCGGGGCACGGGTACGGCCGATGGGACCGGTGCTGCATGCGCTGCGCGATCTGGGTGCCGACGTGGTGGAGACCGGTGAACCCGGCTTCCTGCCGTTCCGGGTCACCGGAGGCCCTGCCGTACACGGCGGCCAGGTGTCCGTGGACGCCTCCGGCTCCTCGCAGTTCGTCTCCGGCCTGTTGCTCACCGGGGCGCGGTTGCCGGAAGGGCTGACCGTGCAGCACGTGGGCGCGACGCTGCCCAGCCTGCCGCACATCGAGATGACTGTCGCCGCGCTGCGCGCCGCGGGTGTGCGGGTGGACGACACGACACCGGGCACCTGGCGGGTGGAGCCCGGTCCGATCGCCGCACGCGACGTCCGGGTCGAGCCGGACCTGTCGAATGCCGCGCCCTTCCTGTGCGCCGCCGTGGTCGCCGGTGGGACCGTGCGGGTGCCCGGCTGGCCGACGCACACCACCCAGCCCGGCGGGTTGCTGCCCGGCATCCTGGAGCGGATGGGCGCGAGATGCTCCCTGGACGGGGATGTGCTGAGCGTGACCGGGGACGGTCGGCCTCGGGGCATCGACCTGGATCTGAGCGCCGCCGGGGAGATTGCCCCGACCATCGCCGCCGTCGCCACCGTCGCCGAGGGCCGGACCGTGCTGCGGGGCATTGCCCACCTGCGCGGACACGAGACCGACCGGTTGGCGGCGCTGCGCACCGAGATCACCCGGCTGGGGGCCCGTGCCGAGGAGACCGCCGATGGTCTGATCATCGACCCCGCTCCGCTGCGACCGGCAGTGGTCCGCTCCTACGCCGACCACCGGATGGCCACCTTCGGGGCGCTGATCGGGTTGGCCGTCCCCGGGGTGCAGGTTGAGGACGTCGCCACCACCAGCAAGACGATCCCGGACTTCACCGGCCTGTGGAACGCCATGCTGGTGCGAGGCTGAGCACGATGGCCAAGCGCGACTACGACGAGCGCGACGTCCGGGTGCGTCCCAGCCGCAAGGGCTCACGGCCTCGCACCAAGACCCGCCCGGAGCACGCCGACGCCGAGCGCGCCCTGGTCACCGGCGTCGACCGCGGCCGCTACACCGTGCTGGTCGACCCCGACGGGCCCGACGAGCGTCCGGCCACCGCGATGAAGGCCCGCGAGCTCGGCCGCGACCGTGTGGTGCCCGGGGACCGGGTCGATCTGGTCGGTGACACCTCCGGAGCGGAGGGGTCGCTGTCCAGGATCGTGCGGATCGCCGAGCGTTCCACCGTGCTGCGGCGCACTGCGGACGACACCGACCCCTACGAGCGGGTGATCGTCGCGAATGCCGACCAACTGGTGATCGTCACCGCCCTGGCCGACCCGGAGCCGCGCACCCGGATGATCGACCGCTGCGTGGTCGCCGCCTACGACGCCGGGATGGATGCACTGCTGGCGTTGACCAAGGCCGACCTGGCCGACCCGGCACCCCTGCGCGAACTGTACGAACCGATCGGGGTGCGGGTGGTGGTCACCCGGGTCACAGCGGACGGCATCGACGGGTTGGAGGAGCTGACCGCCGCGCTGGACGGTCGGACCTCGGTGCTGGTCGGGCATTCCGGGGTCGGCAAGTCCACCCTGGTCAACGCCCTGGTACCGCAGGCGCAGCGGGCGACCGGCCGAGTGAATGACGTGACCGGGCGCGGGCGGCACACCTCCACCAGCGCGGTGGCGTTGCGGGTTCCTCGGGCGCAGGCCGGAACGTGGGTGATCGACACCCCCGGTGTGCGCTCCTTCGGGCTGGCCCATGTGGAGCCGGACCGACTGATCGGTGCCTTCGCGGATCTGGCCGAGGTCGCCGCCGACTGCCCCCGTGGCTGCACCCACCTGGCGAACAGCCCGGACTGCGCATTGGACGACTGGGTCGCAGGCGCGGGCGAGGGCAGTGCACTGCGGCAGGCCCGGGCCGATCGGGTCGATTCCTTCCGTCGGCTCCTGGTCAGCCGCACCGCCGACTGAGTCAGTGCTCCGGGTTCAACGGGTCCAGGTACTGCAACGCGGCATTGTGCAGATGCCCGTTGGACACCAGCGCTGACCCTCCGAAGGGCCCGTCCTGCCCGGTGATCGACGTGAAGCGCCCACCGGCCTCGGTCACGATTGGCACCAGTGCAGCCATGTCGTGCAGGGCGAGTTCGGGCTCGCAGGACAGGTCCACTGCACCCTCTGCCACCAGCACATGGGACCAGAAGTCGCCGTAGGCCCGGGTCCGCCAGACATTCCGAGTCAGGGACAGGAACCCGTCCAGACGGCCGTCCTCCTCCCAACCGGACAGGCTGGAGTAGGACAGCGACGCATCCCGCATCCGCTGCACCTCGGAAACCCGCATCCGGGTGGCCGAGGCCAGCGAACGCCCGGTCCACGCCCCCGATCCGACAGCCGCCCACCAGCGCCGGTTCAGCGCCGGCGCGCTGACCAGTCCGAGCACCACCTGGTCACCGTCCAACAGCGCGATCAGTGTCGCCCAGACCGGCACCCCGCGGACAAAGTTCTTGGTGCCGTCGATCGGGTCCACCACCCACACCCGCGGACCGTGACCGGTGTCCGGCATCTCCTCACCGTGTACGGCGTCCCGTGGGCGGGTCCGACCGAGCTGGGCGCGGATCAACTCCTCCGCGGCCCGATCGGCATCCGACACCGGGGTCAGATCAGGCTTGGTCTCGACCCGGAGGTCCTGCGCCTTGAACCGCGACATGG
Source organism: Cellulomonas sp. NPDC089187 (assembly GCF_040685135.1). Classification (NCBI taxonomy): domain Bacteria; kingdom Bacillati; phylum Actinomycetota; class Actinomycetes; order Micrococcales; family Cellulomonadaceae; genus Cellulomonas; species Cellulomonas sp. NPDC089187. Next base: position 400,759 of record NZ_JBFBHI010000002.1, on the reverse strand, counting down.
TCAGGCCGTCCACCTGATCAGCGATCACATGGGCCAGACGGAGGTCGTCGTCGTACCGGGTCATGCGGTCAACCTACCGGGGCGGGGTCGCTCAGCGCGGGATGCGTCCCAGCTCGCTCACGTCGTACCAGAGCAGGTCGCGCTCGGCCAGGTCCTCCAGCGCCGCGTCGTCGCCGTCCAGCGCCTGCGCCACCCGGGCGGCAGCCTCGGGCTCGTCAACGTGCACGCAGACCACCCCATCCGCGGTGACCTCGCCGGTGAGGGCCACCAGGCTGACCGGCTCGTCGCCGCCCGCCGGGGTGACATCGACCAGGTCGTCGGCGACCTCGGCGGTGACCACCAGACGCAGCGTCGGAGCGGACGGCGTGCCCGCCAGCAGGACCAGCGCGTCGTCGGCGGCCATCAACTGCGCAGCGAACTCCACGCCCTCCTCGTCCTCCTCCGGCAGCAGTCCGGTCAGCGCGGGGGTCACCGCGTGGGCACGGCGCGGGACCGGCAGGGTCAGGACCCCGTCGCGCAGGTCATCGAGGGTGGCAGGAATGTAGAGGCGCACGGGACCAGTGTGCCGTGTGCTCAGCTGTGGCGCGTCACCTCGCTGTCCACGGCGTGCCAGCACTCCCCCGAGCGGCATCGACTCACGTGGTCCACAGGCCTCACCACTCTCATGGCGTGGAGCGCCTCCGAATCGGTAGAACCGGGGTCCGGGCGTAGACAGGGGATGACGATGACCATGACGGTCGAGACGCTGACGGGCACGGACCTCGGTACCAGAGCCGAGATCGACGGCGATGCCACCGAGGTACGGCCACCGGCCCAGCACAGCGGACCACCCGGCCGGGTGCGGGACAGCCCCACGCTGGCCCGCGCCGTGGTGGTCGAGCTGCGGATGGCCCCGACACCTCGTCCGCTGCGTCGGGAGCCCCTCACACCAATGCCCGCACGCACGGCTGCCGCCGACCCCGCGCCATCGGCCGAGGTGCCGCCAACCGAGGTGCCGCCGGAGCGCGCCGTACAGGAGTCAACCGGAGCCGGGACCGAGGCCTCGACTGAGACCGCAGCTGTGATCGGGCACCGCGGCGCCGTGCTGCCCACGGTTGAGCGCCTGGGGTCGTGGTCGATGCCCACGTACCGGCATGGGATCGGTCCGTCCCTGCCGGGCGAACATGACGAGGTGGCCCTGCGCGCACGCACCGTGGGGATGCCGCGCACACCGGAGCAGCCCGGCACTCGGTCGGGAGCGGTCCGCGGTGGTCCTCCGGAAGCGCGGACCGACAGCCGGGCATCAGGACGCGATGTCCGGGTGGCCGCGGGAACGGGAGGCGGTGATCGAGCGACGGCAGCGCGGGACGGCCGGGCAGTCGGCAGCGGCGACGATCGGTCGCCGAGTGAGCTGGACCCGGGGCGGCTGTGCTGTCTGATCGCCATGGCAGCCGTGGAGGTACTCACCGGCAGCCGTCCGCTGGCACAGCTGGCTCGCTGGGTGACGCCCGCGATCTACCTGGCCCTCGAGCAGCGTCGACGGCTCAGTCGCTTCCGGGAGGGCACCGCCGCCGAGCCGGTGCTGCCGCGTGCCCAGACGTCGCCGACCGGTCGGCCGACGGTGCGACGACTGCGCGCCATGCGGTTGGCGGCGGATGTAGTCGAGTCGACCGTGGTACTGGGGCACGCCGACCGGGTACGAGCCGTTGCCGTGCGGTTGGTGGAACGCGAGGGTGTGTGGCGGGCGGAGGCGCTCGTGGTCGGCTGACCCCTCAGACCCGACGAGGGCCGGTTTCCCAGGGGAAACCGGCCCTCGTCGTAGAACTCGCTTAGCTCAGCCGCGGCGACGCTGCTGCTTGGCGGCCTTCCGGCGGGCCTCGCGGTTGGTGCTGTCCGCTGCGGGGGCGGCACCCTCCGGACCCGGGGCGGTCTCAGCCTGGGCGGCGCGCGCCGCCGGGCCGCCGGCAGCACGCCGACCCCCACCGGTCACCGTGGTCCCGGAGTCACCGTCCACACTGGGTGCGGAGTACTGCAACGGCACCTGGCGCTCCGGACCGTCGATGCCCTTGGCGACCAGCTTCGGACCGTTGAGCGCGGCCTGTGCCCCGACAGCGGGGGCACCCTCGGCACCCTCGGCACCGGGCTCGGCGACCTTGACCTCCAGGTTGAACAGGAAGCCGACCGCCTCGTCCTTGATCCCGTCAGTCATGGCCTGGAACAGCTGGTAGCCCTCGCGCTGGTACTCGACCAGCGGATCACGCTGGGCCATCGCGCGCAGGCCGATGCCCTCCTTGAGGTAGTCCATCTCGTAGAGGTGCTCGCGCCACTTGCGGTCCAACACCGAGAGGATCACCCGGCGCTCCAGCTGGCGCATGTTGCTCTCGCCGAGCTGGGCCTCGCGCTCGTCGTAGGCGATCCGGGCGTCGGAGAGCAGCTCGGCGGTGAGGGAGTCGGTAGTCAACCGGCCGATGCCGCCCACCGACTCGATCACCTCGTCGGCCTCGATGGACACCGGGTAGACCGCCTTGAGCGACGCCCACAGCGCATCCAGATCCCAGTCCTCGGGGTGGCCCTCACCGGTGACCTCGGCGACGTAGTCGGTGACGACGTCCTCGATGAAGTGCTGCACCTGCTCCTGCAGGTCCTCACCCTCCAACACCCGGCGGCGCTGCTCGTAGATGACCTCGCGCTGACGGGACAGCACGTCGTCGTACTTGAGCACGTTCTTGCGGATCTCGAAGTTGCGGGACTCCACCTGCGACTGCGCCGACCGGATACCGCGGGTGACGATCTTGGACTCCAGCGGCATGTCGTCCGGGAAGCCAGCGCGGGTCATCATCGACTCGGCCATGCCGGAGTTGAACAGGCGCATCAGGTCGTCCTGCAACGACAGGTAGAACCGGGACTCCCCCGGGTCGCCCTGACGGCCGGAACGTCCGCGCAGCTGGTTGTCGATCCGGCGGGACTCGTGGCGCTCGGTGCCGAGCACGTACAGTCCGCCCAGCTCGGTGACCTCGTCGTGCTCGGCGGCGACGGCCTCCTTGGCGGCCTCCAGCACGGCGGGCCAGGCTGCCTCGTACTCCTCCGCGTTCTCCGCCGGGTCCAGGCCCTTCTCCGCCATGGTGGCCACGGCCATGAACTCGGCGTTGCCACCGAGCATGATGTCGGTGCCTCGACCGGCCATGTTGGTAGCGACGGTGACGGCACCCTTGCGACCGGCCTGCGCGATGATCGAGGCCTCACGGGCGTGCTGCTTGGCGTTCAGCACCTCGTGCGGGACGCCGGCCTTGCGGAGCTTGCGGGAGAGCAGCTCGCTCTTCTCCACCGAGGTGGTGCCGACCAGCACCGGCTGACCGGCGGCGTGCCGCTCCACGATGTCCGCGACCACGGCGTCGAACTTGCCGTCCTCGCTCTTGTAGACCAGGTCGGCCTGGTCGACGCGCTGCATCCCACGGTTGGTCGGGATCGGCACCACGCCGAGCTTGTAGGTGCCCTGGAACTCCGCCGCCTCGGTCTCAGCGGTACCGGTCATCCCGGAGAGCTTGTCGTACAGCCGGAAGTAGTTCTGCAGGGTGATGGTCGCCAGCGTCTGGTTCTCCGCCTTGATCGTCACCCCCTCCTTGGCCTCGATCGCCTGGTGCATGCCCTCGTTGTAGCGACGGCCCGGCAGAACACGACCGGTGTGCTCGTCGACGATCAGGACCTCGCCCTTGTCGACGATGTAGTCCTTGTCGCGCTTGAACAGCTCCTTGGCCTTGATCGCGTTGTTGAGGAACCCAATCAGCGGAGTGTTCAGCGACTCGTAGAGGTTCTCGATGCCGAGGTAGTCCTCGATCCGCTCGATGCCCGGCTCCAGGACACCGACGGTGCGCTTCTTCTCGTCCACCTCGTAGTCGCGCTCGGGCTGGAGGCGACGGACGGCCTTGGCGAATTCGGCGTACCAGCGGTTGGCGTCACCGGAGGCCGGGCCGGAGATGATCAGCGGCGTGCGAGCCTCATCGATCAGGATGGAGTCGACCTCGTCCACGATGGCGAAGTGGTGGCCGCGCTGCACCAACTCGTCCACGCTCCACGCCATGTTGTCGCGCAGGAAGTCGAAGCCGAACTCGTTGTTGGTGCCGTAGGTGATGTCCGCGGCGTACTGGACCCGGCGCTCCTTGGGGTTCTGCCCGCTGAGGATCACCCCGGTGGTCAGCCCGAGGAACCGGTACACCCGGCCCATCAGATCCGCCTGGTAGTTGGCCAGGTAGTCGTTGACGGTGACCACGTGCACGCCCTTGCCGGTCAGGGCGTTCAGGTAGGCGGGGGCGGTGGCGACCAGGGTCTTGCCCTCACCGGTCTTCATCTCCGCGATGTTGCCCAGGTGCAGGGCGGCCCCGCCCATCAGCTGCACATCGAAGTGCCGCTGACCCAGAGTGCGACGGGCGGCCTCACGCACCACGGCGAAGGCCTCGGGGAGCAGGTCGTCCAGGGTCTCGCCGTCCTCCAGGCGCGCCTTGAACCGGTCGGTCTCCTCACGCAGCTCGGCGTCGGACAGCGAGGTGAAGCTGTCCTCCAAGGCGTTGACCTGCTGGGCGATGCCCGACAGCTTCTTGAGGACACGGCCCTCACCGAGTCGAAGGACCTTGTCGAGGATCGCCACTAGCACTCCCGGATTCCGCGCCCCGTGCCTGCAGTGCCGGGACGTCCCTGCGAGCCGACCACACTGGCCGGACCGCTCTCCATCGTAGGTGAGCAGCCCGGACCGCGGACAACCCCGGCCGCGTGACGGTGTTCGCTCTCAGCGTCGCCCCGGTGCTCAGGACACCAACGCCCCTACCAGGGCGGGCGCGAGGCCACCACGCGTCGGGTCGGCCACCGTGACCTCTGCCAGGCCGAGCCACTGCGCCATCAACCGGAGCTCGACGGCAAGATCTGTCGCCACCTCCTCGCCGGAGGGCGCTGTGGGGCGGCGCACCACCTCACCCGCGACCGGTGGGACCGGATGCGCGGCCAGGACGCGTAGCTCTCCCCTGGCCCGGTCCGCTTTCAGGTCGACCAGAGCGGCGGGTCGTTCCCCGTGCAGGAAGGGCAGCACGTAGTAGCCGTGCACGCGCTGGGCCGCCGGCACGTAGATCTCGATCCGGTACCGCAGACCGAAGAGCTCCTCCAACCGTCGTCGCTCGAAGACCAGCGGGTCGAAAGGGCTGAGCAGCGCCCGTCCGGTCGCCCGTCGGGGAAGGTCGGCGTCGACGTGCCGGAGCACCGGCCGGTCCCACCCCTCGACGGTCACCGGGGTCAGCTCCCCCGCGTCCACCAGGTCGATCACCGCCTGGTGTCCGTCCGTGGCCTTGATCCGGAAGTAGTCGAGCAGACACCGTTCGGTGGCCACGCCGTGCGCGCGGGCGGCGATCCTCACCAGCTCCCGGATGGCATCGGCGTCACTCGGCTCGGGTGCGGCGAGCACCGGGGCGGGCAGCACTCGTTCGGTCAGGTCGTAGCAGCGCTCGAACTGGGCGTTCCGGCGGGCTGAGGTGACCTCACCGGTGAAGAACAGGTACTCCAGCGCATGTTTGGCGGCGGTCCAGTTCCAGCCCCACTCGCTGCGATCCCGGGGCCGGTCGCCCTCGATCCGGGTGTGCACCTCGCGGGCGGTCATCGGACCCTCCGCAGCGATCAAGGCACGCACCTGCGCCAGCAGCGGGGAGTGCCGCACCGGCACCTCACGGATCGATCCCCAGGCGTAGTCCCGGTAAGCCCGGCGTCGCCACCCGAGTAGGGCATAGGTCGACGGCGGGACGTAGGAGGCCTCATGCGCCCAGGTCTCGACCAGCCGGCGGGGCGCACGGCCCGACGCACGGTCGATCAGCGCGGGGTCATAGGGACCGACCCGGGAGAACACCGGCATCAGGTGGGCGCGGGCCAGCACATTCACCGAGTCGATCTGCAGCAGACCGAGGCGATCGATCACCTGCTGGAAGTGCCGCATCGTGGCCGGCCCGCTCCGGGGAGGACGCGGACGGTCCAGCCCCTGGGCGCGCAGCGCGATCCGGCGAGCCTGGGACAGGCTGAGGCTCTCGGCCGGGCGCAACGATCCACGGGACGCAGGAAGCGAGGTCACCCACCCATCGTGCCGGTCGGCACCGACATCCAGTCCGACACACGCATCGCGCCCCGCCGGAGGACCCGACGGGGCGCGATGACCAGGCCACGGCTCAGACGGTGACCTCCTGGGGCACCGCCGTGGTGGACACGTCGAGTTTGATCACGCCGTAGCTCCACCCACGACGCCGGTAGGCCACCGATGGCTGCCCGGTGTCCGCGTCGACGAAGAGGAAGAAGTCGTGCCCGACCAACTCCATCTCGTACAGCGCGTCGTCCACGGACATTGGCCGGGCCTCGTGCGTCTTCTCCCGGATGATGACCGGCGAGTCACCGAGCTGGATCTCGACCGCCCCGTCCGCGGTGCGGGTCACCGGCTCCGGCTCGGGCTGCGGCACCGGAGTCAGGTCGGCAGTGTTCGGCGGTGGCGGGGCCACGGTGTTCCGGCGGTGGTTCTTGGTCCGGTCGCGGGCCCGACGGAGACGTTCGGTGAGCTTGTCGATGGCCAGATCGAGAGCTCCGTACCGGTCGTCCGCGCACGCCTCGGCCCGGATCACGGGGCCCTTGCCGATCACGGTCAGCTCCACACGCTCAGCTGCGGCAGCCTGCCGGGGATTCGGCTCGTGCGTCACCTCGACGTCGATCCGCTGCGCCCGAGGAGCCAGCGAATCGAGCTTGGCGAGCTTGTCCACGACGTGCTCGCGGAAGCGCTCGGGGATGTCGGTGTGACGACCTGCAACGGTGATCTCCATGGGGACTCCTCCTGGAGTTCCGGGGGACGGATCTGCGGACCCGTCCGGTGACCTGCTCGGGAACGTACCCCCCGAAGGGGCCTGTACCGGCACCACCTCCTCGCGCGGCGCACCGCGGAGAACCTCTATCGCCAGCCTCTGCGCCGGTCGATATCCGAGACACCACGCTATCCCGGAGCGGCATCCGATTCCACTCGCGCGCACCTGTGAGTTCTGGCCGGGGTCGCCGCCAGCACCAGCGCGCCGCAGACGGTGTGACCTGCGGCGTCGAGAACCGCTCGGCACGCGGCCAGCGTCGCGCCGGTGGTGAGCACGTCGTCGATCAGGAGGATGCGGTGTGGGGCGGCGGGCAGCGTGCCGGTGCGGATCCGCAGCCGTCCGGCCAGGTTGGCCCCGCGCCCTCGACGGCCCAGCCCCACTTGGTGTCGACGGCTCGCTCGGGCACGCAGCACCATGTGGGTCACGGCGGGGTGGTGTGCAGCGGTCAACCCCTCGGCGGCGGCCCGGGCCAGGGGCAGCAGCAGATCCTCACCTCGGCGACGACGTCCCGCGGCGGAGGGCGGCACCGGGATGACCAACGTCGGACCGGAGCCCTCACCGGTCCCACTCCCCGCATGGGCGAGCGCACCGGCTGCGGCGCGGGTGCGGGCGGCGAACCAGGCGGACAGCTCCGCACGCCCCTGGTCCTTCCACGCCAACACGGTGCGGCGGACCGCGCCCTGATAGATCGCCTGCGCCCACACCGGCAGGGGTGGCCGCCCGTCCATCAAGTCCAGGCGTCCGGCGTCCTGCTCGCAGCGCTCCGGCCAGGGCCGCCAGCCACGAGCGCAGTCGGCGCACAGCACCGATCCGGGGTCCTGGCAGGCCGCGCAGCACGCGGGCAGCAGCAGATCGAGGACATCCGCGATGGGGCCGCGACGGCGTGGCACAGCAGGACGCGGGCACCGGAGCACCGGGTCCAGCACGGGGACCGGGCCGTCTCCAGGTGAGTGATCTCGCGCGAGCATGCCCGCAGCTTTCGCTCAGCGCACCGGTCCGTCCCGGTCGACCGCCCGGCCCTGGGGACGCCCCGGGCCCACCTTCCCCTGTGGGCAGCCGAGATCCGCCTCACCCAGCGAAGGACGGGTACTGCACGTCGTCGGCCACCGCGACCCAGCTCGGCCCAGAACGGGAGTAGATCTGGTCGTCGGCGTTGCTCAGGTACACCACGCTGTCCCCCTTGCCGCCGGCGATGTCCACCGGGTCGGAGATCGCGCCGCGGGCCTCCGCTGTCCCGGCGAGCGGCACCAGGTGGTACACCGCGCTGGTCACCGAACCGGAGACGCCCAGCACCCCGAGCGAGGACTCATCGACCCACACCACCCGGGTGGCATCGACCAGCGTCGCGCCCACCCGCTGCGCCGGGCCGACCGACTGAGGCGTCCCGGAGTCGTCACGCAGGATGGCGGCCACGTCAATGCGAATCCCGTCAGCACCGTCGGAGACCACCGCGATCCGGCTGGCGTCCCGAGCGACCCGTAGCGAGCGGATCTCCCGGTCACGCAACCAGTCCACATCCATCCGCAGCACATCGCCGCCGTCATCCACCGCGATCAGCTCGTCACCGTCACCGCGTGCGGTCCATACCCACCCCCACCGATCGACCGAGGGCGGCAGCAGCGCTGCGGTGTCCGTGTACAGGGTGCGCGTGTTGACGCCCTCCACCGGCAGAGTGGTGAGCCGTGCCGGGCCGGACAGTCCCACCCGGAGCTCACCGCCGGGCTGGCGAGCGGGCGAGCGCAGGTCCAGTCCGGCGAGCGAATCGACGCCCTCCACCGGCACGAACTCGCCGTGACTCAGCTGAACCAGGGTGTTGCCTTGGACCGCCTCCAGCGCCCCACCGGGGTCCTGGCCGCGTTCCAGGGTGGCGGCCTGTCCGCCCATCGGCACGCCGTCGGCGGAGACCTCGACCGAACGGACCCGGGCCGGACGCAGCGAGGCCTCCAGCTGAGCCTGCATCAGATCGCGGTCCTCGGGCTCGGCGGGCAGGCCACCGGCAGCGAGGCTCACCGCGGCCACCCCGTCGCCGTCGACCGACACCGCATCGGGTTGCAGGGTCGCTCCCTCGGGAATGGCGGTGCGCACCGCATCCCGCAGCCAGGTCGAGGGCCCGGCGATCAGCGCCCGGACGATCGACGTGGCCAGGTTCCGCAGCGGGAACCATCGGGTCTCCGGCACCAGGAAGCTGCCGTCCTGGGACAGGAAGTACAGCGTGGACGACCGGTAGATCGCCTCGAAGTTCGGCTCGGAGAGCACCACCCCGTCGTCCAGGGCGGAGATGCGCCACTGCCCGTCCGAGTCTTGCACCATCCCGAAGGTCAGGGTCTCCTCCGCGGCGGGACCGGCCTGGGAGTAACGACCGTCCGCATCGATCCGGGCCGCCACCCGGACGGTGACCTGCACCTGGGAGCCATCCAGCCGTAGTTGAGGGCTGGAGGCGGTGGGATAGACCACCACGCGTTCGCGCGGGGTCCAGGAGGTGCGGATCTCTCCGGACAGGTACTCCCGGGCGTTACGGAAGTCGTCGTTCTCGGTTCCTGAGCTGCGCGAGAATCCGGCGGCACTGGCACCGAGGAACCCGCGCACGATGTCCTCCGGGCTGCCGTCCTGGGGCGGCGGGTCACCCAGCGGCTCCACCGACTCCTGCTCGGTCTGCGACTCGACCCCGACCCCGACCGGCCCGGAGGTGGGGATGGCCGCGCAGCCGGCCAGGGCCAGCAGCAGAGCGAGCACCACGGCCAGGCGTCGGGTCATCGGTCCGATCCCTTCTGGTGGGCGGCGCGCTCGGCGGCGGCCTCGGCGCGGATCTGGGCGTCGCGCACGGCCTGGGCAGCTCGGGCGCGTTCGACGATCTCCAGCGAACCGGTCACCGCGGGCAGGTCGGGAAGCGCAGCGGGGTCGGAGCCGTCCGGGGGGAGGGCCTCCAGGGGGCCCTCCTCGGACAGGTCGTCCTCCGGTTGCAGCGGCAGCGGCGATCCGGTCAGCGCGATCCCGGCGCGCAACGGCAGCGTCAGTCGGAAGCAAGCACCGTGACCCGGTCGACCCCAGGCCTCCAACCACCCGCCGTGCAGGTGCGCGTCCTCCAGGGAGATGGCCAGGCCGAGTCCGGTGCCGCCGGTGGTGCGGGCTCGGGCCGGGTCGGCACGCCAGAAGCGGTCGAAGACATGGTCGGCCTCATCGCGGGTCATGCCGATCCCGTGGTCGCGGACGGTCACCGCCACCGCCCTGCCGTCCATCGCCACAGTCACCTGCACATCGGTGCCGTCGGCGTGTTCGATCGCGTTCACCAGCAGATTGCGCAGCACCCGCTCGACCCGGCGCGGGTCGATGTCAGCCACCGTCGGTTTCTCGGGCTGCACCACGCTGAGCCAGGAGCCCTTGCGCTCGGCCAGGGGTACGGCCTGGTCCACCGCGGCGGAGACCACATCGCGCAGGTCCCGGGCCTCGACGTCCAACATGGCCGCCCCGGCGTCGAACCGGCTGATCTCCAACAGATCGGCCAGCAAGTCCTCGAACCGGTCCAGCTGGGTCTGCATCAGCTCAGCGGAGCGCCGCAGCACCGGGTCCAGCTCGTCCCGGGAGTCGTAGAGCATCGTGCCGGCCATCCGCACGGTGGTCAGCGGGGTGCGCAGCTCGTGGGAGACATCGGAGACAAAGCGCCGCTGCATCGCCGACAGGTGCTCCATCCGCAGGATCTGCTCCTGGAGGGTGTCGGTCATCGCGTTGAAGGAGCGACCCAGGCGGGCCATCTCGTCCTCGCCCCGGACCTGCATCCGTCGGGTGAGGTCGCCGTCGGCGATCTGCTCGGCGGTCTCGGCCGCCTGTTGCACCGGTCGCACCGCCTGCCGGGTGACGAACCACGTCATGCCGACCAGGATCGCCACCAGCACCGTGGCCCCGATGGCCAGCACACCCTGCAGGAAGGACAGCTGCTCCTGTTCGGCCTGCAAGCTGTACAGCAGGTAGAGCTCATAGGACCCGGCAGCGGGCACCGTCACCGCCTGGCCGACCATAACGGCGGGTTCGATGCCGTCCTCTGTCGGCCACCCGACGGACTGCCAGCGCTGCCCATCCGCCTCGGCGGTGTCGGCCCGCAGCTCGGTGGAGACCAGCTCAACCATGGCGGAGTCGGTGGAGTTGCCGGTGACCAAAATCGCCTGGCGCTGACCGGGGGTGCGCAGCACGGCGACCTCCCGCTCGCCGGAACCGCCCGCCCGCAGGCCGCGCACCGTGTCATTCAGCAGCTGCTGCACCTCGGGTGAGGTGGTCGCAGTCGAGGCGTCAAAGGTCTCCTGCGCCTGCGCGGCCGCGCGGGAACTCTCCGCCAGCACCTGGTCGATCCGCTGGGTGAACAGCCCGTCGCGCACCGACACCGACAGGTAGCCGCCCAGCACCGCGAGCGCCGCCAACCCTCCGGCGAGGGTCAGCGTGAGCATCCGCAGCTGGAGGGAGGCCCGCCAGGCGTGGGTGAGCCGTCGCCAGCGCCGCCGGAGTCGAACGCCGAACAGCCGCCAGGTCCGCACGACCCGGTGCATGGTCCGCGGCGCGGCGGGCTGGTCGCCGCTCATGAGGTCGTGGTCGGCCCCGCCTTGTAGCCGACACCGCGCACGGTCACCACGATCTCCGGGCGCTCCGGGTCCGCCTCGATCTTGGACCGCAGCCGCTGCACGTGGACGTTCACCAGCCGGGTGTCCGCCGCATGCCGGTACCCCCACACCTGCTCCAGCAGCACCTCACGGGTGAACACCTGCCAGGGCTTCCGGGCGAGGGCGACCAGCAGGTCGAACTCCAGCGGCGTCAGCGCGATCACCGCACCATCGCGGGTGACCCGGTGTCCGGTGACGTCGATGGACAGGTCACCGATCCGCAGGTGCTCCGGGGCGGGCTCATCGGTGCGGCGCAGCCGGGCGCGGACCCGGGCGATCAGTTCCTTGGGTTTGAACGGCTTGGAGATGTAGTCGTCGGCCCCCGATTCCAGGCCCAGCACCACGTCCACGGTGTCGGCCTTGGCGGTGAGCATGACGATCGGCACCCCCGACTCCGCGCGGATCAGGCGGCAGACCTCGGTGCCGTCCCGGCCGGGCAGCATGAGATCCAGCAGCACCAGATCCGGTGCGGAAGCTCGGAAAGCGTCCAGTGCGCCGTCACCGTCGGCGCAGAACACCGGTTCGAATCCCTCCGACCGCAGCACGATGCCGATCATCTCGGCCAGAGCCGTGTCGTCGTCGACCACCAGGACGCGTCCCTTCATGCCGCCATGATGGCATCCGCGCACCCGATCGGGGTGCAGGACGTCGACGTGGCACGATGTCCGCCAGCAGCGACACCGACAGCCAGGAGCCCCGATGACCGGCCCTTCGGAGCAGGACCAGCCCACGCCCGAGCCGCGGTACGGGCAGTACGCGCCCCCGGGATGGCAGGCGCCGGGCAGCAGCACACCCGAGCCCCCGTCGGCAGCGGGGTGGGGCGGAGCTCCGGGCTGGAGTCAGGAGCAGCCGCTGGGGTACCAGCAGCGGCCCACAACGGGCCCAGCGGGCCCAACAGGCTCAGCGGGCCACCCGACGATGCCACCGATGCAGCAGTTCCGGCCGATGGCGGTCCAGCCGGGCATCGTGCCGCTGCGCCCGCTGAGCGTGTGGGAGATCATCGACGGTGCCTTCCGCGCGGTCCGGCACAACCCGAAGGTGATGTTCGGAGTCACGGTGGTCGGGGTGGCGATCTCGGTGCTGATCTCCGCCGTGATCACTTGGTATGCCACGCCGTACACCACGGATCTGCTCCGCGGCATCGATGAGGGGCTGAGCCCGGCAGAGTCGGACCAGTTCGCGTCCCTCTTCGGATCGGCGTACGCCACCGCGTTCTCCCTGCCGGTGAGCTTGGTGTTCACCCAGATCATCACCGGTGTGCTGATCCGTTCGGTCAGTCAGTCGGTGCTCGGCAAGACCATCGCCCCCGGCGAGGTGATGCGCGGTCAGGGCGGACGGTTGGCCCGGGTGGTCGGCTTCACCTTCCTGTCGGTGGTGGCCAGCCTGGCGGCAGGTGCGGCGCTGATCGGCCTGGTGTGGTGGGTCGGGATGGCGAGCCTGGGCGGTGCCATCGCGCTGACGCTCGTCGGTGGCCTGCTGTACCTGCTGGCCGCTCTGTGGTTCTCGGTCCGCACCCTGTTGGTGCCCGCCGGGCTGATGTTGGAGGGCGGTGCGTTCTGGACCACGGTCGCGCGCGGCTGGCGGCTGACCCGTGGCGGATTCTGGCGGTTGACCGGCCTGTACCTGCTGGTCGCCGTCGCCACCGCTGTGGTCGGCGGGATCATCGCGGTGCCCGTCCAGCTGATCGCCACCTTCGCGACCCAGGACCCCACGCTGACCACGCTGCCCGCGGTGGTGATCGCCAGCATCGGCGAGGTGATCGCGACCACGCTGACCACCGTGTTCGCCGCCGGGGCCTATGCGCTCGCCTACATCGACGCCCGGATGCGCAAGGAGGGCCTGGACGTGGAGTTGGCCCGGGCAGCGGCTCAGGACTGACCTGTGCGCCTCGACGTCCCGGTCGACCCCGACGCCGATCAGGCCCGGCAGTGGCTGGAGCGCGAGCTGGCCGACCCGGTCTACCGCGAGCGCCGGAGCCTGTTGCAGCGGTTCTGGGACTGGCTGTCCGATCTGTTCGGCTCCGTGCCGACCGGTGGGCAGGGTGGGCCGTGGTGGTTGCTGCTGGTGGTGGCGCTGGTCGTCGTTGTGGCGCTGGTGGCGTTCCGGGTGGCCGGGCCGGTGCGCCGTGGTGGGTCGGGCGCTGGTCGTTCGGCCCGGGTGATCGACGCGGACGACCGCCGGGACGCCGAGGACCTCCGGGCGGCGGCGAACGCGGCTGCGGCGGCCGGAGACTGGGTGACCGCGGTCGCTGAGCGGTTCCGCGCCCTGGTGCGCGCGCTGGAGGACCGGGCGGTGCTGGACGAACGGCCCGGACGGACCGCCCGGGAGGCCACGGACACTGTGGCGCAGCGGTTGCCCGCCCACGCCGAGGAGCTGCGTTGGGCCAGCCACCTGTTCGACGGTGTGGTCTACGGGCATCACGATGCGTCACCGGCGGACGACGAACGGCTGCGGGAACTGGACCGTGTGGTCGACCGGGCCCGGGTGAGCGTCCGATGACCGCCGTGCTGGGCGACGGCACCACTGCGGCGACGCGGGCTGCCGGACGCTGGCAACGGTGGCGGTGGGTGCTGGTCGCGGTGCTCGTGGCTGCGGTGGCCGGGGTGGCCGCGCTGCTGCCCGAACCACGGACCTCGGCCACCCCGTTGGCACCGGACAACCCCACCGACTCCGGTGGTCGAGCGCTGGCCCAGGTGCTCGGCGACCAGGGCGTCGAGGTCGAGTACGTGCGGACCAGTGCCGCGGCGGTGGCGGCGGCGCGGCCCGGCAGCACGCTGATGGTCACCTCTGACCTCGCACTGAGCCGTGACCAGGTGGAGGCGCTGGCCGGGACCGCCGCCGACCTGGTGTTGCTCGACTCCCCCGCGCTCGCCTCGGCTGCCACCGATGGGCGGATGTCCTTCACCACCACCGGACCGGCTCTGGCCCGGCATACCGCCCAGTGCGCGGACCCGGACGCCCGGGCGGCGGGTGCGGTGCGCGCCGGTGGCGCCGCGAGCACGGGGGTCACCGGTCCGTGGTCGAGCACCCTGTGCTTCCCGTTGGACGACGGGAGCCACGTCTACGGGTCCTGGTCCCAGGATGACCGCCGGATCGATCTGATCGGTGACGCGCTGCTGTTCAGCAACTCCCGGGTCACAGAGGAGGGCAATGCCGCCCTGGCGTTGCGAGTGCTCGGCCGCCATGACCACCTGGTCTGGTACATCCCGGCGCTGGATGATCTGGGCGCGCAGCCCGAGCCGGGGGCTTCGACGGTGACCTCCCTGTTGCCGCCACAGGCGCTGCCGCTGGGGCTGCTCAGCCTGGTGGTGCTGCTCACCGCGGCGATCTGGCGGGGTCGCCGGCTCGGACCAGTGGTGGCCGAACGCCTGCCGGTGGTGGTCCGCGCCGCTGAGACCACCCGGGGGCGGGCCCGTCTGTACCGCCGCGGCCGCGCGCATGGCCACGCCGCCGCCGCCCTGCGTGCCGGTGCCGCCGACCGCTGCGCCCGCCGCCTGGGTGTGCCCAGCTCCGCAGCACCGGAACACCTGATCGACGCCCTGGTCCGGGCCACCGGACGGGATGCCACCACCCTCGGCGCGCTGCTGTACGGCCCGCCACCCACCGACGACGCGGGCCTGCGCACCCTGGCCCGGCAGCTGGACGATCTGGAGAGCGAGGTCCACCACCCGTGAGCGAACCGCATGCCACCACCCCCGACCTGCGCGAGGCGCTGACCGCCCTGCGCACCGAGGTCGGCCGCGCCGTCGTCGGACAGGACGCTGCGGTCACCGGCCTGGTGATCGCCCTGCTGTGCCGCGGACACGTGCTGCTGGAGGGGGTGCCCGGCGTCGCCAAGACCCTGCTGGTGCGCACGCTGTCCACCGCACTAGACCTGCGCACCGCCCGGGTGCAGTTCACCCCAGATCTGATGCCCGGCGACATCACCGGCTCCCTGGTCTACGACGCCCGCACCGCCGAGTTCTCCTTCCGGGAGGGTCCGGTGTTCACCCATCTGATGCTCGCGGACGAGATCAACCGCACCCCGCCCAAGACTCAGGCGGCGCTGTTGGAGGCGATGGAGGAGCGGCAGGTGTCGGTGGACGGCACACCCCGACCGCTGCCGGACCCCTTCGTAGTGATCGCCACCCAGAACCCGGTGGAGTACGAGGGCACCTACCCGCTGCCGGAGGCGCAGCTGGACCGGTTCCTGCTGAAGCTGACCCTGCCGTTGCCGCAGCGCGCGGAGGAGATCGAGGTGCTGTCCCGGCACGCCCGCGGCTTCGACCCGCGCGACCTGACGGCGGCCGGGGTGCGACCGGTGGCCGACGCGGCCCTGCTTGGCCGTGCCCGCGCGGAGGTGGCCCGGGTGCAGGTGGCCCCGGAGGTGCTGGGCTATCTGGTGGACGTCGTGCGGGCGACCCGGCAGTCGCCCTCGCTGTCGCTGGGTGTCTCCCCCCGTGGTGCGACCGCGCTGCTGGCCACTGCCCGGGCCGGGGCCTGGCTGTCCGGCCGGGAGTTCGTCACGCCGGATGACGTGAAGGCGCTGGCGCATCCGACCCTGCGGCACCGGGTGCAGCTGCGCCCGGAGGCCGAGCTGGAGGGGGTCACCGCCGAGTCGGTGCTGGACGGCGTGCTGGCCTCGGTGCCGGTGCCCCGCTGAGACGACCTGGCTGAGATATGACCCTGACCTGGCGCGCGGTCGTGCTGACCGCCCTCGGTGTGGTGCCGGTGCTGCTGTTCCCGGCATCGGGCACCGTGCTGGTCTGGGCGCTGCTGGTGCTGGCCCTGTGCGTGCTGGACGCCGCGTTGGCGGCCTCGCCGCGTCTGGTGGCGATGCTGCGCGAGGCCCCGGATGCCAGTGTGCGGTTGCACCAGCCCGCTCAGTCGCGGTTGCTGCTGACCCACACTGGGCGTCGACGGCTGCGCGGGCTGGTCCGTGATGCCTGGCCGCCCTCGGCGGGTGCGGTGGCGAACCGGCATCTGGTGTCGCTGCCGCCGGGGGAATCGGTGCGGGTGCGCACGGCACTGTTGCCGAGCCGTCGGGGCACGCTGCGCGCGGACCGGGTGACCGTGCGCACCGCGGGGCCGCTGGGGTTGGCGGGTCGGCAGGCCTCACTTGTGGTGCCCGGGCAGCTACGGGTGCTGCCAGAGTTCGCCTCCCGTCGGCATCTGCCCAGTCGGTTGGCCCGGCTGCGCGAGATGGATGGCCGTGCGGCGGTGCAGGTGCGTGGACAGGGCACCGAGTTCGATTCGCTGCGTGAGTACGTGGTGGGCGATGACGTGCGGTCCATCGACTGGCGGGCCAGCGCGCGGCGGGCCGATGTGGTGGTCCGCACCTGGCGTCCGGAGCGGGACCGCCGGGTGCTGCTGGTGTTGGACACCTCCCGCACCAGTGCTGCCCGGGTCGGCGACGCGCCCCGGCTGGATGCGCAGATCGAGGCGGCGCTGTTGCTGGCCGCGCTGGCCGGGCGCGCCGGTGACCGGGTGGAGCTGGTCGCCTACGACCGCGCGGTGCGCGCCCGGGTCACCGGCGCGGCCGGAGCACGGCTGATGCCCGCCCTGGCTGAGGCTCTCTCCGACGTCGAACCCGCCCTGGTGGAGACCGAGTGGTCCGGGGTGGTCGGGCAGGTCTCACAGCGGCTGAGTCAGCGGGCGCTGGTGGTGCTGCTGTCCGCCCTGGAACCCGCTGCCGTGGAGGCCGGTCTGCTAGGGGTGATCACGCAGCTGACCTCCCGCCACCAGGTCGTGCTGGCCAGCGTCCGAGACCCGGAGGTGGAGCAGCTGCGCACTGACCGCGACGACCTGATGGCCGCGGCCGCCGCCGAACGCACCGAGCTGGAACGGTCGGCGGTGGCCGGACTCCTGCGCGGCCGCGGAGTGGAGGTGGTGGACGCGCTGCCGGACGACCTGGCACCGCGACTGGCGGACACCTACCTGGCGCTCAAGGCCGCGGGGCGGCTGTAGCGGCGTACTGAGTGCGATACAGCTCGGCGTACAGGCCGTCCGCGGCGAGCAGATCGGTGTGGCTGCCCTGCTCGACCACCCGACCCTGATCGAGCACCACGATGCTGTCCGCATCGCGCACCGTGGACAGCCGGTGGGCGATCACGATGGCGGTGCGGCCAACCAGCGCCTCGGTCAGAGCGCGCTGCACGGCGGCCTCGGACTCGGAGTCCAGGTGTGCGGTGGCCTCGTCGAGGATCACGATCGGGGGTGCCTTGAGCAGCAACCTGGCGATAGCCAAGCGCTGCCGTTCCCCACCGGACAGCCGGTACCCGCGGTCCCCCACCACGGTGTCAACGCCATCGGGCAGCCGGCTGACCAGGTCCCAGATCTGAGCCCGGCGCAGCGCCTGCTCCAACTCCTCGTCGCTGGCACCCGGCTTGGCGTACTCCAAGTTGGCCCGGATGGTGTCGTGGAACATGTGGGCGTCCTGGCTGACCACCCCGATCGCGTCGCGCAGGCTGTCCTGGGTAACGGCGCGCACATCGTGCCCAGCGACCCGGATGGCACCGGAGCTGACGTCGTACATCCGGGAGATCAGCTGGGTGATCGTGGTCTTGCCAGCACCAGAAGGGCCGACCAGGGCGACCAGGTGGCCGTGCGGCACGGTGAAACTCACGTCGTGCAGGGTCTGGCCGGGCGTCTCGGTTTGCAGCCGTGCCACCGACTCCAACGACGCCAGGGAGACCTCTGAGGCCGCCGGGTAGTGGAAGTCGACATGCTCCACCTCCACGGTGGCGGTCGCCGTGATGTCGCCGAGCGGGCGGGCGTCCGGGGCGTCGGCCACGGAGGGCTGGAGGTCCAGCACCTCGATCACCCGCTCGAAGCTGACCAGGGTGGTCATGATGTCCACCTGCACATTGCTCAGGGCGGTGATCGGCCCGTAAAGCCGGGTCAGGTAGCTGGTCAGCGCCACCACGACGCCCACGGTGAGCGAGCCGCGGATCGCCAGCACCCCACCAAGGCCGTAGACGATGGCCACCGCCACCGCCGCCACCAGGGTCAGGCCGATCCGGAACACCGCGGAGTACAGGGCACTGGTGATCCCGATGTCCCGCACCCGCGAGGCACGCTGGTGGAAGACCCGGGTCTCGTCCGCGGTGCGGCCGTACAGCTTGACCAGCTGGGCACCGGCCACGTTGAAGCGTTCGGTCATGGTCTGGCCCATCACCGCGTTGAGCTGGTAGCTCTCCTGGGTGACCGCGGCCAATCGGCGGCCCATCGCCCGCACCGGCAGCACGAACACCGGCAGCAGCACCAGCGAGACCAGGGTGATCTGCCAGGACAGCGACAGCATGGCCGCGATCACCAGCACCACGGTCAGCAGATTGGAGACCACATTGGACAGCGTGGAGGTGAAGGCCTGCTGCGCGCCGAGCACGTCACCGTTCAACCGTTGGACCAGTGCGCCGGTCTGGGTCCGGGAGAAGAACGCCAGGGGCATCCGCTGCACCTGGTCGAAGACTTGGGTGCGCAGATCGAGGATCAGGCCCTCGCCGATCTTCGCCGACAGCCACCGGGAGGCCAGGGTCAGTCCGGCCGAGACGATCGCCAGCACCGCCACCACCCCGGCCAGTGCCAGCACCACACCGGTCCGCCCGGTGGCGATGCCCTGGTCGATGATCCGCTGGTAGAGCAACGGGGTGGCGGCACCGATCCCGGCGTCGACGGCCACCAACGCCAGGAAGATCGCGATGGTGCCGCGGTAGGGGCGGGCGAAGGTGAGGATGCGGCGCAGGACGTCGCGGGTGAGCTTCTTCTGCGTGACGGTGGGATCGAGGCGGAAGGATCGGAACATCGCCGGCCCGCCCGGGGAGTGCATCGACATGGCGGCCTCTCGGAACGTTTTTAGTGAGTCTACCTCTCAATGTTCTGCACTCGCTATTCTGTTCCCATGCGTGAGCACGACCACACCACCGACGGCGACGAACTCTTCTGGCTGCTGCGCACCACCCTGCGCCGGATGCGCCGCGAGGTCCGCGAGAACCTCAGCCCGGTAGAGCTGACCCCTGCCCGGCACCGGATGCTGCGTGTCCTCGCCCGGGCCGGCGAACCACAACGCCAGACCACCCTGGCTGGCTGGCTGGACGTGGTGCCCCGCTCCATCACCTCACTGGTGGACGATCTGGAACATGCCGGCCTGGTCGACCGCTCCCCCGACCCCACCGACCGGCGCGCCACCCTGGTGTCCCTGACCGACCGCGGCCGCGAGGTGCTCGCCACCGCCGATGCCGAACGCCGTCGGCGCGCGGAGGAACTCCTGTCCCGGCTGGACCAGGCGGAACGCGCCGAGCTGCTGCGCCTCCTGCACCGCCTGGCGGACGACTGAGTCAGTTCTCCGGGTCGGGCACCCCGAAGGGCAACCGCCGCAGACGCGCCCCGTCCTGCTGCTCGCCCGTCTCAGCCCGCCGCAGGGCGCGATAGTCCCGGTCCCGGCGACTGGCCACGACCGCGGCCAACACCTGCTCCGGATGCGCCCAGGCCGGTGGGGGCGGCGACACGTGCGCCAGCACCTCGGTCGCCAACCGCCCACCCAGATCCGCGCGCGAGGTCGGATGCAGACCCGGCGCGCGGACCAGGAACTGCCGCACCGAGAGCGCCAGACCGTCCGGCAACCGCCCCACATCGGCCACCGCCGCCCAGCCCGCCAGCGCAGGGGGCATCGGCACCACGGCGCGCGCCGTCACCGTGGACCGCACCCGGATCGCGTAGGTCCCGGCCAACAGATCACCCACCCGCTTGCCCTGCGGATGGACCAGCGAACAGATCAGCGCCACCGACCCCACGGTCAACCAGAGTTCCAGCACCCCGACCAACGCCCGGACCAGCGCCTGCCGGAATCGCACCGGACCGCCGTCGTCCCGCACGATCCGGATCCCCACCGCCAGCTTGCCCAGCGACCGCCCCCGGGTCAGGGTCTCCACCGTGGTCGGCACCACGACAAAGAACAGCACGATCAGCACCACGCTCAGGATCCGGGTCCCGTCCTCCCCGATCCCGCCCCCGATGGCGAGGAAGCCCAGCAGGACCAGCACATACGCCAGCGCGGTGACGACCACGTCGATCACCCCGCCCAGCGCCCGGGTGACGAAGGACGTGGGCTGGTTCTCCAGCAGCACACCCTCACCGATCACCACGCCGTCGCGCGTGTCGAGTGACATCGCCCGTCTCCTGCCGTCCGGTCCGTCGTGGCCGGGCCTAGGGTATCCAGGGTGGACATCGACGCCTTCCTCGCCGTGCGCCGGCCCACCTGGGAACGGCTGGACCAACTGGCCCGCCGCTCACGTCTGACCGGTGCGCAGGCCGACGAGCTGATCCGGCTCTACCAGTCCGCCGCCACCGACCTGTCCACCGTGCGCTCAGCCGCCCCCGACCCGGACACCGTGACCCGCCTGTCCCAGAGTCTGGCCCGGGCGCGGGCCACCATCGCCGGTCGGCACGAGCCCGCGTGGCGGGATGTCACCGGGTTCCTGGCGGTGTCACTGCCCGCCGCGCTGTACCGGATCCGCTGGTGGTCGATCACGGTGACCCTGGTGTTCCTCGCCCTGGCCACGCTGAGCGGGTGGTGGGTGGCCACGCAGCCCGGCGTGCTGGACGCGATGATGACGCCGGAGCAACAGCAGGAGTACGTCGAGACGGCCTTTGCCGAGTACTACGACCCGGGGGCCGGATTCGCCGGGGTGGTGTGGACCAACAACGCCTGGATCGCTGCGGTGTGCATCGGGATCGGTATCACCGGGATCGGCCCGGCGTACATCCTGCTCACCAACGCGGTCAGCGTCGGGTCGATGGGCGGGCTGATGGCCGCCCACGGCAGCCTGGACACCTTCTTCACGCTGATCGCCCCGCACGGCCTGCTCGAGCTGACCAGCATCTTCGTCGCCGGGGCGGCGGGCTTGCGACTGTTCTGGGCCTGGATCTCCCCAGGCGGCCGTCCCCGGTCGCGGGCCCTGGCCGAGGAGGGCCGGGCATTGATCACCGTGGCGATCGGGCTGGTGCTGACGCTGTTCATCTCCGGGCTGATCGAGGGATTCGTCACCGGGTCATCGCTGCTGTGGTGGGTGAAGATCGCCATCGGCGCGCTCGCCCTGGCGGCATTCTGGGCCTACACCCTGGTGCTCGGCGGGCGGGCGGCCCGGGCCGGGCACACCGGGGACCTGAGCGAGGACGAGGCCGGCTACACCGTCGCGGTCGCGGGCTGAGGTGGCAGCGGCGGACGCAGCGCGGGATGCACCGCCCCCAGCCACAGCTCGGCGGCACCCAGCGGTGCAGTGAGCACCGGCCGGAAGCCCAGGGCGGTCAGATCCGCCACCTGTGCCGGGTCGACGGTCACGGCGAAGGTCTCCCTGCCCGCGGCCAGCTCCGTGGTGATCACCGGCGACAGCAGCTCGGCCAGCACGTCGAGCCGTTCCGGGCCGTCCCGGTTGTCGGCCAGCATGATCAGCACACGCTGGGCGCTCGACCCGCGCAGCACCGCGATCAGCTCCGAGGTGGCCGCGATGATGGACCGCAGCGGTGCCTCGGCGGGAATGTCGGTCGCCGGTGCCGGGACACCCAGTTCACGGGCGACCACCCGGTGCAGGTCCAGCGCCAGTCCGTGGGCGTCCGGCGGCATCCACACCGCGGCCGCCGCCACCTCGGAGGGTTGATCATCATCGGCCCGGGCATACCAGACCTCGCCGTGTTCCAGACCACCGTGGCTGAGGATCAGCCGGGTGGCCGGTGCGGCCTGGGTGGGATCGCCGGGCTCATCGCGTCGGCCATCGCCGTCCAGGTCGATGAACGGGCGATGCTCCTGCATCAGGCGGGCGATCGGGTTCACATCCACCAGACCGGCACGGGACACGGTCCAGCCGGTCGCCGGGACGTCGGCGTCGGGGGTCAGTCGGTGGTGCAGCACGGCACCAGGCCACCATTCCCGACTGGGAGAACGCTGGACGTCGAGGCAGATCACCTCCATGCCTCCACCGCACGACGCACCACCGGCAGCAGCAGCTTCTCCAGCCGCAACAACCCGTACAGGATCGCCCCGGCCGCCAGCGCGACCACGGGTCGGGTCAGCCACCACACCGCGGTCCACGGCTCCGGGACGGCCACCCCGAGGGCGAAGATCATCACCCCGGTGAGCAGGAACATCGCGGTCAGGTGCCACAGGTAGAGCCCCATTGAATGCGTGTTCGCCCACCTCACCAGTCGGGAGCGCGCAGCTCGCTCGGTCAGCAGCGGCCGCAGTGCCAATGCCCCGGCGACCTGGGCCACCGCGAAGGTCAGCACCGGCGCGGTGGGCGGGGCCAGATTGGAGACCGCGTCCCCGGGCATCCCAATCAGCGACATCGGATAGGGGCCGACCGCGATCAGCAGCACCGTGGCGATCAGCGCACCGAGGGCGAGCACCGCGGCACGGGTCGGAGCCGGACGACGACCACGGGTGTCCAGCAGACCGATCAGGTACGGCACCACCCAGACCAGCACCAGGTTGGCGTACCCAGCCCCGTCGATCCCGGCACCGAAGCGAAGCATGTCCACCGCGAGCGCCCCGGCACCGAGCACCATCGGCACCCGCCAACCCCACCGGTCCCCCGCCCGGGCCAGAGCCGGGGTCAACGCCAGCAGCACGACCTGGACACCGAGGAACCACAGTGGCTGTGGGGCGATCCGCGCCGCCTGGTGCACCGCCGCCGAGGGCACCCCGATCTCCGGCAGCAGCGCGATGAGTCCGGCCCACACCACCGCGAAGCACCCCACTGCCGGCAGCATCGCCTGCACCCGGCCGGTGACGAATCGACGGGCACCGGAGGCTTTGCGCCAGCTGTGTCCGGCGGCGACCCCTGCGGCGTAGAACAGCACCGGCAACGGTTGCAGCCAGGTCAACACCCAGGCCCCGCCGTGACCGAGCGCATTACCGATCACCAGGCGGTCCCCGGTCCAGGCCGCCTCGACCATCAGCCAGTGCAGCGCGACCACGGCCAGGATGCCCACCGCGCGGATGCCGTCGGTGTAGTGGTCCCGGCCGACGCGGGCGGGTGCCGGTCGGGTCAGGGTGTTCGACCGGTCCAGGACCGGTGGCGTGAGGGTGGCGGTCATGACGCTCCTCCTGCGGAGCCGCGTGGGGCGCGGGCACCCGACTTTCGGGTACCTGACCAGCCTGTTCGCCCGCACCGATCCCGGACATGGAGAAGCCCGCCGGACCTCCGGCGGGCTTCTCCCGAATCGGTGTGGGGTTATCCCCCGGTCGCGCTCAGATGCCGAGGTTGAGATAGCGGAGCACGGCCAGCACCCGCCGGTTGTCACCGGAGTCCGGTGGCAGGTCGAGCTTGCCGAAGATGGAGGTGACGTGCTTCTCCACCGCCCCGGCAGACAGGTAGAGCTTCTCCGCGATGGCGGCGTTCGACCGCCCCTCGGCCATCATCTCCAGCACCTCGGTCTCCCGAGGGCTGAGCCGGGCCAGGCCCGGATCGATCCGAGCCGCACCCATCAACTGACCCACCACCTCCGGGTCCAAAACGGTCTGACCGGCGGCGATCCGCTCCAACGCGTCCAGGAAGTCCCGAACCTCGGCCACCCGATCCTTGAGCAAGTAGCCGGTGCCACGGGCGTCGGCACCGAAGAGTTCGGTGGCGTAGCTGGTCTCCACGTACTGGGAGAACAGCAGCACCCCCACCCCGGGATGGTCCCGACGTATCGCGAGCGCGGCACGTAGGCCCTCGTCGGTGAAGGTCGGCGGCATCCGCACGTCCAGCACCGCCACATCCGGCGGTTCGGGCAGGGCCGGGATCTCAGCCAGCAGCGCCTCGGCATCCGGTCGCGCGGCCAGCACCTGGTGGCCACGTCGGGTCAGCAGGGAGACCAGGCCGTCGCGCAGCACCGCCGAGTCCTCGGCGATCACCACCTTCAACGGGGTCATCGGGCACTCATCGGCAGGTTCACGGTGATCACCGTAGGCCCACCGGCGGGGCTGTCGATCTCCAGCGTGCCGTCCACCGCAGCGGCGCGGTCGCCGAGTCCGGCCAGCCCGGAGCCGCCGGAGGCACCGGGCAGCCCCAGCGCCGCGCCACCGCGACCGTTGTCCGTCACCTGCACCACCAGGCGTCGCCGCCCACCGGAGACGTCCACTGCGGCCCGATCAGCCGCAGCGTGCTTGACCGCATTGCTCAGCAGCTCCGCCACCGCGTAGTAGGCGATGGCCTGGATCTCCGGGTCGGGCTCGCGGCGCAGTTCGGTCCGCACGGCCACGGTCAGCGGGCAGCGGGCGGCCAAGGTGGTCAGCGCCACCGCCAGTCCGTCGTCCAGTGCGGGCGGGTGGATACCCCGGGCGATCTCCCGCAGCTCGGTGAGCGTCTCCTTCAGTCCGGCATGCGCGGCCCCCAGCAGAGCAGCGGACTCCGGGTCAGGTCCTTCGGACAGCCGGTCCTTCACATCACCGATCTGCATCGCCACCGCCACCAGACGGGCCTGCGTGCCGTCGTGCAGGTCGCGCTCGATCCGACGCAGCCGAGCATCGGCATCCTGCACCGCAGCACTGCGGGTCCGCTCCAGGTGCGCGACGCGCAGGCTGTTCTCGGTCGGCCCGAGCAGTCCGCGACTGAGCCCACGGAACATCGCGGCGAAACCGCGGGTGAGGTACCACCCGGCCACCAACACCAGCACGCCGACGCCCACCATCAGCCACTGCCGGGGAGCGGTGT
Source organism: Cellulomonas sp. NPDC089187 (assembly GCF_040685135.1). NCBI lineage: Bacteria > Bacillati > Actinomycetota > Actinomycetes > Micrococcales > Cellulomonadaceae > Cellulomonas > Cellulomonas sp. NPDC089187. The sequence continues at coordinate 375,592 of NZ_JBFBHI010000002.1, read as the reverse complement.
CGATGAAGTAGCTGTCACCGAAGGACGCCCCGCGGTGCATCGTGCCGTCCGGGGCCTGTTGCTCGGGCAGGAACCGGGACCAGACCCAGTGCGTGATCCCGCCCAGCCCGACAGCCAGGAAGGTCGTGGACACGATGCTCGCCAGCATCGACAGCGGCCAGGCCACCAGCCCGAACAGCAGCGCGCGCCACCCGGCCGGGTCGCTCCACCACCCGACCAACCGACGCCAGAAGCCGTGCACCTCGCGGGGCGCCGGCGGAGCCGGGACGTCGATTCCCAGCATCGACCGCCCCAGCGAGCGGAACGCACCCCCGAATCCACGGGCACCCACCACCATCGCCGCGGGGACGATCAGTCCGACCACCGTCACCAGCAGCCCTGCCGACACCGACACGATCGCGATCAGATACGCGAACACGACCGAACTGAGCACCAGCGTCACAAGGAAGTAGGCGAGCTCGCGCCACACCCGACCGGGCAGTGTGACCCGGTCGGTCGGGGGCACGCTCGGAACGGCACGGGTCGCGGGCTCGACGGGCGACGGGGCGCTCTGCTCCGCCGCGCCGGAGTCGGCGGATGTGGTCGGCAGCGGCTCGGTGGGCTGCGAACCGGTGGTGCTGGTCATCATGTGCTCCTCAGGGTGGATCGTGACCATCATCGTCGCGTCCGGCAACGGGGGCGGAACACCCGGCCATCCGGTCGGATCTAGTGGGGTTATCCCCCGCAGCGACGGCCCCGGCACACCCCTAGGGCCGCCACCTCTGGCCACCACGGACCAAGGTCCCGCGTCACGAAACGGTAACGATCCAAGACTAGGTAAAGTCGCAGGTCATTCGGCCTTTACCTGGGTAAAATCGCCCGAACCTGCGCCCGATTTTCGGCTACCTCATTCGCCATACGGCACGAACTGGTGAATGGTGGTTGCTGACCAGATCAACGAGTTGGTCGGCACAGAACGCCAGATCTCGGCCCTCGCGGCGCCCCGGACGGGGCTGCGAAGCGGGGGCCGATCCGCGTTCGAGGGCCGGGCCGGCGCGCGACACCCGTCGCACGTCGCGACCGCCCGCTGGGGGTTGCCGACCGCAGATGCGCGACTGGTGCGGGTTGTCCTGAGCTCCGCCCGGAGTTCCGGCCCCCGGTCCGCGCGTCACGGACGTGACGAGGTGAATGAGTGACGGGACTGCGCGTCGAAGGCGTGTACAAGGTGTTCGGGCGACGACCGGAGCAGGCGGTGCGCCGCCTGCGTGAGGGTGCCGGACGTGGGGACGTCAAGCAGTGGGGTACCGCTGCGGTGATCGACGCCAACCTGGAGATCGCCTCCGGGGAGACCTTCGTGGTGATGGGCCTGTCCGGCTCCGGCAAGTCGACCCTGATCCGGATGCTGAACGGACTGTGGAAGCCGACCGCCGGGCGAGTCCTGCTCGGCGACGACGACCTCAGTGCGGTCAGCCCGGCCCAGCTGCGCGAGATCCGCCAGCGCAAGGTGTCGATGGTGTTCCAGCACTTCGCCCTGCTCCCGCACCGCACAGTGCTGGACAACGCCGCCTACCCGCTGGCGCTGCAGGGCATGGCCAAGGATCAGCGCAATGCCAAGGCCCGCGAGGCGCTGGGCATGGTCGGGCTGGACCAGTGGACCGACCACCTGCCGCACGAGCTGTCCGGCGGGATGCGCCAGCGCGTCGGCCTGGCCCGCGCCCTGGCCGCGGACACCGACATTCTGCTGATGGACGAGGCGTTCTCCGCCCTGGACCCGCTGATCCGACGCGAAATGCAGGATCAGCTCCTGGAGCTCCAGCAGACCCTGGGCAAGACCATCGTCTTCATCACCCACGACCTGAACGAGGCGATGTACCTCGGCGACCGGATCGCAGTCATGCGGGATGGCCGAGTGGTCCAGGTTGGCACCAGTGAGCAGATCCTCTCCGACCCCGCCGATGAGTACGTGGCGCAGTTCGTCGCCGACGTCGACCGCACCCGGGTGCTCACCGCCAGCTCGGTAATGCGTCGCCCGGCCGCGGTGGCCAGCCTGAACGCGGGGCCCCGTCTGGCGCTGCGCACCATGCGCGAGCAGCAGGTCGCCGCCGCCTATGTGGTCGACCGAGCACGCCGGCTCCAGGGCATCATCCGCGACGAGGACGCCGTCAAGGCCACCCGGGATGGTGCCGAGACCCTGGTCGGCCGGGTCGACACCAGCCTCAGCTCGGTCTCTGCGGACACCCCGCTGTCCGATGTCTTCGCCCCCGCCGCCGAGTCCCCGCTGCCGGTGCCGGTCACCGACGAGCAGGGCCGTCTGGTCGGTGTGATCCCGCGCGTGACCCTGTTGGAGGCGATGGTGCCGCCGGAGAGCAGCACCCCGCCCGAGGGCACCCCGGTGGTCGATGCCGTCGCCCCGCAGGCCACCGAGATCGAGGAGGTGCGCGCATGAACTCCGCCGACATCGCCTCCTGGCTGCCCCGGCTCCCGCTCGGCGAGTGGGTCGACACCATCGTCACCTGGGTCACCACCACGTTCAGCGGCCTATTCAAGGTGATCCGGTCCTTCCTGACCGGTGCCTACGACGGCCTGGACACCGTGCTCAGCGCCCCGCCGTTCTGGCTGATCATCCTGGCGCTGGCTCTCATCGCGCTCTTCGCCAAGGGCTGGAAGCTCGCCGTCGGCACCCTGATCGGCTTCGTGGTGATCGCCGCGGTCGACCAGTGGAGCAATGCGATGGACTCCCTGGCCCTGGTGATCCTGGCCAGCGTCGTCGCGCTGGTGCTGGCTATCCCGCTGGGCATCTGGGCCGCCCGGAACGACCGGGTGTCCCGGGCGATGCGGCCGGTGCTCGACTTCATGCAGACCATGCCCGCCTTCGTGTACCTGATCCCCACCGTGGTGATCTTCCGGGTCGGGGTGGTGCCGGGCATCGTCGCCACCGTGATCTTCGCGATGGCACCGGGTGTGCGGTTCACCGAGCTCGGCCTGCGCCAGGTCGACCGTGAGGTGGTGGAGGCCGGTCAGGCCTTCGGGTCCACCGACGGGCGCATCCTGCGCCAGATCCAGCTCCCGCTGGCAATGCCCACCATCATGGCGGGCGTGAACCAGGTGATCATGCTGGCCCTGTCGATGGTGGTCATCTCCGGCATGGTCGGTGCCGGTGGTCTGGGTGGCGACGTGGTCGCCGCACTGAACCGGGTCAACATCTCCCTCGGCTTCGAGGCCGGTCTGGCCGTGGTCATCCTCGCGATGTTCCTGGACCGGGTCACCTCCGCTTTCGGCACGAAGTCGAAGGTCGCCCAGGCGGTCGCCGCCTCCTCCGCCTCGCGTTGATCGCGCAGGCCCCACAGCTACTCCGACATCCCCCACCACGGGGCGGCCCGATGCTGCCCCACGGAAAGGACGACATGCGCACGCGCTCCACCCTGTTCGCCGCCACGGCCCTGGGCACCACTCTGGCCCTGGCCGCCTGCTCCTCCGGCTCGGGCAACTCCGACGCCGACCGCTTGGACAACGGCGACCTGCCCGAGGTCGCGATCGGCATCCACTCCGGATGGGACGAGGGCATCGCGGTCTCGCACCTGTTCGCCACGATCCTGGAGGACGAGGGCTACACGGTCACCTCGGAGGAGGCCGACCCGGGTGTGGTCTACACCGGGATCACCGGCGGCGACTTCGATGTGAACTTCGACATGTGGCTGCCCACCACCCACGCCGACTACTGGGAGCAGTACGGCGACCAGATGGAGGACCTGGGCACCTGGTACGACGACGCCAAGCTCACCATCGCGGTGAATGAGGACGCCCCGGTTGACTCCCTGGCCGACCTCGCCGACAACGCCGACCTGTTCGACAACCGCCTGGTCGGCATCGAAGCCGGCGCGGGTCTGACCCGGATCACCCAGGACGAGGCCATCCCGACCTACGGTCTGGACGACATGGAGTTCGTCGTGTCCTCCACCCCGGCGATGCTGGCCGAGCTCAAGGGCGCCACCGACGCGGGCGAGAACATCGCCGTCACCCTGTGGCGGCCGCACTGGGCCTACGACGAGTACCCGATCAAGGACCTTGAGGACCCCGAGGGCGCGATGGGCGAGGCCGAGGAGATCCACACCGTCGGCCGTGAGGGCTTCGCTGAGGACTACCCGACCCTGTCGTCGATGATCGAGGCCTTCACCCTCACCGATGAGCAGCTGTTCTCCCTGGAGAACCAGATGTTCAACGAGGACGGCGGCTCCGACCCGGCCGAGTCCGCCCGGACCTGGTTGGACGCCAACCCGGAGTTCGTGACCGAGCTGAAGGACGCTGCGGGCGTCTGACACCCACAGCAACGGCCCCGGTGGAGCGATCCACCGGGGCCGTTGCTGTGTTCGCGAAGGGCCGTGCTCAGGGCTGCGCGGCCTCAACCGCCCGCCGCAGATCCGGCTCCAGGTAGATCACCCGGGCGATGGGCACCGCGGCCCGCACCCGCTGCTCTGCGGCATCGATGGCCTGGGCCACCTCCACCGCGGACTCCTGCGCCGAGACCTCGATCTTGGCGGCCACCAGCAGCTCCTCCGGCCCCAGGTGCAGGGTGCGCAGGTGGATCACCGAGGGCACGCCCTGGCCCACCAGCGCGGCCTTGATCGCGTCGACGTCCTTGCGGGTGGCCGATTCACCGAGCAGCAGCGACTTGGTCTCGATGGCCAGCACCACCGCGATCACCACCAGCAGCAGACCAATCGCCGCCGAGCCGATGGCGTCCCAGCGTCCGTCGCCGGTACCCAGGGTCATCCCCACCCCGAAGAGCGCGAACACCAGACCCAGCAGCGCACCGAAGTCCTCCAGCAACACCACCGGCAGCTCCGGGGCCTTCGCGGTGCGGATGTACTGCCACCAGGACTGCGAGCCACGGGTGTGGTTCGCCTCCTTGATCGCGGTCCGGAAGGAGAAGCCCTCCATCACGATGCCCGCCAGCAACACCGCTACCGGCACCCAGTGCCAGGAGTCGATCCCGTGCGGGTCGGCGAATTTGTGCCAGGCCTCGTAGAGCGCGAACAGGCCACCGAGGCTGAACAGCACGATGGACACCACGAAGGCGTACAGGTACCGCGCGCGGCCGTAGCCGAAGGGGTGCTCCTCATCCGCGGCGCGCTTGGCCCGCTTGCCGCCGACCAACAGCAGCAACTGATTGCCCGAATCGGCCAAGGAGTGCACCGACTCGGCCAACATCGAGCTGGAGTGGGTCAGCAGGTACGCGATGAACTTGGTGACCGCGATACCGAGATTGGCGGACAGCGCGGCGATGATCGCCTTGTTCCCCCCACCGTGTGCCATGAGAAACCTCCGAGTCGTCACTCGTCCCGGGGATACCCGGGACGGGAGCACGCGGCCGGCCGCTCCGGGGGGTGATGCTAAACGAGAAGCGCCCCGGACACGGGTCCAGGGCGTTCTCGGTGTTTCAGCGGTTTCAGGCGACCGAGCGCGCCTCAGCCTGGATCAACACCGGGATGCCGTCGCGCACCGGGTAGGCCAGCGGGCGCTGCGGATCGGTGGAGACCAGCTCGGGCTGACCGCCGGGGCCCACGCCGTCGACCAGGGTGGCACCAGTGACCGGGCAGCGCAGCAACTCACGCAGCCAGTCGACGACGCCGGTGGTGTTCTCGCTCATCGTCAGTTCTCCTGCCGGACCAGCGCGAGCACGTCGTCGCGCACCTTCTCCATGATGTCCTCATCCGCGGCCTCGACGTTCAGGCGCAGCAGCGGCTCGGTGTTGGACGCGCGCAGGTTGAACCACCACTGCGGGTGGCCGTCCCAGTGCGAGACCGTCAGCCCGTCCAGCTCATCGGTGGTGACCGGACCGGCGCCCTGCTCGGTGACATAGGCCTGGATCACCCGCGCGCGGGCCGCCGCGACGTCCTCGACCCGGGAGTTGATCTCACCGGAGGCCACATAGGGCTGGTACTGCTCGGCCAGCGCCGACAGCGGGTGCGGCTGACCGCCGAGCGCCGCCAGCACATGCAGCGCCGCCAGCATCCCGGTGTCCGCGAAGAAGAAGTCCCGGAAGTAGTAGTGCGCCGAGTGCTCACCGCCGAACACCGCCTGCGACTGCGCCATCTGCGCCTTGATGAAGGAGTGCCCGACCCGGGTGCGGACCGGCGTGGCACCCGCGGCGCTCACCAGGTCCGGCACCACCTGTGAGGTGATCAGGTTGTGGATGATCGTCGGGTTCGACCGGCCGGCGGCCTGCTCCTTGGCGATCTCCCGCAGACCGACCAGCGCGGTGATCGCCGACGGGGACACCGGGTCGCCGTTCTCGTCCACCACGAAGCAGCGGTCCGCGTCACCGTCGAAGGCGAGGCCAATATCCGCGCCGTGCTCGACCACGGCCTTCTGCAGGTCGACCAGGTTCTTCGGCTCCAGCGGGTTGGCCTCGTGGTTCGGGAAGGTGCCGTCCAGCTCGAAGTACAGCGGCACCACCTCCAGCGGCAGCTCCGGCAGACCGGCACCGGTGCCCAGCACGGCGGGGGCGGTGTATCCACCCATACCGTTCCCGGCGTCGACGACCACCTTCAACGGACGGATGCCGGACAGGTCGACCAGCCCGCGCAGGAAGGCGGCGTAGTCGGCGAGCATGTCCTGCTCGGTCACGGTGCCCGGCTCGGACACCGCGGCGGGCACGCCCTCACCCAGGTAGCGGGCGGCCAGGTCGCGCACGTCGGAGAGCCCGGAGTCCTGACCGACCGGACGCGCACCGGCGCGGCACAGCTTGATCCCGTTATACTCGGCCGGGTTGTGCGAGGCGGTGAACATCGCACCCGGGATACCCAGCTTCCCGGAAGCGAAGTACAGCCCGTCGGTGGAGCACAGACCGATCCGGATCACGTCCACGCCCCGACCGGCCAGGCCCTCGGCGAAGGCCCCGACCAGCTCCGGACCGGAGGGTCGCATGTCATTGCCGATCACCACACGCGCGGGCTGCCCGGCAGTGACCTCCGGCAGCACCACCACCTCAGCGAAGGCGGCACCGATCGCGCGGGCCACCTCGGCGTTCAGCTGGTCGGGCACGGTTCCCCGCACGTCATAGGCCTTAATCAGGCCGGTGAGGTCGGGCAGCTCATCACGGTTCGTCTCGGACACGCCCGCCACTCTAGCCGTGTGGCCTGCCGGCTCAGCGCTTCGCGGAGCGCTCCATCACCTGCTCGCGGGTCAGCGGTGTGCCGTCACCGTCCACCGGCACCCACGCCCGGTGCTCACAGGCATGGCAGGACACGAAGGTCACCTCAGTGCCGTCCGCCAGCGTCAGCCGCAGCCGGGTCAGCCGGGTCGCCCCGCAAGCGGTGCAGGCCTGGGTGCCCACCGGCACCTGCTGGTCCTGACGGGTCAGCGACCCCAGAGGTTCGACCGGTGCTGGTCGTCGCCCCCGTCGTCGTGCGCCCTCGGTCGCCCCCGCGCCCATTGGCTCAGTCCTCGTCCCCGCGCAGCACGCGCAGGTGACCGCGTCGTCGTTCGCCGGCCAGCTGGTCCGCCGACGGCAGCGGTTCAGGCACCGCGGCCTGCACCGGGCGTCCGGCCTCCCGCACGGCCTCGGCGAGCGCCACCAGATCGTCGTGGCTCGGGCCGGTCTCAACGAACTCGGGGGCCAACCGCACGATGTCCCACCCACGCGGCGCGGTCAGCCGGGAGGCGTGCTCGGCGCACAGATCGTAGGAATGCGGCTCAGCGGTGGTCGCCAACGGGCCGAGCACCGCCGTCGAGTCGGCGTACACATAGGTGAGGGTGGCCACCGCAGAACGACCGCACGCGGTGCGGGAGCACTGACGGACGGATCTCACGGGGAAGACCGTACCCCTCGCCGCCCGTGCTCGTCGGTGACCACGCGGGGACCGGCCCAGGATCACCCGCCAGAGACCGCAGCGATAGAGTGCGCCGATGGCCTCCAGCCGGTATCTGCCCGACTTCTCCGTGCCCCGCCAGATCGGGCCGGTGCGCCGCCGCGACCGTCGGGGCCGGGGCCTGCGAGGACCGCTGCTGCCCGCCGGTCTGCCGGCTGCACGCACCCGAGCAGAGCGCTTCGACGAGGTCGTGCTGGCCTCGGTGGAACGGCTGGAGCTGCGCTGGGGTCGCCAGCTGGACGGTGTGGAGTTCGCGGTGGAGGACGTGCCACCCGCCGATCCCGCGCCCTGGGAACACGGCGGGGTGCCGCTCGGCCGTTGCTTCCCCAGCGAACCCGGGCTGCCGCCGCGGATCGTGATCTACCGGCGACCCACCGAGAGCCGCGCCAACGGCCCCGACGATCTGGCCGACCTGGTGCACGAGGTCGTGGTCGACCAGGTGGCGCACCTGCTGGGCCGCGCCCCGGAGGAGATCGACCCTCAGCTCGGGGACGGACGCTAGTCTGACCCGGCCATGACGACCTCCCCCGCCCCTGCCCTGCCCGCCGTACGCGTGGTGACCATCGTCTTCAACCCGGGTACGGAGCTGGACGGTTTTGTCGACAGCCTGGCCACTGCCACCACGGCCCCGGTCGAGCTGGTCATCGTGGACAACGGCTCCGAGACCGAGGTCACCGACCGGGTGGCCGCGCGGGTCGGTGCTCGGGTGATCCGTGATGGCCGCAACCGGGGGTACGGCGGCGGGGCCAACCTCGGTGCCGCTGACGCGCGGCAAGACTGGGTGGTGGTGGCGAACCCGGATGTGATCTGGGAACCCGGATCGCTGGACATCCTGCTGACCGCCGCGCAGCGACTCCCCCGGGCGGGGTCGCTCGGCCCGGCGCTGCTGAATGAGGATCGCAGCGTGTACCCCTCGGCGCGGGAGCTGCCCTCCCTGACCCAGGGGGCCGGTCACGCGGTGCTGGGCAAGGTCTGGCCGGGCAACCCGTGGACCCGGGCCTACCATCGCCGTCAGGAGTCGACCGGCACCGAGCGCCCCGCCGGGTGGCTGTCCGGGGCGTGCCTGTTGCTGCGCCGAACCGCATTCGAGGCGGTCGGCGGATTCGACACCAGCTACTTCATGTTCTTTGAGGATGTGGACCTGGGCGAACGGCTCGGCCGCGCGGGGTGGGCGAATGTCTACGTGCCGTCGGCCGCGGTGGTGCACGTCGGCGGGGTCTCCTGGAAGGCGCGTCCCGCCCGGATGATCTCTGCCCATCACACTAGCGCGAAGCAGTACCTGCACCGGCGCTACCACCGCTGGTACCAGTGGCCGGTCCGGGTGGCGATCAGCGTCGGGCTGGGGCTGCGCGAGAAGGTCGAGCTGCGCGCGGCACGCTGAGTCGGGGCGGGGCCGCAGCCTGGCACTCCCTGGCCGTCTGGCCGTCTGGCCGTCTGGCCGTCTGGCCGTCTGGCCGTCTGGCCGTCTGGCCGTCTGAGGTCAGTCGAGCCCGGCGCGGTCGGCTGCGCGCACCCGCACCGTGGAGTCGGTGTCGGTGTCCAGCAGCGGTTCGACCACGGTCACCAGTGTCCCGTCGGCTGCCCGGTTCCAGGCGAACATCGACCAGACCAGCTCCACACCCTCGGGGGCGCTGACCTCGACCAGCCTGGTGTCCGGGTTCAGATCGGCCACGTCGATCCGGCCCGTGGTGCCGACCTCGACGGTGACCTCCTCCTCGGTCAGCTCACCGCGCTCGCCGTAGGCCCGGACGGTCACCTCGACCTTCGGACCCTGCGGGGTGTCCTCCTCGACCTCGGCACGCTGTCCCTGGGTCGGGGTCGGAGTGGGTGCGGTGTCCGGCGTCGAGACCGCGGAGTCCTCGGCCGCGAGCACGGTCAGGAGCAGGCGTCCATCCGCTCCAGCCGGTCGAGCCACCAGGCCGCCACCGGTCTGGGTCGCGGCGGCCCACCCCCGGTCCATCCGCGGCACCGAGTCCTGCTCCCCGACATCGCCCTCGCGGGCGACCATCGCACCGGCAACCACCGGATGATCGGAGTCCACCACCGCGGTGTACGCACCGGTGGGCACGCCGCCGAGCGACAGGTCGGTCACCACCCCGGCCTCCAGCACCAGGTCCTGCGCACCGGACAGCGGCACTTGACCGTCCGGGCCCACCAGGGTCACCGAGACGGTGGCGTCCTGGTCGCCCGGGGCCAACAACCGCAGTTGCGCGGCGGCGGGGTCGTCCACCTCGGCGGTCTGGAGCATCAGTCCGGGCACCAGCTGCTCGGTGGCCGGAGCCTGACCCGCGGTGACCAGATCCGTGCCCTGCGGCGTCAGGCCCTCCAACAGCGAATCCTGGAGATAGGCGGAGATCTGCCCCCCGGAGGCTTGGGCGTGCACCACGATCCGGCGTTCCTCTGCGGCAACCCCGGGCAGCACTACGGTGCGACTGGACTGCGGAGCGACCAACACCTCCGTGGAGGTCGACAGATCCACCTGCCCGGCCGGACCCCACATGCTCAGGGACACCTGCGCGGTGGTGACGCCGGGGTTGACCAACACCAGATCCGCCGTGCTCTCCAACGCCGTGCTGCCGCCGACCAGCCAGACATCGGATGCCGGGGTCACGCAGCCACCGGCGGACAGCCCGCGCAGGTCACCGTCGGTGGTCACCGCGCTGGTGGTGCCCGCCACCCGGGCCGCCTCACCGCTCACCGCCGGAGCGGTCAGCACCGCGGGTCCGGCCGGGTCGCGCAGGGTCAGCGCACCCCCGGACACGTCCTGGGTGGCTCCGTCCAGCACGGACAGGGTGGCCGAGCTCGCGCCGGAGGTGTCCAGCACGCTGATCCGCTGCACCGGATCCACCGGCACCCGGCTGAAGTCGGCACCCCCGGCATCCTGGTCCTCGGGCACGGTCAGCGGACCCGGGCAGACCAGGCTGGTGGTCCCTGCGGGCACCTTCACCTCGGTGGTGCCGCTGGCGGAGGTCGACCCGGTGTCCGGCAGCGCGATCCCGAGTGCGGTCGCTCCCCCGGTCAACCCGAGCACGACCAGGCCGCTCAGCCAGCGAGCGGCCCGCCCCCCGGTCGGCTTCTCCTGGGACATGTCATCGCCTCCCGGCACGACGGCGGCGCACCGGCACCGCGAGCAGCACGGTCAGCAGCCCGATCACACCCTGTGCGATCAGCCACGGCATCCGGTCGGCGGGGCGGTACTCGACCACCAGGTGACCGCCCTCGGCCCCGACCTCGAAGGTCTGCCGCCACCCCTCGGTGACGCTGCGCAGCGGACGGCCGTCCAGGGTGGCGCTCCACCCGGAGTCGGCCCGCTCGGCCAGCACCAACAGCCGTCCGGAGTCCCCGGAGGGGATGGTGGTGTCCACCGCGGTGCCCTGCGCCGGGACCGGCACAGCATTCGCCCCGGTCAAGCCTTCAGCGGTGGTCGCGGCGGAGGCATCCGGCAGCAGCCGTGCCCAGGCGGTCACCACCTGATCGACGCCGCCGTCCACGGCAGTGGGCTGTACCCGCCAGATCACGCCGGACTCGACCTCGGTGATCCGTTCCAGACCCGGGGTGGCATCGAGTCGGCCGATCAGAGCGGTGCGCTGCTGACCGCGCACGGAGGTGTCGTCCTCCGCCACCGTCGGCACCAGCACGTCGGCGACCGCCAGCGCGGCCAGCTCCGCGGCGACGTCCTCACTCGATCCCGCCGACAACCGTGCCACCAGATCGACCAGCTCAGCCGTGGCGTCATCACCCTCGGCAGTCCGGGGGTCGGCCAGCGCGCCGGTCAACGTTCGGGTGCGCACCGCAGCCGACTCCTCGACCAGTCGAGGCCCGTCACCGCGCAGCAACTGCCACGCGGTCACCCCCTCGGTGTCGACGGTCAGCGCGAGCACCCGGGGCGCGTCCGGCCCCTGCTGCGTCTGTTGGCCGATGGCCGGCACCACCGCCCGGTCCAGGGAGCTCAGCGCGCCGACCTCACCCTGACGGCTCTGCCATGACCAGCTGCCCCAGGCCGCCACCGGCAGCAGCACCGCCACCAGCGTGACAATCCCGGCGGTCAACTGGCGCCAGCCGAAGTTCGCCTCGGCCAGCCTGGCCTGCACCCCACGGGTCCCCAGCACGGCGGCAGCCACCAGCCCGGCGTAGGCAAAGGACAGCCCCGTGCCCGTCCACCCGGTGACGGCCACACCCTCCTGCTGACCGACCACCACCCGACCGGACACTGCCGCCACGGTCAGCCCGAGCGCGGCCATCAGCCAGCCCAGGCGCACCCCGCGCGCCACGGACCGGCCACGGCACAGCGCCACCAGGGCGGGCAGCAGGATCGCCGCCCCCGCCAACGCTGGCCACCAGGTGACCAGATCCACGCCGAGCAGCTCGGTCAACCAGTCGGGTGCCAGCGACGTGGCCTCGGCGGGAACCCCGAGCAGCTGGTGGATCGCGTCCACCGGCACGGCGGACTGCGGCGACCCGGGATCGGCGAACAGCAGCCGCCATCCCGCCGTGCCACGCGAGGCGGCCTCCGCCAGAGTCGGCCCCAGGAGCGCCAGCGCCGGAAGCCCCGCCAGCACCAGACGCAGGCGTCGGCCTCGCGGCGCACAGCAGGCAGCCACGATCAGCAGAAGCAGGCCAGGCAGCAGCAGCACCGGCGCACCGGCGACCACCACGGCCAGAGCCAGGGCCGCACCGGCCGCCGCGGCGATGGAACCGGTCGGGGTCGGGTCCTGCGCGGGCGCGGCCTCGCCGGTGGTGTCCGGGTCGCCCGGACGGTCAGGAACCGGCAGCGTGATCGAGGTGGTCACCGGTGAGCTGGACTCGGCCGCAGGGCTCGGCACGGAGGTGGCGTCGGCGCGCGACGGCAGGGGGCGGGGGGTCAGCGGGGTGGGCTCTTCCTGCGGGTCGGCGGCACCGGACGCGGGGATGCCGCTGCCCTCGGTCGAGTCCTCGCCCTGTGATCCGCGCGGCTTGCGGCGGCCGCCCCGGCGCATCTCACGGAACCCGGCGCGCGCCCACGCCTCCGGGTCCGGCCACTGCTCGGCGGACAGATCAGGCGCGACTTCGTCAGTTTCCCGACTCACCGTGTCCAGACCGGAGCGCACCCGATCCACCTGCTGGACACCGGCCGCCCGGGCCAGACCCAACAGGAACCACGGCAGGGCGACATGCACCAGCACAGCACCGACCCGGCCGGAGTCCGACGCGAGCAACAGACTGGGCAAGGCCGCCCAGGCCACTGCGGCCCACAGCCTGACCCCCACCGAGCGGGTCGCGGCACCCGCGGCGAACCACGCTCCCACCCCCGCCAGCAGCACCGAGCCGAGAGTCAGCGCGGTCAGAGCAGCGTCCAGGCTGCCGCCGAACAGCGCGGTCCCCGGGATCAACACGGTCGCCAGCGCATCCACCGGACCACGGTCGCCCAAGTCGCCCGGCACCCACCCGGTGCTGATCGTCCGCCACAGGTCGGAGACTCCCGAGCCGGCCGGCATGAGATCACCACCGGCCAACCGATCGCCGCCGAGCACCGACACCAGTGGTCGACCGAAGGCCACCAGCGTCACCCCGAGCAGGAGCACCACCAGCGCCCCGAGCCCGTACCGGCGACGACGAGCCAGCGCGGCCAGCTCGCGCAGCTCCAACTCCGAGGGTGCCTGCCGCACTCGTCGTGCCTCGGCGCGCGTCAGTCGTCGATCACGCCACTGCCGCCACACGGTGCGCGGATCGGCCTGCAAGGGGCGCAATGCCCGCCGGGGAAGTCGCCGGGTGCGAGCGGCGCGACGACGGGCGCGGATCACCGCCGCGGGCCGGGTCAGCACCCGCAGCGTGGCCGACATCTCCGCCGCGGCCAGCCCCGGTTCCTTGCTCGCGATCCGCACCAGCATCCGGATCAACCCGGTCAGAATCGCCAACAGACCGACCACCGGCACCGCCAGAGCGGGCACCCCGGTCAACCGCTGGTGCAGCATCGCCACCCGGCGCGCCTGGTACGACCGCCGCGGGTCGGCCCCATCCGGCTCGCCGTCGGCGTCCAGATCGACGAAGGCCGCCGCGGAGGCCTGCTCGCCGCGCAGCCCATGGAATGAGGCCTGGGCGTGCCGGATCACCGCGGAGGGCACCACCACGACGCGGTGCCCGGCCAAGCGGGCACGACGGCACAGATCCAGCCCGTCGCCGAAAGGTCCCAGCGCCGGATCGGGGCCGTCCAGCTCAGCCCAGACATCCCGACGGATCAGCATCCCGGCGGTGCCGACGGCGAGCACATCGTCCCGACCGTCGTGCTGCCCCTGATCGACCTCGCCCGGCTCCACATCGAGGGTGCGATGTCCGCCCCGGGAGGTGCGGATGCCGACCTCCAACAGCCGGACCGGGCGGGTCCAGGTGCGCTGCTTGGGACCGGCGATCGTCACCGACGGCGCCGCCTCCACCGCACGCAGCAGCTCGGCCAGCGCCGTGGGGTCGGGGGCACTGTCGTCATGCAACAGCCACAACCAGCCCTCACCCGAGCCGGCACCCACGGCGGTGCGCACCGCCGCACCGAAGGTGCTCGCCCGTGGGTCGTGCAACACCGTGCCGGTCAGTCCCGCCGCATCCAGCGTCGCGGACACCCGTGGATCGGCGTCAGCGCCGACATCCACCAGCACCAGGCGGCCGCCGGGGCGGGTCTGGGCGGCCAGCGCACGCAGCGTGGCTGGAAGAAAGGGGGTCCGTCCGCGGGTGACGACGACCGTGGTCACCTCAGGGGTGATAGCCGACGCCTCGCCCTCAGACCACACGCCGCTTGAGCTTGCGGCGCTCTCGCTCGGACAAGCCGCCCCAGATGCCGAAGCGCTCGTCGTTCTCCAGCGCGTACTCCAGACACTCGGACTTGACCTCGCAGCTCTGGCAGACCTTCTTGGCCTCGCGCGTGGAGCCGCCCTTCTCCGGGAAGAACGCCTCCGGGTCGGTCTGGGCGCACAGTGCGCGCTCCTGCCAGCCCATCACACCGTCGTCCTCCGGGCTGCCGAACATCGGCAGCACCGTGGCCTCAGGGGTGGACGGAGAAGTGAGCGCGTCGGACGGGAAACCCCCGTCGTCGTCGAGCAGACTCCACATGTGTGCCTCCGCGCTCGATCGTGGTGAGTTGCTGTCGGTGGTGCCCCCTGGGACGGTGCCCGCCGAGCTCCCCGTTGACGGGGGCGCACAGCGGATGCACGCCGCATGTTGACTGAAATTACACGGGTGTCGTTCCCATCCGTCAAGCCGAGACGTGTTATTACGGCGACCCCGAGCGGAATGTCCGGTCCCGACCCTTCGGACCGAGCGCACTCTCTTCACCAGCCCTCCGCAACCGCGTCCTCCGGCCCATGGCGTCCCACCTGCTCGGACATCCGCCCCGCCGCCTACCCTGGCCCCCATGACCACCCCGCCGCGCACCATCGCCGATCTGCTCACCCGACTCCTGCGCGAACCGGGCCGGCCACGCCTCACCTGGTACGGACCGGACGGCGAACGGGTCGAACTCTCCGGCGCGGTGCTCGACAACTGGGTCGCCAAGACCGTCAACCTGCTCGTGGAGGAGTTCGACTCCGGGCCGGGCACCGTGGTGCGGATCGACCTGCCCCCGCACTGGCGCAGTGTGGTGTGGGCGCTGGCGGTGTGGCGGTGTGGGGCGACGGTGAGCGTGGACGACGGACCGGCTGACGTGGTGGTGACCGACCGGCCCGAGGCGGTCGGTGGCGATGCGGCGGTGGTGGCCGTGGCACTGCCCGCGCTGGCCCGGGCCTGGGACGGGGCGGCGCTGCCGGCAGGGGCGATCGATGCGGCGTCGGCGGTGATGACCTACGGGGATGTGATCGGGTGGGTGCCGGAGGTGGACCCGGCGGCGGTAGCGCTGCAGACACCCGTCCAGCAGGTCCGACACGAGGGACTGTTCACGTTGGCGGCCAACGAGGAACGCGCTCTTGTCGGAACGGGAGATTTCATCGAGGCCATGCGCGGGGCAATTGCCGTTCTCGGTGGAGGCGGCTCCCTAGTGCTGGTGTCAGGTCGCGAGCCTGAGGAACTCGCCCGGCTCGCGGAGATGGAGCGGGTCACCCATCTACTCTGACTCCTAGCGGATCCACCATTCCGTCGGCGCGGAGCAGACCGATCCACACCTCGCTCTCGACTGTGTCGACCCCGTGGGGCGGACCGATCAGCGTCCGCTCCATCGTGGTGCTCGACGTCCGACCAACAGCGCTCGCCTGGGGCGAGGCCCACGGCACGTCCGCGGCGTCGAAGCTCGCCACCGCGACGCTGTCACCCCACGCGTCGGCCAAGGCAGTCCACTGCGCCCGATCCGGGGTCTGAACGAACTCCACCACCTCGACATCACACATCACCCTGAGCGTGGCGAGGTAGCGGAAGGGGCTCGAGTGCACCCACGCAATCCGCTCGACCCCGGCCGAGTCCAAGGCTCCGCAGACGGCCCGGGCTTGGTCGTAGCGACCGGAGAGCTCGACTGTGCCGATCACACCAGGCCAGGTCGACACCGGAACGGCGATGACCGCAACCGCGGCGGCCGCCACGAGTGCGCGTCCGCTCGCCTGCCAGACCACGCCTCTGGCCCGCAGCCACTCCACGATCACGTGCATGGTGACGGCAGCACCGACGAGGAGAGCCGGGAAGGTGGCCGGGAGCAGACGCCGAACCGCCCAGATCTGGTCCGGGGTGATGTTCACCAGTACCAGCGGGAACACCCCGGCAACCATCAGACTCACCACGGCCACCGCGGCTCCTGGGTCCGGTCGGCGGAACGCCCGATGGGCGAGGACTGCCCACCCGACAAAGCCACAAACCACTGCGGCCGCTCCGAGGTACCAGATCGCCCATGCCACGCTGAGTTCGTCGTAAGACCGCGTGCCGTCGAGTACCTGCCCGGCTGAGGACTGCAACACCTGGACAGCGAGGGCCGCACCGGAGTCCGGATCGATCCGATGCGCCTGGTACCACCACGGTCGGGTGACGAGTGCCAATGCCAGGAGCGCCACTCCCCCACACGCCCACCGCGCCACGGTCGTGCGGGTGCCTCCGAGTCGGCCCCACACGGATGACGGAGCCATCAGCATGCCGAGACATGCTGCGACCAGCAGCACCGTGGCAAGTCCGAGCGCCCCGAGCTGACTGCGGTGTGTCTCGAGATAGTCCGGGCTGAGCCGAGCAACGTCTACCCATCCCACCAGCCCGATGGCGCATGCCGCCACGATGCCGCCTGCGACCTGACGGCGGATGCCCGAACGCGGACCGGTGAAGAGCGCGACCGCCAGCGTGGTACCCACGGCGAACCCGGATACGGCGACCGCGCCGTCGATCCTGGCCGCGGCAACGGCGCCGACCATCGCGCCTGCGAGCACATGCGGGAACTCTCCGCCGCGACGCGACGCAGCACCTCGGTGCCAGGCACCGACCGCGATCGCGAGCCCACCGGTCAGGAATGCCAGGGTGAGAGGTTCGGTGTAGGCCGCCCGTGCAAACATCACGAAGGGCAGGCATACCCCGAGAGCCGCCGTCGGCAGTAGGGCCCACCACGGCCCGGTCAGACGACGGGCAAGCGCATAGGTACCGAACAACGCAACTGCCACGATCAGGAGGTTGCCGGCCATGACCAGAGCGGGACCACCGAACCAGCCCTCGACGGCGAGCAGGGTCGGCAGCATGGTGTTGCCCTGGGCGTAGAGCAGGCCGTCATCCAACCAGAACGCCTCGGTGCCGGCAGAAGCACCGGCCACAGCAGCAGCTGCGTCCGCGGCGCTACCCACGGGGATCAGGGCGCTGGGGTGCTCGCTCAACCACAGAGCCCGTAGCGTCAAAAAGCCTGGATCGCGATTGACGACGACGTACTGCGCGACTGAGGTCCAGTTCCATCCGATCCACGCACCGACGCCGAGCACGAGGACGACCGCGGCGAGGACGGCACGCCGATCCACGCGGTCCGGTGTCGGGACCGAACGCCAGCCGACGACGACGATCACGGCGGCGAGGGGGAACACGACCTGCGGCCGCACGGCACTGAACTGGGCCGCAGTGGTGCCCGCGAGGCCCAGGGCCAGCAGAACCAGGACCGCGCGTTCGGGTACAGCGACCAGGGCCCGGCCCAGGAGCACACGCGCCGGTGCGTTCACCGGACCGCCCAGCGTCGTCAGCTCCCGACGACCGCGACGATATTGACGCTCGGACTAGCAGCGGGGGCCACGACGACATCCTCCGGACCGAAATCGAACGTGCGTGCCGTGCCCGCGGTGCTGGCCGCACGCCCCGCTGCACGCCCACCGAGCAACCGCTTGATCAACCGCACCCCGGTCAGGCGCCAGCGATCTGGGATGCCAGGGAAGGTCACCGGGTAGGTCAGGAGCCGTGAGCGACGGTAGCGGCGCAGTTCAGCGCTGAGCACCCGGGGCCCCGCGGTCATGCCGAGGAGTTCGACCCGGGGGAAGGCACGCTGGAGGACTGCTTCCAGCTGACGGGGGCTGTACTCGGTGACATGGAACTCGTTCCAGGGCCGCTGGCCCGGGAAGAGCCGCAAACGTCGATCGGGTGTGACACACAGGAACTGCCCGCCCGGGCGCAGCACCCGCTTGATCTCGTGGAGGTAGCGCTCGACGTCATCCACGTGTTCGATCACCTGGAAGGAGACGACGACGTCGAAGGAATCGGCGTCGAAGGGCAGGTCATCGGTCTGGACCGGTCCGATGCGATGGAATGCGAGGTTGTCGCGGCCGTAGTGCGTCGTCGCGTAGTCCACGGCCTCCGCGGCGATGTCGACGCCCACGACCTCGGTGGCCAGCTTGGCGAGCTCCGCGGTCCCGTAGCCGGTACCGCACCCGAAGTCGAGCACTCGCTTGCCCTCGACATACGACCGGGCGAAGGCGTAGGTGGCCGCATGCAGGACATAGATCAGGTAGTCCGCTTCGGAGGACTGGTACTCCCCGACGGTGATGCGTTCGGTGGTGGACGACTCCGCATCGCCGTGCTCGGACGAGCGCTCTGCCCCGGGTTTGCTCATGTCACCCACCCTAAGGTGAGACGTCACTTGCCGGGTGCATCAGGGCACATCGGCCTGGATGGCCGTGCCGGTGCCAGACAGGTCGAGGGCCCCGTCGCCGGCCGGGATGAAGCAGGCCTGCCCGCGCTCCAGCTCGAGGGTCGCACCCCTCTCGTTGTGCAGGCGCACTCGGCCCTCCAAACACAGCACGATGCGTGGACCCCGTCCTGGCAAGGGATGGCTCGCGCTGCCGTCGACATGGGTCACGGAGAGTTCGAAGTCGTCCACCGGCGCGTAGTACATCCGGGTCGCACCATGGAAGCGCTCCGGAGCGATGCGGATCGGCGGGGCCGCCACATAGTCGACATTGCGCAGCAACTCATCCACATCGACGTGCTTGGGCGTCAGTCCAGCCCGCAAGACGTTGTCCGAGGAGGCCATGATCTCGATCCCGACCCCCGTGAGATACGCGTGCACACCACCGGCGGGGACGAACAGCGCCTCTCCGGGGAACAAGCTCACCGGGTTCAGGAGCAAGGACGTGACCACTCCCGGGTCGCCCGGGTAAGCGTGGTTCAGCTTCATCACGATGCGGTCGGCACGGGGCGAGGGTGATCCCTGCGCCAGCCGGGCCTCGCACGCCTGCGCCACCGCCGCGACCTGGTCGGCCTCCGGGCGCGAACCCGGCCGCAAGAGACAGGTGAAAGCTTCCTCGATACCGGCCGCGGTCGGATGCGCCGCGAGAATGGCGCGCAGCCGACGCGCGAGCGGGGCGTCCAGGCCCGTCAGGAGCTCAGCCGCACGCCGCGGTGCGCGGAAGCCGCACAGGGCCTCGAACTTGGTCACCGCATAGACAAGTTCGGGCTTGTGATTGCGGTCCCGGTAGTTGCGATGCGGTGCGTCGAGCGGCACCCCGCGCATCTCTTCGTCGTCGAAGCCTTCCCGAGCCGACTCGAGTTGGGGGTGAACTTGGAGCGACAGCGGGGAGTCCGCCGCGATGACCTTCATCAGGTAGGGCAGCGTCGCGCCGAAGCGTGCTTCGACGTCCGCGCCCAAGGTGAAGGCAGCGCCCTCGGCGATCAGGGAATCGAGAGGACGGGTCCCGTGCTCCCCTAGACAGTGGGACGGCGCACTCGGATGCGCTCCGAACCACGCCTCGGCGATGGGCTCCCCGGTGGTCTCGATGCCCAAGAGGGAGGGGATGGCGGTCGGCGACCCCCAGGAGTAGTGCTGAATGGCGTGCGTCAATCGGTACACGGACGGTCCTCGGGGATCGGCATCGGTCGGTCCTTCACCAGCGGGAAGGACCGATGCTACGGGCGTGCTCCTGCTATCGGTCCAGACCGAGCACCGCGCGCAGTGCAGCACCCATCCGTTCGCGGGAGTACAGCTCCCGTGTTCGCTGGGCAAAAGATCTCGCCAGGTCCTCTGTTCGGTCCGGATCGGACCGGAGGTCGGCGATCACTGCTCGCCAGGATTCCACCTGCGCGGAAGGCACCAGCAAACCGGTCTCCCCGTCCACCACCGCGTCCCGCAGCCCTTCGAGGTCAGCCGCGACGACCAGTGACCCGCGCATCGCCGCCTCGACGGCGACCAGCCCGAAGCCCTCCATATCCCCCGCCACGCGCACGTTCGGCTGGATGAACACGTCCGCGCCAGCCATCAGGAGTTCGCGGTCGTCGTCCGACACAGAGCCGAGCAGCCGCACCCGGTCAGCCACACCATGACGCTCGGCAGCGGCGGCGATGGCGTCCGACTCCGGTCCGGAACCGGCGACGAGGTAGACCACCGCGGGAAGCTCGGCCAGGACCCGGTCCACGAACCACGGGACGCCTTTGCGCCGGACCAGTCTGCCCAGGGTGAGACAGGTCAGCGCGTCAGCAGGCACCGCAAACCGCTCTCGCAGCTCCGAACGGGCCTGTGCCCGATCCCGCAGCTCAGGCACGCGGACCCCTAGTCGGACGACGTGCACCCGCTCCGCTGCCACTCCGGCAGCGCGCACAGTGTCGGCGGTTGCCGAGCTGATCGCCAACACTTGCGGGGCTTTCGGCAGAACCGCGCGAACCCAGTGCTGGTAGGGCTTCGGGGTCCAGACCACGTCCTTCCCCATCGCCATGACCGCGTGGCTCACCCGGGTCAGAGCCAATACCGGCCGCAGCAGCAAGTAGAGCAGCACGTCCCCGACCAGTACATGGCGCACCCGCCCGGTGAGCACCAGCCAGAGCAGACGGGCCGTGGCCCCGGGCAGCCACAACGGCATCCACCGGTTAGTGCCGCCATAGGCGATGAGTCGATCGGTACCGACCTCGCCGTCTGCTTCGAGTGTGGCCCAGACATCGGCGGCCAGCGTCTCCATCCCACCGACGGATGGCGGGAATTTGCGAGTGATGAACAGGGTGGCGGTGCTCACGACCGACCACCCTAGGCGACCGGGCTGTCCCGACCCTCACCGCCACTAGGATGGTCTGATGCCTTCCACGCCACACTCGTCCGGCCGAGCCGTGCTCGGCCGGGTCCTGCGGGTGGTCGCTCTGCTGGTCGTCGCTGTGTTCGCGATCGTGTTCCTCGCCCGCGAGTGGGACGGCTTCGTGGCCGGACTGCGTCAGCTGGAACCGTGGGCCGTGGTGTCCGCCGTGGCCGCGATCATGGCCGGGCTGATCTGCGCGATGCTCAGTTGGCGTGCGGTGCTCCAGGGCATGGGATCGACCCTGCCAGTGCGCGCCTCTGCACGGGTCTACTTCCTGGGCCAACTCGGCAAGTACGTTCCGGGCTCGGTGTGGCCGATCGTCGCACAAGCAGAACTGTCCAAGGAGTACCAGGTGCCGCGCGCCCGGGCTGCGGTCGGTGCCCTGACCCAGACTGTCATCGGCCTGGTGGTCGGTGTCTGCGTCGCCGGCATCACGCTGGCGGTCTCCTCACCCGACGTCTTCGCCACCTATTGGTGGCTCCTCCTGGTGGCGGTGGTCGGGGTGATCACTCTGCTCCCGCCGGTGCTGAACCGCCTGATGGCGTTGGCACTCAAGCTGACCCGACGTGGCACGTCGGAGCGGATGACGGCCGCCTCCATCGGGAAGGCCGCCGCATGGTGCTTGGGCATGTGGTTCTTCTTCGGTGTCCATCTCTGGTTGCTCGCCACCGGAGTGAGCGCCCCCGGTGAGCACCATCTGTTCCTGCTCGCCACCGGTGCCTACGCGCTGGCCTGGGTGGTCGGCTTCGTGATCGTCATCCTGCCCGCGGGTGCGGGGGCCCGAGAGGCGGCACTGGTGCTCGCCCTGGGATCGGCGCTGTCGCGTGAGAATGCCCTGATGCTGGCTGTGGTGAGCCGGGTGCTCATGCTGATCGGCGACGCTGTCGGTGCTGGGGTCGCGGTCGTGGTGGAGCGCCAGCGGCTCCGCCGACACCCTGAGCTCGCGGACGTCGTCGCAGACGCTCCTCAGGATTGATCCCGACAGCACCAACAGCGCGCCGTTGTGCTGTCGGCGGGCCGTTCAGTCGGCCAGCACACCGGCCCCCGCGACCGCCCACCGCTCGGCCCAGTCACCGATCGGCTCGACCCCCGCTGCGCTCAGGGCGTCGTGCCCGAGCACGGAGTACGCCGGACGCGGCGCGGGCCGCACGAAGGCGTCGGAGGTGGTCGGCCGCACGATCTGCGGGTCGAGCCCGGCGGTGGCGACAGCAGCCTGCGCGAAGCCGTACCAGGAGGTCTGCCCCGCGGAGGTGCCGTGATAGGTGCCGGCCGGGGCACCGGCTGCGACCAGTCGCTCGACCAGGTCGGCCAGGTCCACGGTCCAGGTCGGCTGTCCGACCTGGTCCGCCACCACGTCCAGACCGCCCTTCTCGGCGGCGACCCGGGCGATCGTCTTCGGGAAGCAACCGCCCTGAGCGCCGTAGAGCCAGGCGGTGCGCACGATCAGGTGGTCCGGGTTCTCCGCCCGCACCGCCCACTCGCCAGCGGCCTTGGTCCGGCCGTAGGCGGAACGCGGAGCGATGGGGGCGTCCTCGGCGTAGGGGGCGGTGGCCACCCCGTCGAAGACGTAGTCGGTGGAGATCTGCACGATCCGCGCACCGGCGTGCCGGGCCGCGCGGGCCAGCAGCTGCGGGCCGACGGCGTTCACCGTGAAGGCCGCGCCCTCCTGCTCCTCGGCCGCGTCGACGGCGGTGAACGCCGCGACGTTGGCCACGACGTCGTAGCCCGACACTGCACCGTCGACAGCGGCGGGGTCGGTGATGTCCAGCACGTCACGGTCAACCGCTGTCACCTCATGACCGCGCTCACCGAGCAGGGCCACCAGGTCCTGTCCGAGCATGCCGTTCGCACCCGTCACCAACCAGCGCACATCCACTCCCTGTCGTCGTCGGACCGCCGGAAGCCTACCCGCCCGCGCGGCCACTACCCTGGGTGCGCTGAACGACGTTCGCCGTCCCCTCGAAAGGAAACATCGCATGACCTACCGCGAACTGTCCGTGCCCGGAGCCTGGGAGATCACCCCCGTCCAGCACGGCGACCCCCGTGGTGTGTTCCTGGAGGCGTTCCAAGGCGGACCTTTCGCGGAGAACGTCGGCCACCGCTTTGATCTGCAGCAGGCGAATCTGTCGGTGTCGGCGGCCGGTGTGCTGCGCGGGATCCACTTCGCGGACGTCCCGCCCGGCCAGGCCAAGTACGTGACCTGCCCGAAGGGCGCCGTCCTGGACATCGTGGTCGACATCCGGGTCGGTTCGCCGACCTTCGGACAGTGGGACAGCGTGCTGCTCGATGACGTGGACCGTCGGGCGATCTACCTGAGCGAGGGCCTGGGCCACGCGTTCTTCGCCCTGGAGGACGGCTCGACGGTGATGTACCTGTGCTCCACCGGGTACAGCCCGGGCCGTGAGCACGGCATCCACCCCTTGGACCCCACCATCGGCATCGAGTGGCCCACCACTGACCGGCAGGGCAACCCGGTGACGCCGCAGCTGTCGGAGAAGGACACCGCCGCACCGACCCTCGCCGAGGCTGCCGAGCAGGGTCTGCTGCCGCGGTACGAGGACGTGCGGGCCTATGTGGAGTCGCTGCGCGCGCGATGAATGAGCCCACAGCGGCGACCCCCGGAGCCACCATCGGCGGTGCCGACGCCCGGCGGGTGGCGATCGGCGCGGCGGTCGCCGCGGTGTCCTCGACGCTGGTCGTGCTGGCCTCCCCGCGGCTGAGCGCCTCGGCGGCCGACAACACGGTGTTCCTCACCTACTGGTCTGCATTGTTCGCGGGATTCGGGGTGCTCACCGGGGTGTCGGTGGAGACCACCCGCGCGGTGACGTCCGCTCGGGGCACCGGACGCGAGATCGGGCCACGGGTCGGTGTGGCGGGGCTGGCCTTCGGGCTGGGCTTCGCCGCTCTGCTGGCGGTCGGCGCTCCCTGGTGGAGCGGCGCGGTGTTCAAGGCCGAGGGCATCCGGCCCGCCCTGCTGGTCGCCCTGGGCTGCGCCGGTTGCGCCGTTCACGCGGCGACCACCGGGGCCCTGGCCGGAGCCGGACGCTGGCGGGTGTACTCCCGACTGGTGGGCGGCGAGTCCGCGATGCGGCTGCTTCTGGTGGTCGGTGCCGGACTGGCTGGGGTCGCGCTGGTCGGTTGGGAGATCGGCGCGGCGCTTGCCGCCTCCACGGCGGTGGGCTTCCTCCTGTTCTCCCGGGATGCGCGCGGTGCGGTGGTGGTCCGCGCCGACGTGCCCACCGGCAGCTATCTGCGCCGCCTGCTCGCCGCTTCGGTGTCCAGCGGAGCCAGCGCCGTGCTGGTGATCGGATTTCCCGTGTTGTTGGCGGCGACCAGCAACGACGAGGCCTACGCGCTGGCCGCTCCCCTGCTGTTGGCGCTCACCCTGACCCGGGCACCGCTGATGATCCCGCTCAACGCGTTCCAAGGAGTGGCGGTCAGCCACTTCGTGCAGCACCGTGATCGTGGACCGGCGGCGCTGCTGCCGATCGCCCGGATCGTGTTGCCCGTGGGCGTGACCGGAGGGCTCGCGGCCTGGTTGATCGGGCCGACTCTGCTGCGGTGGATCGGCGGCCCGGACTACCACGTCGGCGGAGTGACTCTGGGGTTGTTGACCCTCGCCGCGACCGGTCTGGCCATGGTGACTCTCACCGGTGCTGTCTGCCAGGCGCTCGCCCGACATGGCGTGTTCGTCGCCGGATGGCTGGCCGCCGTCGCCGTGGCGGTCGGAGTGCTCTTGCTGCCCTACGGGCTCGAGGCCCGCACGGTGGCCGCACTGCTCGCGGGCCCGCTGGTGGGCATCGCCGTCCACCTCACTGCCCTGCGACCCCGCGGAGGAAGCGCATGAACCCGCATGTCAGCGTGTGTATGGCCACGTACCGGGGTGCGCCCTGGATCGCCGAGCAACTGCAATCGATCCTGGATCAGCTCGGGCCCGAGGACGAGGTGGTCATCGTTGACGATGCCTCACCGGATGACACCGTCGAGCGGATTCGAGCCATGGACGACCCGCGGATCCGACTGATCGCCCGCGATCACAACCTCGGCTATGTGCAGACCTTCCAGGAGGCACTGCGCGCGGCGCGCGGTGATCTCCTGCTCCTGGCGGACCAGGACGACGTGTGGTCGCCGGAACGGGTCGTCGCGATGACCCGGGCGCTACACGACGTCGAGGTGGTCGCTACCAACCTCGCCACCCTCGGCGGCCCCGATCGGATCCGTGGACCCTACGGTCAGCAGGACTGGCACCTGCGCCCCGGGTCCTCCGATCATCGGCTGCGCAATGTGCTCGGGGTGCTGATCGGCAACATGCCCTACTACGGCTGCGCGATGGGGCTGCGACGCTCCGCGCTCGACACCGTGCTGCCATTCCCGGGCCTGCTCACCGAATCGCACGATCTGTGGATCGCGCTGTATGGCAACCTGCACCGGTCGATGCGGCATCTGGACATCCGCTCGGTGCGCCGCCGGTTCCACGATGACAACGCCAGCCCGGACCGGCCCCGTGGCCCACTGATGGTGCTGAGATCCCGCTGGATGCTGGTCCGGGCCTGCGTCGAGCTGCTGCGCCGCCGCTGACCTCAGCTCACCTGGTACACGTAACGGTCCAGGGCGCCCCACCGGAACGTTTCCACCGGGGACAGGCACGGCGCGCTGATCCGTGAACTGGACACCACCCGGTCGAGCTCCGGCATCCGCTCGGCCACCGCACAGGGCGAACCACTGATCACGATCCGGTCCTCGCCGACGTTGGCGAAGGACAGTTCGTCCTCGGCGGTCCAGTCAAACTCCACATAGGACCCGCCGCGATTCCACACTCGCTCAGCATCGTCGTTCGGGTCCAGCCGATGCCACACATCGAGGTCCGGACCTGCCATCTGACGGCTGCTGAGCGAGGGCACGCCGGTCGCGGACAGCAGCGCATCCACCGTCATGTCGTCGGTCGCCCAGACGACCCCTGCGTCGCGGGCGCGCTCTCCCTCGGCGATCATCGCGTCGGCGGTGGCGGTCCCGCGCAGATCGCCCAGCCCGACCAGCACCGGGTTGACCTGCCAGACCAGCAGGAAGGCCGCGAGGCTGCCCGCCGCGTACCCGCCCCACCACCGCGGCCGCGAGACGATCACGGCGACCACCAGACCCAGCACCGCCAGTGACAGCCAGATCTGCTTGGTGCTCAGGTCGGGCAGGGTGGTCTCCACCAGCACGGAGGAGGCGTAGCCCGCCGCGAGGATCACCGCCGCGGTGATGGCAACCGTCACCCGCCAGGGAGCGTCCTGTCGCCACCCGGGCAGCACCAGGGCCAACAACAGCACCGCGAGGAATCCGATCATCGTCCCGGCGCGTTCCGGCGGCACCAGATTGGCCAGCGGGATTCTTCCCCCGAGCTCACCGAAGTTCACCGTCGTCCAGAGGACCCAGGGCAGCGCGGCGATCAACAACGCCCAGACAGCCGCCCGATGCTGAGCGGAACGGAACCGCACACCGACCGCGAGCAGAGCCAACGCGATGATGCCGGCGACCGTGAATCCGGACGAGATCTCCGACGGGTTGTGGTCGGTGAGGACCAGTTGACGCAGATCCGCCAGGGCGGTCGCCCCGAAGACCTGCTCGACCATCACCGGCGCACCGGTGCTCACCCGGGCGCCCGGGTAGACGGTGCCGCTGGTGGCGGCAATCGAGGCCCGGTTCTCCCAGAACACCGCCCCGGCCAGCGCCAATGAGGCCACCCCGACGGACACCACGGCGACGATCCGGCGACGTCGCCCCTCGCGGCCGACCATCAACGGCACGATGCCGACCGCCAGGATCGCCGGAGCGACCACCAGCATCCACGGCTGATAGTGCAGCGGCGTCCGGGCCAGCAGCCAGGCAGCTGCCATCCCCCACAGCACTGTCCGCCACCAGGGCCTGCGCTCGGATGCCGACGTCGCACACCGGTAGAGCGCGGCGGCACCGGCCGCGGTGAACCCCCACAGCTGCAACGGGGACAGCGACCACCACGCGGTGGCCGGTGCGAAGGCGATCAGTCCGGCGGCGAACAGCCCGGGCCACCGACTGCCGACCAGCGGGCGCAGCAGGGCGGGCAGGCCGAGCACCAGCAGGAGCACCGGCAGCCACCAACGCGCCGCGAACAACATCTGGTCGGGCAGCCACGGACCGAGCCTGAGCATGGCACTGTCGGCCAGGACCACGGAGGAGACCGGCGAGGAGGGCAGCATGGTGGTGAAGCCCTGCGGCGCGGTCAGCGGGTTGAGGTCCTCGGACTGCCCGGTGGCCGACACTCCCAGCGCGAGGGGCGTGGACGTGAGGTACTCGTCGGAGCGGGTCAGGGCCGGGTTGAACAGCTGGTCACCGGGCGGGTTGCCCGGGTCTTCCCGCAGCGTGGGCGCACCGATCGAGGACAGGGTGATCCCGAACAGGGTCAGCAGCAGGTAGCAGAGAACCGGGATTCCAATCCAGGGTGAGGGCAGGAACCGCCGCCAGGTCGGGGTCGAGACCTCGGTGGTCGGGTCGGTGCTCATGCGGTCCTTTCGGTCCGGTACGGACCTGCTCGTCCGCGCCGCCGAACAAGGTACCGCGCCGGGGTCGGCCGACCCGTGAGCGCCTGGTTCGACCCGCGCTGGGAGTGTTCCCTAGGCTGGCCGATGGCCCGGATCCTCCCGGTCCGCCATGGAAGGACATCTCCCCCGTGCACGCCAGCGCCTCCGATACTGCCGTCGAACCTCGCTCCTCGTCCTCGAGGTGGGCTCGGATCGTGCATCTGCTGCGCACCCGCGCGATGCCGCTGTCGATCCTGATGCTGGTCCTGGGCGCGGTCTCCATGACGGCTCTGCACGTCGGTGCGCACCCCGAGCTGTCGCCGGTGGACGAGCTGCAACACATCGACTACCTGTACAAGGCACCGGCGGTGGTGCACAGCGGTGAGACGGTGGGCCAGGACGCGATGCGGGAACAGGCCTGCCGAGGGCTCGCCACCTGGCCGCAGACCGCGGCCTGCTCGACCTCCGCCACCTACGACCCGGCCGACTTCCAGGAGGGCGGGAACAACACCGCGGCGATCTACACCCCGCTGTACTACTCCGTCACCAAGGCGCTGGCTCTGCCGATCAAGGCCGTGACCGGCCTCGACTCCCTCGTGACCGCGGGTCGACTGGTCGGTGGTCTGTGGTTGGCCGGGGGCCTGGTGATGGCGCTGCTGGCCGCCCGACGGCTCGGGGCGCACCCCTATGTGGCCACCGCTGTGCTGCTCGCCGCTGCCAGCACCCCGGCCGTGCTACTACCCGCGGCCACGATCACCCCCGATGCGGCGGCGCTCCTGGGCGGTGCCGCGCTGCTGTGGTCGATTCTCTGGTGGCAGGACTCCCCCGGCCGTCGCTGGTGGCTGCCGATGGTGCTGGCCGCCGCTGTAGTGGCGCTGAAGGCGTTGAACATCCTGATCGTCGTGGTCGTCGCGCTCTACGTGCTGCTGCGTGCTGTCGTGGATCAAGTGCAACGTCGGCGGGATGCCGGGGCCGTGGTCACCGGTCCCCGTCCGGCGCAGGCGGCCGGGTTGATCGGTGCGATGTCGGTGCTCGCTCTGGGCATGGCGATCGGGTACATCGCGTACACCGGGGTCTCGGCCGTTGCCGACACCAGCGCGGTGGCGATGACCGAGCGGACGACGGTGGATTCCTTCCCGCTGCGAGCAACGGTCGAGCACCTGGGGGTGTTCGTGAACGTGTTCTTCGATGCGGGCAGTTGGAACACGATGGACTTCGTCGGTGCGCTCTCCCAGCGACTGCTCGGGCTGATGACGGTGGGCGGCGTGTTCGGCGCGATCTTCGTCCTGCGGGATGCCTCTCGGACGCTCCGCCTGACCGCGATCAGCCTGCTGGTGGTGGGCACGCTGGGGGCGCCGATGATCATGGCGTTCAGCTACCTGTCCCAGGGCATCGCGGTGCCGATCCCCGGGCGGTACGCCCTCAGCCTGATCCCGGCCGGGGTCGCCGTCACCGCCGCGGCGATCCGCGGTCGCACGGCATCGTGGGCCATCGCCGCCATCGGGTTCGGCTGTTGGGCCCTGTCGATGGCCTTTCTGATCGACTCCTGAGCCGCGTCAGCGGCCCAGTGCGTGCCGGGTGAGCGTGCGCACCGCGGCCAGGCTCCGAGTCCGGAGGGCCGTCGGCACCAGCGTCAGGGCGTACAGCCGCGAGGTGACATGCCACCGGGCGGCCCGCGCCGCGCGGTGCCACCCGTGCCCGCGCATCAGCGTCGCGGCCAGCTCGAAGTACTCCCGCTCCCCGGCGAACCGGCTCCCGTCGAGCAGCTTCACCGACGACGCGCTCTGGCTGTGTCTGCGGTAGGCGAAGCACTCGGTGGGTTCGATCACCATCTCGCTGCCGGTCACCAGCATGTCCAGCACCAGGGCCAGGTCCAGGATGATCGGCAGACCGGGACGGAACGGCACCGCCTGGACGGCCTCGCGACGGAACACCAGCGACGGCCAGTACAGCCAGTCACCGTGCAGCAGGCTCACCGCGAGCGCCTCACCGGACACCACCCGGGCTCCGGTGCCCCGCGGACGGATCAGCTGCTGCTTCACCCGGTCGGCCAGCGGGCTCGACGGGTGGCCGTGCTCGTCGATCACCCGCACGCCCGGCTGGATGATGTCGGCATCCGGGAACCGCGCGTGGGCTGCGAGCACCACCTCGACGTAGTTCGGGTCGAGCAGATCGTCCGACCCGGGCACCGCCAGCAGGTCTGCCTCGGCCAGTGCCACACACTGCCGGAACACCTCGGCGATTCCCCGGTTCTCCGGGTTGCGGTGGTAGACGATCCGGTCGTCGCCCAGGGACTCGAGCCAGGGTCCGGCCCACGGATCGGGGTTGGCGTCGTCGACCACGACCAGCCGCCACCGGTCGTCGGCCTGCGCGAGGACGCTGTGCACGGTGGCGCGGAAGAACTCCGGATCCCCGTAGTACGGGACTAGCAGATCGATCACGGGGTCTCGTCCCGCACCGGCTTCGGCACGATCGGCGTCTGCCCGGTCACCGGCGCCCGGGACTCGACGGTGCCACGGGGTGCACCCGCCGCCAGCCGTTCCAGGTCGAAGCGCAACAGCGCGACTTCCTCGGTGAGCGTGCGGGACTCCTCCTCCATGGTCGTCATCTCCACCGAGAGCTGGATGCAGACCAGCAGGAGGAGGATCAACGCGAAGGCGAACAGCAGATTGCTCGGTGTCTGCACGCCGACCACACCGGCCAGCCAGGTGACCGCGGACGGGAAGGCCCCGACCACGCAGACACCGGCCGCCAGGGCCACCCAGATCAGGGCGTACTTCTCGCGGATACGCCGCGTGCGCATCAGCACCACCAGGAACGCCAGGAGCAGCACGCAGCCGCCGAGGGCGAACCAGTATCCGGTCATCATCGGTGCACCCCCGCCGGAGCCTGGCCGAGCGGGCGAGTCAACGCGATCAACAACGCGAACACCGCACGTCCGAGGAAGACCGCCGCCTTGAGCGGGTTGTGCGAGGGCGTTCCGCCCGCGCGGGGGCGCATCTGCACGCCGACCTGCCGCACCACCAGTCCGGAGCGGCAGGCGATCACCAACGACTCGACGGTGTCGCCCAGGTACTCGGCCGGGTACTCGTTGGCGAACAGCGCGATCGCCCGGCGGTTGGAGGCCCGGAAGCCGGAGGTGGTGTCCGTGAGGCGGGTGCCGGCGATCCGGGACAGCACACCGGAGAGCACCGACATCGCCCACCGGCGCGGGCCGCGCACGCGATAGCTCCCGACCCCGGCGAACCGGGCGCCGATTACCACGTCGGCGGATTCGGCCCGCAGCGCCTCCACCACCCGTCGGACATCGGCCGGATCGTGCTGACCATCGGCGTCGACCTGGACCGCGGCGCCGTAGCCCTGCCGGGCCGCGAACCGGTAACCGGCCCGCATCGCGCCACCGACCCCGAGATTCAAGGGGAGGTCGAGCACCATCGCGGTGCCACTGGCGCGGGCGACCTCAGCGGTGCCGTCGGTCGATCCGTCGTTCACCACCAGGACGTCCGCCTCAGGCAGCTCCCGCGCTAACTCGGCCAGCACCCCAGGCAGCGCCTCCCGCTCATTCCATGCCGGGACGATGACCAGGAGCCTGGATCGCAGCTCCTCACTCACGGGCCACTACCTTAGCCGGGACACACGTCGGTCATGGACGATGGACCGCGAATCGCCGAATGAGGAGGACACCGCCGATGCGGGTGCTGTTGGACTGCACGGCCGTGCCGATCGACCGGGGCGGGGTCGGCCGCTACGTGGACGAGCTGATCCCGGAGCTGGATCGGCTCGAGGTCGACCTGGTGCTGGCGGTGCAGCCCCGCGATCTGCGGCACTACCGCGCCCTCGCCCCCGGCGCCCGGGTGATCGCCGCCCCGGCGTGGGTGTCCAGGCGACCGGCCCGGATGGTCTGGGAGCAGACCGGGCTCCCCCTGCTCGCCGCTCATGTCCGGGCCGATGTGGTCCATTCCCCGCACTACACCCTGCCGATCCTGATCGCCCGGCGGGTAGTGGACACCCTGCACGACGCGACGTTCTTCTCCGATCCCGAGCTCCATCTGCGGTCCAAGCGGGGTTTCTTCCAGACCTGGATCCGCCTGGCCACTCGTCTGGCCGCCGGCCTGGTCGTCCCCTCGTCCGCCACCCGCGGTGAGGTCGCCCGTGCGACCGGATGTGCCGAGCAGCGGATGACCGTCGCCTATCACGGCGTCGACCATGCCCGGTTCCACCCGGTGGATCCGGGCGAGCGCCGTCGGGTGCGGGACACCCTGGACATCGGGGATCTCGAGTACGTCGGATTCCTCGGCACCCTGGAGCCGCGCAAGAACGTTCCCGCGCTGATCCGCGCATGGATCCAGGCTTGCGACGGGCTGGCGCAGCCGCCCGCACTGGTCCTGGCGGGGGCCAAGGGGTGGGACGACCAGGTCGAGGCGGCACTGTCCGAGGTGCCGGCGCACCTCACTGTGCGGGTGCCCGGCTATCTCCCCCTCGCCGACCTGCCGGGCTTCCTCGCGGGGGCGACCGTCCTTGCGTATCCCAGCTTGGGTGAGGGCTTCGGGCTCCCGGTGCTGGAGGCGATGGCCTGTGGCGCGACCGTTTTGACCACGCGCGAACTCTCGTTGCCCGAGGTCGGCGGCGACGCCGTGGCCTACTGCGGCACCACCACCGGCGACATCGCCACTGCACTGCGCGCACTGATCGACGATCCTGATCGGCGATCCCAGTTGGGTGCGGCGGCGGTGGAGCGCGCCGCCTCGTTCACCTGGGCGCGCGCTGCACACACTCACCTGGATGTCTATCGACGGGTCGCCACCGGTCGACAGTGACCCCGGCGCGTCGGCGCGACAGATCCGCACCGGGGATGGTGCGCTGTGCTCCGACTGTCCGCCATCTGAGGAGCTCCCCATGCGGTCGCGCCGACTCATCACCACCATTCTGAGCACAGCGCTGACTGCCACGCTGCTCGCTGCGGTCCCCGGTACCACCCCGGCGCGGGCTGCTCCCGGCACGGAGGAGCCCTCGGTCACCGAGCTCGACCTGGACGGTGTCGAACCGGCGGATCTCGCGGCCTTGCCCGACCCCGCCACCGTGCCCACCGAGGAGGGTGCGCAAGCCCCCGAGCCCAGCGCGGAGCGCGTCGCAGAACCGCAGACCACTGCCGACCCGACAGCCGAGCCCACCGCCGCACCGTCACCGACTCCCGTCCCGGAGCCCAGCGCGGCACCGGATGTCAACCCCGATGTGCTCACCACCGAGCTGGACACCGACGACTTCAGCGTCCTGGGTGTCACCTGGGACCGCACCGAAGGGCTGGACGGGGTCCAGATCCGCTACCGGGTCCGAATCGACGGCGAGTGGACCGACTGGTCAGGGTTGGAGTCCTCGGACATCGGGCCCGACGACGGCACCGACGACGCGGACACCTCGGGCGCACGTGACGGCACCGACCCCATCGTCGCGGTCGGCGCGGACGGCGTGCAGATCTGGGCGCAGGCCGAGTCCGGCACCGTCACCGGCCTGAAGGCCGTCCTGATCGATCCCGGCAGCGACCCCGCCGACGTCGGCGCGACCGTCGACGGCACTGGGAGCACCACCGCCTCCACCGCTGGCGCCTCCGACGCGGTCTTCCAGAACCTCGGCACCGCCAGCGACACCGGCACCCTCCGGACCGCCGCCCTCGCCCAGCCCGGCATCATCAGCCGCGCGGGCTGGGGCGCCGATGAGAGCCTGCGCGGCTGCACCCCGGACTACTCCCGGAGCGTCGTGTCCGCCGCCGTCCACCACACCGCCTCCGCCAACGGCTACAGCGCCGCCGCGGTGCCCGGGATCATTCGTGGCTTCTACACGTACCACACCCGCCCCGAGGCAGCCGGCGGCCGCGGCTGGTGCGACATCGGCTACAACTTCCTGGTCGACCAGTACGGCCGGATCTTCGAGGGCCGCGCCGGCGGCGTCACCTCCACCGTGGTCGGCGTGCACACCGGCGGCTTCAACAGTCGCACCATCGGCGTCGCCGCCATCGGTGACTACTCCAGCTACGGCCCCTCCGGCGCCCTGGCCGAGAGCATCAGCCAGCTGATCGCATGGAAATTCGCCGTGCACCGCATCCAGGCCAACACCAACGTCACCATGACCTCGGGCGGCGGCGCATCCAAGTACCCCGCCGGAACCGTGGTGACCTTCCCGACCATCTACGCCCACCGCGATGCGGCCTTCACCTCCTGCCCCGGGCAGGCGCTGTACAACCTGCTGCCGGACATCCGGAACCGGGTGGCACAGTTGGCGAACTCCACGGTGGCCGCGTCGCCGCGGTGGAGTCTGGACTCGATGACCGCGGCCCCTTCTGGGATCGCGGTCCGAGGCTGGGCCTTTGACCCGAACTCGGATGCCGCACTGCCCGTCCGGGTGAGCGTGGATGGAGCGGTGCAGCAGCTGACCGCGAATCAACCCCGGGCCGATGTCGCGGCAGCATTCGGCGTGGGCCCGGACCACGGTTTTTCTGGCACGGTGAGCGCCGGTGGAGGCCGTCATCTGGTGTGCGTGACGATCGGGAACATCGGAGCAGGACAGGACGTGGTGGTCGCGTGCGACTGGTTCACCGTCCAGAACGCGACACCGATCGGGCACCTGGATGCCGCCAGCGCCACCACCACGTCGATCTCGGTCCGGGGGTGGGTCCTGGACCCTGACACCACCGCGCCGGTCCAGGTCCACATCTACGTGGACGGCACGTTCGTCCAGGCGGTCCAGGCCGATCAGTCGCGGCCCGATGTCGGTGCCGCCTACGGCAAGGGCGACAACCACGGCTTCAGCGCCACCGTCCCTGCCGTCGGTGGCACGCGGCAGGTGTGCATCCACGCGATCAACCAGCCCGCCGGGTCCAATCCCCGGATCGGGTGCGCCACGGTCACGGTGGGCAACCCGCCGATCGGTCGAGTGGACGCGCTGACCGCCTGGTCCGGGGGCGTGACCGTCCGCGGGTGGGCGCTCGACCCGGACACCACGGCACCGATCGACGTGCACGCCTACGTGGACGGCGCGCGGGCGGCGGTCTTCACCGCGAACAAGCCGCGGGCGGACATCGGTGCCGCCTACGGCAAGGGCGACGACCACGGCTTCGAGGTCCAGGTGCCGATGGCGCAGGGCACGCACCGATTCTGCTTGTACGCGATCAACACCCCGAGCGGGAGCAACCCGGAGATCCACTGCCGGAGCGTCACAGTCACCAACGCGGAACCGATCGGCAGCCTCGACGAGGTCTCCGCCACCCCCAGCAGCATCCGGGTGCGTGGCTGGACCCTCGACCCGGACACGACGGCATCCATCCAGGCGCACATCTATGTGGACGGGAAGTTCGCCCAGGCCTTCACCGCCGCGGACCACCGGGCCGATGTCGCCGCGCGGTACGGCAAGGGTGCCGCTCACGGATTCGACGTCACCCTCCCGATGAACGCCGGTCGGCACCAGGTCTGCCTGCACGCGATCAACCAGCCCGCCGGGTCCAATCCCCGCATCGCCTGCTCGACGGTGACCGTCGTCAACGCCGAGCCGATCGGCAGCCTCGACGAGGTTGCCGCCACCTCGGGTGGCGCGCGGGTGAGGGGCTGGACCCTCGACCCCGACACCACCGCCTCCATCGAGGCGCATGTGTACGTCGATGGCGCCTTCGCGCAGCGCACGATGGCCACGGGCCACCGTGCCGACGTGGCGGCGGCGTACGGCAAGGGGGCCGCACACGGATACGACCTGGTGGTGCCGATGGCCCCGGGCCGGCACCAGGTGTGCGTGAGCGCGATCAACACTCCTCGCGGTTCCAACCCCCGGATCGGATGTGCGACCGTCACGGTGCAGTGACCGGCTCCGCGCGGGGGCGGGCAGAGCGGGGCAATCCGGACGGCACGCCCGTCCGCGACACGCGGGTGCCCGGAATCACGGGGAAATCCGCCTAGGCTGACGGCGCCTCACGGCCAGCAGCCTCTCGACCGAAGGATCCCCCTCGTGCCCGTCACACGCCGCCAGGCGGTCGTCGCCGGTGTCGTCGCCGTTGTCCTCGTCGCAGGTGCCGCCACCTGGTGGTGGGCCTCGTCCCGGGCCGATGACCCCGATTCTCCGACCCCCACACCGAGCGTGACATCGACGTCCTCGGCCGCTCCCTCACCCACCCCCACGGTCGACCCGGTGCCGACCGCACCGGCACCGACCGAGGACCCGGGAGACCCTGCGGCACCGACGGCCGCTCCCCCGGTGACCGACCCCGGCACCGCGGCGCCGCGGACCGTCGACGTGATCAGCACCTACGCCGGATGGAACGACCTGAGTCGGGCGCTCGAGTTCGGTGCCTACGTGCCCGTGGTCGAGACCGGCGGGAGCTGCACCCTGCTGCTGAGCGGCCCCGGTGGCGAGCGCAGCATCCAGGCAGGCGCCACGCCGGACGCGTCGACGACCTCCTGTGGCGAGCTGGTGGTTCCGGGCGACACGCTGTCCTCGGGAAGCTGGCAGGCCGTCATCACCTACTCGTCCCCGCGGTCCTCCGGGACGAGCGACACCGTCACCGTGGAGGTGCCGTGATGCCCACCCTGTTCCGGCGAACGGTGGCCGCCCTCGCCGCCGTCCTGGTCGTCACGGCCGGCCTCGTCGCGGTCGGCACCGTGGGCGGCCCCGAGCGGGCCGAGGCCGCGGACCTGAGCCAGTTCGACCCCGGGATGATCATCTCGGACGCGCTCTTCTACGACACGTCCTCGATGTCGGCCGCACAGGTCCAGTCCTTCCTCGACAGCAAGGGCGCCAGCTGCCGTCCGAGCGCCGGCAACACCTGCCTGAAGGACTTCCGCCAGACCACCGCGACCCGCGCCGCCGACGCCCGCTGCACCGGTACGTACACCGGTGCCTCGAACGAGACGGCAGCCCAGATCATCGCGAAGGTCGCCGCGGCCTGCGGGATCAACCCGCAGGTCCTGCTGGTCACGCTGCAGAAGGAGCAGGGTCTGGTCACCGCGTCCGCGGGCAAGTCCGCCGCCGTGTACCAGAAGGCGATGGGCTACGGCTGCCCGGACACCGCCCCGTGCGACACCCTCTACTACGGCTTCTTCAAC
This sequence comes from Cellulomonas sp. NPDC089187, assembly GCF_040685135.1. Taxonomy (NCBI): domain Bacteria; kingdom Bacillati; phylum Actinomycetota; class Actinomycetes; order Micrococcales; family Cellulomonadaceae; genus Cellulomonas; species Cellulomonas sp. NPDC089187. The sequence goes on along the minus strand of NZ_JBFBHI010000002.1, from coordinate 338,669 downwards.
CAGGTCTACAACGCGGCCCACCAGTTCCAGAACTACGCGGCGAAGCCGACCTCATACGCGCACCGGGCGGGCATGGTGAACCAGGTCCGGTTCCACCCGAACGCCTCCTGCGGGTCCAGCGCGGTCTACATCCAAAACCAGGCCACCGCGAGCCTGTACAACTACACGCCGTATCAGCCGAATGCCGCGGCCCTGGCCGCCGGGTACGGCACCGGCAACAGCTGCTCGTCCTACGGCAACCGGAACTTCTGGAACTACTTCACCGATTGGTTCGGCTCCACCCAGCAGCGGCAACCGATCGGCACCGTGGACGAGGTCACCGCGGTCGGACCGGGCAGTGTGCGGGTGCGGGGCTGGACCCTCGACCCGGACACCACCGCGTCCATCCAGGCGCACATCTACGTGGACGGGAAGTTCGCCCAGAGCATCGTCGCCAACACCTCGCGACCCGATGTCGGCGCGGTCTACGGCAAGGGCGACAACCACGGCTTCGACAGCACCATCGCCGTCGCCAACGGCACCCACACTGTGTGCGTGTCGGCGATCGACTCCGCCGGCGGTCCGAACCCGAGGATCGGCTGCGGCACGGTGACCGTGCGGAACAACCTGCCCATCGGGTCCGTCGACGAGGTCTCCGTGGTCGGCACCGGGAGCGTGCGGGTGCGGGGCTGGACCCTCGACCCGGACACCAACGACCCGATCCAGGTCCACATCTACGTCAACGGGAAGTTCACCCAGGCGGTCACCGCCAACGGGAACCGCGCCGACGTGGCCGCCGCGTACGGCAAGGGCGCGGCACACGGGTACGACACCACGGTCTCGACCTCCGGTGGGAGCCAGAAGGTCTGCGTGTACGCCATCGACGCCAATCGTGGGACCAACCCCGAACTCGGGTGCACCGCGGTGAACGTGGTCAACCGCCAGCCGATCGGCTCCGTGGACGAGGTGTCGGTGGTCAGCACCGGCACGGTGCGGGTCCGCGGCTGGACCCTCGACCCCGACACCACCGCCTCCATCCAGGCACATGTCTACGTCGACGGCGCGTACAAGGCGAGCATGGTCGCCAACGGCAACCGACCCGACGTCGCCGCGGCCTACGGCAAGGGGGCCGCACACGGCTACGACACCACCATCACGCTCTCCGGGGGACAGCACACGGTGTGTGTCAGCGCCATCGACTCCTCCGGCGGTCCGAACCCGCGGATCGGGTGCTCGACCGTCAATGTGGTCAACCGGCAGCCGATCGGGTCGCTCGACTCGGTGACCGCCGGTCTGCGCGGTGCGGTGCAGGTCCGCGGTTGGACGCTCGACCCGGACACCACCGCGCCGATCACCGCGCACCTGTACGTCGACGGGAAGTTCAACGCCGCCGTGCGCGCGGACGGTAACCGGCCCGATGTGGCCGCGGCCCATGGCAAGGGTGCCGCACACGGCGTGGACACGACCCTGACCCTGTCGGCGGGCGCCCACCAGGTCTGCCTGCACGCGATCGACTCGACCGGTGGCTCCAACCCGAAGATCGGGTGCCTTAATGTCACCGCCACCCCGGCGAACACCGCACCGATCGGGGCGATCGACTCCGCGGTCACCGGGATGGAGGCGATCACGGTGACCGGCTGGGCTCTCGATCAGGACACCCGCGACCCGATCTCGGCACAGCTGTCCGTGGACGGCGCCGTCGTGAGCACGGTGACCGCGAACGGGTCGCGTCCCGATATCGACTCGCGCTACGGCATGGGACCCAACCACGGGTTCGTCGCCACCGTGCCGGCCAGCGCGGGCAAGCACGAGGTGTGTGTCACCGCCGTCGACAGCACGGGCGGACCGAATGCGAAGGTCGCCTGCCGGACCGTGGACGTGAACGGCCTGGCATTCGGCTCGGTGGACGAGATCTCGGCGTCCCCGGCCGGCATCCGGGTCCGGGGCTGGACCATCGATCCGAACACCACCGCGCCGATCGACGTCCACATCTACGTCGACAACGCGCGACAGGCGGTGCTGACCGCGAACGGCGTCCGCGCGGATGTGGACCAGGTGCACCACATGGGTGCCGCACACGGCTTCGACACCACGATCGCCTCCACCCCGGGCCGGCACCGCGTGTGTGTCTACGCCATCGATTCCTGGGGCGGGACGAACCCGGAGCTCGGATGTACGGCGGTGACGGTCCCCTGACGACACGCCGTTCCCCGGGGACGCCGCCGATGCGCCACAATGGCGGGATGCGCGGCATCATCCTGGCCGGTGGATCCGGCACCCGACTGCACCCGATCACGCAGGGCGTCAGCAAGCAGCTGGTCCCGGTGTACGACAAGCCGATGATCTACTACCCGCTGTCCACGCTGATCCTGGCGGGCATCCGGGACGTCCTGATCATCACCACCCCGCACGACGCGGAGTCCTTCCACCGGTTGCTGGGCGACGGCTCGCAGTTCGGGATCTCGATCAGCTTCGCCACTCAGCCGGAACCGAACGGTCTGGCTCAGGCGTTCGTCATCGGCGCTGACTTCATCGGCGACGACTCGGCGGCCCTGGTGCTCGGGGACAACATCTTCTACGGCCCCGGGCTGGGCACGCGGTTGCAGCGGTTCGAGAAGATCGAGGGTGGCGCGGTCTTCGCCTACCGGGTGGCCGACCCGACCGCCTACGGAGTGGTGGAGTTCGACGACGACTTCAAGGCGCTCTCCCTGGAGGAGAAGCCCACCGCTCCCCGCAGCAACTACGCGGTGCCCGGTCTGTACTTCTACGACAACGACGTGGTCGAGATCGCTCGTGACCTCAAGCCCTCGGCACGCGGGGAGTACGAGATCACTGACGTGAACCGGGCCTACCTCGAGCAGGGGCGGTTGCAGGTCGAGGTGCTGCCCCGCGGGACCGCCTGGCTGGACACCGGCACCTTCGACTCGCTGCTGGAGGCCTCCGACTTCGTGCGGACGATCGAGTCCCGTCAGGGCCTGAAGGTCGGGTCGCCGGAGGAGGTCGCCTGGCGTCGTGGTTTCCTCACCGACGACGAGCTGCGGGTCCGGGCCGAGAAGCTGGTGAAGTCCGGCTACGGCCAGTACCTGATCGATCTGCTCGACTGAGCACCCCTCCCCCTCCGCCGCTTCAGACCGAGTTAGGACACCATGGCACGCGCACTCATCACCGGGATCACCGGACAGGACGGCCTCTACCTCAGCGAGCTGCTGCTCGCGAAGGGCTACGAGGTCTACGGACTGGTGCGGGGGCAGAACAACCCGAAGATCGATCTGGTCCGCCAGATCGTCCCTGAGGTGAAGCTGCTCACCGGTGACCTGGTCGACCTGTCCAGTCTGTTGCGCGCGCTGGATCAGTCGCAGCCGGACGAGGTGTACAACCTGGGTGCGATCAGCTTCGTCGCCTACTCCTGGGAGAACGCGCAGCTGACCACGGACGTCACGGGCAAGGGCGTGCTGAACATGCTGGAGGCGGTGCGGCTGCATGCCGGTGACGACCCGTCCCGCGTGCGGTTCTACCAGGCGTCGTCCTCGGAGATGTTCGGGAAGGTGCAGCAGGTCCCGCAGAGCGAATCCACGCTGCTCTGGCCGCGGTCGCCCTACGGGGTGGCCAAGGTCTTCGGTCACTACATGACGATCAACTACCGCGAGTCCTACGGGATGCACGCGTCCTCGGGGATCCTGTTCAACCACGAGTCCCCCCGGCGCGGTCCGGAGTTCGTCACCCGCAAGGTCTCCCAGGCGGTGGCCCGGATCTCGCTCGGCCTGCAGGACGCCCTCACGCTGGGCAACCTGGATGCCCGCCGCGACTGGGGGTTCGCCGGGGACTACGTGGACGCGATGTGGCGGATGCTTCAGCAGGACACCCCCGACGACTACGTGGTGTCCACCGGCCAGACCCACTCGATCCGCGAGCTGCTGGACGCGGCGTTCGCCCGGGTCGGCATCACGGACTGGGCGCCGTACGTCACCCAGGACCCGCGTTTCATGCGACCGGCCGAGGTGGACCTGCTCATCGGCGATTCCGCCAAGGCGCGCACCCAGCTCGGGTGGGAGCCGAAGGTCAGCTTCACCGAGCTGGTCGACATGATGGTCGACCACGACCTGGCCGAACAGCGCGCCCGGATGTCATGACGGTCGCCCTGATCACCGGGGTCACCGGACAGGACGGCAGCTATCTTGCCGAGCGGCTGGTCGCGGAGGGCGTCACCGTGCACGGCATGGTGCGGCCCGGTGACGAGAGCGCGGTCCCGACCGGCGTCCACCCGCACGCGGGTGACCTGGGCGACCGGGAGGGGTTGCGGCGGCTGGTGCTCGACCTGGCACCCACCGAGCTCTACCACCTGGCCGGGATCAGCTCGGTGGCACAGTCCTGGCAGGAGCCGGAGCTGACCGCCCTGCTGTCCGGGGTGGCGGTGACCACGCTGTTGGACGCCGCCTGGCAGGTCCAGCAGGCGCACGGGGTGACCGTGCGCCTGGTTCAGGCCTCCTCGGCGGAGATCTTCGGGGACGCGGCCACGGCACCGCAGGACGAGCGCACGCCGATCGCCCCGGTGAACCCGTACGGCGCGGCGAAGGCCTACGCCCAGCACATGGTCGGGATCTACCGGGACCGAGGGCTGCACGCCTCCGCCGGGATCCTGTTCAACCACGAGTCCCCGCGTCGCCCGCCGACCTTCGTCACCCGGAAGATCACGCAGCGCGCGGCGCAGATCGCGCGGGACGGGGACGGCATGCTGACCCTCGGCAACCTGGACGTGCGCCGGGACTGGGGATGGGCGCCGGACTACGTGGACGCATTGATCCGCCTCGCTCGGCACGAGGAGCCGATCGACGCCGTGGTCGCCACCGGGCAGACGCACACCGTGCGGGACTTCGCGGTGACCGCCCTCCGACACGCCGGTGTGACCGACCCGGAGTCCCGGCTCGCCACCGACCCGGCCTTCGTCCGTCCGGCCGACGCCGGGCTGATGGTCGGGGACGCCACCCGTGCGCGGAGCGTCCTGGGGTGGACCCCGACCCGGGACTTCACCGCCGTGGTCGCGGCCATGGTCGATCACGATCTGGAGCTGCTCGGGTGAACCCGCGGGTCGCGCTGACCGTCGAGCAGCTGTGGCAGCCGGCCCCGGGTGGCTCAGGCACCTACATCCGCGAGCTGGTGACCGAGCTGCGCGGCCGCACTCCCCTGGTCGGTATCGCCGCCCGGGGCCACACGGTCGCTCCCGAGGACGACCTGGGCATCCCGATCCTGACCTCGGCCCTGCCCCGACCCGCCCTGTACGAGGCGTGGAACCGGCTGCGGCGCCCGCGGGTGCCCGGGCGACCCGACCTGGTGCACGCCACCACGTGGGCAGTTCCTCCTCGGCGGGGCGCGCTGGTCGTGACGGTGCACGACCTGGCCTTCCTGCGTTCCCCCGATCACTTCACCGCCCGCGGGAACCGGTACTTCCGTCGCGCTCTGGAGATCACCCGACGCGAGGCGGACCTGGTGATCGTGCCCTCCCGGACCACCGCCGACGACTGCGTGGCCGAGGGCTTCGACCTCGACCGGATCCGGGTGATCCCGCACGGGGTGCGCGTGCCGGAGATCGCGCCGGGTCCGGCGGCCCGGATCCGAGAACGGCTCGGCCTGGATCGTCCCTTCGTGTTCTGGTGCGGCACGCTCGAGCCCCGCAAGAACCTGCCGGTGCTGCTGGCAGCCTTCGAGCGTCTCGCGGCCCACAGCGACCTCGATCTGGTGCTGGCGGGTCCGACCGGTTGGGGGGACGCGGGCGCCGAGCTGAGCCGCTGGTCCGCCGGGCCACTGCGTGATCGCGTGCACCTGACCGGCCGACTGACCGTGGAGGAGCTGCACGTCGCCTACGCCGCGGCCCGGGTCTTCGCCTTCCCCTCCCTGTGGGAGGGATTCGGGATGCCGGTGCTGGAGGCGATGGCCCACGGCACCCCGGTGGTGACCTCGGCCGCCACCTCGATGGCGGAATTCACCGAAGGGGCGGGGCTGTTGGTCGACCCCCACGATCCGGACGCAGTGGCCGAGGCACTGTTCCGCGCGGCCGGTCCGGACCACGACGACCTGTCGGCTCGTGGCCTCGCCCGGGCCGCCGGATCCCGTTGGGCCAGCACCGCGGACCAGCACCTCGCCGTGTACCGGGAGCTGGTGTGATCCGGGTCCGGGCCCTGGTGGTGACCTGGCAGGGCGTCGATCTGCTTCCCCCGTGTCTGGACTCGCTGCTCAGCCAGCAGGTACCGGACGCCGAGGTCGAGGTCGTCGTGCTCGACAACGCCTCCACCGACGGCACCCGGGAGATGCTGGCACGCGACTACCCGCGGGTGCGGGTGATCGCCGCCGCACGGAACCTGGGCTTCGCCGGGGGCGTCGTGCGCGGGCTGCAGGACTTCGACGGCGACGTGGTGGTCCTGCTCAACAACGACGCCCGGATGCTGCCCGACGCCATGGCGGAGCTGGTCGGCCCGCTCCGCTCCCCCGGTCCCCTGGCGGCCACCACCGCCCGGATCCTGCTCGCCGGGCGGTTCCGGCACACCGACCGACCGACGCCGGACTCCCCGGACGGCCGCAGCCCCTGGCGACCGGATCCGGACGGCGTCCGGTTGCTCAACTCGACCGGCAACGAGGTCGCCCCGGACGGTTCGGGCCGGGACCGGGACTGGCTGACCCCGGCGGACGCCGAGCACGCCGACCCGACGGTGTTCGGCTTCTGCGGCGGTGCGGCCGCATTGTCCTGGCCCGCCGTGCGGTCGGTCGGCGGCATGGACGCCGGGCTCTTCCTCTACTACGAGGACACGGACCTGTCCTGGAGGCTGCGCGCGGCCGGGTACGACATCCGGTACGTGCGGACCGCCGAGGTGGAGCACCTGCACTCGGCGAGCTCGGGCACGTCCTCCCCGCTGTTCCGATACCAGAACACCCGCAACTCGCTCACGGTCGTCACCCGCCACGCCCCCATGCCGATGGTGCTCACCGCATGGCTGCGCCAGACTGCCGGGCTGGCAGGCTGCGTCGTGCGAGGTCCCCGCGCCGAGCTCGCGCCGCGGGCTCGCGGCCTGCGAGACGCACTGCTCCGGTTGCCGCGCACCCTCGCCGAACGCCGCCGGATCTGGTCCGATGCCCGGCGGGACCGCCGGTCGGCGCTCAGTCCCGCACGGAACGCTGGTACTGCACTTCCTTGATCCGCTCCAGCTGCTCCTCCAGGAGCACCCGGTTGGTGCGCAAGAGGTCGGAGATCACGCCGAGGGCCACCGACAGCAGAGCCGCCACCGCCATGATCGCCGCGAAGATCAACGACTGGATGTTGCCGGAGTTGTCGCCCCGAGCCAGCCAGATGACCACGAACCGCACCGCCGGGATCAGCGCCAACAGCCCGAACACCACCGCCAGCCAGGCGAAGATCACTGTGGGCTTGAACATCAGATAGGACCGGATGATCGCCGATCCGGACTTGCGCATGTGCTGGAAGATGTTGGTGAACAGCCGGGACTCGCGGGTCTTGGCGTTGGTGGTCACCGGCACCGAGGCGATCCGCAGTCGCTTGTGTCCGGCCTGGATGATCGTCTCCATGCAGTAGGAGAACTCGGTGACCACGTTCAACCGGTACAGGGCCGCGCGCGAGTAGGCCCGGAACCCGCTGGCGGCATCCGGCAGTCGAGTGTCGGCGGCCTTGTTCACCACCGCGCTGCCGACCCGCTGCATCAGCTTCTTGAACGGGGAGAAGTGCGCGATCGTCGCCGTCTGCCGGTCGGCGATCACGATGTCCGCGCTCCGCTCGATGATCGGCTGGACCAGATCGGGGATCCGGTCCTGCGGGTACTGGTTGTCACCGTCGGTGTTCACCACGATGTCCGCACCGTGCGCCAGCGCATAGTCGATGCCGTCCCGGAAAGACCGGGCCAAGCCCATGTTCCGCGCGTGCCGCACGAAGTGCGTGACGCCGAGTTCCCGGGCCACCTCCACCGTCCGGTCGGAGGAGCCGTCGTCGATCACCAGGATCTCCAGCTCGTCGACCCCCTCGATGTGCCGCGGGATGCTCTCCAGCACCGAGGGCAGCGTCTCCTCCTCGTTGAGGCAGGGGATCTGGACGAAGACCTTCATGACACTCCAACGATCGGGCTGGCGATGACGGCGGTGGCGTCACGCCTGGGGCGCACGCCCGGCGAGACGCTTGATACGGCCGGTCGCCCGGCGGCTGACCTCCTTGAGACCCCCGGCAGCGAGGTACTGACGTGCGAGCGCGAGGTCGGACCGCACCCCCCGGGGCCGCTCGAAGGGATGGGCGGTGGTGTCCGGCGCGGGCAGCACGTACTCCAGATCCGCCGCACGGCGCGGGAACCGGCAGAACTCCACCAGCGGCTGCAACACCGTCGACCAGCGGTAGTCCTCGGCGAACGCGCGGACGTGGGCGCGCGCCTCGGCCACCGCGTCGTCGTCGTAGAGATAGGTCTCCAGGGCCTGCTCCAGCGCCTCGACGTCCTCCGGCGGGACGGTGGCACCGAGGCCACGCTCGGCGATCAGCGTGCCGAAGGTGTCACCACCGGTGGCGACGATCGGCAACGACGCCCACAGGTAGTCGAGGATCCGGGTCCGGAAGCTGAAGGCGGTCTCGACGTGGTGGAAGTGGGTCGAGACGCCCAGGTCCGCGTCCAGGAGATAGTCCGCACGCTCGGCGTAGGGCACCCACCCCGAGTTGAAGAAGACATGCCGGTCCGTGAGCCCCAGCTGGTCGGAGAGCTGGCGCAGCTCCCAGGCGATCTTCATGTCCGGCACGCCCGGGTTCGGGTGCTTCAGCCCGAGGAAGTACAACCGAACGTCCGGGTGCCGATCCTTGAGTCGATCGACCGCCCGCACCAGGGTCAACGGGTCGAACCAGTTGTAGACCCCACCGCCCCAGATGATCACCTTGTCGTCGGGGCCGATCCCCGGCACCTCGCCCTTGATCGCGTGCCGACGCTGCACGGGGGCCTCGTCGCTGATCCCGAACGGCACGACGCCGATCAGAGAGTCGAGGCTCGCGTCCTCGTCGTAGACAGGCCCGTTGATACGGCCCTGCCCGGCCAACTGGCCCAACCAGAAGTCCCGCTGCTTGTCCGACGCGCACAGCACGTAGTCAGCCCGGCGCAACTGCTCGTTGAGGATCCGCGTGGTCTCCCGGATCGAGTGTGCGCGTCCGGCCTCGCCCAGGTCCTTCGCCTGCTCCAGCTGCTCGAGGTGCATCGGGTCGTAGACGTCCGCCACCAGGATCTTGCTGCTGTCCTTGAGCCAGGGTGCGCCCTCGAGCAGGAAGCCCTGGAAGACGATCACATCGGCCCAGTCGGTCTGCACCCGCAGGTCGCGCCCGGTGGCGTAGACGACCTCGAAGTCCTGGGAGGTGGTCTTGGCGCCGGCGGTGGACACCAGCCGCACCTCGTGCTCCGGAGCCAGCGCACGGGCGATCTCCCATGCTCGGATGGCCGGACCCGCCATCCGCTCCAACAGCGGCTCACCGGTGACGACCAGCACGCGATGCCGGGAGACGAAGTGCTGGTCGATCCCGAAGGCCTTGACCAGGGCGTCGTGGGCGGTATTGTACCCGTCGAAGACATAGGCCGGCTCGATGGCGTGCCGGAAGAGCGGGAACAGCTCACGGTCGCTGCGTCGGCGCGCGGCCTGCAGCGCGGCCCGGTCCTTGGCGATGTCCGGGAACTGATCGACGAAGTAGTCCACGGCGTACACGCCGGTGAGGGCCATCTTCGGCAGCTCGAGCGTGCCGATCTCGTCGCTGCCCGGGGACCGCTGCAGGTCGAGGGTCGACGCGTCGACTCCCGCACGTGCCAACGAGCGGCGGATCGCCAACGCCATCGCGCCGGGGAGCGCCTTGGCCAGCGACTCGTCGTCGAGGTTCTTGTACATCGACAGCAGCGCATTGCGCTCGAGCAGGTACGTCTCGCGGAAGTTGCCGAACTTCTTCATCGTGACGTGGTGCTTGTGGTAGGCCACCGACTCCGGCACGTACCGCACCCGGTAGCCGAGAAGGTTCAGCCGCCACCCGAGGTCGACGTCCTCGTAGAACATGAAGAACCGCTCGTCGAAGCCGCCCACCTTCCGGTAGAGCGCGGTCGGCATGAACATCGCCGCGCCCGTACCGAACAGCACGTCCTTCGGGACGTCGTACTGCGGGCCGTCCGGCTTCTCCGCCTCGCGCTTGTACCCCGCGCCGTACCAGGTGAGCGACCCGTCGACGTAGTCGACCAGCTGCCCCTCCCAGTCCAGGACCTTGCTGGCGACCGCGCCGATGCTGACGTCCGACTCCAGGGTGCGCACCGCGGCAGCGATCCACTGTTCACCGGGGCGGGCGTCGTTGTTGAGGAAGGCCACCCACTCGCCGGTGGCCGCCTCCACACCGGCATTGCACCCGCCGGCGAATCCGAGGTTCGCGCCGGTCTCGATCACGGTCACCGACGGCACGGCGGCGGCGATGCGCTCGGCGCTGCCGTCACCGGAGTCGTTGTCCACCACGATGAGCTCGAGCTGGTCGGCCGGCCAGTCGACCTGGTCGAAGGCCCGCAGACACGTGATGGTGTCCTCGGCTCCCCGATAGTTGACCAGGACCACCGACACCACGCCGGGGCGTGTCTCCCTCGGGCTCACTCATCCTCCAGCTGTCCGTTCACAGGCACGTGCGCGCCCGGCAACAGCTCGGCAGGGACGCCGGTCCACACTACCCGGTCGGTTGTGAGCCGATCGGAGACGCCCTGCACGAGCCCTCCACATCCCGCGGGTACTGTGGTCCACCGCGAGGCCCGGCCCCCCGGGCTCCGACCGAGGAAGGCCACATGACGGACACTGCCACGGCGCGTGCGGAGGCACTCGCCCAGGAGCCGATGCGTATCGCGGGCCCCCGCCCGGGTTTCGCCCGCGGCACGCTGTCATCCCTCAAGGACATCGCATCGCACCGGGAACTGCTCGGGTCGCTGGTGCGCCGGGAGTTGAAGTCCCGCTACAAGGACAGCGCACTGGGCTTCGTCTGGAGCCTCGCCCGACCGCTGGCGATGCTGCTGATCTACTACATCGCCCTGGGACAGTTCCTCGGCGCCGCGCGGAGCACCCCCGACTTCGCGATCTTCATCTACACCGGTCTGACGGCATGGACGCTGTTCAGCGAGGTGGTCCTCGGCGGCACCGGGTCGATCGTCGCGAACTCAGGACTCATCAAGAAGGTCTACCTCCCCCGGGAGGTCTTCCCGCTCAGCGTGGTGGGTTCCTCCCTGTTCAACTTCGGGATCCAGCTGCTGATCCTGCTCGGCGCCACGATCGTCGCGGGCAAGTTCCCTACCGGGGAGCGCTGGCTGTACTTCCCGCTGTCCCTCGCGGTGGTCCTGGTCTACTCGACCGCCCTGGCGCTGCTGCTCTCGGCCGTGAACGTCTACCTCCGCGACGTCCAGTACCTGGTCGACGTCATCATCATGATCCTGTTCTGGGCCTCGCCGATCGTCTATGCGTGGAAGCAGGTCTCCGGGCACGTCAGCGGGATCATCGCCGACATCTATCTCGCCAACCCGATGACCCTCGCGGTCCTCGGCTTCCAGCGAGCGTTCTGGATCTCCGGTGACGGCGAGCCCGCACCCGGCCACCTCGGCACCCGGCTCCTCATCGTGCTGGGCATCGGACTGATCCTCCTCTGGCTGTCTCAGCGCACCTTCGCGCGGCTGCAGAGCAACTTCGCGCAGGAGCTGTGATGACCACTGTCATCGACATCGAGCAGGTCTCGAAGCGTTTCGTCATCCGCAAGGAGAAGTCCCTCAAGGAGCGGCTGGTCAACTTCGGTCGGTCCAACCTGCACAAGGAGGACTTCTGGGCGTTGCGGGACGTCTCCGTCCAGATCGAGTCCGGGAGCACCGTCGGGTTGATCGGCCCGAACGGCTCCGGCAAGAGCACCCTGCTCAAGACGATCGGCGGGATCATCCAGCCCACCAGCGGCCAGGTGCGGTTGCGTGGACGGCTGGCTGCGCTGCTCGAGCTCGGCGCGGGCTTCCACCCGGACCTGACCGGCCGGGAGAACGTCTACCTGAACGCCTCCATCCTCGGACTGTCCCGGGAGGAGACGGACAAGCACTTCGACGCGATCGTCGACTTCTCCGGGATCGAGCCCTTCATCGACACGCAGGTGAAGTTCTACTCCTCCGGGATGTACGTCCGGCTGGCCTTCGCGGTCGCGGTCCACGTCGACCCGGACATCCTGTTGGTGGATGAGGTGCTGGCCGTCGGTGACGAGCCGTTCCAGCGCAAGTGCCTCGAGCGGATCCGCGAGTTCCAGCGCGAGGGCCGCACCATCGTGCTGGTGACGCACGGTCTGGACCAGGTGGCGGAGTTCTGCGACCGCGCGGTGGTGCTGGACCACGGCCACCTCGCCGCTGACGGCCCGCCGCGGGAGGCCCTCAAGGTGCTCCGGGCCGACTTCGAGGCCACCCGCAAGGAGGAGATCGAGCGCAAGCAGGCCTCTCCGGGGACGGGTCTGCCGGTGGCCTCCGTGGCCGCCCTCGGCCTGATCGGTGCCCGCGGTGAGAGCGGCGGTGCCGTGATCAGCACCGGCGCCGATCTGACGGTGGCGCTCCAGGTGAACGCCGAGACCCCGTTGCCGGCCGGGTGGGAGCTCGGCATCGCCATCGCCACCCCGCTCGGGACGGTGCTGGGCGGCACCAACACCCATCTGCTCGGCGCGCAGACTCCCGCGGTGGACGGCAGCCGCCGGTACTCCTTCCACATGAAGGACCTGCGACTGGGCGAGGGCGAGTACATCGTGCAGACGTCGCTGTCCACGCCCGAAGGCACCGAGGTGCACGCCCTTCCCGACGCGATGCACTTCACGGTGGAGGCGGACGGCCGTTCACAGGGCCCGCTCTACCTCGACGCCAGCTTCGCCGCCGACCCGAACTGACGGGTCGACACGTTTTTCGCGTGGCCTCGCGCCGCGCCCGACAGGGAGTAGGACATGGTCGAGCGAGTCAAGCGCCTGGCAGGCCGAGTGGCACGGGGCGCCTACCGACGGCTGCGCCCCAGCCCGGCACCGACCCCCGCCGCGGTGGTCGAGCCCCCGACCGCGGACGACGTGTCCGTGATCTTCGACGCCGGGTACTACCTGGACACGAACCCCGATCTCGCCGAGGCCGGGATCGACGCGCGGGCGCACTACGACCAGCACGGGCGGGCAGAAGGACGCGCGCCGTCACCCCTGTTCGACCCGGCGTGGTACGCGGAGAACCACCCCGAGATCGCCGCGACCGGGCTCGATCCGCTCGAGCACTTCCTCACCGTCGGCGGGCAGGAGGGTCTCGACCCGGTGCGCGCCGGCTTCGACTCCGCCTGGTATCTGGCCCAGCACCCGGATGTCGCGGCGAGCGGCGAGAACCCGCTGGTGCACTATCTGCGCGTCGGGGCGGCCTCGTCCGCCGACCCCTCGGAGCACTTCGACACCGCCTGGTACCTGGCGCACAACCCCGACGTGGCCGGAACCGGGATGAACCCGCTGGTCCACTACCTCTGGCACGGCATCGGAGAACGTCGGCGCCCGAACGATCGAGGCGTCAACCTGCTGGGAGAGCCCGGTGACGACTCCACGCGGTCCGTCTCGGTGGCGCATTACCTGGGCCGATCGCACCCCGACCTGCACCCGCTGCGCGTCGTGCCCGGCCCCACGGTGCCCCGGATCAACCTGGTCACCGACTCCATCGGGGAGAACTCCCTGTTCGGCGGGGTGGCCACGGCGCTGTTGCTCGCCGCGGCCTGGGTCGAGCGCTCGGGGCGTCGCCTGCGGATCGTCACCCGCACCTCGGCGCCGGACGCCTCGGGGCTCGGCGACCTGTTCCGGACCATCGGGCTGCGCACCACGCACCAGCCCGAGTTGGCGTACGTGCCGCGCGAACGCGGTGACTACCTGGAGACCGGTGAGGACGAGGTCTTCCTGACCACGTCCTGGTGGTCCACGGCGTCCGTGCTGAAGACCGTTCCCGCGGAGCGAGTGGCGTACATCCTGCAGGAGGACGAGCGCTGCTTCTACCCGATCGGGCACGACTGGCTGATGGCCTCGCGGATCATGAACCACCCGGGGCTGCGGGTCGTGGTGAACACCGAGAACCTGCGTCAGCACCTCATCTCGACCGGGGTGGACAACCTCGCCCGCACAGCGGTGTCCTTCGAGCCATCGTTCCGCGCCTTCCTGCGGCCGGGCCGACTGCTCGGCGCCGACCGGAAGCGCCACCTGTTCTTCTACGCCCGGCCGCACAACCCGCGGAACCTGTTCCACATCGGGATCGCCGCGCTGGACCGGGCGATCGCCGACGGGCACCTGCCCCGCGAGCAGTGGCAGGTGCACCTGGTGGGCCGGGAGGTCCCGGCGCTCGAGTTCTCCGACGGTTCGCGTCCAGCGGTGCACGGGTCGCTCGGGTGGGCGGACTACGGGGAGTTCCTCGGCACGATGGACATCGGGCTGTCGCTGATGGCCTCGCCGCACCCGTCGTATCCACCCCTGGACCTGGCCGCGAGCGGCTCGGTCGTGGTCACGAACGAGTGGGCGGGAAAGATGTCCTTCGACGACGTCTCCGACCGGATCGTGGTCGCGGAGCCCGAGGTCGCCGCACTGGCCGACGCGATCGGTCGGGCCGCCCGCCGGGTCGAGGAACTGACCGATCAGCCCTTCGCCCCCGCCGACACGCCGTACTTCGCCCCGTGGCCGGAGAACCTGGCACCCGCGGTGGACCACCTGGCCGAGGCTTTCGGCGATGCGTGAGGTCCCGGTCGCGCGCCCGGACTACCGCGACCCCTGGAAGCTCAGCTTCGCGGAGCGGTACCGCATGTTGCGCGCCGAGCCCGTCCACGTCGCGTACTACTACCGCTGGCCGGACGCCTCGACCTTCCGCTACCGGTGCTACAACACCGCGATGGCGCTGAACGACCTGGTGCCGGGGGTCAGCGCGAGCTGGTTCGAGGAAGCGGACGGCGACGCTCTGCTCGACGTGGTCAAGGACGTCGACATCCTCGTGATCGGCCGGGTGCCCTACTCCGACCAGGTCGCACAGCTGATCGCGGTCGCCCGCCGCTTCGGCACCCGGGTGCTGGCCGACGTGGACGACTACGTCTTCGATCTGGCCGTCGTGCCCGAGGTCGTCAAGACGCTCGATCAGTACGAGGGCGACATCGCCGCCGCCGAGCCGATGTGGAACTGGTGGTTCGCCTACTTCGCGCGAGTGCGGCAGACGATGGAGCTCGTGGACGAGATCATCGTCACCAACGACTTCCTGGCGGCCCGGACGCGCGAGGTGTTCACGGACCGTCCGGTGCGGGTCATCCCCAACTTCATGGGCCCCGAGCAGATCGCCTACTCCGAACAATTGGTGGCCGCCCGGGCCGCGGCGGGTGATCGCGACGACGGCACGGTGCATCTCGGGTACTTCTCCGGGACCCCGACGCACAACCGGGACCTGGCCCTGGCGGCCGGGGCCGTCGCCCGGCTGATGCAGCGGGACGACTCGGTGCGGTTGCGATTGGTCGGGTTCCTCGATCTGAAGGACTCCCCGCTCAGCACCGTCCGCGACCGGATCGACCAGGTCCCCCTCACCGACTACCTCGACCTGCAGCGGCTGATCTCCGAGGTCGACGTGAGTCTGGCGCCGTTGCAGGACAACCGGTTCACCAACTGCAAGTCGGAGCTGAAGTACTTCGACGCGGCGGCGGTGGCCGTTCCGAGCCTGGCGTCACCGACCTACACGATGTCGGCGGCGATCGACCACGGCGTCAACGGGTTGTTGTCCCGGGTGGACGAGTGGGACGAGATGCTGGACCGCGCCGTCTCCGACCACCGCGGTGCCGGGCGGCAGATGGGCCGACGGGCATACGACCACGCCATCGCCGCCTACAGCCCGGTGGCGATGGTCGACCGGATCACCGCGGCGCTCGGTCTGCCGTCGGACGGAGCCTGACGCTCACCCACCCTCGGGATCGACGGCGAGCCGCCGAAGATCGGGGATGAGCTCGTCGTCGAGCACCATCGCTTGCGCACTGTCTCGCAGGTGCTCGATCACCCCGGTCGCACCGGTGTCCCGGAACCACGCGGTGTCCGATCGGGCGAGGACACCGATCAGGCCCGCTGTCTGGCTCAGACCGACCGCGAGCAGCACGGCGCCGCCCCAGCGCATCGCGATCCCTACCCCACGGCCGTTCGCCGCCAGGATCATCGTGAGCGATCGCGCCGCCAGGATCAGGATCGGAGCCAGGAGCGGCTGCAGGTAGCGGCCCTGGACGCCGAGCACCTCACCGAGTTCGCGCACGGCGGCGTAGTTCTCCACCAGCAGCGCGGCAAGATAGCCCCCGCTCGCCAGGAGCAGGGTCAGACCGGCCGGACGGGCCAGAGCGGCGCGCGGCCCCAGGACCGGCAGCGCCAGCACCCCGACCACGGCGATGACGAGGATCGTGCCCAGCACGTGGGCCCCGTTCGTGGCGGAGACGGCATCGTCGGCCCGCACCGGGAAGAGGGTCCAGCTCGTCATCATCCCGGGCAGCCAGTCATGGGTGACGAAGTCGAACAGCCCCGCCACGGAGAACGGGTCGTCGGGGTAGGCGGCGTCCAACTCGAAGTTCCGGCCCCACGGGCCCCAGGTCATGCAGATCGACACGGACTGCACATCGGCGCAGTCCGGCTGCACCGTCCCGTACCGGACCACGTTCAGGACGTACCGCTCCACCACCGCGGCCACGGCCACCAGGGCGCCCACCGTCGCGGCGATCGGGCCGGTCCGCCATCGCCACCGACTCAGAGCCCGCCCGCGTCGACGCACCAGCACCCGAGCCTGTGCCACCAGGACGCCGATGCCTGTCACGGCGATCAGGGGCAGCATCGTGTACTTCGAGATCGACAGCGCCGCCGCCGCCATCAGGAACAGGGCCCAGGCGTAGCCGTCGATCCGGTCCGCACGCAGCAGCCGCACGGCCGGGATCCACATCAGCGGCAGCAGGAGGAAGGCCAGATTGTCGTAGTTGACGGTCGCGGCGAGGAATGTGGTCATCGGCACCGCGGCGACGAGCAGCACCACGACGTTCGACGCCAACCCGGACAGCCCCATCACCCGCCCGAGCCGCCGAATGGCGAACAGGGCTCCGGTGACTATCCCGACCGTGACCAACCGCACCACCACGCGCTGGTCCTCGAATCCCAGGCCCGCACTCCACCGCCACGGGTAGCTGAGCAGCCAGTGGTACAGATAGGAGCCGTAGCGTTCGACGTCACCGACACCGACCAGGGTGTCGGGCTGAGCCCCCCACGGCGAGCCGCCGTGGGCGAAGTAGCGGATCGCCTTGAGGTGATACGGCTCGTCGTACAACGACTCGCCCATGGTGATCGCGAGCAGGCCCGCCTGCGCCGCGAACACCACGGCGATCACCGCCGTCGCCCAGACGGATCCGACCGCGGTGATTGCCCAAGTCCCGGCGCGACCCATCCCCGGCCGCACGGCCGCCAGCCCCGCCTTCCAGTGCTGAAGAGCCGTGTCCGTCGGTGTCCGGCTCACCGCGCGCCCGGCAGATACGGATCGTCGAGGACCGAACCCCAGCGCGCGTCGAACACCCGACGGTCCTGGTCCTGCGGCGTGGACCCGAAGCGGTAGACCTGGGCCTCGGGCTGCCAGATCGCCCGCAGACCGCCGGCCCGCAGCTTCAAGGACAGATCGACGTCCGCCAGGGAGCCCAGAGCAGTCTCGTTCAGGCCGCCGGCCTCGAGGAAGTCCTCCCGGCGCACGGCCAGCACGCCATCGCCCAGCGCGCTCGCCTCACGGGCCACCTGCAACGCGGCGAACGGACCGTGCTCCTCCGGGCGCCGCCCCCACGCAAAGGGCTCCATGGTGCGGTCCACATGCACCCATCCGGCGTGACGCAGCCGCCCGTCCTCGCCGAGAGTGCGGGCTCCCACCGCTCCGACACCGCCCTCGTCGAGGGGGGCGATCAGCTCGGTGAGCAGGTTCTCCGACCGCACCTCGGAACGCTGATCGAGCAGGACCAACACCGATCCCGCCGCCCTGAGGACGCCCAGGTTGGCGGCGGCGGCCGTGCTGACCCCGGGCGCGGACTCCACCAGGCGCAACCGGTCACCCGCGAGGTCTGCCAACGCGGACAGCACGGTGTCGGGCGTCGCGGGGGTGTGGACGACGATCAGCTCGAACCGCGGATGGCCCGCACGCGAGAGCAACGACCGCACCGCGTCGACCACGAACACCCGGTCCTGACCCCAGATCCGGCCGACGGCACCATCGGTGGCGATCACCACGCTCACCAGGACATTCGGGTCCGCCCAGCGTCGTACGCGGTACGTGCTGCCCAGCCACCCCTTGTCGGCGACAGCGGCCACACCCGTCCGGTCCAGGTGTTCCTGCACGGCACGGACGCCCGCGTCCCAGGCGTACGGCTTGGCCGCCGCATCACCCGCCGCCGAGCCGGGGACCACGCGCCAGTGGTAGAGCACCTCGGGGATGTGGTGCACCTCGCGCGCGGCCTCCGAGACCCGCAGCGCGAGATCGTGGTCCTGCGAGCCGTCGAACCCCACGCGGAAGCCGCCGAGCTCCCGTACCAGCGCGGTCCGCATCACCGACAGGTGCCCGGTGTACATGTGGCCGCGCAGGCGCTCCGGCGACCAGTCCGGCTTGCGGTCGTGGTCGTAGAACTGTCCGTCCTCGCCGAGCTTGTCCTCGTCGGAGTAGAGGTAGTCCGCGTCCGGGTGTGCCTCGACCGCGGACCGGACGACCGCCAGCGCGTCGGGGGTCAACAGGTCGTCGTGATCCACCAGCACGAGGAACTCTCCCCGTGCGGCGGCCACCGCGTCGTTGGACGCCGCGACGATGCCACCGCCCTGCGCACGCTCGATCACCCGGATCCGAGGGTCCTGCTCGGCGTGGTCGCGCAGGCAGGCCCGGACCTCGTCCCGGGTGGAGCGGTCGTCCACCAGGACGAGTTCCAGGTCCGCATCCGACTGACCGGTGACCGAGGCAATCATCTCGGTCAGCACCTGCACCGGCGGGTCGTAGACCGGGGTCACCACGGAGAAGAAGGGCCGTTGCGTCATCTCAGTTGCCCCGAGCCCGGCGAGCCGCACGGCGGGCCAGCGCGGCCGGCCCGCTGTCCAGCTTGTGCTGCAGCGCCTGGACCTCCTCGTTCGCCCGTGCCCACCCCGCGTGAGCGCCCTGCGCGTCGACATGCGACTTGTGCAGTTCCTCGTTCAGGAAGTCGAGCGTGCCCTGCTGATGGGCGAGGTGTTCACGCAGGTTCGCGAGCTCCGCCTCCTGCCCGACCGCATGGTCGCGCGCGACCACCAGGCGGTGCCGCAGGTCGAGCAGCTGGGCCGCCGCCGAATCCACGTCCTGGGCCGCGACCAGAGCCGCCTCGACGAGTTCGCCCTCAGCGACGAAGTCGTCGGTCGGGGCCGGCAGGATGTCGGCCGGCGAGACCGTGGTCACCTCCGGGCTCGTGACCTCGGACGACGGGGATGCGGTCAGGACGAACTGGTACACGTCGGCGTAGGGCTGCGAGCGCACCCAGCTCACGACACCGGCGGGCAGGCGGCCCTGGTCCACCGGCACCTCGGTCGCCAGCGGGTCGAAGACCGTGGCGCGCAGGTCGGTCACGGTCAGACCTGCCTCACGCAGCATGTGCAGCAGCGACTCGTAGGTGAAGAAGGAGACGTGCGTCCGGTCGAGCAGCCCGGTGTCGGAGTACTCCCAACTGCCCTGGAGCAGGGCGAGCCGCACGGACCCGTGAGCCACGTTGGGCACCGAGATCACCACCGACCCTCCCGGACGCAGCAGCCGCATCGCGCGACGGACCGCGCGCTCCGGGTCGCGCAGGTGCTCCAGCACGTCACCGAAGATCACCCGGTCGAAGCTGCCGGGCTCGAAGAGGCTGTCCAGTTCGGTGCGGTCGAGGTCGGCGACCTTCACCTCGCGCAGGACCTTGCGTGCCTCGGCGGCGTCGGCCTCGTCGATCTCCACGCCGCTGACCCGGCACCCGCGCTCGATCAGCGCGGCGCCCTGGTACCCCGAGGCACAGCCGACGTCGAGGACATCGGCGTCCGGGCCGACCATGTCCACGATGATCGTGTGACTCGAGTTGCGGATCTGGGTCTGCACCGTCGTCTTGTAGTGAGACAAGAAGAACTCTCCTCGGGCCGGCGGGTGAGGCCGCAGGCAGCCCCATCACGAGAGCCGCCATGCTAGCCGTAGCACCACACGCTAGCTCCGTGACGCTAGGCTGTGGGCCCTCTGACCTGTCTGGAGGACACACTCGTGCGCATGCTCGTCACCGGCGGAGCCGGCTTCATCGGTTCCAACTTCGTGCACCAGGTCGTGCGCGAGCACCCCGAGGTCGAGGTCACCGTCCTCGACGCCCTGACCTACGCCGGTGACGAGAAGAGCCTGGCGCCGGTGTGGGACAAGATCACCTTCGCCAAGGGTTCGATCACCGACCACGACATCGTCGACGACCTGGTGAAGAACGCCGACGTGGTGGTGCACTTCGCCGCGGAGTCGCACAACGACAACTCGCTGCACGACCCGTGGCCGTTCGTGCACACCAATGTGATCGGCACCTACACGCTGCTGGAGGCCGTGCGCCGCCACGACGTGCGGTACCACCACATCTCCACCGACGAGGTCTACGGCGACCTGGAGCTGGACGACCCGGCGAAGTTCACGCCGGACACCCCGTACAACCCCTCCAGCCCGTACTCCTCCACCAAGGCGTCCTCCGACCTGCTGGTCCGCGCCTGGGCCCGCTCCTTCGGGGTGCGCGCCACGCTGTCGAACTGCTCGAACAACTACGGGCCGTACCAGCACGTGGAGAAGTTCATCCCGCGCCAGATCACCAACGTGATCGACGGCGTCCGGCCGAAGCTGTACGGCACCGGGGAGAACGTCCGGGACTGGATCCACGTCGAGGACCACAACTCGGCGGTCTGGGACATCATCACCAAGGGCCGACTGGGTGAGACCTACCTGATCGGCGCGGACGGCGAGGAGAACAACAAGACCGTCATCGAGCTGATCCTCGAGCTGATGGGCCAGGACTCCTCCGCCTACGACCTGGTCTCCGACCGTCCCGGCCATGACCTGCGCTACGCCATCGACGCCACCAAGCTCCGCACCGAGCTGGGCTGGACGCCGCGGTACACCACTTTCCGCGACGGCCTGGCCGCCACGGTCGAGTGGTACCAGGCGAACGAGGCGTGGTGGCGGCCGCAGAAGGACGCCACCGAGGCGAAGTACAGCCAGCTCGGTCGCTGATCGACGGGCGCGGCATCCCGGCCGGGGTGCCGCGCCCGTCGGTCGCAGCCGCGCGATCCCGCCATGAAGAGCGACAACCGCCCGTACCTGTTCCCGGTCGACCACCTGCGCGCGTTCGCCGTCGTCCTGGTGCTGGTCTACCACTCGATCCAGCTCATCTCGCAGGCCGCCGACCCGGCGACGGGGTGGCAGCCCGACCGGTGGCTGCACACCGACAATCCGGTGTTGGCCCTCCTGTTGGAGGGGCACACCGGGGTCGCACTGTTCCTGGTGCTGAGCGGCTTCATCTTCACCACCGGCACGCTCGACAAGGACGTCGCGTACTGGCCGTTCCTGCGCAATCGGCTGCTGCGGGTGTACCCGCTCTACCTGACGGTGCTGCTGGTCGGAGCGGCGAGCACCGACGCGCCCTTCGACCTGGGCACCTTCCTGCGAGCACTGCTGCCGATCGCGAACTTCGGCCCGGTCGGCATCGGTGGCGTCTGGGGCGCGATGTTCTGGGCGGTCGGGGTGGAGCTGCAGTTCTACGTGATCTTCCCGTTGCTGCTCCGTCTGCTGCAGCGCAGCGGACCGACCGCACTGCTGCGGTTGATCGCGGCGCTGGCCGTCCTGCGGTCCCTGGCGTGGGCGGTCTCCCCCGACCAGGTCGACCTCACCGAGCTCACGTACTTCTCCCTAGTCGGCAGATTGGACCAGTTCCTGCTCGGCATGCTCGCCGGCTGGTGGTACCTGCGGGGGCCGCGGACCCGGTCGGCGGTGCTGGCCCTGGTCGGTGGCGTGGTGGCGGTGTTCGGTCTGGCCCTGGTCGCCAATCACGAGACGGTCTTCCTGTCCACGTCCTGGTGGCGGGTGTTCTGGGTCGACGTCGAGGGACTGACCTGGGCCGCGGTCATCGTCGGCGCTGTCGTGCTGTTCCGGTCCCGGCGCGGACGGGTGTCCACCGCACTGGCCGCCGTCGGTGAGCGCAGCTACTCAGCCTATCTGCTGCACTTCGTGATCATCACGATCGTGGCGGCGCACGAGGGCTGGTGGGTCCGGGTCGGCGGGCCCGTCGCCACCGCGCTCGCCACCGGAGTCCTGGTGGTGCTGCCCGCCGTCCTGCTGCTGTCCTGGTTGACCTACGCGGCGATCGAACGCCCGTTCCTCGCGATGCGGGGCCAGTACGTGCGACCCCGACCGGAGGCGTAGGCCTCGCCCGAGGTGGGACCGAGGCCCCGCCGCGGGCCGCGGACCGGCTGTTCTGCACACGGCCTTCACGACCCCCGCCCGCCGGGTCCGTCGTCGCAGCGCCGACGCCTTCTATGCTCATCCGCGTGACAAGCCGCCACGCAGCCCCCGCACGCCCGCGCTCCATCCGCCACGGGCGTCTTCGCCGCAGCCACCATGTGCTGCGCGGTGTGGCCCTGACCGCGATCGGGTTGATGGCCTTCGGCGCTTCCGGTGCGGCGGCGCTTTACCAGCAGCTGAACGGCAACATTGCCAGCTCGGACGTGGGGGCGCTGGTGACCACGCTCCCCCAGCCGACCCCGACCGAGGACACGGTCGCCGACCCGAACGCCGGTCAGCCGGTCAACATCCTGCTGTTGGGCTCCGACGAGCGGGACGGCGAGAACGAGGCCTTGGGCGGCTATGTCGGCGGCATGCGGTCGGACACGTCCATCGTGGCGCACATCTCCGCGGACCGGACCCGGGTCGAGCTGGTGTCGATCCCGCGTGATTCCCTGGTCGACATCCCGTCGTGCACGATGTCGGACGGCAGCACCACCGCTCCGCAGCGCAACACGATGTTCAACTCGGCGTTCTCCATCGGTGCGGACAACGGTGGCGATGTGGCGTCGGCGGCGGCGTGTACCTGGAACACGGTGCAGACCAACACCGGGGTGCCGATCAACCACTTTGTGGTGGTGGACTTCGCCGGGTTCGTCAACATGATCGATGCCCTCGACGGCGTGGAGATGTGCATCCCCAACGACATGTCCGCGCCGAAGGCGGGGCTGTATCTGAACGCCGGCAATCAGCGACTGAACGGCACCCAGGCGTTGGCCTTCGCCCGGGCCCGCACCGGCGTCGGGGTGGGGGACGGTTCGGACACCAATCGTCTCGGCCGGCAGCAGGAGCTCCTGGCCGGGGTGATGCGCGAGCTGTTGACCAAGAACATGCTGACGGATGTCCAGCAACTGATCCGGTTCCTCGACCAGGCGACCGCCTCGCTGTCCGTGGACAGCGGATTCGGGTCGATCACCGACATGGCCGCGCTCGGTTACAGCCTGCGGGGCATCAGCAGTGACAACATCTCCTTCATGACGATTCCGTTCGCCACGGCACCCAGCGACCCCAACCGGGTCGTGTGGACCGATGAGGCGGACATCATCTGGGACAACATCGCCAACGACCGGCCGATGATGACCGGGGTCGGGAGCGATGCCGCCACCGACGACGCCGCGGGTGCGGTCACCGGCGAGGCCCCGGTCGACGGCGGCTCGGATGGCACCGTGGCCACCGAGGCCCCCGGTGCTGAGGTGAGCGCCCCCGCGCCGCAGGCCACCCGCGAGGCGGGCAAGGAGAGCTTCACGGCCAATGACGTGACCGCGGTCTGCGGCTGATCGTGGCCCGTCGCCCCGAGCACGATCCCGATCAGGACGGTGCGCTCCCGCCCAGTTTCACCCCTGGTGAGGCGGGTGCTCGACCGGCCTCTGGTGATGCCCGTCCGGTCGGTCCCGCGGTCGAGCCGCCGGTCCGCCGGGCGCGTCCGGTCGCGCCCACCCGGGTGAGCGGTCGTCGTCCCGAGGGTGCGGCCTCCGGGCAGACGCCGGCGGACTCGGCTGCCCGACGCGCCGCGAACTCCAGCACCCCTCCGACGGGGACGCGGCCTGCCCGCCCCGCCGCTGCCGGTGCGGCCACGAGCGCCCGCGACATGTCAACCGGTGAGCGGCCTCGACGCAGCTCCCCCGCCTCCTTCACCCCCCAGGGCCAGTCCACGCCGGGTGAGTCACCCAGCCGTGGCGCGCGGACCTCGGCCCGCACCGGTGGCTCCGCTGTCCCGGTCACCGCCGACGCGCCGCCCCGCCGCTCCGCCAGCTCGTCCCCCACCGCTCCCGCGTCCGCCGGACACCAGGAGGCTGAGCCCGGAGGCACCCGCGTGCTCCCGGCCGCCAGCGGCGCGCGCCGCAGCACGCCGACCGGCCCGGGTCGACCCGGCTCCACCCACGGCTCCGTGGCATCGGATGCCCACCGGTCCTCGCGTGCTCCCGGTGACGACTCCCTCACGCCGCCCATCGCGCCGACCCCTGCTCCGCGCCGTCGCCGTCGCCGCGGGCGTCGGGTGGCTCTGGTGCTGGTGGTTTTGCTGCTCCTGGTGATCGCCTGGCCGGTCGGCCTCGCCGTGTGGGCGAACGGGAAGATCCAGCACGTCGATGCGCTCTCCGGCGCGGCGAACACCCCGGGCGAGACGTATCTGCTGACCGGGTCGGACTCGCGCGAGGACGGCGCGATCGAGGACACCACCACCGTGGGTGCCCGCACCGACACCATCCTGCTGCTGCACGTGCCGGAGTCCGGGCCGCCGGCGCTCATCTCGCTGCCCCGGGACACGTATGTGGACATCCCTGGCTTCGAGTCCGGCAAGTTGAACGCGGCGTTCTCCTGGGGTGGCGCACCGCTGCTGGTGCAGACCGTGGAGCAGTTGACCGGTCTGACGGTGGACCACTACGTGGAGATCGGCTTTGCCGGGGTCGAGGGCGTGGTGGACGCGGTCGGTGGCGTGGAGCTGTGCCTGGACGACTCGGCGCTGACCTTCCCGGTGGCGGACACCAACTCCGGGCTGTTCTGGGACGCCCCGGGGTGCAAGACGACCGACGGGGTGACCGCCCTGGCCTTCGCCCGGATGCGGTACTCCGATCCCACCGGTGACATCGGCCGTGGTCAGCGCCAGCGTCAGCTGATCAGCGCCGTGACCACGTCCGTGGCCACCCCGGGCACGCTGCTGAACCCATTCCGACAGGTCGACCTGGTCGATGCCGGCACCGCCGCGTTGACCACCAGCGAGGGCACGAACATCGTCGACGTGGCGAAGCTGGCGTTGGCCTTCCGCAGCGCGGGCGGCGAGGGCGGCATCACCGGTACACCCCCGATCCGGAGCCTGGACTACCGACCCGGTGGCGTGGGGTCGACGGTGCAGCTGGACCCAGACCAGACACCGACGTTCTTCCAGCAGATCCGGGACGGTGAGCTGGCACCGGGCGTGTACGGCGGGGTACCCCAGGGCTGAGTCCCACCCCGGGGACTGCTCAGCAGCGGGGGTCAGTGCGCCAGTCCGGTCCCGGAGATCCAGCGCCGACCATTCCGCCACGCCAGCCGCCCGCCATCGCGCACCCGCTCGCAGAACCGGGTGGTGGCCCGGCGCAGTCGGGGGCCGAGAGGCCGCTCCACGAACCGGTGCACCAGCCAGGCCAGCAGCAGTGACAGGGCTGTGGCCGCGAGCAGCACCGCCCAGACCGGCACCCGATCGTGCAGCAGGTGGATGACCCACAGCCCCCAGTACTCGTGCAGGAGGTACAGCGGATAGGTCAGCGCACCGGCGGTGGTCAATCCGGACCAGGTCCAGCGGTTGACCGGTGTCAGGGCGACGATCGCCACCACCGCGATACAGCCCAGCAGCGCCATCGCCAGACCCCAGGAGGTCGGGGCGTGCACCGAGTTACGGCCCAGCGAGTCCATCCGGGCCGGCACCAGTGCGGCGAGCACCAGCACCGCGTTACCGGCGACGATCAGCCACGGTGCCCAGGTGTGTCCGCAACGGTGAATCACGTACAGCGCCATCCCCGCGGCGAACAGGGGGGCGTACGGCGCGACCAGCCAGGTCACGGCGTCGGACCAGCCCAGCACCCGGGCGGTCATCGCTGCCAACGGCCAGAGCGCGGCAAAGGCCAGCACCCGGCGTCGGGTGATCCCCACCGCCGCGAAAAGCACGATCAGTAGGTAGAACCGCAGCTCCACCCACAACGTCCAGTACACCCCGTCAACGTGCCCGACATCGACCAGCGATTGCAGCAGGGTGAGGTTCACCAACATCTGCCCACCGGTGATCTCCTTGCCCGGCCAGATCACCAGGAGCAGGAACCCGGTGGCCAGCACCCCCACCCAGTAGCCCGGGTACAGCCGCCCGACCCGGGACCCGATGATGTCCGGCACCGACCTGCCCCAGGCGGTCATCAGGATGACGAACCCGCTGATGACGAAGAACAGCTCCGGCCCGAGCGACAGGTAGGTCGCAGTGGGCGCGAGCGCCGGTGCCACCTCGGCCAGGTCACGGCCCCAGGCGTCGGTCTCTCGGGCGATGAAGTGATAGAGCAGCACCCCGGCGGCGGCCAGGAACCGCAGCCCGTCCAGGGCGACCAGGCGGGAACCCCGTGGCACAGGGACGGCGGTGGTGCGGACGACCGGGAGCGTCCCGGTGAGGACATCAGCGTCCCGGGGCGCACGGTCGATCGAGGTCGCGGCTGTCACTCATTCGACGGTAGGCGCGAGTCCTGAGGGCCGCCTGTCGAGCCGGTGATCCGTCCCGGACCTTCACATCCCGGTCAGGCACCGAACCCGATCGACGGACCGCCGCCGGAGCGCCGTGCACGCAGCCGCTCCCCCTTGGCATCCGCCTGGGCGCGCAGATCGGCCTGAAAGTCCACCATCGCACGGCGGATCCGCTCGGCCTCAGTGTCGGTCCCCGCGCCCAGGATCCGCGCGGCCAGCAGACCCGCATTGCGCGCACCACCGATGGAGACGGTCGCCACCGGGACACCGGCGGGCATCTGCACGATGGACAGCAGAGAGTCGAGCCCGTCCAACCGGGCCAACGGCACCGGCACCCCGATCACGGGCAGTGGGGTGACCGCGGCGAGCATCCCGGGCAGGTGAGCGGCACCACCGGCACCGGCGATGATCACCCGCAGGCCACGGTCGGCGGCGGCGCGCCCGTAGTCGACCATCTTGTCCGGTTGGCGGTGTGCGGAGACCACGTCGACCTCGACCGGGACGTCGAACTCGGCGAGGGCGTCGGCGGCGTCGGTCATCACGGGCCAGTCGGAGTCCGAGCCCATCACGATGCCGACCAGAGGCTGGGTCATGCGTCCACTCCCATCACAGTGGCGGCTGCGGCCCGGGCCCGGGCGCGCACCGACTCGAGGTCATCGCCGGTCACGGTGACATGACCGAGTTTGCGGCCCGGACGGACCGCTTTGCCGTACAGGTGCACCTTGACGCCAGGGCCCAGCAGCGGCAGCGCGTCGGTCAGCACCGCGTGCTGGCTGCCGAGCACGTTGATCATCACCGACCAGGGCTCCCGTGCGGCGGTCTCACCCAGCGGCAGGTCGAGGACGGCCCGCAGGTGCTGCTCGAACTGGCTGGTCACCGCGCCGTCGATCGTCCAGTGCCCGGAGTTGTGCGGGCGCATCGCCAGCTCGTTGACCAGCAGGGTGCCATCGGGCAGCTCGAACATCTCCACCGCGAGCACGCCCGTCACGCCCAACCCCTCAGCGACAGTGCGACCGATCTGCTCGGCCTGTGCGGCAGTGGCGGGGTCCAGGTGTGGGGCGGGGGCGATCACCTCGGCGCACACCCCGTCGCGTTGCACCGACTCGACCACCGGCCAGGTGCGCACCTCCCCCGACGGACGCCGGGCGACCAGCACCGCCAGCTCCCGGGTGAAGGGCACCAGCTCCTCGGCGAGCAGTGGTGCGCCGGTGCCGGTGGCCGCAGCGGAGAACCAGTCGTGCACCTCGGCGGGGTCACGGACCACGCGCACGCCCTTGCCGTCGTAGCCGCCGCGTGCGGTCTTGACGACGGCGGCGCGCTCGCCGGTGGCCTGGTCCAGGAACTGGCGCAGGCCGTCCGCGGACTCCACCGCCGCCCAGCGCGGGCAGGGCACCCCGAGGGCGGTCAACCGGGTGCGCATCACGATCTTGTCCTGGGCGTGCACCAGCGCATCAGGGCCTGGGTGGACCGGGATACCGCGGTCACCCAGTTCGGTCAGCAGGGTGTTCGGCACGTGTTCGTGTTCGAAGGTCAGCACCGCGGCTCCGGACACCAGCCGTTCCAGTGCCACCGGATCACCGGGCTCCCCCACTGGGGCGTCGACCACCACCTGCGCCGCCGACGACACCGCGTCCTCGACCAGCACCCGCAGGTGCAGGCCCAGCGCGGTCGCCGCGGGTGCCATCATGCGGGCCAACTGCCCACCACCGACCACTGCCACCACGGGAGCTGCCACGAGGCAGCACCTTAGTCGACCGATCCGTCCGGTTCGTCCAGGCACCCATGGCTCAGCGGGCACTCAGCCGACGGCGCTACGGTGTGCGAATGACCTCCCCGTCGTTGTTGGAACAGCCGCGCCGCGCGCGGTCGTTCCGGGACCGGTGGAACGACGGCCTCCGTGCCCGAGTGGTGGAGCTGGCCCGGTTCGGGTCGGTGGGTTCGGTGGCCTTTGTGGTCGACATGGGCACCTACAACTTGCTGCGGTTCGGCCCGGTCGCACTGTTCAGCGAGAAGCCGATCACCGCCCGGATCGTCGCGGTGATCATCTCCACCGTGGTGTCGTTCCTGGGCAGCCGGTATTGGACGTTCGCCGACCAGCGCTCCGCCCGCCAGGGCCGGGAGTTCGCGCTCTTCGGTGTGATCAACCTGGTGGGCATCGCGATCACGGTGGGGGCGCTGGCGTTCAGCCACTACGTGCTCGGCCTGTCCGGACCGTGGTCGGACAACATCGCCAACGTGATCGGCATCGCCCTGGGCACCATCGTGCGCTACCTGGGGTACAAGGCGTTCGTATTCACTGGAACCGCAACCGTGCCGACCCAGTTGGCGCAGATCGGACAGCGGTCGGACCACGCGCACCCGGTGGAGATCATCGGCATCACCCCCGCCGAGGTGGCCGAGGACGTGCGCCGCGCACAGCAGGACTGAGGTCAGCTCCAGCGTCGGCGGGTGCGCTCCGGGCGCGGGGAGATGACCGACCCGCGCGGCAGCACCACGTCGGGGTTCATCGCCCGCGGAACCCCGGTCAGGAACAGCGCGAACACCGCCGGGCGCCGCTGCGCCAACTCCAACCGGGCACCGTCCGCCGACGCCAGGTCACGGGCCAGCGCCAACCCCAGCCCGGTGCCCGCACCACTGGTGACCTCCCGCTCGAAGATCCGCGGTGCCAACTCGTCGTCCACCCCCTCGCCCTCGTCCGCGACCTCCAGCACCACCGCGCGGGCCGAGGCACCGTCGCGGGAGCGCACCGTGGTGGTGCCGCCGCCGTGGCGCAGCGAGTTCTCGATCAGGGTGGCCAACACCTGGGCCAACCCACCGGGGGTGGCCAACACCTGCGCGGCCGGGTCGACGTCGATCACCAGCTGCCGCCCCTCCGCCTCGAAGGTCGGACGCCACTCCTCCTCCTGCTGATGCACCACGTCCAGCAGGCGGATCGCCTCGGTGGTGCCGCCCTGGGCGCGGCGGGAGTTGGTCAGCAGGTCGTCGACCACCGTCACCAGCCGCTCCACCTGCTCCAGGGAGATCCGGGCCTCCTCGCGCACGGCCTCGTCATCGGTGGCGAGCATGATCTCCTCCAACCGCATGGACAGGGCGGTGAGCGGGGTGCGCAGTTGGTGGGAGGCATCCGAGGCGAACTGCCGTTCGGCGGCGAGCCGGCCAGCCATCCGGTCCGCGGAGCGGGCCAGCTCGGCGGCGACCAGGTCGATCTCTTCCACTCCGGAAGGTTCCAGTTGCGGGCGCACCTGCCCGGAGCCCAGCTGTTCGGCGGAGGCGGCCAGGTACACCAGCGGCGCGGACAATCGGTTGGCCTGCCAGATCGCCATCGCGATGCCGGCGGCGAAGGCGACCAGCGCGGCCGCGACCACCAACCCGACCACCCGCCCGGAGAGCAGGAACAGATCCCACCACTCCGCATAGAGCGTCACCCGGGCCCCGTTGGCGGAGGTCTCGGTCAGGGTCTCCGGGCGAGCGGGCACCTCCGGACCAGCCTGATAGCGGGCACCGTCGGCGGTGACGACGTAGATCGACACCGGGGTGCCGTCCCGGTCGACGTAGGGCTCCAGCATCGCGTCGGACAGCGGGGTGCCCTCGCTGATCCGGTTGTCGATCATCCGGGCGACATCACTGGCCCGGCTCTGCAGCTGGGAGACCTCGGTCTCCCGGATGTACTGCGCCCCGATGAACGCAAGCGGGAAGCCGAGCAACACCACCGCCACGGTGACGGCCGCGATGGTGGCCTGCAGGACGCGGCGACGCACAGGTCAGCCCCGCTGGCCCTCTCCGGTCTCGAACCGGAAGCCCATCCCACGGACCGTGCTGATGTACCGCGGCGAGCTGGCGTCGTCGCCGAGCTTGCGGCGCAGCCAGGAGACATGCATGTCCAGGGTCTTGGTGGAACCGGTCGGGTCCGAACCCCAGACCTCCCGCATCAGCGTCTCGCGGGCCACCACGGTGCCCACCGAGCCGACCAGCACACGCAGCAGGTCGAACTCCTTGGCGGTCAGGTGCAGTTCACGCTCGCCCTGGAAGGCGCGGTGCGCGGCGACATCCACCCGGACGTCCTGCCCGCGCAGTTCCTCCTCCTCGGCCGGGTCCTGGCCGGTGCGACGCAGCAGCGCGCGCACCCGGGCCAGCAGCTCAGCGAGCCGGAAGGGCTTGGTCACGTAATCATCGGCACCGGCATCCAGGCCGACCACCAAGTCCACCTCGTCCGCGCGGGCGGTGAGCACCAGCACCGGCGTGGTCAGGCCCTGGTTCCGGATCGCCCGGGCCACATCCAGCCCGTCCATATCTGGCAGGCCGAGGTCGAGCACCACCAGATCGGCCTCGGAGGCCCGATCGATGGCACCTTGACCAGTGCCTTGCACCCGCACGTCATAGCCTTCACGGCCGAGGGCGCGCGCCAAAGGCTCGGCAATCGCGGGATCGTCCTCAGCCAGCAGCACCTGGGTCATTCCGCCATGTTAGGTCACGGAAGGGTCGAGGACACCACGAGATCGGGTCACGTTCTGATCTCCCCCTGTGGGCGGACGGTGGCTCCGACCGTGGGGGCACGCGGTCGTCGGTCGGCACTGCCTAGGCTGGACGGCGTGAGCTGGTGGGAGCGCGTGACGCAGTGGCAGGAGCGCCACGGATTCGCCATCGACCTGGTGGTGATGTCGCTGAGTGCCCCCTTGGTGCTCCTGGTCGCGTGGGGGATCAACGGCAGCAGGGTCGACGCGCTGCTCGCCGCGGGGATGTGGGTACCGCTGGGCTGGCGACGCCGTTCCCCGGTGGTGGCCGTGGCGACGGTGTTCTTCTTCGGGATGCTGTGCCTGCCGCTGAACGGTCCGGTGTTCTTCCCCGGCGCGGTGGCGGTGCCGGTGGCGCTGTACTCGGTGACGCTGTTCGGCCCGGTCTGGGCGCATCGAGCGGCCATCGGATCGGCGGCGCTGGGGTCGATCACGCTCGGCCTGATCTTCGGCATCGAGCAGCTCACCTCGGCCTACGGGTCGAGGGCCTCGGCAGTGGTCGTCACCATTCTGACCGGGGGTTTCACGCTCGCGCTGTGTGTGGCCACCTGGGCGTTCGCCCTGACCCGTCGATCCCGGCGCGAGATGATCGCCGCGCTGCGGGACCGGGCGGAGCGGCTGGAGACCGAACGCGACCAACAGGCAGTGATCGCGGCGGCAGCGGAGCGGACCCGGATCGCGCGGGAGATGCACGACATCGTCGCGCACTCCCTGTCCGTGGTGGTCGCTCAGGCCGACGGTGGGCGCTACGCCGCGGCCGCAGACCCGGACGCCGCCGTGCGGGCGTTGACCACGATCGCCGAGACCAGTCGCGCCGCACTGGCGGATATGCGCCGGTTGCTCGGCGTGCTGCGTGAGCCCCCGGAGCCGCGCACCGGAGCGATCCCCACCGTTGACCCCTCGTCCACCCTGGCCCCCTCCACTCCCCAGCCGGCCGAGCATGATCTGGAACAGCTGGTGGAGCAGGTGCGGTCCAGTGGCGTGCGCGCCTCGCTGGTGCGGATGGGGACCGCCCGCCGACTGCCACCGGGGATGGGGCTGACGGTGTACCGGATCTGCCAGGAGGCGCTCACCAATGTGCTCAAACATGCCGGTCCCTCCCCCACGGTGACAGTGCTGGTCCAGTGGGCAGCCCGGTCGTTGGTGGTGGAGATCGCCGATGACGGGCGCGGCGCGTCCGCCGAGTCCGACGGGCTGGGGCACGGGTTGCTCGGGATGCGCGAGCGCGCAGCGATGTTCGGCGGCACGGTGAGCAGCGGCCCGCGCCCCGGCGGCGGGTTCCGGGTGCGCGCCGAGCTGCCGCTGCCGGCCGCCCCCGCGGCCTAGGGTGAGGCCCATGAGCGACACGATCCGCGTCGGCCTGGTCGACGACCAGCAACTGGTGCGCGCCGGTTTCCGGTTGGTCATCGACTCCCAGCCCGACCTGGAGGTGGTGTTGGAGGCAGGTGACGGGGAGCAGGCAGTCCGCGCCCTGACCCCCGGCACCCCGCAGTCGCGCAGCCTCGGCCCGGTGGATGTGGTGCTGATGGATGTCCGGATGCCGCAGCTGGACGGCCTGAGTGCCACAGCCTCGATCATCGACGCGGCCACCCCGGAGCACCCGGCACCCCGGATCATCGTGCTGACCACCTTCGACCTGGACGAGTACGTGATGAGCGCGATCCGCGCCGGTGCCAGTGGGTTCCTGCTGAAGGACGCGCCGCCGGAAGACATGCTCCAGGCGATCCGGACCGTGTACGCCGGCGATGCGGTGATCGCCCCCTCCTCCACCCGGCGTCTGCTGGAACACCTGGTCACCGCTCTGCCCGCCGAACAGCCGGAGGCCGGGGCCGCACACGAGGCACTGGCCACCCTGACCGAGCGCGAGCGCGAAGTCCTGGTGCTGATGGCCCGCGGTCGCTCGAACACGGAGATCGGCGCGGAGCTGTATGTCGCCGAGGCCACCGTGAAGACTCATGTCGGCCGGGTGCTGGCCAAGCTGGGTGCCCGGGACCGCGTGCAGGCGGTGGTGGTCGCTTACGAGACCGGGCTGATCGTTCCCGGCAACTGAGCCCACCGTGGTCTGCCCCGGCGGTGTCCGGGTCCGACTCCGGGATGACATCCACTCCGGACCGGGGTCTGACGACCGGAGGCCTGCCCGCTCCGTAGCGTCGTCGGCATGGACACTTCCGCCTTCTCCGCACCCGATCCCCGACCGGCCGTCCGGGCCCGGTCCCTCACCAAGACCTACGGCAGTGGGGCTGCCCAGGTGCACGCCCTGGCCGGGGTGGATGTGGACTTCGCCGATGGCCAGTTCACCGCGATCATGGGCCCCTCCGGCTCCGGCAAGTCGACGCTGATGCATGTGCTGGCCGGTCTGGACGCGGCGACCTCCGGGGCCGCATACCTGGGCGACACCGACGTCACCACCCTGAACGACGACGCGCTGACCCGGCTGCGCCGCGACCGGGTCGGATTCGTGTTCCAGTCCTTCAACCTGCTGCCGATGTTCACTGCCGAGCAGAACATCCTGTTGCCGTTGGAGCTGGCCGGCGCGAAGGTCGACCGGGCATGGTTCGACACGCTGGTGCAGACACTGGGACTGGGGGAACGACTCAGCCACCGGCCCTCCGAGCTGTCCGGTGGTCAGCAGCAGCGGGTGGCCATCGCCCGAGCACTGATCGCCAAGCCGGAGGTGATCTTCGCCGATGAGCCCACCGGCAACCTCGATTCCCGCTCCGGGGCGGAGGTGCTGTCCTTCCTGCGCCGGTCGGTGCGCGAGCTGGGCCGCACGATCATCATGGTCACCCACGACCCTGCGGCCGCAGCCTACGCCGACCGGGTGGTGCTGCTCGCCGACGGCCGGATCGCCGGTGACATCCAGGACCCCACCCCCGAGGCGGTGCTGACCGGTCTGGACGCGCTGCGCCAGCTGGAGACCACCGGGACGGCGGGCGCCTGATGTTCCGTCTCACTCTGGCGCAGATGCGCCGCAGCATCGGCCGCCTGACCGCGGCCGGCATCGCGGTGCTGATCGGCACCGCCTTTGTCGCCGCCACACTGCTGGCAGGCAGCGCGATCAGCTCGATCAGCACCGACTCGATCACCGCGTCCTTCGGCGAGGCGGATCTGGTCGCGCGGTCCGCCCACAACCTCACCGACGACGAGCTGGCCGAGCTGCGAGCGCTGCCCGGTGTCGCTGCGGTCGACCCGCAGGTACAGGCCTACGGTGTGGAACTGCGCAGCGGTGGTACCGCCGTCAGCCAGACGGTGATTCCCACCGCCAGCTCCAGCCGGTTGCAGAGCCAGGAGCTGTCGGCCGGTGATTTCCCCACCCAGAACGGTCAGATCGCGCTGCCGGGGGACACCGCCGAGCGGTTGCAGGTTGGCGTCGGCGACTCGGTGACCGTCCGCTACTACGCGTACGCCGAGCAGGAGCCCGCCAGCGACTCCGAGGCGGAGCTGATCACGGTGCCGACTGAGCAGTCGATCACCGTCGTCGGTATCACTGACGACCCGAACTCCGCGTGGGCGTCTGTGGGTGGGGCGGCCGAGGCCACATTGCACGACACCCTGATCTGGGCGAACTCCACCGAGGTCGCCGTGGACGGGGCACCGATGCTGGAGAACTCCGCCACTCGGTGGGCGATGCTGGCGCTACGGGACGACGCCGACCCGGCGGCCGTGCGCGCCGCGGTGCTGGACCTGCTCCCCACGTCCGCACTGGATGACAGCGGATCGACCTCCGCGGTGTACACCCGGCAGGAGGCCGCCGAGGCGGCGCTGGGGAGCGGAGGCGGACTCGGGCCGGTCACCGCCGTGGTGCTGTCCTTCGCGGCGATCGCCCTGGTGGTCGCCGGTTTGGTGATCGCCAACACCTTCCAAGTGCTGGTGGCTCAGCGCACCCGCACCCTGGCGCTGCTGCGCTGCGTCGGAGCGGTGCGGTCACAGATCCGACGTTCCGTGCTGGTAGAGGCCTCCCTACTCGGCCTGATCTCCTCGGTGGCGGGGTTGCTGGTCGGCACCGGACTGGTGCAGATCACGCTGTGGGTGCTGGGCCGGGCGGATCTGCCGTTCCCGGTGCCGTCCTCGGTGCAGCTGACGCTCGCCAGTGTGCTGGCACCCGTGGTGGTCGGCGTCGCTGTCACGGTGCTGGCCGCACTGACCCCGGCTCGAGTCGCCACACGGGTCGCCCCCATCGCTGCCCTGCGGCCCGTGGATGCCCCCGCCGTGCGCAGCCGCGCCGGGCGGATGCGCCTGGTGTTGAGCATTCTGTTGGTGGTCGGCGGAGCGGCGATGCTCGTCGGGGGCGTGACCATCGTGACGGTCGCCCAACTGCTGGCCGGACTCGGTCTGTCGATCCTGGGCGGGGCGGTGTCCTTTGTCGGGCTGCTGGTCAGCGCAACGTTCTGGATGCCGAAGGTGGTCGCCGCAGTCGGCAACCTGGTCGGACGCCTGGGGATGCCGGCCCGGCTCGCCGCGGCGAACACCGGCCGCAATCCGGCCCGGACTGCCGCGACCAGCACCGCACTGCTGATCGGCGTCACATTGGTGGCGATGATGAGCACCGGCGCGGTCAGCGCCCGCGCCACGCTGGACCAGGAGTTGGACGCCCGCTACCCGGTGGATATCGCAGTCGGTGGCGCGACGGAGCTGGACCGCTCGGGCAACTCCACGTACAGCCCGCTGCCGGCGGGGGCGGTCGATCAGCTCGACCGGATCACCGGGGTGCAGACGGTGGTCGGGTTGGCCTCCGCCGACGTGACCATCGACACCGGGAACGGCAACACGGTGGTGAGCCAGGCACTGTCCCTGACCCCGGAGCAGGCCGCGGATCTGATGCGTGACGCAGGCTCGGCGCAGGCAGTCGGCTCGGACTCCATCGCGGTACCGAGCACACTGGCCGAGAGCACCGGCTGGGCCGACGGCGACCAGGTCACCCTGACTCTGGGCCAGCAGTCCGTGCAGCGCACCGTTCGGCTGACCGGGCTGGACGACTGGACCGTGTTGGTCACCCCGGACACCGCCTCGGAGCTCGGGTTCCCCACCGCACCGTCGATCGCCTGGGCACGACTGACCGACGTCAACGCCTCCGGCGGGGTGGTGCAGGAGGTGCAGAGCGCCTTCCTGAATCAGGCGGTGCCGATCGATGGCGCGGCGGTGGAGCGGGCGACCTACCAGCGCGCGATCGACACCGTGTTGGCCGTGGTGATCGGGCTGTTGGCCGTCGCCGTGGTGATCGCCCTGGTCGGTGTCACCAACACCCTGTCGTTGTCGGTGATCGAACGGCGACGGGAGTCGGCGACCCTGCGTGCGCTGGGGCTGACCCGTCGACAGCTGCGCGGGTCATTGGCCATCGAAGGCGTGTTGATCGCCGGGGTTGGTGCGGTGGTCGGGATTCTGCTCGGGCTGATCTACGGCTGGGCCGGGGTTGCCTCGGTGCTCTCGGTGATCGGTCCGGTGAACCTGGCCGTCCCATGGTCCGACCTGGGGCTGGTGGTCGCTATCGCGCTGGCCGCTGGGGTGCTGGCCTCGGTGATCCCGGCCCGGTCCGCCGCGCGCACGCCCCCCGTCGCGGCCCTGGCCGAGGCCTGACCGACGCCACGACGCCCCCGCAGCCATGGTTGCGGGGGCGTCGTGCTGCGCTGACCGGTCAGTCGCCGGGCACTGTCCAGGCCACCACGGGTTTGCGGACCAGCGTGATGGCGGCGACCAGCGCGAGGGCGAGCACCGCCGCGGTCCAGAGGCTCCCGTCCACGCCCATCCACCCGAGAGAGAGCACGATCAACAGGATCTGCCAGAACATGACTGGCGAGCGAGCCCACCGGGCACCGCCCCGCCACAGGCTCCGGGTGGCGGCACCCAACACCAGCGCGGACAGCACGGCGATCACCGCCATGAAGGCGAGCGGGCCGGGCAGGTCACTGCCTCGCACCCACTGCACGATCGCGGCGATGGCGGCCGCCACCAGGGCGGCGATCTCGACAGCCAACAGCGCGCACAGGACGGCGATGGCGGTCGGACGGGTGGCTGGAGCGGCCGAGTTCTGCGCGGTCACGACGACGACCCTACGCCGCCAACCAGCAGCGTCACCCCTCATCCGGGACCTGCGTCCCAGGACGCGGACTCCGCGGTGCCGGATTGGTGTCGACGACTCCCGGAGAGGTAGCGTGCGGGGTGCTGGGGCGTCCTGGATCCACACCGATGTGACCGACACCTCAATGGTTACGTGCCAGAAACCTCCACGTAACCCCTTGTGCGCTGCGCGTGGCCCATGTGACTCTTGATGCAGCAGTGATCCCCCGAGCGCCGACGCTCACGCCCCCCACGTCTTTCGCGTGAGTCGGTCGTGTTCGTTTGCGCCAGCCGCCCAGCCCTCATGAGGCGGCTCCCCCTGTGTGCGTGAGGAGTTAGCGATGGATTGGCGCCACCGTGCCGCGTGTCTGACCGAGGACCCGGAGCTGTTCTTCCCGATCGGGAACACCGGTCCGGCTCTGTTGCAGATCGAGGAGGCTAAGGCCGTCTGCCGTCGCTGCGACGTCGTGGACACCTGCCTCAAGTGGGCCCTGGAGTCCGGTCAGGATGCCGGCGTCTGGGGCGGCCTGTCCGAGGACGAGCGCCGCGCGCTCAAGCGCCGCACCGCCCGCCAGCGCCGCGCCTCCTGAACCCTCCGCCCTCCACGCGGATCCGATGCCCGCCATCCCCTCGGGGTGGCGGGCATCGCGCTGTCTCGGGAGTGGAGTCCTCAGGCGACCGTGTTCGCCTCGCGCCCTGGAGCCCGGAGCATCGCGCGCAATGTCACCTGGGTGCCGCCGCCCTCGCGGGCGGACCAGTCGATGGAGCCGCGCAGCTCGTTGGTGACCAGCGTGGACACGATGGTGGTGCCGAGCCCGCTGCCAGCGCCCGCACCATCGGGGATCCCCGCACCGTCGTCCGCGACCGTGACCACCAGCTCGTCGTCACGACGGTCGGCGCTGATCTCCACCGTGCCGGAGTCTCGTCCGGCCAGACCGTGCTCGACCGCGTTGGTCACCAGCTCGGTGAGGACCAGGGCCAACGCGGTGGCGTCCTCGGCGGACACCGCCCCGAACGAGCCCTGAACGACGGTTCGCACGCTGGCACCAGCGGAGGCGACATCCGCGGCCAGGCGCAGACTGCGTCCCACCAGCTCATCAAAGTGCACCGTCTCATCCAGAGTCTGGGAGAGGGTCTCGTGCACCAGAGCGATGGTGGCGACCCGGCGCATCGCCTCCTCCAGCGCCGCGCGAGCCTCGGGCACATCCATCCGGCGGGCCTGCAACCGGAGCAGGGCCGCGACGGTCTGCAGGTTGTTCTTCACCCGGTGGTGGATCTCCCGGATGGTGGCGTCCTTGGTGATGAGCTCGCGCTCACGGCGGCGCAGCTCGGAGACGTCCCGGCAGAGCAGCACCGCGCCGATCCGCTCCTTGCCCTCGGACAGCGGCACCGCCCGCAGGGACAGCGCGACACCGTGCGCCTCGATGTCGGTGCGCCAGGGCGCGCGGCCGGTGAGGACCAGCGGCATCGACTCGTCGACCTGGGAGTGCTGGGCCTCGACCAGATCAGCGACGACCTCCACCAGGGATCGGCCGACCAGATCGTCCATCGCGCCGAGCCGGTGGAAGCAGCTGAGCGCATTCGGGCTGGCGTACAGCACCTCGCCCTCGGAGTTCAGCCGGATCAGACCGTCGCCGACGCGGGGCGCTCCGCGGCGCGGACCGGTGGCGGCGTCCGGCAGCGGGAACTCTCCGCGCACGATCATGCCCATCAGGTCGTCGGCGGCCTCGACGTAGTTCAGCTCCAACCGGCTGGGGGTGCGCACCCCGCCGAGGTTGGTCTGCCGGGCGATCACCGCGATCGGTCGACCGTCGCGGACCACCGGCACCGCCTCCTCGCGCACCGCGTAGGACCCGAACCAGCGCGGTTCGCGGGAGCGTTGTGCCCGCACCTCGGTGAGGGAACGTTGTAGTTGCCCGCGCTGACCCTCGGGCGGGTGCGAGCCGACCACGTCGTCGTAGTGCACGGTGGCCCCGGTGCTGGGCCGGCACTGGGCGATGGCCACGAAGTCCCCGTCCCGGTCGGGCAACCACAGCACCAGGTCGGCGAACGCCAGATCGGAGATGACCTGCCAGTCGCCGACCAACAGGTGCAGCCACTCCAGGTCGGCCGCGTCGAGGTCGCTGTGGCGCTGGACGAGCTCGCTGAGAGTGGACACCCGCACAGCCTAGGCGGCGGGTGGGCGAACCCGGGCGTCATGCCCAGTGACCGGGCTAGAGTCGTGCCATCCCGTCCGATGAAGGAGCCTCCGCCGTGCACCTGCAGGTCCCGCTCACCCTTGACGCCGACGCGCACACCGCCGGGCGGATGCTCGCCGATCCGGTGTACGTCCGGGCCAAGGTGGCGGCCAGTGGCGGCGAGGTCCTGCACGTCGATGTCACCCCGGGTGAGGAGGGCGCGTTCACGGTGACCACACGTCGGGCGCTGCCGACCGACCTGATTCCCGCCCAGGCGCGAGCGTTCATCGGTGACCGGCTTGAGGTTCGGCAGGCCGAGGCGTGGGAGGCCCCAGGCGCGGACGGCGGACGACGCGGCACCGTCGCGGTGGAGATCGCCGGAGCACCCGTGCGACTGACCGGCACCGTGGCGCTCGTCCCGGGTGAGGGCTCCTCGCGGGTCGTCTACGACGGTGACCTGAAGGCGAATGTGCCGCTGTTCGGTGCCATGGTCGAGGAGGCCGCGGCCAAGGCGGTCCGTTCCGCGCTGGAGGCCGAGGAGGCCGTGGCGCGCGAGTACCTGCGCACCGGCGACTCCTGACCGACTCACAGGGCCGACCCAGCCATAACGATTGGGTAACACGGCTCGGTTGCACACCGCGCTGACCAGCGAAAACGACCCATGGGATCGCTTCCACCAGCCTCCACGGCTTGACACCGTCCCGCGATTCGGACGAGAGTCGGCCGCACGCCGTGGGAACGCTCCCGCACCCTGTTGGGAACGCTTCCATGGCCGGGCATCGACGCCCCGGATCGGGCGTCGTTCTTCAACGGCGATGACGCCGTTCGATCGACAAGGGAGTCCCCAGTGCGCCGAAGCACGAGAACCACCTGGATGGCCATCGCCGGAGCCACCTCCGTCGCCCTGCTCGCCACCGCCTGCTCCTCCGGCGGGTCCGGTGACGGCGAGAGCAGCGACGGCAAGATCACGCTCACCGTCTCCACCTTCAACGAGTGGGGCTACGACGAGCTGCTCGACGAGTACATGGAGCTGAACCCCGACATCACGGTGGTGCACGACAAGGCCGCGACCTCGGACGAGGCCCGGGAGAAGTTCAACACCGGGATGGCCTCCGGCTCCGGCCTGGCGGACGTCGCCGGTGTCGAGGTCGACTGGATGCCCGAGATCATGCAGTACGCCGACCAGTTCACCGACCTGACCTCCGACTCGGTCGAGGGCCGCTGGCAGGACTGGAAGACCGCCCAGGCCACCACGCAGGACGGTCAGCTGCTCGGCTACGGCACCGACATCGGCCCGGAGGCCATTGCCTACCGTGCCGACCTGTTCGAGGCCGCCGGCCTGCCCAGCGACCCGGAGTCGGTGGCTGAGCTCTTCGGCGGCGAGGACGCCAGCTGGGACGACTTCTACTCCGTGGGTGAGCAGTTCACCGCGGCGGGCACCGGCGTTCCGTTCTACGACGCCTCGTCCACCATCTACCAGGGTCAGATCAACCAGGTCGAGGAGTCCTACGAGGACCCCGAGACCAACGACATCATCGCCCTGGAGAACCCCGAGGTGAAGGACATCTACGAGGGTGTCCTGGAGCACGCTGACCTGTCCGCCGGGCTGAGCCAGTGGTCCGAGGACTGGGTTGCCGCGTTCCAGAACGACGGCTTCGCCGTGATGCTGGCACCGTCCTGGATGCTCGGTGTCATCGAGGGCAACGCCGCGGGTGTCGAGGGGTGGGACATCGCCAATGTCTTCCCCGGTGGCGGCGGCAACTGGGGCGGGTCCTTCCTGACCGTCCCCGCGCAGTCCGAGCACCCGGAGGAGGCCAAGGCGCTGGCCGACTGGCTGACCGCCCCGGAGCAGCAGATCAAGGCGTTCCAGACCACGGGTAACTACCCGAGCCAGGTCGAGGCGCAGAAGTCCGACGAGCTGGCGGGCATCACCAACGAGTTCTTCAACGACGCCCCGATCGGCCAGATCTTCGCCGAGCAGGCCGACCGAATCTCGGTGAACCCCTACAAGGGCCCGAACTACTTCGCGATCAACTCGGCGATGGCCGACGCGATCAACCGGGTCACGGTCGACAAGACCGACGACGCTGCCTCCTCCTGGAAGCAGTTCGAGGACGCGGTGAACGCGCTGGGCTGATCCTCAGCCACCCGGAGCGGCCCGCCTGCTGACCTCAGTCGGCGGGCCGCTCCCCCACCCAGCCGTTGAGCCTCTTGCGCGAAGGACCACCATGGCCACCTCGACCACCACCCCGCCGGTCACCCCCGGCAGCGTCGACGACCCCCGCCCGCCGCGGAAGATCGGCTTCCGTCAGCAGCTGGGCAAGTGGGACGTCAAGCTCTCTCCCTACCTGTACATCTCTCCGTTCTTCATCCTGTTTGCCATCGTTGGCCTGTTCCCGCTGCTCTACACCGCCTGGGTGTCGGTGCACGAGTGGAGCCTGCTCGGCGGCCAGGGTGAGTTCGTCGGGATGGAGAACTTCCAGTTCATCCTGGGCCAGCCGAACTTCTGGAAGGCACTGGGCAACACCTTCAGCATCTTCGTGCTGTCGACCGTGCCCCAGATGATCGCGGCCCTGATCATCGCGGCGATGCTGGACGCGAACCTCCGCGCCAAGACGTTCTGGCGGATGGGTGTCCTGCTCCCCTACGTGGTGGCCCCGGTGGCCGTCGCGCTGATCTTCTCCAAGCTGTTCGCGGACGGCTCCGGCGTGATCAACACGCTGCTCGGCCAGATCGGCATCGACCCGATCGGCTGGCACTCCCAGACGCTGCCCTCCCACTTGGCGATCGCCACCATGGTGAACTTCCGGTGGATCGGCTACAACGCGCTGATCTTCCTGGCCGCGATGCAGGCCATCCCGCGTGACCTCTATGAGGCGGCGACCATCGACGGTGCCGCGCGGTGGCGTCAGTTCCGGTCGATCACCATCCCGATGCTGCGCCCGACGGTGATCTTCGTGGTGATCACCTCCACCATCGGTGGTCTGCAGATCTACGACGAGCCGCGCATGTTCGATCAGGCCGGCAAGGGCGGTTCCAGTGGTCAGTGGCTGACCCTGACGCTGTATCTGCGCGACCTCGGCTGGCGCACTAACAACCTCGGCCGTGCCGCCGCGGTGGCCTGGCTGCTGTTCCTCGTGATCATCGTCTTCGCGATCCTGAACTTCGCGCTGACCCGGATGATCTCCTCCAGCGGCACCAAGAAGCAGAAGCGCAAGCCGGCCCTGCCCGCGGCAGCAACCCGCTCGGCGGCGATCGCCGCAGCCCCTGCCCCCGCGGCCACGCCCGTCACCGATCCGGTCCTCGAACCAGACGACGACGATCCCACCACCGGCTCCAGCGAGAGGACCGCGCGATGAGCACCTCGATCCCCATGCTCGAGCAGAGCGCCGGACGTGGCGCCGCCCGGGCCGCCGCACGCAAGCGCAAGCAGCGGCAGACCTCCGAGGGGCGTCGCGCCGGGTGGGTCACCTATCTGATCCTCACCATCGTGGTGCTGGGCTCGGCCTACCCGCTGTACTACGCGCTCCAGCTGGCCAGTTCCACCGCCAGCGAGATCGCACAGAACCCGATCCCGGGCCTCGGCCTGGGCGGCAACCTGCTGGACAACCTGCAGCGGGTGCTGGACGCGAACATCAACCTCCCGCAGGCGTTCCTGAACTCGGTGATCGTCGCCGTGGTCACCTCTGCCTCGGTGGTGCTGTTCTCCACCCTGGCCGGGTTCTCGTTCGCCAAGCTGCGGTTCCGTGGCCGGGGTCCGCTGCTGGTGTTCGTGATCGCGACCATGGCGGTGCCGACCCAGCTCGGTGTGGTCCCGCTATTCATCGTGATGCGGGAACTGGACCTGGTCGGGAACCTGCTCGCGGTGATCCTGCCCGGTCTGGTGACCGCCTTCGGGGTGTTCTGGATGACCCAGTACCTGGAGTCGGCGCTGCCCTACGAGCTGATCGAGGCCGCCCGGGTGGACGGTGCGTCGATGATCCGGACGTTCTGGCACGTGGCGCTGCCCGCGGCGCGTCCGGCGGCGGCCATGCTGGCGCTGTTCACCTTCATCGGGTCCTGGACGAACTTCTTCTGGCCGTCCATCGTGTTGGGCACCCAGAACCCGACCCTGCCGGTGGCCTTGCAGCTGCTGCAGGCGTCCTTCTTCAAGGACATGTCCCTGATCATGGCCGGTGTGGTGATCTCCGTGGTGCCGCTGCTGGTGCTGTTCGTGATCGCCGGACGGCAGCTGGTCGCCGGCATCATGGCCGGAGCCGTGAAGGGCTGACGCTAGGCTTCGCGCGGGGTCGGGTTCGCTCGACCCCGCGTGGGGGCCCGCGTATCCACTGCTGCGTCACCGACGTGAGCATCACGAGCAGAGGGGGACCACATGGTCGATCAGACCGTCACGCCATTGCACACCCCACCCACCCTGGAGCAGGTCGCCGAACGCGCTGGGGTCTCGCGCTCCACCGCCTCCCGCGCAATCAACGGCGGGGATCGGGTCTCCCCCGAGGCGATGATCGCGGTCGCCGACGCCGTGTCGGCACTCGGATACACCCCGAACCGAGCCGCCCGATCCCTG
The DNA here is from genome assembly GCF_040685135.1 of Cellulomonas sp. NPDC089187. Classification (NCBI taxonomy): domain Bacteria; kingdom Bacillati; phylum Actinomycetota; class Actinomycetes; order Micrococcales; family Cellulomonadaceae; genus Cellulomonas; species Cellulomonas sp. NPDC089187. Next base: position 294,556 of record NZ_JBFBHI010000002.1, on the reverse strand, counting down.
GTCACCCGGCGCACCGACTCGGTGGCGCTGGTGGTCCCGGAACCGGATGAGCGTGTGCTCTCCGACCCGTTCTTCGCCGGAGTGCTGAACGGCGTGAGTCTGGCCCTATCCGACTCGGATCTCCAGCTGCTGCTGCTGATCGCCCGACCGGATGACGCGAGCCGGACTGTGCGCTACCTGCGCGCCGGACACGTGGACGGGGCGATCATCGTCAGTCACCACCGCGACGACAGCATCGACCGCGCCCTGGAGGAGTCCGGTCTGCCCACGGTGTTCATGGGGCGGCCATTCACCACGCGCAGCCGGCTGTCGCTGATCGACACCGACAACGTCGGCGGGGCACGTCTGGCCACCCAGCATCTGATCTCGATCGGCCGTCGTCGGATTGCCACCATCACCGGGCCTGCGGATATGAGCGCGGGCCTGGACCGCTTGGAGGGCTGGCGTCAGGCTGTGCGGGCGGCGGGACTCGCCGACGACGCAATCGTGACCGGGGACTTCACCCTGGACGGTGGTGCCTCCGCCGCGCGCGAACTGGTGGAGCGGTTCCCGGACGTGGACGCCGTGTTCATCGCCTCCGACCTGATGGCCGCCGGGGCGGTCCCGGTGTTGAGCGCGGCGGGTCGGGTGATTCCCGATGACCTGGCGATCGTCGGCTACGACAACAGTGGGATGGCGGTCACCACCAAGCCCGCGTTGACCACGATCACGCAGCCGGTGGTGGCGATGGCGCGCGCCGCGGGTGCCGAGTTGGTCGCGCAGTTGCGCGGGGAGCCCGCCCGGGAGCAGCCGATGATCTTCGAGCCGGAACTGGTGATCCGGGACTCGGCCTGAGCCGCTCCTTCAGCGGGGGTGTCGGGCGATGATCAGCGCGTCGGGTCGAGGTGCCCGAACCGGTGCCGAGTCCGACTGACCGCCTGTTCACGCAGCACGGTCAGCAACTCCCGCTCCCCCGAGGCCAACACCGGACCGTCCAGCACCGTCACCTCCCCGACCCGGCGGGCCGCCGCAGCGCGCAGCCCCGGTGCCGATCCGATCACCCGGACCCGCCCGCTGACCTGGCCTGCGGCTACTCGCTGCTCGAAGTCCTCACCCCGGTCGACCTCCACCGGGACCCCGGCGATCCGGGCGGCGGCGAGCACACGGCGTAGATCTCGCGCGCGGGCGTCCGCCCCGACCCGGACGGTCAGCCGCGGGATCGGGCGGTAGCGCAGCGTGTTCTCCTCCGCGGCCAGACCGGTGGGGTCGTGGGTGATCCCGAACCGCTCCGCCCAGCAGCGCGCGTCATCGCGCACCGCCCAGGCCAACCAGGCGTCGTCGTCCAACGCGGCGACCTCGGGCGCGTCCTGCCAGCGGCCGAGCTGTGCGACGTAGTGCGGCCCACCGGCTTTCGCGCCCGGGCCGACCACCGACGCCTTCCAGCCGCCAAAGGGCTGACGCTGCACCACCGCGCCGGTGATGTGCCGGTTCACGTAGGCGTTGCCGACCTCCACCCGGTCCAACCAGTGGTCGATCTCCGTCGGGTCCAGCGAGTGCAGCCCGCCGGTGAGACCAAGGTCGACGTCGTTCTGCACCGCGATCGCCTGGTCAAGAGTCTCCACCCGGATCACACCGAGCACCGGTCCGAAGCACTCGGTCCGGTGGAACCAGCTGCCCGGCCGCGTGAGCTTGACGCCGGGCGACCAGAGCCGCCCGGTGTCGTCCAGGCGGCGCGGTTCGACCAGCCAGCTCTCCCCCTCGTCCAGGGTGGTCAGGGCCCGCAGGAGCTTGCCCTGCGCCGGTTCGATCAGCGGACCCATCGTCGTGCCCAGGTCGTCCGCGGCTCCGACTCGCACGGAGGTCACCGCGTCGGCCAGTTGCCGCCGCAGTCGGTCCGACCGCCCGGCCGAGCCGACCAGGATCGCCAGCGATGCGGCCGAACACTTCTGCCCGGCGTGGCCGAAGGCGGAGCGGACCAGATCGGCCACCGCCAGATCGACATCAGCCGACGGGGTGATCACCAGTGCGTTCTTGCCGGAGGTCTCGGCCATGACGTCCAGCTCGGGCCGCCACCCCGCGAACAACCGGGCGGTGTCCAGTGCTCCGGTGAGCAGCAACCGATCCACCGCGGGGTGGGTGATCAGTCGACGGCCGGTGTCGCCCTCGTCGGTGAGGACGGTCTGGAGCACATCCGGCATGACATCGTGCGCCGCCAGGGCGCGCTGCACCGCCGCCATCGCCACCTGCACACAGCGCGGGGTCTGCGGGGCGGGCTTGATCACCACCGGGGAACCGGCCGCGAGCGCCGCCAGCACCGACCCGGTCGGGATCGCCACCGGGAAGTTCCAGGGCGGGGTCACCAGGGTGATCCCGGCGGGCCGGAAGCGGGCACCGGGCACCGCGTCGTCGGTGAGGTCCTGGGCGCGGGCGGCGTAGTAGCGGGCGAAGTCGACGGCCTCGCTGACCTCCGGGTCCGCCTCGGCGACCGTCTTGGCACCCTCGTGGACCATCGTGGCCACCAGGTCGCCACGGGCGGCCTCCAGCTCCGTGGCGGCGCGACGGAGTACGGCAGCGCGTTCCGCAGGGGTCCGGGCCGACCAGGCAGCGGCGGCGGCACGGGCCCGGTCGATCACCGCGTCCACCTGGGCCGGTTCGGTCAGCTCCTGCGCACCGGGCGGCGTGGCGACATCGTGGGCAACCAGGGCGGCTGCCCACTGGCGGGAGGCCGCCAGCGCAGGATCGGTGTCGGCGGCGTTGCGGAAGCCCGCGAGACCGGTGGCATCCGCGGGTCCGAGGGCCTCGGCGGGTGCGGCGGCCTCGGCGGGTGCCGGGTCGTCGGCGGGTGCCGGAAGGTCGGCGGATCGGGATCGGGGCACGCGGCGGGGCTCGGTGCTCACCGTGGCGGAGTCGGCGACCGCGGTCCGGAAGGCGGCGCGCTGGGCGTCGATGCCGGTCGCTTCCTGCTCGGCGAACAGCGCATGCAGGAAGTTCTCCGGTGCGGCGTTCTCCTCCAACCGGCGCACCAAGTAGGAGATCGCCACATCGAAGTCGTCCCGGTCCACCACCGGGGTGTAGAGCAGCACCTGCCCGGTGTCGCGCTGCACCGCGCGGGACTGGGCCGGTGCCATGCCCTGGAGCATCTCCACATCGACGCCGTCGACCACGCCGCGGTCCTCGGCCAGCAGATGGGCATAGGCGACATGGAACAGGTTGTGGCTGGCCACTCCGACCCGTAGTGCCGCGATCCGGTCAGGTTCCAGGGCGGTGTCGACCAACCGCAGATAGTGCGCATCCACCTGGGGCTTGCCCGGGTAGGGGGCTTGCGCCCAGTCATGCAGCTCGGCCTCCACTCGCTCCATCGCGAGGTTCGCTCCCTTGACGGGCCGCACCTTCAGCGGCGCACCACCGTCGGCCACCCGCTGCCGGGCCAGATCGGTGAGCTCGTCCAGCGCCGCGGAGGTGTCCGGCAGGTACGCCTGCAGCACGATGCCGGCGCGGTAGTCACGCAGCTGCGGGTCGCGCAGCAGCTCGGCGAACACCCGCAGGGTCATCTCCAGGTCGCGGTACTCCTCCATGTCCAGGTTGAGGAAGGTCCCGTGCGCGGCGGCGACCCGGTACAGGGGCCGCAGCCGGTCCACCACCCGACGCACCGATCCGGCTGTGTCCCAGGTGGACAGCTGGCTGGCGACGGCGGAGACCTTGACCGACACGTAGTCCACATCCGGGCGGACCACCAGCTGCTCGATCCGGCGGAGGCGGCGACCGGCCTCGTCCTCCCCCAAGACGGCCTCACCGAGCAGGTTGAGATTGAGCCGGAATCCCTCGGCCCGGGCCCGGGCGATGTGTCCGGTCAGCCCGGGCCCGGCGTCCGCGACCAGGTGTCCGACCAGCTGGCGCAGCCGAATCCGGGCGGCCGGGACCACCACCTGGGGCAGCGCCGGAGCGACCGCGGCACCCAGCGTGAGCAGGCCTCGGTCTGCGACCCCGAGGAACCCGCGCGCGTCCCCCGCCCGACGACCCAGTCCCACCAGCTCGCGGGCCGCCACCCGGGCATCCTCCGGTCGGGCCACCCGGTCCACGAACCGCACCGCCAGCTCCAACCCCGCAGGGTCGGCGACCAGGGCGGCCAGCCGCTCGGTGGCGCGACGCTCAGCGGGGGTGGCATCGGCCTCGGTCGCCTCGGTCCAGCGCGCAGCCAGGTGTTCGGCGCGTGCGGTCAGGTCGCTGCCCGAGCGGGTCGGCTTGCCGGTGGTCGTCATGGCGTGATCGTTCCCCCCAGCTCCCGCGGTCGTCTTGCATCGATCCACGCTCCCCACGCCGAGGATCTGACACCGCGACGTGATCGCCCAGCGCTTACGCTGCCCGGATCATGACCAGCCGTCCAGCGCAGTCCGCCTCCGCGCTGATCCGCGCGCTCTCCCCCGCCCTGCTGACCATGGCGGAGGATCTGACCGGCACGATGTTCTGCGCCAAGGACGTCGACGGACGGTATGTGATGGTCAATGACGCCTTCGTCCGGCGGACCAATGAGCGGTCCCGGCGCGGGGTGGTCGGCAAGACGGCGGTGCAGCTCTTCGACCCGTTGTTGGCGGCCCGCTACGACGCACAGGACCGGATGGTGCTGGCCGGGGGCCGGGAGCTGCGCCGCGAACTGGAGCTGATCCGTCGACCCGGCGGCACCCCGGGCTGGTATCTGACGTCCAAGGCCCCGGTGCGCGGGGAAGACGCCACTGTGGTGGGCCTGGTGTCCATCTCCCAGGCGCTGCGCGGGCAGGACGCCGACCCGGAGACGGTTGCCTCGCTGACCCGGGTGGCCACAGTCGTGCGGGACCGGATCGGGCACCCGCCGACCGTCGCCGAGTTGGCCGACGCCGCCGGATGCTCACCCGCCGCACTGGACCGCCGACTGCGTCGGGTGTTCGCCCTGTCCCCGCAGCAGTACGTCCTGCGGGCCCGGGTCGACCACGCCGCAGCGCTGCTGGGCGGCACCGCACTGCCGGTGGCCGAGGTGGCCCGGGCGGCGGGGTTCTACGACCAGGCGTCCTTCACCCGCACCTTCGGTCGGTTGACCGGGGAGACACCCGCGCAGTTCCGCCGGGCGGCCCGGGACCTCGGTGCGGATCTGCCGGCCACCGGTGGGCTCCCCTGGCCGACCCCGGCGGCGCGGTCCACGATGGAGACATGACCTCTGCTCCGATTCCCACCATCCCGCTGCCCGGCAGCGACATGCCCCTGCTCGGGCTCGGCACCTGGCAGTCCGAGGGCGACGACGCCGAGCGCGCGGTGATCACCGCGCTGGAGCTCGGCTACACCCACATCGACACCGCCACCGGGTACGGCAACCAGGCCCAGGTCGGGCGGGCGTTGGCCGCGGTCGGCATCGATCGGGACCGGGTGTTCGTCACCACCAAGCTGCCGCCGGATCATGCGGGCCGCGAGCGCCAGACCCTGACCGAGTCGCTGGCCGAACTCGGCACCGACCACCTGGACCTGTGGTTGGTGCACTGGCCGCCGCACAAGCAGGCCACCCCCGAGACCTGGCGGGAGTTCATCGCCGCCCGGGACGAGGGCTTGGTGCGCAACATCGGGGTGTCCAACTACTCCATCGCGCAGATCGACGAGCTCATCGCCGCCACCGGTGAGGCCCCGGCGATCAACCAGATCCCGTGGAGCCCGACCGACTGGGATGCGGATCTGGTCGCTGCGCATGCCGAGCGCGGGGTGAAGATCGAGGGGTACAGCCCGTTCAAACGCACCGATATGGACGCGCCTGTGCTGACCGAGATCGCCGCCGCGCACGGGGTGAGCCCGCAGCAGGTGGTGCTGCGCTGGCACCTCGACCACGGCATCGTGGTGATCCCCAAGTCCGTGCACCGGGAGCGGATCGAGTCGAATATGGATGTGCTCGGCTTCACGCTGTCCGCCGAGGAGCTGGCCCGGATCGATGCGTTGGGCGGCTCGAAGCAGGGCAGCTGAGCACGCCGGACCGCCGGGGCGATCGGGCTAGGCCTGGTCGCCCCGCTGGTTGGCTGCCAACCGCTGGGCCGCCAGCCGGGCGGCGTCCGTGGCGGAGGGCACCAGCTCCCATCGCACCCGGAACCGCTGCGGGTTCACGGGGTCGACCACCACGGGCAGCCGGTCGCCCACCGCAGGCCAGGTGTCCTTCGAGGCCATGATCCGCTGCTGCACCACCACGGGTTCCTGCCCGGGGATGGTCAGCAATCCGACCAGCTCGGAGGTGTTCGTGCCGTGCCGCGGCGGGATGCCGATCCCGGTCACGGTCACCTCCCCCGCGACACCGTGATGGATCTGCGGGGCGAAGCGTCGCCGCACCATCGTCCGGATCAGGACCACAGTGAGCACCGGGATCGCCATCAGGAGCAGGATCACCCCGACGATCAGCAGCACCACGGTCGTCGCCGTCACGGGGTCACCCCCGGACCGGGCTGCCCGGTGTCGTGCTGTCCCATGCGCGGCTGTCCCATGCTCTGCTGTCCCATGCCCTGCTGCTGCGCGGCCATCTGCTCGGCGACCCGCATCGCCTGCTCGGCGGCCGAGGGCACCGACGCCCAATGCACCACGAGCCGGTTCGGGTCGGAGCGCTCGACCACCACCGGGAGGTCCTGCCCGGGCTGCGGCCACTGCGCGGTGGGCACCATGGCGTGGGCTTGTACCGGCACCGGAGGCTGCCCGGGCAGATGGAGGACGCCGACCAGGGTGGTGGCGGCGTTCTGGGCATGACGACTGGGCACCCCGGCGTGGGTGACGGTGAGCGTGCCGGCCACCGGGTCGGCGATCTGCGGATCGAACAGGCTGCGCAGCCCGTCTCGGCGGGACCGGCTGCTGCGCACGACGAGCAGGGCGATGCCGGTCCCGATCAGCGGGATCAGCACGACAGCGATGATGAGTGCCTCCACCCCTCCACGCTAGGCGCGCAACGGCCCGCTGAGTGTGCGGATGCTCCCAAACAGGTGGCCTCCGGTGGCTGCTCGGGTGGTCGGTGCGCCGCTGTGGCACAGTGACCTGCGTCCGGCGGTCTCCCGTCAGGGTGGTGCGACGAGGCACCGCCCGGGACCGTCGCATCCGCCCAGGAGGCAGCGCATGACCGTCCTCGAGCCGCACACCCCCGCGGCATCGGAATCCACCCGGGTCTCCCCGCTCGACACCGCCCAGGACCAACTGCGGTCGGCGGTGCGGCTGCTCGGCTACGACGAGGGGATGCACGCGATGCTGGCCACCCCGCGCCGGGAGCTGCACGTCGCGGTGCCACTGCGCCGGGATGACGGCAGCATCGAGGTGCTGTCCGGCTACCGGGTGCAGCACAACATCTCCCGAGGACCGGGTAAGGGTGGACTGCGCTACGCGCCCGGGGTCGACATTGACGAGGTGCGGGCCCTGGCGATGTGGATGACCTGGAAGTGCGCCGTGGTCGACCTGCCTTACGGCGGGGCCAAGGGCGGGGTGGCCATCGATCCGCGCGGGTACTCCACTGCGGAGCTGGAACGGGTCACCCGGCGCTACACCTCCGAGTTGATGCCGGTGATCGGGCCGGAGCGGGACATCATGGCCCCGGACATCGGCACCACCGAACAGACCATGAGCTGGGTGATGGACACCTACTCGGTGAACACCGGCTTCACCACCCCGGCGGTGGTCACCGGTAAACCGCTGGCGGTGGGTGGGTCGTTGGGCCGGGCGACGGCGACCTCCCGGGGTGTGGTGCACGCGGCGGAGGCGGCCCTGGCCGATGCCGGGACCAGTCTGCGCGAGGTGACCTGTGCGGTGCAGGGCTTCGGCAAGGTCGGATCACATGCGGCCCGGTTCCTTGCCGAGGGCGGTGCCCGGGTGGTGGCGGTCAGTGACGAGAACGGCGGGGTCTACGCCGCGGACGGTCTGGACATCGCTGCCCTGCACCGGCATGTGGCGGAGACCGGATCAGTGGTGGGTTTCCCGCAGGCGGACCCGCTCGGCAACGACGAGCTCCTGGCCCTGGACGTCGACGTGCTGGTGCCCGCCGCGGTGGAGAACGTGCTGGACGCGGACACCGCCGGGCGGGTCAAGGCCCGCTGGGTGGTGGAGGGTGCGAACGGTCCGACCACCTCCGAGGGCGACCGGGTGCTGGCCGAACGTGGGATCACTGTGGTGCCGGACATCCTGGCCAATGCGGGCGGTGTGGTCGTCTCCTACTTCGAGTGGGTGCAGGCGAACCAGGCCTACTGGTGGAGTGAGGCGGAGATCGCGGAGAAGCTGGCGCACCGGATGCGCACCGCGTACCAGGCGGTCGCCACCCGCGCCCGGGCCGACGGGCTGACTCTCCGCGATGCGGCGCTGGTGATCGGGGTGGCTCGGGTCGCGGAGGCTCACCAGCTGCGCGGTCTGTACCCCTGATCGGGAAGGACTGACCGACGGGGGACGTTGCGAGTTGATGTGACTGATCCACGCAGCGTCCCCCTGTCCGTCCTCGACCTATCCGGTGTCGGGACCGACCGCACCAGCTCCGATGCCCTGGCCGACAGCACTGCCCTCGCGCAGGCCGCCGACCGGCTGGGCTTCCACCGGTTCTGGGTGGCCGAACACCACTCGATGCCGGCGGTAGCCTCCACCTCCCCCGCGGTGCTGATCGCCCACCTCGGTGCGCACACCGAACGAATCCGACTCGGTTCCGGTGGGGTGATGCTGCCGAACCATCCCTCGCTGGTGGTGGCCGAGCAGTTCGCCATGCTGGAGGCCCTGCATCCCGGGCGGATCGACCTGGGCATCGGTCGGGCACCGGGCGCTGATCCGATGACCGCCTCGGCGCTGCGGCGCACTGGCGAGGAGGACTTTCCCGCCGAGCTGGTGGACGTCCTGGCGCTGCTGGGGCAACCCGCCGCCGGTCTGAGCCCGAGTCCGGCCGCGACCCGCCTGGTCGCCACCCCGTCGGCCTCCGGCACCCCGGAGGTCTGGCTCTTGGGGTCCAGCCTGTACAGCGCGCAGCTGGCCGCCCGACTGGGGTTGGCGTTCAGCTACGCGCACCACTTCAACACCGGACTGACCGAGCAGGCGGCGCAGGCCTACCGGAGCGGGTTCCAGCCCTCCGCGGTGCAGCCCCGGCCGAAGTTCATGGTGTCCTCCTCAGTGATCGTGGCGGACAGTGCAGAGCATGCCGCCTGGTTGTCAGGGCCCTCGCGGGTCATGATGCTCCGGCTGCGCACCCGTGGCCCCCTCGCCCCGATCGTCACCCCGGAGGAGGCCGAGCAGCTGCTGGACGCCCTGGAGGCCGACCCGGACGGTCGGGCGATCATGGCGCAGATCCCGGGCACCCAGATCACCGACACCGCCGAGCAGGCCGTCACCGAGCTGCGCACCCTGGTGGACCGGGTGGATGCCGATGAGCTCATGCTCACCGCCACCACCTACGACGTCGCCGACCGGATCAGCACGCTGGAGCAGATCGCCGCCCTGTGGTGAGCCCCGGCGGGCGGTGACATCATCGCCGGATGGACGAGGTCGTCGGTCGCAGCTGGATGCTCACAGATCTGTCCGGGGACGACGTGGGTGACCGCGCCCCGGTGCTGCACTTCGAGCAGGACGGTCAGGTCTACGGGCACGGCGGGGTGAACCGAGTGCGTGGCACCTGGTCGCTGACCGACGGGCGGCTGGTCTTCGGGCCGATGGTGACCACTCTGATGGCCGGACCGCCGCAGCGGATGGCGGTCGAACGCGCCCTGCTGGGTCTGCTGGCCACTCCGCTGACCATCACCGTCGCCGAAGACGAGCTGCTGCTGTCCGCGCAGGACGGGCACACCGCCCGATTGGTGCCCGCACCGCCGGAGTCCGAGCTGGCCTGAGACGCGCGAACGCCCCCGTGGCTTCCTCCACGGGGGCGTTCGTCGGTCTGTTCACTCGCGGGGCTGGCGCTCCGCCCACGCGCCGAGCTCCACCTTGGGGCCGGTGTAGAACGGGGTCTCCTCGCGCACATGCAGCCGGGCACCGGTGGCCCGCAGATCGCGCATCAGATCCACGATCCGGTGCAGCTCATCGGCCTCGAAGCCGAGGATCCATTCGTAGTCCCCGAGGGCGAAGGACGCCAGGGTGTTCGCCCGGACATCGGCGTAGTCGCGGGCGGCGTGCCCGTGCTCGCGCAGCAGCTCGCGGCGCTCGTCATCCGGAAGCACGTACCAGTCGTAGGACCGCACGAAGGGGTACACGCACAGGTAGGCGCGCGGGTCCTCCCCCGCCAGGAACGCCGGGACGTGCCCGCGGTTGAACTCCGCCGGGCGGTGCATGGCCACCACGGACCACACCGGGATCAGGTGGGCGCCCAGGTCGCTGGCCCGCAGCCGGTGGTAGGCCTCCTGCACCGACTCGACCGAGGGTCCGTGCCACCACACCATCAGGTCGGCGTCGGCGCGCAGACCGGCCACGTCGTACCAGCCGCGCACCACCAGGTCGTCCGGACGGGCGTCACCGGTCAGGTCGGCCAGGACCTCGGCGACCATCGCCTGCCGGGCTGCGGCATCCGCGGGCAGCGGGGTGGCAACCTCGAAGACCGCGTACATCGCGTAGCGGAGCGAATCGTTGATCTGTGCGGCGATGTCGGGGCTGTGGCCGCCGTCCTGCGGGGTGGTGCTCATGGTGCGTGTGTCTCCTCCGTGCTGGCGCAGCCCGCATCGTCGCAGCCTGCGTGGTCCGATCCGGCGATCGCCGGGATGCCGGTGTCCTGTCCGGCGCGCTGGAAGCAGCACCCGGCGGCGCAGCGGTCCGGCCAGGGGCCGAACTCGCCGGTGGTGATCGGGGTGACGTCCTCGCCCCGCTCCCGGGCGGCGCGCTCCTCGATCATGTCGACCAGCCCGGTGACGAAGGACGGTCGGGTGGAGGCCGATCCGGCCCGCACCGCAGTGATACCCAGCCCCTCAGCGGTGGCCATCGCCTCGGTGTCGAGGTCGAAGGCGACCTCCATGTGGTCGGAGACGAAGCCGATCGGGGACATCACGACGGCGGTCACGCCCGCACCGGCACGCTCGGTCAGCACATCGTTGATGTCCGGCTCCAACCAGGGCTGCTGCGGCGGGCCGGAGCGGGAGCAGAACGCCAGGCTGTGCTCGGGTGCGGTGCCGAAACGCTGGGCGACCAGCGCGGCCACCTCCCGGGCGACCTCCTGGTGCTGGGTCAGATAGGACGGACGGCGAGCACCGGAACCCGCCTCCATCGCCAACGGGATCGAGTGCGTGACGAACAGCAGCGGTGCCTCGGCGAGCAGTGCGGTCACCGGGCGTCCGGTGCGCTCGGCCAGTTCGAGGTAGGCCTCGATCACGGCGTCCGCGTTGGCCCGCACGAATCCGGGGTTGTTGAAGTAGTGCCGGAGCTTGTCCACCCGCAGGCCCGCACTGCCCAGATCCCCGGTCGGGTCGGTGTCCGCAGCGCCCAGCTCGCGCAGCGCCGCAGAGACGTGCTCGCGATACTGACGGCACCCGGAGTAGGAGCCGTAGGCACTGGTCACCAGGGCCAGCACGCGGCGGTGGCCCTGCGCGCGCAGCGACTCCAACGCGCCGTCGGTGTAGGGCTCCCAGTTCCGGTTGCCCCAGGCCAGCGGCACGTCGATCCCGCGGGCGTCCAGCTCGGCCCGCAGGGCGGCCAGCAGGGCGCGGTTCTGGTCGTTGATTGGGCTCTTGCCACCGAAGAGCGCGTAGTGCTGGCTGACCTCGACCAGCCGCTCCTCCGGGATGCCCTTCCCCCGGGTCACATTGCGCATGAAGGGGAGCACATCCTCTGGCTGCTCGGGCCCTCCGAAGGAGAGCAGGAGCACCGCGTCATACGGGGCGAGCGACGACGACGTCGAGAGTGCAGCAGTCACGTCCAGCATCATGGCATCTTGAACGGTTCAAGAATTCCCACCGGAGCGCTCTCCCGCCGTGATCTTGTCCTGACGCGGCGTCAGTTCCCCGGTCCGGCGGCGGTCGGTGCGGGCAGGGTGGCGAGCTGATCAGCAATCTCGCGCGCGAAGGCCGCCACCGCCTCGAAGTCACGGTGGTCGCCTTCCTTGGCGCGCGCACCGGCGATCAACGCCCGCTCGGCGAAGGCCAGCTCACTGCGCTGCAACCGACCGGCGAAGGAGCGGTGGCCCAACGCGCCCACCCGCTCCCGCAGGGCCATCAGCTCGTGCGGGGAGTTCGCGGACGCGGCCGGCTGCGTCGCCAGCCCGGAGGAGAACACCCACACCCGGCGCGCCCGCAGCTCGTCCTCCCAGCGCTTGGCGAAGTCCCGGGCAGCGGGCAGCCAGTGCGCGGTGTAGACCGCCGACCCGAGCACCACCGCCTCCACATCGTCCAGCGTGGTGACGTCCTGCGGCGCGACCTCCCGCACATGGTGACCCGCCTCGGAGAGCACCCGGCCGATGGCAGTGCCGATCTCGGCGGTGGCGCCATGACGCGAGGCCACCGTGATCAAGACGCGCATGGGTCCCCTCCTGCGGCTATGACGGACTCGGGGCGCGGTCTACGCACCCGACCCGATCCATGGTCCGTGCCTCCAGCGCCCCTGTCGTGGGCCGGAGGTCCCCCGATGGTCAGGGACGGGGCAGCTCAGCGATACCGGACTGCGCCGCCCGCAGCGCCCCGGTGACCCGGATCAGTTCGTGCAGCTGCGCGTCGTCCAACGCCCCGCCGACATAGTGCGCGATCGCCTCGACATGCCGCCGACCGACCTCCTTCTGCAACTGCGCGCCCTCCTGGGTCAACGTGACCAGCACCCCGCGACCGTCCTCGGGATCGCGCAGCCGCCGCACCCAGCCGTCTTGCTCCAGCCGCTCCACCATCCGGCTCAGACTCGGTTGGCTCAGCAGACTCGACTCGGCCAGTTCCCGCAGCCGCAGCCGCTGCCCCGATGCACCGGACAAGGTGAAGAGCACGTCGTACTCCCGCAAGCTGATCCGGTCCCAGATCGGATCGCGTTGCAGGCGACGCATGATCGCGACCTGGGTGCGGAACAGCTCCTCCCAGGCCTGCGCCGCCAGTCGTGCCTCGCCGGTCATCGCCTGTCCTCTCCGCGGGTGTGCCGGGCCCCATTCTGACCGAGGCCTGCGTACGCTGGCCGGATGCGGACCACCTATGTCCTGGTCGACGGGGAGAACATCGACGCCACCCTCGGCTCATCGATCCTCAACGGACGCCCCACCCCGGAGCAGCGACCCCGGTGGGAGCGGGTGCTGGACTTCGCCCAGCGCACCTGGGGCCAGGACACCAAGGGACTGTTCTTTCTCAACGCCACCAGCGGCACCATGCCGATGTCCTTCGTGCAGGCGCTGCTGGCCATCGGGTTCCAGCCGATCCCGCTGTCCGGTGAGGGCAAGGTCGTCGACATCGGCATCAAGCGGACCCTGTCCGCACTGGCCGACCGCGAGGGCGACGTGCTACTGGCCTCCCACGACGGGGACTTCGCCCCGGAGATGGAGGCGCTGCTCGAGGACGAGGACCGCCGGGTCGGACTGCTCGCGTTCCGGGAGTTCACCAGTAGCCAGCTGGCGCATCTGACCGAGGACGGGCTGGAGACCTTCGACCTGGAGTCGGATGTGAAGGCCTTCAACGTGACACTCCCCCGGCTGCGGATCATCCCGCTGGAGGAGTTCGACCCGCTGCGGTTCCTCTAGGCAGGATCGATGGACACGCCGGTCGTCGCTCTGCTGCAAGCGGTCAACCTCGGCCGGTACGGGCAGGTGCCCATGGCGCGGCTGCGTGAGGTGACCGCCGACCTGGGGCACCGGAACGTGTCGACCTGGTTGGCCACCGGCAACCTGCTGCTGCGACCGCGGCCGGACTTCACCGGGGACCGGGCGGCGCTGGTGACCGAGCTGACCGAGCACCTGCGCGCCGAGCTCGACCTCCCGCTCGGGCTGGTGATCCGCACCCTGGATCAGATGGAGGCCGTGATCGCCGCCAACCCGTACCCGCAGGCCGCGGCGGAGCGCCCCTCCCGGCTGGTGGTGATGTTCTACGACGGGCCGGTCGCCGCGGGCAGCCCGGATCTGAGCGCCTACGGCCCCGAGTCGACGACCTTCCACCACGAGGAGGGGTACATCGACTACCGGGAGGGCATCGGTTCCTCACGACTGACCGGCAAGGTGCTGGACCGGGCCGCCGGGGGCAAGGGCTCGGGCCGGAACTGGAACACGGTGCTCGCGGTGACCACCAAGCTGCGCGCCCTGGGTACCGTGGCCGGATGAGCACCCTCTTCACCCGCATCATCGACGGCGAGATCCCCGGGCGCTTCGTCTGGGCGGACGAGCGCTGCGTCGCCTTCGCCACCATCGCGCCGATCACCGACGGGCACGTGCTGGTGGCCCCCCGCGAGGAGGTGCCGCGGTTCACCGACGCCGCCGATGACCTGCTGGCCGAGCTGATCCGGGTGGCCAAGATCGTGGGCACCGCGCAGCAGACCGCGTTCGACGCACCACGGGCCGCGCTGCTGGTCGCCGGGTTCGAGGTGCCGCATCTGCACCTGCATGTGCTGCCCGCCTGGGGTGAGGAGCAGCTGAGCTTCGCCAACGCCCGCTCGGATGTGCCCGCGGAGCAGCTCGATGCCGCCGCGGAACGGGTGCGGGCGGCGCTGCGGGATGCGGGGTACGACGCTCAGGTGCCCGCTGTGTTGTCGTCGCCGGAGCTCTAGGCCACCGGGTCGTCCTCGCCCCAGGGGGCCAGGCGCAGGGTGCGGGCGTCCCGCTCGGCGATCAGCGCGGCGTGCTCCCGCAACGACTCCTCGGTGTCGGTGCCCGCCCGGACGAATCGCCCGGACAGTGCGTCCAACCGACCCGAACCGAAGGCGTCGACCAGATCGACACTCGCCTGCACCGGGGTCCAGTCGGCGCGACCGTCGTGCAGCGGCATGGCCTGGGTCATGTCGGTGACCACCACACCCGGTGCCAGATCCAGCACCTTCACCCCGCGGTCGGCGACCTGGGCGTGCACCATCGTGGTGAGTCGGGCCAGCGCACCCTTGCTGATCCCGTAACCGGTGTAGACCGGTGAGGGCCGGTGACCGGAGCCGGAGTTGATGTTCACCAGGTGCCCGACACCACGGGCCAGCATCGCGGGCAGCACGGCGTGGGTGACCAGCAGCGGACCGCGCACGTTGGTCTCGATCACCCGCCACACGTCCTCGACGTCGTCCGCGACCAGATCGACCTCCTGGCGCTCGATCACCCCCGCGTTGTTCACCACCAGACCGATCCCCCCGGGCAGCCCCTGCTCGGCGTCGGCGACGACCCGGGCGACCTGGGCGGCGTCGGTGACATCGGCGGGCAGCACCAGCACGGTGCGGTCCGGGTGGGCGGCGCGGATCTCGGCGGCGACGGCGTCCAGATGATCCAGCGTGCGGCCGACCAGGGCCAGCTCCCAGCCCGCGGCGGCCAGACCGAGCGAGAGGCCACGGCCGATCCCCCGTCCGGCGCCGGTGACGAGTGCGGTGCGGGGCTGCGGGTTCATGGGGTCATCGTCGCATCCGGTGGGCATACTGACCCGGCCCGGGGCGTTGCGACCGGTCGCAGCAGGATCACAGCCGTGATGACAGGGAGCCGCCCGTGACCTCAGCAACCCCGTTGACCCCGGGGCCCGCCCTGCGGGTGCGCCTACCCGGGGTCAATCCCCAGGTCCGGGACTTCCTGTCCACCGAGGCCGGATCGGCGCTGGCGCTGCTGGCCGCCACCGTGCTCGCTCTGGTCTGGGCGAACAGCCCGTGGTCCGAGGCCTACGACGCGCTCTGGTCGACCTCCGCCGGGATGCACCTGGGCTCCTGGGGGCTGGACCTGGATCTGCACCACTGGGTGAACGACGCGGCGATGGCGGTGTTCTTCTGCGTCGTCGGGCTGGAGATCAACCGGGAGGTCACCAGCGGAGAGCTGCGCGACCGGCGGACCATCGCGGTGCCCGCCCTGGGCGCGATCGGCGGCCTGGCCGTGCCAGCGCTGATCTATCTGGCGTTCAACGCCGGCACCGAGGCCGCCCACGGTTGGGGGGTGGTGATGAGCACCGACACCGCGTTCCTGGTCGGCATCCTGGCGCTGTTCGGGCCGGCGTGCCCGGATCGGCTGCGGCTGTTCCTGCTCACGTTGGCCATCGTCGACGACATCGGTGCGATCACGGTGATGGCGGTGTTCTACACCGACAGCGTGCACTGGCCTGCGCTCGGCGTCGCCGCCGTACTGGTGATCGCCATGCTGGTGCTGCGCTGGCTCGGGGTGTGGCGGCTGACGCCCTATGCGCTGATCGGGATCGCACTGTGGTGCGCGGTGAACGCCTCCGGGGTGCACGCCACGTTGGCCGGGGTGCTGGTCGGGCTGCTGCTGCCCTCCCGGTCGATGGCCCGTGAACACGTGGAGCAGGTGCCGACCTGGGCCGACGGTCTGGTGGTGGAGACCACGGCCGAGCGCGAACACCTCACCGAACTGGCCGCCCGCGCCGCCGTCCCCGCCAGCGAGCGCCTGCAACGGCTGCTGCACCCGTGGAGCGCCTTTGTGATCGTGCCGGTGTTCGGGCTGGCGAATGCCGGGGTGAGGCTCGACCCGGAGGCGTTGCGGGCAGCGGCGACCTCCTCCGTGAGCATCGGGATCGCGGTGGCGCTGGTGGCGGGCAACACGGTCGGCATCACCGGGGCGGCCACCCTGGCGATCCGCACCGGCCTGGGTCGACTCCCGGGGCGGGTGCGCTGGGGGCACCTGCTCGGCGGCGCGGTGCTGGCTGGGATCGGGTTCACGATCTCACTGTTCATCGCCGAGCTGGCATTCGAGGGCGAGATCCAGGAGCAGGCGAAGATCGGCATCCTGGCCGGGTCGTTGATCGCTGCGGTGCTGGGCAGTGTTCTGCTGCGCATCCTGGGCAACCGCCTCCCGTTGTGCTCCCCGGAGGAGGGCCTGCCCACCCGGCTCCCCTCCGGCCCGTGGGCGGTCGGCTCGGTCTGAGCCCGGGGCCGACGCCGAGCGCCGGGGCACCAGCATGCTTCCCAGTGCGGGAAGGCAGCTTTCGATGGTGTGCCGGGCGGGTCCAAGGGCCGGGAGCTAAGGCAGCGCGCGGCGCAGAGCAGACAGGGTGAGGGCACCGGTGTAGGGCTCGCCATCGATGAACAGCGTCGGGGTGCCGGCCACGCCCAGGTCCAGACCGGCGACGTAGTCGGCCTCCACCCGGTCGGCGAACCGTTGCGCCACCGGACCGGTCACCGACTCCGGGTCCAGGCCGAGGGTGCGGGCGACGGTGCGTAGGTCGGGTTCGGTCAACCGGTTCTGTTGGGCGAAGAGCGCCTGCTGCATCGGCCAGAACATGCCCTGCTCGGCGGCGGCCTCCGCGGCGAGCGCAGCGACCAGCGCATGCGGATGCACCTGGAACAGCGGGAAGTGCCGCCACACCAGGCGCACGCCCCCGTCGGACTCGGCGATCAGGCGGCGCAGCGGCTCAGCGGCCTGGCGGCAGTACGGGCATTCCAGATCGCCGAACTCGGTGATGGTTACAGGCGCCGATGAGTCGCCGAGCACCAGTCGCGCCGAGCCCTCCGGGTGCGCCGCAGCCTCCGGCAGTCCCCCGGGCCCAGCCTCACAACGGTCGGTCATGGCCGCCTCAACACCGGTCGGCACCGATCCATGCCGGCCTCACCGCTTCAGCGGCGGGCTCGCGGTGCCCGGGGAGCGCATCATCCCGTCGAGCAGATCCCGCATCGCCGCCACCGAGGTCCATCGCGGGCGGAAGCCGAGTTCACGTTCCGCCCGTGCGGTGTCCAGCAGCGGCGCACCGGCGGCCAGATCGAACCAGCCCGGCCCGATCGGTGCCAGTCGCAACTGCCAGGCGGCCCACAGCGCCTGGCGGACCGGACCGTGCGGCACCTCGCGCCAGTTGCCCTGGGCCAGTACCTCGGCGACGTCGGCGGCGCGGATGACCCCGGCCCCGGCCAGGTTGAACGCCCCGGTGGCCTGGCGCACCACCACCTCACGGATGCCGTCGGCCAGGTCGTCACCGTGGATCGCCTGCACCCGCAGCCCCTCCGGCCAGGGCAGCACCGGCAGGTTCCCGTCCAGCAGCCGTCGGGGGACGAACGGCCCCAGGAAGATCCGCTTCACCTCCGGACCGGCGGCGTGCTGGAACACCAGGGCCGGACGCACCCGTGCCACCCTGATCCCGGTGTGCCGCAGCTCCAGCTCGTCCAGCAGTCGCTCCTGCGCGACCTTGTCCTGGCTGTAGTCGGCGGTGGCGATGCCCTCGGTAGGCCAGTCCTCGTCCCGGAGCCGATCGTCGAATGCCGGGGCGTAGGCACCCACGGAGGAGACCACCACCAGGTGTGGCACCCCGGCCTGCACCGCGGCCTCGATCACCCGACGGGTGCCCTCGACGTTGACCCGGCGCAGTCGATCACGGTCGTGGCTCGGCTGGATCGCCCAGGCCAGGTGCACCACCGCATCCGCCCCGGCGAAGGCCCGGCGCAGGTGCTCCACGGTCCGGTCCTGCGGACCGCCAGCAGCCAGATCCACCGGCCGCCACTCGGCACGGTCGTAGGGCGGCGGGGGCGTGGTGTGCGGCACCCGCCGGGCAAGCGCGACCACCGAGGTCACGCTCTCGTCCGCGCGCAGTCGGCGCAGCACTGCCGTGCCGACGTTCCCGCTGGCACCCACCACGGCGACTCTCATGCGGCCCCCTGCGATCTGCGGAATGCCTGCTGACGGGCGCGTTCACCCAACGCGGTCAGGGTGGCGATCTGCTGATCGGCCTGCACGATCAGCTCCGCCGGGCGGGCCGGGTCCAGGCCAAGCTCCTCGGCATAGAGGCGCAAGGTCTCCCACAGGCCACGTTTGCCGGTGACCGCCGCGCGCATCAGGTCGAGTTCCAGCACCGCCGTCATTGGGGCCGGCCGCACCACACGACCGTTCGGTTTGAGCCGACCGACCCGCTCGGCCACCGTGGTGGCGAGCTGCTTGAGACGGTGCGGCGGCAGCCCCCACGCGTGCATCCGATCCTCCAGCCAGTCGCGCTCGGCGGGAATGTCCTCCGCCAGCCGCGCCAGATCCGGGCCGAGGGGGGTGTCCCGGTAGGACTCGGCCATCCGCTGGACACGTGCCGCACCCGCCGCCGCACCGGAGAGGTGGTCGGCCAGGTAGATCCGCAGCTGCTGGCGGTCGAGGTCGTTCATGGTGTCGATCGCGGGTTGAGGTTGTCCGGGTCGGCGTCGGCGTCGCCCTCCGGGTGCTCGCTGTCAGCCGCCTGGTCGCCGGTGCGCGGGTTGAGCATCTGCGGATCGGCGTCCGGGTCCTGCTCGGGGTCGTAGCCCTGGGTGCTGTCGTCGGTTGTCATCGCCCCACCGTCGCACCGGGTCCATCGCCCCGCACCTGCAGATGCGGGGCGGCCCGACGGCGAGCACGATCGCTGGCATGCGCAGGCACTCATGGGCGCTGGCAGCTCTGGCGTTGACGCTGCTCAGCGGGTGTGCGGTCGGTGAACAGCACCGAGCACCGGCCGAGATGGTCGCGAGCGTGCAGGATGCCGGCGATCAAGCAAGCTCCGCGGTGGCCACGGTGCGTACGGCGGTCCGGCAGCTGGGTCAGGACCGGATCACACCGACCGTGGCCGACACCGTCCAGGCCGACTCGATCCGCGTGCTCGAGGAGGCCACCCGCACGCTCACCACCCTGTCCCCACCCGATGCGACCGTGCGCACCGCCCGGGACGACGTGCTCGACGCGGTGCAGGCCGCCACCGCGGCGGTGGTCGACGCCGGGGTATGGATCACCGGCCCATCCGCTGCTCACCGCCAGGTGCCGGAGAACCTGCTGCGCGAGCTGGATCAGGCCTGGGGCGCGCTGAGCATCGAGGCGGCGACGGCGTGAAACGTCTGCTGGGCGTGGCCCTCGGCGTGCTGACCGCCATCGGCGGATTCCTGGACATCGGGGATCTGGTGACCAATGCGGTGGTCGGCTCCCGATTCGGGCTGTCGCTGGCCTGGGCGGTGCTGGTCGGCGTGGTCGGGATCTGCCTGTTCGCGCAGATGTCCGGCCGGGTGGCGGCGGTCAGTGGCCGTGCCACCTTCGAGATCATCCGCGAGCGCCTGGGTCCCCGGGTCGCGCTGGGCAACCTGTCCGCGAGCTTCGTGATCAACCTGCTCACCCTCACCGCGGAGGTCGGCGGCATCGCGCTGGCCCTGCAACTGGCCAGCAGCGTGGAGCCCCGGCTGTGGATCCCGGTGGCGGCGCTCGCCGTGTGGCTGGTGGTGTGGCGGACCACGTTCCAGCTGATGGAGAACGTCACCGGGCTGCTCGGGCTCTGCCTGGTCGTGTTCGCGGTGGCGCTGTTCTTGTTGGGCCCGGACTGGGGCGAACTCGCCTCCCAGGCGCTGGACCCGGTGATTCCTGAGGGCGAGACCGGGCCGGTGTACTGGTACTACGCCATCGCCCTGTTCGGTGCGGCGATGACGCCGTATGAGGTGTTCTTCTTCAGCTCCGGCGCGGTGGAGGAGAAGTGGACGCGCAAGGACCTGTCCCAGTCACGGCTGAACGTGCTGGTCGGGTTCCCGCTCGGCGGGCTGCTGTCGCTGGCCATCGCGGCCTGTGCGGCGGTGGTGCTGATGCCACTGTCCATCGAGGTGTCCTCGCTGTCCCAGATGGTGCTGCCGGTGGCCGAGGCGGGCGGGAAGCTGGCACTGGCGGTGGTGATCATCGGGATCGTGGCGGCGACCTTCGGGGCGGCGTTGGAGACCACGTTGTCCAGCGGCTACACCCTGGCGCAGTTCTTCGGCTGGTCATGGGGCAAATTCCGGCGTCCGACCCACGCGGCCCGGTTCCACCTGACGATGATCGTGGCGCTGGCGATCGGGGTCGGGGTGTTGATGACCGGAGTCGATCCGGTGCGGATCACCGAGTACTCGGTGGTGTTCTCCGCGGTGGCACTGCCGCTGACCTATCTGCCGATCCTGGTGGTGGCCAATGACCCAGAGTACATGGGTGATCAGGTCAATGGCCGGGTGACCAACGCACTGGGGCTGGTCTACCTGGTGCTGATCCTGGCGGCGAGTATCGCGGCGATCCCGCTGCTGATCTGGACGGGGGTGGGGGCATGAGGCGACGACGGGTGCGACCAGGTCCGGTGGCAGGCCCGCAGCCGGTACCCGAGCCGACGCAGCCCGGTCGGGTGGTCGATGCTCGGCTGCACCTGTTGGACCGGCTGGTGCTGGACCGTGACGGCGAGCCGGTGACCACGGTGGCCGATGCCGACCTGGACCTGGGTGAGCAGCCGCGGCTGACCGCACTGCTGGCCGGACCAGTGCTGGGCACCCGGATCTTCGGTGGCACTCCCCCACCCTCCCGGTGGGAACGGATCGACTGGCGTCAGGTGACCGACGTCGGGACCACGATCCAGCTGGCGGCCGACTCGGACGATCTCACCGTGACCTGGACCGAACGCTGGGTGCGGGACCGGGTGATCGGGCGGATTCCGGGAGGTCGTCATGCTCCTGAGTGATCTGCTCGACCTGCCGGTGACCCTGGACGGGGAGCGGGTGGGCTACGTGGTGGACGTCCGGTTGGTGCTGGACGGCCCGGTGAGCGGCACGCTGGCTTCACCCCGGGTACACGGCCTGCTGGTCAGCCCGCGCACCGGCACCTCCTTCCTGGGTTACGAGCGCACCGATGTCACCGCACCGTGGCCGATCGCCCGCTGGATGCGGTGGCGGCACCGCGGCACCTTCTTGGCGCACTGGGGCGATGTGGACCAGGTCGGAGCAGAGGGGGTCGCGCTGCGCTCCGGTGCGCCCCGGTACGACGCTGCCCTGCACGGCCCGACCCCGGAGGCCAGTCACGGTTCGGAGCGCTGATCGGTCGCATTCCGGTCATTCGGGTCGAAGGTCCCGCTGCGGTCGTTACCATCGACACCGTGTCTGAGGTCGATGTCGCCCTGGTCGGCGGTGGCGTGATGAGCGCCACCCTCGCCACTCTGCTGTCCGAATTGGAACCCACCTGGTCCATCGAGGTGATCGAACGCCTCGACCAGGTCGCCCGGGAGAGTTCGGATGCCTGGAACAACGCCGGGACCGGCCACGCCGCACTGTGCGAGCTGAACTACACCCCCGAGCGCCCGGACGGGTCCATCGACATCGCCAAGGCGGTGCGGATCAACGAGCAGTTCTCGCTGTCCGCGGAGCTGTGGGACCACCTGATCGCGGCCGGACGACTGCCCGGGGACGACTTCCGCACCCCGGTGCCGCATATGACCTTTGTGCAGGGCGAACGCGATGTGGACTACCTGCGCCGCCGGCATGCCGCGCTGAGCGCTCACCCCCGGTTCGCGTCGATGGAGTTCAGCGACGACCCGGCGGTGCTGGCCGAGTGGACGCCGTTGATCATGGCGGAGCGGGCACCCGGCCCGGTGGCCGCCACCCGTGCGCCCCATGGCTATGACGTGGACTTCGGCGCGCTGACCCGGCACCTGATCGACGACCTGCGCGGCCGCGGGGCCCGGGTCAGCACCGGCCAGGAGGTGCGCGACCTGCGCCGCAGCCCCGACGGCGGCTGGCAGTTGCTCATCCAGGACCGCGCCTCTGGCCGTCCACGGGTGCTGCATGCGCGATTCGTCTTTGTCGGTGCCGGGGGTGGCGCGCTGCGGCTGCTGCAACGCTCTGGCATCGAGGAGATCCGCGGCTACGGCGGTTTCCCCATCGCCGGGCAGTTCCTGCGCACCCGCAACCCCGCGCTGATCGCCGCACACCACGCGAAGGTCTACGGCAAGGCCGCGGTCGGCTCCCCACCGATGTCCGTCCCGCACCTGGACGCCCGGGCGGTCGGGGGCGGGCAGGCGTTGCTGTTCGGGCCCTACGCCGGGTGGAGCATGAAGTTCCTCAAGCACGGCTCCTGGGGCGATCTGCTGCGCACCATCCGCCCGGACAACATCTGGCCCATGCTGTCGGTCGGCCTGAAGAACCTCGACCTCCTGCGGTACCTGATCACCGAGGTGCTCGCGGGTCGCAAGAAGCGGTTGTCCAGTCTGCGCGAGTACCTGCCCACCGCGCAGGACGCCGACTGGGAGCTGATCACCGCCGGACAACGCGTCCAGGTCATCAAGCCAGTGCCCGGGGGCGGGGCGTTGGAGTTCGGCACCGAGCTGATCACCGCCGCGGACGGGTCCATCGCCGGACTGCTCGGTGCCTCCCCCGGTGCGTCCACCGCCGCCTCGGCGATGGTCGACCTGCTGGGGCGGTGCTTCCCGGAGCGGATGAATGACTGGTCACCGCGGTTGCACGCGATGATGCCCTCGCTGAATGACGAGGACGCGGATGCGGATGCGCCGTCGGAGGACCCGGATCTGGTCGATCAGGCCTGAGCCGATCCCCTACGGCATCCCGCAGCGTGGGGCGTCACAGCGCAGGATCACACGGCCGTCACCGGTGAAGTCGGCACCCCTGAGGCGACCGATCACCGGCAGATCACCGTCGAGTGCCAGTACCACCGGTTCGTCGACGAACTGCGATCTGATCGGCTCCGCCAGGCGTCGTCGGTCCTGGGTGGAGCACTGGGCATCGCGGCAGGAGACCAGCGTGAGCCCGTCGTCCCGCGGGTCGTGGGAGACGATCAGGGGCCGACCGGTGCTGTCCACCACGAGCGCGGCCACTCCCTGCGACAACCCCTCGATGGTGATCGACTCGGCGGAGACGCATGATCCCGCGGGGCACCGCAACAGCACACCGGTCAGCCCGTGCCTGACCAGGACCCAGACGATGCCGTCCGGACCCACGGCGAGTGAGGTCCCGTTGTTCCAGGAGTACCCGTACTCGATCTCGACCGGCACCTCCTCGATCGAGGTGCTGCCGTCCGCGGCGACGGTGACGAGCTGGACAGCGAAATCGTCCAGGGTGCCGGGGTCGACGAGCACGATCGCGGAGCCATCCGGTCCCAGTCGTACCGACAGGTCGAACTCGCTGTCGCCGACAGCCGCCGGCGTCCGGGAGGTCGCACAGCGGTCGAGCGTGCAGCGGACGATCACCAGTTCGCGTGCGCCGGTGCCCTCGGGGCCGCGGGCGACGGTGGCGATGACGGCGTGGTCCTCGTCAGCAGCCATCGCCATCGGGGTCTCACGCTCTGCGGCCCAGTTGGCTACTTCCGGCAGGTCCAGGTCGTAACGGACCGCCGTGTGCTCGACCACCTCGTCGACGTCGGGCGTGTTGCCGAGGGTCAGGTCCTCACCGGCCCGCACCGTCGGCATCGGGTCTCGGCGGATCCGCAGTGATCGGTCGATGCGGTACGGGTCCTCCACGATCTCCTCGACCCACGAGGCCGACCACAGATGCTGCCCGTCCGGGGTGACAGCCTCGATCCCGAAGAACGGCACGAAGAGCACCCCGCAGCGGTCGGGAGCACACAGCACCACGTCGCGCTCCAACTCGGCGTCGCGATCCGAACGCCAGGTAAGACTGAGATCCCGACCTCGCCAGATGCTGTATCCGCCGCCGGCGGAGGGGACCTGGACCGACCATTCGCCGTCAACCGGATCAGCTGTCCGCATCCGAGCGACATCGGCGGGGTTCCACAGCGCGAGGACCATCATCAGCACGGTCGGCACCGCGATGATCACCCCCGCAGTCCAGCGCCGGGCGGCCGCCCCAGTCCCGTCCTGTCGGACCCGGAACGTCCCGCTGGGCAGGAGGTCATCGACGGCGACACCGACCACGGTGAGCAGGCCACCGGCGGTCACGACGCCATTCGCGAGGGCGACCAGGTCGAAGGACATCACCGGCATCGGCAACCTGGCGATGGCGACCCGCAGACCCACCACCACCAGCACCGTCAACGGTGCGGCCCAATTCAGGGTCGCGCGGCGCCGCCGCGGTGCGTGCTTGTGGATCGAGCCGGTGTCCGCCAACACTCGGCGGGCGATCCACCGCAGGCTGGGCACACACAACGCAGCCGCGATGACCGGCAGGAACGCCAGGGCGCCGTACTGCTGCGCGGTCGAGGACGACGTATCGCGGAGCACGGCAAAGGCCGCGGCAGCCATGCCGAGGCCGGCGGCCACCAGCACACCGACCAGAGCGATCGCCCCAACCGGGGAACGCCACGGCCAGGCCCAGCACCGGCGCAGTGTGACCACCTCGCGCCGCACTTCGGCCCCCAGCATGACCACGGCGGCTCCGGCGGCCCAGCTCATCGACACCGCGAGGATCGCGGTGGAGATCAGGTCGGATCGCGGATCTATCCCGGGCGACACCGACTCCAGACGCCAGTCCCGGATCACCGGGTCATCGCAGAGCACGACCGTGACGACCGTCGCCAGCAGCAGCCCCATCGTCATGGGTACGCACAGCGCCAGCCATGCTCGCCCGGAGCCGAGACGCCACCCCGTGCGCATGAGGGGGTGCAGAGCACGCAGGGTCGTGGGTGTCGTTGCTGTGCCGCTCATCGCATGTCGCCTGGTCAGGTCACCGGGCTCATGCCCGTGGGAACAGGATGCTGCGGCGAGGGCAGCCTAGCGGCAGCGGGGTGTGCGCTGGGCGCACAGGGCGGCCCGCCGGAGTCGCCCCCTGCAGACTCCGACGGGCCGCACACGGGCAGTGCCCTCCACACCTGACCGTGTCATCCCTGTCGTCCCGCGGGGGGCCGGTGCTGTCACCTCGGAATACTGTGATCTGAGTCACATCACCCGGGACAGAGCGAAGGCCCCGGAGCAGGGGGTGATCCGGGACCTTCGCGCCAAGCAGCCTATCCGGGTTCTGGTGTGGATGGGCTGGTTTCGGGCGAAGTCACCCGGGTGAGGCAGTCTCGGCGCGCTGCACCAGGTCGGCGGCATCGGCGAGGGTAGCCGGAGTGAAGAGCGGCACCCCCTCCCGGACGAGCAGCTCGGCGGACAGGCCACGGCCGGGAACCCGGGTCCCGGTGAACGTCCCGTCGTACACCGTGGTGCTCCCGCAGGAGGGGCTGCGGTCCACCAGCACCGCCAGAGCCGGACGATGCTGTCGGATCTGCTGCACGCCGAGCTCGGCGGCGCGCAGGAACGCGTCGGTCAGGTCCGTGCCGGTGCGGCCGAGCACCCGCGCTGTCCCGTCCAGCACGTCTGCCGCGGTGCCCCCGACGATCTCCGCCGGTTCGCGCGGGATCGGGAGCCCGGCAGCGACCTCCGGACAGAACTGCACCAGCCGACCCTCCGCCTGCCACCGGGACCAGATCGGGTCATCGATCGGCACCGACCTGCCGTCCCAACGCAGGCGCGCCAGACCGAGGCAACCACTGGCGAACACGGGGAGCATCCGGCCATTCTCCCAGGATGCGGGCACCGCCGGGTGCTGCGACGGTGAAGCGCATGGTGCAGGAGATCTGGCTGGTGCGGCACGGGGAGAGTATCGGCAATGTGGCGGCGACCCGCTCCGAGCGGGCGGGGGCCGAGGTGGTCGGGATCGACACCCGGGACGCCGATACGCCGCTGTCCGAGACCGGGGCGGAACAGGCTGTCTCCCTCGGCGCGCACTGGGCGCAGCAGGAACCCGACGACCTGCCACAGGTGGTGTGGTGCTCGCCGTATCTGCGCGCCCGGCAGACCGCGCACCTCGCGCTGCACCGCGCGAGTCTGGATCTGCCCACCGTGATCGATGAGCGGCTCCGGGACCGGGAACTCGGGGTGCTCGACGGTCTGACCAGCCACGGGGTACACGCTCGATTCCCCCAGGAAGCTGCCCGTCGCGCACACCAGGGCAAGTTCTACTATCGGCCACCGGGCGGGGAATCCTGGGCGGATGTCGCCCTCCGGCTGCGCTCGGTGCTGCGGGATGTGGCCGACAGCGACGCCGCGCGGGTGCTGGTCGTGGCGCATGACGCGGTGATCTGGCTGCTGCGCTACGTGCTGGAAGCGATGGATGAGCAGCAGCTCTTCGACCTGATCGCCCGCGGCAGTGTGCGAAACACCTCACTCACCGTGCTGACCCGCACCGACCGCACCTGGACCACCACCCGTGCCGATGACGTGCGACACCTGGAACGCACGGATGGCAAGGTCACCGAACACGCCGGAGAACGCGAGGACGCCCGATGATCACGCCCCTGACCCCCGCAGAGCTGCGCGCCTGGCCGTTGCCCGACCGCCGGGGCAGCAAGGACGAGCGCGGGGGCGTGTTGGTGATCGGCGGGGCGCGGCCGACCCCGGGGGCCGTGCTGCTCGCCGGGTTGGCGGCGTTGCGGATCGGGGCTGGGCGGCTCAGCGTGGCCGTGGCGGAGTCGGTGGCACCGGCCTGCGCCGCCCAGTTTCCGGAGGCGGGGGTGCTGTCACTGCCGCAGTCGCCGGAGGGGTCGCCGACCGGGGCCGACGCAGCAGGGATGACGCAGGAGCTCTCCCGGGCGGATGCCGTGATTGTCGGTCCGGGGCTGGACGAGCCGCAGGGCGCGGAGGCACTGCTGTCCACCGTGCTCGCGACCGCCGGTGACACCGCGGTGCTGATCGATGCCTTCGCGCTCGGCGTGCTCCCGGGGATGGCGGTCACGCTGCCCGAGCGCACCGTGCTCACCCCCAACCTGACCGAGGCTGCTCGGCTGCTGGACCGGGACGAGGCCGACCCTGAGGACGCCGCGGTGCTGGTGGCGGAGCGCTACGGCACCGTGGTCAGTTGCGCCGGGATCATCGCGCATCCGGACGGACGGCAGTGGGCCACCGCCTCCGGGCATCCGGGCCTGGGAACATCCGGCAGCGGCGATGTGCTCTCCGGCGCGATCGGCGGTCTGCTCGCGGGCGGGTGCACGCCCGAGCAGGCGGCCTGCTGGGGCACCGCACTGCATGCCACCGCCGGTGACCGCTTGGCGGCTCGGATCGGACCGTTGGGGTTCCTGGCGCGCGAGCTCACCGAGGAGTTCCCGGGGCTGCTGGTCGAGTTCGGCGGGTGACTAGTGCGCCGGGCCGGTCGCTTCTGTCCAGCCGACCTCGAGGTCGTAGCGAAACTGGGTCACGGTGGGTGTGTCGATGTCGAGCGCCGTCGAGGAGAGCGTCACCTCTTCCCGGCCGACGATGGCACCCGTGCTCGGGTCGACCAGCAGCACCCGGACCACGGGGTCGGTGTCCCAGCTCGCCCCGGGGAAGGCCAGCGCCACCGCCACCTCACCCACCCGGTCGGTGACCTCCCCGGCAAGGGAGATCCCGGGCTCGGCGGCCAGCACCTGCCACAGGGCGGCGTCCAGATCGGCGGGCAGCACCAGTCGATCAGCCAGGTCGGTCACCGCCAGGTAGAGACACACGGCGGTGTCCGGGGAGTCGGTGCGGTCGCAGCCGGGGGCGCTCAGGCCGGCCAGCAGCTCGGCGCGTAGCGCCGCGGGATCACGGGGCAGCGCTGCGGCCTGATCCGGATCGAAGGTGCCCGCGGGCATCCGGTCCACCGCCGCATTCGCCGCGGTGGTGTCGACGGCGGGCACCTCGGCCAGGCGACCCGTGCTGTCCAGAGCCGGACCGCGCCACTGCACGAAGGTGGCCGACCCGTCGGCGGCGGTCCAGGTCTCCCCCACCGTCGGCTCCACCGCCACCGAGGTGCCCTCCTCCTCCACGGACACCGACAGCAACCAGCTCTGGGACAGGGTGTGCTGCACCGTTCCGGCGGGCTCCGGGTCGACCCGGTTGGCGGCGATGTCCGCCAGCTCGGCCAGCACGGGAGCGGCACTGGGGCCGGCCCCTGCGGCCAGTTCGGTCGGGGCGATCGGGTACGCCAGCATCGGCGGGGTGGTCGCCACCGCCGACGGTGCGCCGAGGTGGGCAGGAATCAGCGCGGCCCCGATGCCGAGCAGCACAGCGGCCGCAGCACCGGTCAGCACCGCCCAGCGGCGGCGGGGACGCAAGGGGACGACCTCAGCCTGCACCGGGTCACCGGTCAGTGCCGCGATCTGCGCACGCATCTGCACCTCGTCCACCGGCTCGGCGGGGAGGGTGCCACCCAGCCCCACCCGACCCAGCAGCGCAGACAGCGCCTCGACCTCCGCCTGGGCCCGGCGTTCGGGTGTGGGATCGCTCATCGCCGCTCCCCCTCCGTGTCGAGTTCCAGTGCCAGGTGCCCGGCCAAACGGGTGCGGGCGCGGGACAGCCGACTGGTCAGCGCCGTGACACTGCATCCCAGCTCGCGCGCCGCCTCGGTCGGGGTCAGTCCACCCCAGACGGTCAGGGTCATCGCATCCGCCTCCGCCTCCGGCAACAGGGCGACCAGGCGGCGGGCCCGGTCGTCAGCGGCGAGCTGGTCGGCCGGATCGGGCTCATGGGCGTAGGCGTCGGCCGCCACCAGGTCGACGCCCAGGGCAGTGCGTCCGCGGTCGTCGTGGGCCTTGCGAATGCGGTTGCGGGCCACGCCGTACACCCATGGTCGGATCCGCTCAGGTTCGGGCAGGTCGTTCCAGCGCCGCCAGACCACCAGGAACGTCTCGGAGAGCACGTCGTCGACCTGTTCGTGGGGAACCTGACGGCGAATGAAGCCCCGCAGGTGCGGGACCAGGCTGCGGTAGAGGTCGCCGAATGCCGCAACGGCATCCACCGTCGCGGCGGGTTCGCCCCCCTCGCCCCCTGCGGCCACGTCACCTTCAGTTCACTCACTAACAGATGGCAGTGGTCATCGTACGGATCGAGGTGCTGGGCATCGAGGTCGACGTGTACAGCCCACCGGAGTTCACGCAGATCCAGGTGCCGGTGGCACCCGACCCGGAGTAGAGGCGCACGGCGACCCCGGTGCGGTTCCACACCGTGCGGGCGATGCTGACCTGACTGGACTGCACGCCGGCGCTTCCGGTGCTCCAGAAGGCACCGGTGTACCCGGCCCCGCTCCAGAGGCAGAACCGCCCGGCGGCGCACTGCGAGGCGCTCAACACCACCGGCCCACCTCCGATGGGGTCCTCCTGCGCACCGGCAGTGGGCGGTACGGCGATCAACAGTCCGGCAGCGAGGGCGAGGGTGGTCAGGCGACGGCGCAGCAGGTGACGGGAGCTCATACCCGGACATCCGATGCCCCCGGCCGAACGTCACCGAGCCAGGCTGTGATGTTGACCACACTGCTGCCCTGACATACTCGCTGAGTGACCGAGCGCTACGCCCCCGACGACCACATCGACGGCCGGAGCCTGCTGGTGGCGGCGTCCTACCTACTCGTGCTGGACCGCGGCCGTCTGCTGCTCCAACTCCGGGAGGGCACCGGCTATCGCGATGGTCACTGGGCGACGCTCGCCGGCCATGTCGACCCCGGCGAGTCCGCACACCAGGCCGCCATCCGTGAGGCGCGCGAGGAGGCCGGGATCATCGTCGACCCGGCCGATCTGGAACCACTGACCGCCCTCCACCGGTTCCAGCCTGGCGGCCCCCAGGTCGAGCAGCGGATCGACCTGTTCTTCCTGACCCGACGCTTCACCGGCGAGCCCGCCCGGCGCGAGCCGGAGAAGGCCGCCGCGATGGACTGGTTCGACCTGGACGATCTGCCCACGCCGCTGGTCCCGCACGAGGCAGCCGTGATTGCCGCCTGGCGTGCGGGCCGACTGGCTGCCGTGTGGTCGATGCCGAGCTGAGTCAGACGGTCAGCTCGACCACGGTCAGCACCACCGCCAGCAGCGGGAATGCGCCCTGGGTCGCCGCCGCCCGCCGCTTGCCCGGGGAGGTGACCGCCAACACCAGCGCCGCGGCGAGCATGGACCCGGTGCCAGCCAGCACCAGCGCCGACCCAACCGCGCGCTGGTCCAGCGCCCACACGACGACTCCGACCAGGGTCACCACCGCGAGGAACAGGTTGTAGAACCCCTGGTTGAGGGCCATCTCCCGGGTCGAGGCGGCCTCCTGCGGAGTGGTGCCGAAGACGCGGCGCGCACGCGGCGTCGTCCACAGCACCGACTCGAGCACCCAGATGTAGACGTGCAGCAGGGCGGCCAGCACCGCCGGGATCGTCGCGATCATGAGGTGATTGTGTCCAAGCACCGTCGTGGCCGCGAGCAGGTGGTGCGCCCCAACCTGGGCCATCCGCTCGGCGGCCGCACTGCTGGAGGAGTCCAAGCAGATCTAGCGCGGGCGGAGGGAGCACTTCGGCTGGATTCTGGACAAGACCGAGACCGACACCGAAGGGGACCACCCATGACCGTCGTCAGCGCCACCCCCGACACCGACAACCTCACCCTGACCATCGTCACCGAGTTCACCGCCGACCCGGAGCGCGTCTGGCGACTGTGGTCCGATCCGCGACGCCTGGAACGGTGGTGGGGGCCACCCGCCTGGCCCGCCACCTTCACCGCGCTCGACCTGCGCCCGGGCGGCCGCGCCGCGTACTACATGACCGGGCCGGGCGGCGAGAAGGCCGGGGGTTGGTGGGAGTTCGTCACCGTCGACGGGCCGCATGCGCTCAGCTTTGATGACGGGTTCGCCCGTGACGACGGCACCCCCGACCCGGCGATGCCGGTGACCCGGGCCGAGGTGGACATCACCGGCGCCGCTTCCGGGAGCCGGATGACCATTCGATCCCGGTTCGCCGACACCGAGCAGATGCGCCGCCTGGTCGACATGGGGATGCTCGAGGGCATGTCCGAGGCGCTCGGTCAGATCGACGCCATCCTCGCCGAGGACTGACCCTCCGGCGCGTGACCCCGGACGTTCATCTGCGGGTCACGCGCCACCGCTCGCATGTCACGCCCGAGGCTCCTAGTGTCCGATTCATCCGATCTTGGCGATTCGCTGGATCGGGCGTCCATCGAGTCAGGAGGCTCCGCAATGCCGTACTTCACTACCTCGGACGGAACGCAGCTCTTCTACCGCGACTGGGGCACTGGCCAGCCCGTCGTCCTCAGCCACGGCTGGCCTCTGTCCGGCGATGCCTGGGACGTCGAGCTCAAGCTGCTCGCGGACAACGGCTACCGGGCAATCGCCCACGACCGGCGCGGCCACGGTCGCTCCGACCAGCCGTTCCACGGCAATGACATGGACACCTACGCCAAGGACCTGGCCGAACTGGTCGACCACCTCGACCTGCGCGACCTGGTCGTCGTCGGGCACTCCACCGGTGGCGGCGAGGCCGTCCGCTACGCCGCCCAGCACGGACAGGGCCGCGTCGTGAAGGTCGTCACCGCCGGTGCCGTCCCGCCGGTGATGGTCCAGTCCGACACCAACCCCGAGGGCACGCCGCTGTCCAACTTCGACGACATCCGCGCCGGGCTGATCGCCGATGCCTCACAGTTCTACCGCGACCTGGCCTTCCCGTTCTACGGTGCGAACCGCGAGGGGTCGCAGGTCACCGAGGGCGCTCGCGAGCAGTTCTGGCGTCTGGGCATGTCCGCGGGCCTGCACAACGCGTACGAGTGTGTGAAGGCCTTCTCCGAGACCGACTTCACCGAGGACCTCAAGGCGCTGGACGTGCCCATCCTGATCGGCCACGGCGACGACGACCAGATCGTCCCGATCCACGACGCCGCACAGAAGTCCATCGAGCTGGTCAAGCACGGCACACTCAAGGTCTACCCGGGCGCGCCGCACGGCGTGTACGGCGAGTACCGCAAGGCGTTTGACGCGGACCTGCTGGAGTTCATCCGGTCCTGACCCGCACCGGGCGCCCGGGCGATGGTCGCCCGGGCGCCCCTGGTCAGCGGGCCAACTCTCGGCAGCCGGACTCGCGACACGACACGAGATGGGAACCGCCGACGGTTCCCTCCGGATCGATCACGGCCACCACCGTTCGACCTTCGACGGTGGCCACGGTGACCCCACCGGCTGCGGGACGCCGGTCGACGACCGGGGCCACCACCACCCACTCCTCGTCAGAACACTCGTGGTCGCGGCAACTCACGACGGTGGCACCGTCCCGGCTCATCCCGCCGAACTGCACCAGTCCGTCGGCGTCCAGTGTCACCGAGTCGACCCGCAGATCCAGCGGAGACACCACGTCGACCGGACTCGCGCAGCTGGCATCGGCGCAGGTGTAGGCGTAGGTCGATCCACCGACCTGAACCGTGACCAGCAGCGTGCCATCCGGGCCCACCGTGGCGGTCGGTCGAGTCAAAGGCGTGTCCGGGGACCACCGGGCCAGCTCGATCATCTCCAGCTCACCGGTCCCGTTCCCCACCGCCGTGACCAGACGCCGCTGACCGAGTTCCCCTGACTCGGGATCCTCCGGCGGCAGCTGTTCGATCAGCGCAGTGAACGTCCGCCCGTCTGGTGCCGCTGCGACCTGCAAGCTCTGGGCGGTACTCACCCGGGGCGCGGCCAGACGGTCAGTGCTGCAACCCGAGAGCCGACAGGTACTGACCGTCAGCAGGCTCTCTGTCTGCGAGCTCGACCATCCTGCGACCACCGCCTGGCCGTCCCGGTCGGCGGTGATGGCCAGGGCGTCCCCCCATCCAGTGGACGACCGGATCTCGACGCTGTCGCCGCCCGCGTCGTCGTCCTCCGCGACCGGGAGCTCATGATGGGTCACCGTCAGGACACCGTCTGCCCACGATCCCGCCCAGAGTCCGCCGTGCCCGTCCAACACGCCGGTCCCCCCGGGCCCCTTCTCGACGAGACAGTCGCTGTCATCGCATCGCAGCACGGCAGAGGTGGAGGACCCTGTCATTCCCGAGTCCGAGGCGACTCTCACGTCGGCGTGGGAGAGCGTCGCAGCCAGACCGTCGTCCCACGGCCCGATGGTCGCCACCGCCGAGGTCACCTGTGCGGGCACCACAGCAGCGGTCGTCAGGCCCCAGGGATTGGCAAGCATGAGCGACGCTGAGGCCAACGGCATGAGCGTCCCGGCGGCCATCCCAGCCAACGCCCCCGTGCGAGACCCAGCCTGACGTCCCTCCGTCCACAGCGCGGGGGTCAGCCCCGTCCACGTGCCGACCACGAGCACGTCGTGGGCGAGGCAGCCGATCAGCAACCAGGACGCGAACACCAGAGCCAGCACCTGGCAGACGACCACGCAGATCGCCGCCACCACCGAGTCGGCAGCAGGCGATGCGGCGGTCCACAACGCGAGTACGACCATCCCGCAGGAGAGACCCGCGATCAGCGCCGCGGACCGGGACTCGTCCAGGGCCGCGGTCACCTCGTGAGGCCGAAAGGCACGGCTGGTCCCTGGATCGCCGCCCAGCACGACGCGGCCGACCATTCTGCGAGCCCATCCGATCAGCGAGCAGAGCACAGCCGTGCCGACCACGACGCCGGTCGCCGCGCTGAGCACCGACCACCGGAAAACCCCCACGCTCGCCCGCCAGGACACGACGCCCACTGCGGCGGGCAGACACCACACCACCACCATGGTCGCGGCAACCGTCAGCACCGAACGGGGGTTCCGCAGCGCCCAGCGCCATCCCGCACTCGCAGATATTCGGTTGTGCTGGGCCTGCATCACCATCACGGGCAAGGCCGTGGCCGCACCGAGTGCCATCACCAGCACGATGACTGCCCCCGCCACCCAGGGAGCACTCCCCCGTGATCCGAGACGTTCCACCATCGCACCACGCAGGACTGCGAGGTCCATCGCGTCGAGGTGGAACAGCAACCACCAGCACACCGAGGCGGCCAGCGCCACTGGGACGGCGGCAGCGAGCAGGCTCTGCCCGTTCCGCCACACCAATGACGGGTACGGCGGGGTCGTCGTCGGCGCGCTCATGACGCGCACCTCTCCCGCGCGCAGCGGACCAGGAGGCGACCATCGTCGCCTCCCGAGGTGACGATGATTGGATGTCCATCGACGAGGCTGAGCCTGATTCCCCCAGACCACTCGTCATCCTCGACGAGAGGGAGCCCGGCGATCCGGCGCTCCTGCGTACCCCGGCACAGCGGATCCGTACAGTCGACCAGGACCACCTCATCCCCGTCCCGCCACACGGTCAGCGGCCGACCCGTGCCGTCGATGAGCGTCGAATCGCCGCTGACCCCCGTGGTCGGCATGTCGTGGTGTTCAGTCGTGACGCAAGCGAGATCGGGACAGGTCCAGACCGTCGCGCCCTCCGTGGTGGCGGTGAGGAGCACCGGTGAGTCGTCCGGTGCCAGGCCCAGGTCCACTGTGAACGAGCTGCCGCTGTGCACGTCCGCCGGCAGCTCCGCCACTGAGGCGGCCTCCACGCTGTCGCTGCCCGGATGCCAGGTCCGCAACACCAGCTCCGACCCCTCGACCGCGGCGAACACCACAGTGCCGTCCTGGGCCAGCACCAGATCCATGAGCCCCGAGTCGTAGACCCAAGATCCCGTCGTTGTCTGGACCGTGTGACAGGTACCCGCCACACAGTCGGCGAGGATCAGGGAGGGCGTCCGGCCGTACCACCCCTTACCCCACGTGCCGGCGACGAGCACGTGGTCGTCAGCGGCCTCGACGATGACGTCGGGCCGCTCGTCGAACGGGGCATTCCCACCGAGGATCTGCTGGGTCATCGGCCAGGGCACCTCCTCGGGGTCGTCCGACCAGTTCCCCATGTCGTAGGAGCTCAGTTCGAGGGAGAGCGAGTCCGCGCCCGGTATCCACTGCGCTGCCCAGGCCGTCCCCTGCCCATCCGTCGCGGCGGACAGCGGATCGAGGGTGCCGTATCCAGCCTGCGGCACCCGCTCGAGCACCGGAAGACCCCAGGGATTCACCGACACGAGCGCAGCGAGCACCACTGCGGGCAGAGTCGCGGCCACCGCACCGCACCATCCCAGTCCCACGGACGGGCCGGGCAGGTCGTCCGTCGCACCCGGCACCTGCACCGCGACCCCTCGTCGCGCCGCCGAGCGCACTGCATCACTGGCCAGCGTTCCAGCCACCACAAGGCAGGCCACCACCGCGCACACGAGCTGGATCAGGACGACGACGATCGTCGCGTTCGGGGTGACCACCCAGGTAGCCAGCGCGACCACCACCACCGTTCCACCGCTCGCCAGAGGCACCATCTGGGGTGCCAGAGGCGGTTCTTGCCAGGGAATGGCGTCCTCGGTCGCTGCACGGCCCCCAGCCCCGCCCAGCAGAGCGAGGGCGCGCGCCGACGCTGTCCCGATCAGCAGGCAGGTCCACAACACCACCCCGACGGCCGCACCAGCGATCCACAACAGCGGGATGCCGGAGCGCAGCGCGGACTCCAGGGACGTGACCGCCAGCATCGGACCCAGCGCGAGGGCCAGCCCCACGGCCAAGACGGTGCCGACCCGACGGCGATTGGCGAAGGGCCACCGCCAGGCTTCCCGTAGGGACAGTCCCTTGCCCTGCTGGTGGGCCGCCAGCATGATGAATGCGGCTCCACCGGCCACCACCAGGGTTACGGTGGTCGGAAACGCCACGGCCACAGACCTCAACCACGACGGTTCGGTCACCTGCACCCTGCCTCCGGCGATGAACGCGCCGTCACCCGCCGCGAGCATGGCCGCCGCCAGATCACTGACCACAGCGACAAGCGCAGTCGGTAGTGCGATGACCGCCAGTGCCCGTCCCGACAACCATGACCCGTAGCGCCCGGCGCTCGCTGCGTGATGTGCGGACCTGTCGGTGTCCATGCCGTCCCCCTCCGACGGCGTCACCGCTCGTCGTCGCTCGAAGTCCACCCGGATGCCATCTGTCGGCCCGGGTCGGCTGAGCGGGACGTCGGCATCGTAGCCGCCCGGGTGCGGGCATGACCGCCCCGACGCACACTGGAGACACGCGTCGGGCCCAGGTGCGTCGGCCGGTCGCCGCACCCCTGGGCGGCCCCACCCCGACAGGGGGCGCGATGTTCTTCCATCGACAAGAACTGCAATTCTCGGCCACACCGGAGAAGCCGGACGCGGTCTACGCCCGCAAGCTGCAAGAGGTGCTCGGCGGCCAGTACGGCGAGATCACGGTGGCCATGCAATATGGCTTCCAGTCCTGGAACGCCCATCTGCCCGGCAAGTACCGGGATCTGCTCTACGGCATCGGCGCCGAGGAGTTCGGCCATGTGGAGATGCTGGCCACCATGATCGCCCAGCTGCTGGAGAAGGCCCCGATCGGCGTGGTCGAGGGCGCAGTGCAGGATGATCCGACGGTGGCCGCGATCGTCGGCGGCACCGATCCACAGCACGCCATCGTCGCGGGGGCCGGTGCCCGGCCGGTGGACTCCAACGGCAACCCGTGGAGCGCCGGATACGTGACCGCCAGCGGCAATCTGCTGGCGGACTTCACCGCGAACGCCAATGCGGAGATGCAGGGTCGGATTCAAGTGGCGCGGCTCTACCACATGACGGACGACCACGGTGTGCGAGACATGCTGGCGTTCCTGCTGGCCCGGGACACGATGCACCAAAACCAGTGGATCGCCGCGGCCCGCGAGTTGCAGGAGGAAGGGCTGGAGGGACTGCCCACCCCGTCGAACTTCCCGTTGGCGAAGGAGCACCGCGAGGTGTCCTACCAGTACATCAACTTCTCCGACGGCACCCAGGCCGAGCAGGGGAGCTGGGCCTCGGGACCCACCCCGGACGGCAAGGGCGAGTTCAGTTACGTCCCCGAGCCGCCGGCGGGTGTCCCGGCTCCCCCGCCCACCACACCGGACGCCCGGCTCTACGGCACCACCGCCACCCCGAACCCGATCGAGAAGGTGGCCGGCACGGTCCAGGACGCCTTCCACCAGGAGTGAGCATGCGGACCAGAAGCGTGCTCGTCACGGCGGCGGTGGCCTCCACCGCCGCTCTGGCTACCGCGCGGTTGCGCACCCGCCTGCCGCAACCCCCCGGTGACGACCAACCGTTGGCGGTCACCGTCCTGCTCAGCACCGAGCAGATCGAGGAGCGCACCGGCGGTCTGCCGCCGTCGCTGCGCGCGGTCCTGGAGCAGTGTCGGCGCACACCGGCACCGGGTGACCGAGGCACCGAGCTGCGGTTGGCGTCCGGTGATCCGGCCCGTCGAGGCGAGCTGCGGTTGCTCAAGCAGCTGTTGGAGACCGGGCATGTCCTGCCGCCCGATGACACCTCCGACCGACCGGCTACCCCGGGAGGGCGGTTGCTGGACCTGGTGATCGCGAAGGCCGGACGGAGGGGACGACTGTGAGAGCACTGCTGTGGACCGGCGTGAACGAGCTGGCCGTCGACACCGTCCCTGACCCGGAGCTGATCAACCCCACCGATGCGATCGTCCGGGTCACCGCCACGGTCACCTGCGGGTCGGATCTGCATCTGCTCGCGGGGTACGTGCCTTTCATGCGTCACGGTGACGTGGTGGGGCACGAGTTCGTCGGGGAGATTGTCGAGGTCGGCTCCGAGGTCCGCGAGCGCCGGCTCGGTGAGCGGGTGGTGGTGAGCTCCTTCATCGCCTGCGGGAACTGCTGGCAGTGCCGACAGGGCAACTTCTCGCTGTGCGACAACGGCAACCCGAACCCGGGGATCACCGAGGCGATGTGGGGCTTCGCACCCGGCGGCTGCTTCGGTTACTCGCATGCGATGGGGGGCTACGGCGGTTCGC
Organism: Cellulomonas sp. NPDC089187; assembly: GCF_040685135.1. Classification (NCBI taxonomy): domain Bacteria; kingdom Bacillati; phylum Actinomycetota; class Actinomycetes; order Micrococcales; family Cellulomonadaceae; genus Cellulomonas; species Cellulomonas sp. NPDC089187. The sequence continues at coordinate 256,258 of NZ_JBFBHI010000002.1, read as the reverse complement.
ACGCCGAGTACATCCGGGTGCCCTATGTCGACGTCGGCGCTTTTCCGGTGCCTGACGACGTACCGGAGCTGAGGGCGTTATTCGCCTCCGATGCGGCGGCCACCGGGTGGATGGGTGCCGACCTCGGCGAGGCGGGCCCCGGTCAGGTCGTGGCGGTGTGGGGTGCGGGTGGCGTGGGACTGATGGCGGCCCGTTCGGCGCAGATTCGGGGAGCCGAGCAGGTGGTCGTCATTGAGCCGCGCGAGGATCGCCGCCGGTTCGCCGAGGTGTGGTTGGGGGTCTCGACCCTGCACCCACGCGACGCAGGTGAGGGGTTGCTGGAGCTGACCGCCGGCCGCGGACCCGATGTCACCATCGAGGCGGTGGGCATGGAGGCCGCCGCCGACACCGACGTCCAGGCCGCAGTGGACCGGGTGGGTCAGGCGCTGCGCATCCAGACCGAGCGGGCCACCGCCGTACGGGAGGCGATCTACCACTGCCGTAAGGGCGGCACTGTGGTGATCCTGGGCGTGTTCGCGGGGTGGACCAACCGGTTCCCGCTCGGGGCGCTGATGAATAAGGGTCTGACGGTGCGCAGCTCCCAAGTGCACGGTCAGCGCTATGTGCCGCACCTGCTGGATCTGATGGGCCGGGGTCAGCTGGACGCCGAGCGGTTGGCCACCCACGAGTTCGGGCTGGAACAGGGCCCGCAGGCCTACCGGATGTTCCAGCACAAGGACGACGGCTGCCTCCGGGCGGTGCTCCGGCCGCACGCCGCCGAGTGAGGATCGGCCGCGCCGGGCCGGTGGGATGCAGGCTCGGCGCGGTCGACACTCACGGGCTGATCAGCTGATATTCCCGATCCCGACGCCGGGCGCCGGGGCCCATCGGGGGTTCCCCGGCGCGGGTGCGACGGTTGCGGCGCACCACCGCGGCCTCCGGGTCGAGGGGGCGTCCGCTACCGCCCAGCAGCGGGGAGTCCAGACCCAACGCCGCCAGCTCACCCCGGGCAGCAGCCAGAACCACCCCGGAGGCCAGTGCCCGCAGCGGGATGTTCCGGTCCATTGAGGTCTGGCGCAGCAGCGCAAAGCTGTCCTCCACCGACGTCCCGGTCATCGCGGCCAGGATGCCTTTGGCCTGCTCGATGCTGGCGTGGCTGGCCGACGCCTGCTGGATCTGCCGGGAGGCCTCCGCCGCGGCGATCGCGCGGATCGGCGCAGACATATCCACGACGTACCCGTGCACCACACCGCCGGACCGGTCGACCACCGACCCGACCACCAGCGCCTCGAACTGTCGCCGCCGAGCATCGGACATCAGCAGCACCGCAGCCCAGGTGCCCTCCTCGTGTTCCCAGTACTGCACCGCCTCGCGCCACTTCACCCGGTCGGCCAGCACGGTGTGCGCACGCAGCAGCCCTGTGGTCGGGGTGACCTCCCCCGGCTCGAACCCGAACAGCGCGAAGCACTCCTCGCTCCACTGCCAGCGCTCGTCCGGCACCGTCACGGTGAAGTGGCTTCCGGTCGCCGCCGCGGTGCGGGCGGTGGTGCCTTCGGTCATGGTGAGCGTCCTGCCGTTTCCCCGGGGTCTGACGCTGACGCTAGGCCGAGGTTCGACCCGCGACAACCGCAGGTCAGCCGCCTCCGACGTCGCGCGTGCCACCCGCGACGTCGACCGACCGCGAATGGCCGCACCGCCACCACCTGTGCCACCGTCGGCACCAGAACCCCACCCACCCCAGGAGAGACCCGATGACCGCCAAGACCGCCGTGTCCACCCCGCAGGCCCCCGCACCGGCACACACCTTCCACCAGGGCGTGCGCCGCGGGCCTTTCGTGCAGGTCTCCGGCCAGGGTCCGGTCGACCCGGCCAGCGGTGAGTACCTGTACCCCGGGGACGTCGCCGCGCAGACCACCCGCACGCTGGAGAACGTCCGCGCCATCGTCGAGGCCGCGGGGGCCAGCTTCGACGATGTGGTCATGCTGCGGGTCTACCTGACCACACGGGAGGACTTCGCCGCGATGAACGAGGCCTACGGCGAGTTCGTCCAGCAGCACTGCCCCAGTGGGGTGCTACCGAGCCGGACCACCGTGATGGTGGAGCTCCCCCGGGCGGAGATGCTGGTCGAGATCGACGCCTTCGCCATCACCGACTGACGGGACCGGTGCCCCCGGTCAGGACAGGGCGCTGCGCTGCACGTCAGCGCAGGGCACTCGGCGGTGCCGGGTCCATATCAGTGAACTCCTGGTTCTCCCCGGCCATCGCCCACACGAAGGAGTACGCGGAGGTGCCGACCCCGGAGTGGATCGACCAGGAGGGGGAGATGATCGCCTGCCGGTCGGCCACCACCAGGTGCCGGGTCTCCTCCGGTTCACCGAGCAGGTGGATCACCCGAGCGTCCTCCGGCAGGTTGAAGTAGAGGTAACACTCGGTACGCCGGTCGTGGGTGTGCGCGGGCATGGTGTTCCACATCGAGCCCGGGTGCAGCTCGGTCACCCCCATCACGATCTGGCAAGACCGGACTCCGTTGAGGTGGATGTACTGGTTGAGGGTGCGGGCGTTGGAGGTGAGTTGGTCCCCGAGCTCCATCCGGTTGCCCTGGCCGGGCAGGGTCAGCACCGTCGGGTAGGTGGTGTGGGCGGGGGCGCTGAACAGGTAGAACTGCGCACCATCGCCGGAGAAGACCACCTCCCGGTTGCCGCGACCGATGTAGAGACACGCGCCGGTAGGCAGCTCGTGGACGGTGCCGTCGACAGTGACGGTCCCGGTGGCACCCACGTTGACCACCCCGAGCTCCCGGTTCTCCAGGAAGTAGTCGGCACGCAGCTCGTCGGGGGCGGTGAGGGTCAACGGAGCACCCGCCGGGGTGGCCCCGCCCAGCACGATCCGGTCATGGTGGGTGTAGGTCAAGGTGATCTGGCCGGGCACGAAGACCTCCGGCAGGAGGTACCGCTCGCGCAGCTCGGCGGTGTTCATCGACGGGAGCTGGTCGGGGTTGGTGGCGTAGCGCTGGTCCATGGTGGACTCCGTTCTGGGAAGGGGGGCAGGGCGAGGAGCAGTGGCGCGGGTCAGCGCACCAGCCAGCCGCCGTCGACGGGGATGATCGCGCCGTTCAGGTAGTCCGAGGCGGCGGAGGCGAGATAGACGAAGGTGCCCTGCAGGTCGGCCGGGGTGCCCCAGCGACCGGCGGGAATCCGCTCCAGGATCGACGCCGAGCGGGCCTCGTCCGCACGGATCGGGGCGGTGTTCTCGGTGGCCATGTAGCCGGGTGCGATGGCATTCGCATTCACCCCGTGTACGGCCAGCTCATTCGCGAAGGACTTGGTCAGCCCGGCCACCGCGTGTTTGGTGGCGGCGTACCCCGGCACCAGGATGCCGCCCTGGAAGGACAGCATCGACGCGATGGTGATGATCTTCCCCGAGCCCTGCGCGACGAATCGGCGTCCGGCGGCCTGCGACAGGTGGAAGACCGCGTCCAGGTTGATCGCCAGCACGTCGTCCCAGTCGGCGGCGGAGTGCTCCAGCAGCGGCGCCCGACGGATGATCCCGGCGTTGTTCACCAGAATGTCGATCCGGCCCAGCCCGTCGACCACGGTCTCCACCGACGCCGCCAGCTCCGCTGGGGTGGCGGTGATCAGGTCCTGTTCGATGGCCAGGGTCCGGCGGCCGAGCGCCTCGATGGCGGTGACCGTCTCGGTGGGGGCGGTGCGGTCCAGCAGCGCGATGTCGGCACCGGCCTGCGCCAGCGCCAGGGCCGCGCCCTGACCGAGCCCACGACCGCCGCCGGTGATCAGGGCGACCTTCCCGTCTAGTCGGAACGAGTCGAGAATCACGGCTTTCCTTCTTCCTGTTTGTCAGTGCCATCAGTGCCGATGAAGCGCGTGGTGAGTTCACCCAGCCCGCCGACCCGGATGGTCACGGCATCGCCAGGGGCCAGCGGGCGGTGGTCGGTCTGCGCGGAGGGCAGCTTCTGCGGGGTGCCCGTGGAGATCACGTCACCGGGTTCGAGGGTGAGGACCTGGGAGAGGTAGTGCACCAGGTACTCCATGCTGAACACCGTGGTCGCGGTGCTCTGGGAGACGGTGACCACCCCGTCGCGGACCACCTCCACCAGCAGGTCATGCGGGTTCGGCACCGCGTCGGCGGTGGTGATCCACGGCCCGAGCGGCGCAAACCCGTCGAAGCACTTGCCGAGGGTCCACTGGGAGGAGCGGTCCTGCCAGTCCCGGGAGGAGACATCGTTCATGAGCGTGTAGCCCCCGATGTGCTCGCCCGCCTCGGCCAGGGAGACGTGCCGGGCGCGCCGACCGATCACGAGGGCGATCTCACCCTCATAGTCGGTGTGCGCGGAGACCACGGGCAGCAGCACCTCGTCCCGAGGCCCGGACAGTGTGTTCGGGGTCTTCACGAAGACGTTCGGGGCGGGTGGCACCTCATTCGGATCAGCCCCGGCCGCGACATGCCCGGCGTAGTTGTAGCCCAAGCACAGGATGGTGCCAGGGGTCACCGGAGCCGCGAGCGCGACCTCGTCCAATGTGGGCAGCGTCGCGGGGTCGGCTGCGGCCACGGCCTGTTCGGCGCGCTGTCGTGCCTGCCGGTCGGCCAGGATCTGCACGACCCCGCCCGCCACGTCGCCCAGGTCGCACAGCAGGTCCTGTCCACCGCCCGCCGGGTGGTCGCGTCCGGACTCGACCACAGCGCCGGGCCGGGTCGCGCCACTGGGTGTCACCCAGGTGACCAGTCTCACCAGTACCGCCTCCAGTCCGGGTTGGTGTACCGCATCAGCGCCTCCAGGTAGAAGTAGTCGCCCCACAGGCAACCCTCGTCGACGCCATTGTCAGTGGGCAGGTCATAGACCGAGTGCAGCAGCAGGGCGTCGGAGTCGACCCCCTCGGCGGCCGGGGTGTACCCAGCGATCAGGTCGAGCAGCAGCTGCTCGCCTGCGTGCAGGTAGGCCGCGGCCCGCTCCGGTTCCGGTTCGATCCGGGCGAGCTCCTGGAGTCCGCAGGCGGCGATCGCAGCGGAGGACGAGTCCCGGGGTTGGTCGTCGCCGTCACCGTAGATCAGGTCCCAGAACGGCACACCGTCGGCGGGCAGATGCCGCAGGAACCGGTCGGCGCACCGCTGCGACGCAGTCAGCAGGTCATCGTTGCCGGTCAGCTGGTGGTTCAGTGCGAAGCCGTAGATCCCCCAGGCCTGACCACGCGCCCAGCAAGAATCGTCCGCGGCGCCCTGCTCGGTGGCACCCCGCAGCGGTTCACCGGTGTCGGCATCCCAGTAGAAGGTGTGGAAGGTGGTGTCGTCAGCCCGCATCATGTGGATGGCCAGCTGCTCGGTGTGCCGTCGGACCGCGGCCACGTAGTGCGGGTCACCGGTCTGCTCGCTCGCCCAGGCCAGCAAGGGCATGTTCATCAGCGAGTCGATAATCGTGCGGCCCCGCTGCGCCGGATCGCTCAGGTCACCCCAGGCCTGCACGATCCCGGCCGACTCCAGGAACCGGTCCATCAGCCGGTCCGCCGCCTCCAGCGCCGCTGCCCGGGCGTCCTGGTCACCCAGCAGCCGCCACGGGGCGACGGAGGCCAAGGTGTACAGAAACCCGAGGTCGTGGGTATCCAGATCCTTGCGACCGAAGATCCGGTCGGAGAAGTTCACGGCGTGGGCCAGCCCCGCGGTGCGGAACAGGTCCTCGCCAGTCAGTTCGTAGCCGAGCCAGAGCTGACCGGGGACGAAGCTGGTGGTCCAGCCACGGTTGGCACCCTCGGCGAACTCTCCCGCGGCCGGGCGCAGCGGGTAACGGCCCGCCACCGTGCAGTCGTCGGGATAGGCGGTGCCGAATGCCTCGACATTGGCGCGGACAGTGGCCAGCGCCTGGTCGAGGGCGCGCACGAGCACGTCAGTCATGAAGATCGGGTCCGTTCTTCGGCACGCACGGTGCCGGATGGGTCGGTGGCGGACGGGGTCAGCTCGTCTGGTCAGGGAGCAGCGGCCGCAGCGCGAACCGCAGCGTTCCCCAGACGACAAAGAGCAGCGGCGCAGCAGCGACGCCGAGTGCGATGGCGGGGCGGGCGATGACCAGACTGCCCAGCAGCCCGAGCACGACGAACGCCCCGACGGTCAGGTACCAGCGCCGCATCGCGAGGTACAGCGCTGCCCGCAGCAGGTCTCGCAGCCGCAGATCGCGCAGCTCGGGCACACCGACCAGGGCCATCAGGCCGGTGGCGAGGGCGATCAGTGCGAGCATCGCTTGGATCGGGATGAGCATCGCCCCCGCGCCACCACTGGTGGACATCAGGAACCGGATGTTCACCGCGGCGATGCTCACCACCGCCGCCACCGCAGCACCGAGGGTCAGCGACCGGCGCAGGTCCCGCCACCAGGCCCGGGCGAAGGTGCGCACCGCAGTGGTCGACCCGTGGTCACTGAAGTCCGCGAAGACCGCGAAGGTGGCGGTCAATGCCGGTGCCAGCAACGGACTGGCCAACACCAGCAGCGGCCAGGTCCCCGCGATGTCACTGAACAGCAGGAGCGCCACGGCGGGCAGGACGGCGATCACCAGCAGCAGGTTGGTCATCAGCCCGACGTAGACGGTGCCGAAGAGCAACTCATAGAGCTCGTGGCTAAAGATCCGACGCTGTCGGGGCGCGGTGGCGGTGGTGGACATCGCGATCAGCCCTTCACACCGGTGGCAGCGATGCCCTCGACAAAGAACCGCTGCCCCAGAGCGAAGATCACCGCGATCGGCAGGATCGACAGCACCGAGCCGGTCATGATCATCGCGTGCTCGGCACTGAACTGTGTGATGAAGGTCCGCAGGCCGATCTGGATCGTCCACAGGTCCCGGTCACGCAGGTAGATCAGCGGGCCCAGGTAGTCGTTCCACGTGTTGACAAAGGTGATCAGGGTCAGCGACGCGAGGGCCGGCACCGACAGTGGCAACATGATCCGCCGCCAGATGCCGTACTCCGACAGCCCGTCGATCCGGGCCGCCTCGGACAACGCCTCCGGCACCGACTCGAAGTACTGCTTCATCAGGAACACCCCGAAGGCACCGAAGGCCTGCAACAGGATGATCGACCAGCGGGTGTTGGCCAGCCCCCAGTCCGAGATCATCACGAACTGCGGGATCATGTACGACTGCCAGGGCACGGCGATGGTGCCGACGTAGATCAGAAAGAGCACGTCGCGACCGGGGAACCGGACCCGGGAGAACCCGTAGGCGGCGAAGGACCCGGTGAACACCTGTAGGGCGGTCACCACCACGGAGATGAACAGGGTGTTGCCCACCCAGGTGCCCATGTCGGCCCGGTCGAAGATGTCGACGTAGTTCGACCAGACGAACGGGTCCGGGATCCACTGGATCGGTGCAGTGAAGACGTCGACGCTGTGTTTGAGCGAGGACAGCACCATCCAGATGAACGGCAGCAGCAGGCACAGTGCGGCCACTATCAGTCCGGCGTAGCCGACGCCCTTCAGCGAGCCGGTGGCCAGACGAGAACGGGTGCGAGACATCGTCAGGACTCCTGCCGCTTGTTCCAGACGAACTGGAAGATGGTGATGGCGATGGAGAGCAGAAACAGCACGACGGCTGCGGCGGCCGCGTAGCCGAACTGGTTCTCCTGGAAGCCCCGCTGCCAGATGAACTGACTGAGCACCGTCGTGGAGGTGCCGGGGCCGCCATTGGTCATCACCAGCACCAGGTCAAAGACTTTCAGCGCGTTGATCGTCAGCATCACGGTGACAAAGAACGTCGTCGGTCGCAGGCAGGGCATCGTCACATTGCAGAACCGCTGCCAGGCACCGGCCCCGTCCATCCGCGCCGCCTCGTGCAGCTCACGCGGGACGGTCTGCAACCCGGCCAGGAACAGCAGCATGTAGTAGCCCATGAACCGCCAGGTCGACACGATGATGATGGCCGGCATCGACCACGTGGTGGAGACGGTCCACTCCGGTGGGTTCTCGATCCCGATGAACCGCAGGAACTGGTTGATCGGTCCCAGCTCCGGGCTGAACAGCATGTTCCACACCGCGGCGATGGCGACGATGGACGTGATGTACGGGAAGAACGCGACCGTGCGGAAGAACGTGACGCCCCGCATCTTGCGATTGAGCAGCAGCGCCAGCCCGAGGGAGGCCGCCAGGGTCAGCGGCACGTGCACCGCCGTGAAGTACAGGGTGTTCCACAGCGAGGTGCGGAAGGTGGCATCCCCGACGAGTCGGGTGAAGTTGTCCAGCCCGACCCAGCTCGAGGAACCGAAGATGTTCCAGTCCGTGAAGGACATGTAGAACAGGGTCAGGACGGGGATCAGCGTGAGCACCGCGAACCCGATGAAGTTCGGCAGGATGAATGTCCAGCCGATCAGCAGGTTGCGCAGTTTCAACTTCGAGCCCCGTCGGCGCGGCGGTGTGCCGGGCGGGGCCGCGACAGGGGGTGCCGCGGTGGTGGCCATGGGTCTCTCCTGGAGGTGAGGTCGGACGAGTCCGTCTGCGCGGGGGCCCGGCAAGGGGAACCGGACCCCCGCGACGAGTCAGGAGGTCAGTCCTGGATCTCGTTGGCGACGCGGCTCTCGGCCGTGCTGATCGCCTGGTCCACCGACGCCGCCCCCGGCATCACCTCGGTGTGCAGCGCGCTGAGGATGGTCTGGATCTGCGCGATATTCGGGTCGACCGGGTTCTCCTGCTTCACCTCAGCGGTGCTGAGCGCGAAGGCCGACAGGTCGTCCTGCGGCATCCCGTCCACGGCCAGCATCGCCTCCAGCGTGGTGTCGTTGACCAGCGCCGGGCTCAGGCCGAGACCGGCCAGCACCTGCGCGCCCTCCTCACCGGCGGCGTAGGCCAGGAACTCCTTGGCCGCCTCGACCTTGGCCTCGTCGATCCGTGCGTTGATCGCCATCCCGGTCGGGCCGCCGATGGTCACCGGGGTGTTGTCCAGACCGGTGGTCGAGTCGTCGTACTGCGGCACCGGGGCGATGCCCCAGGCGAACTCGTCCGCCTCGCCGTCCGCGATCTGGGTCAGCAGCTGGGAGGAGAACCAAGTGCCCATCGGCACCATGGCCGCGCGCTGTCGACCGAACTCCGAGGAGTGGTGCAGCGACCCGGTGGTCGCGGTGCCGAAGGTCTGCTGCAGGCCCTCGTCCTGCATGGCCAGCGCCCGCTCGTAGTACGGCTCCAGGTAGTCGAAGTCACCGGACAGAATGTCCGCGCCCGGGGTCTGTGCCTGGGCGAATCCCTGCACCGTGGACTGCCAGGTGTGCTGGTAGACCGGGTAGGCACCATCCGGCAGCCCGCCGTCCTTCAGCGCCTGCGCGGTCTCCTGGTAGTCGTCCCAGGTCCAGCTGCCGTCCGGGTACTCGACACCGGCCTGGTCGAACAGATCCTTGTTGTAGTAGACGACCCAGAAGTCGTTGCGGAACGGCACCGCGAGGGTCTGGCCGTCGTCGGTCTGGTACACGTCCAGCGCCCCGGTCTGCGGGTCCAGCCCGTCCGCCACGTCGCTGACGTCCAGCAGCAGATCATCCCCGGAGAATCGGATGAAGTCGGTGTTCTGCTTCATCATCACAATGTCCGAGGCGGTGCCCGCGGCGATGTCCGTGGTCATGGCGGTGACGTAGTCGTCACCCGAGGGGTACTCGACCACCTCGATCTTCACGTCGTCGCTCTGGGCGTTGAAGCCCTCGGCCAGCGCGTTGAACTCCGGCGTCTTGGCCAGGTCCCACCCGGCCATCGTGATGGTGGTGCTGCCGTCTGCGGAGCTGTCACCGCCACTGTTGCCGGAACCGCTGCCCCCGCACGCGGTGAGTGTGAGCACGGCAGCCAGAGCCAGTCCGGCACCTGCGGCGAACCTGCGATGGGTCATTCGTGATCTCTCCTTTGAGATGCCCTCGTCGGGCGTGGGTGCGCGGACCATCGGCCCGGCGCGCGGGGTGAGGACTCAGTCCTCGATCGGGAGGCCCGTAGTGGTGACCACGCCGTCGGGCCAGGTGACAGTGACGGTCCGGCCACTCAAGGTCGCCGTCGTCGGCTCGGTGACCGGTCCGCTGTGACCGGTCAGCGTGGTCAGGGCCGCGACCCAGTGACCGGGCTCCGCGGGGAAGGTGAGCGACGGGATCGATGCCCCGGGGCCGAGCGGGCTGACCTGGGTCCGGTGCAGAGTGCCGGACGTCGCAGCGCCGAGCACCGGTTCCAGTCGGGAGGTCATCCCGTCGCCATCGACGGTCGGCCAGCCGGTGATCCGCAGGACGACGCCACTGTCGGCTGCGGGCCCGGCCAGAGCGTCGACCCGGACCAGCCGCAGCTCCCACGCCCCGCGCACCAGCGACAGCACGGTGAGCCGACCGGCCTGCTGCACCTGCCCGGACCAGCCCGAACCGTGCAGCGTCTGCCGCACCGGCATGTCGATCCAGTGCGCGTCGACCAGGCTCCCGGCCACGGCGACGCCGTCCACCAATCGGGGAGCGATCGCCGTCCAGCCGGCCCGGTGGCTGACCCGTTCGGCCGCGTCCACCAGCGCCACGCTCTGGTCCGCCGGGTGCCGCCAGGAACCCTCGTCCAGCCACGGCCAGGTGGCGGTCGAGTACCCAAGCCGGGCGTACAGCGGCGAGTCCCCGGTCCGGTCGCCCTCGCGGGCGTGGTCGGTGCCGTGGTTCACCACCCGCACGACCCCATCCGAGCGGGTGCCGGAGACCACCCAGCCGGGTGCGCCGATCACGTGCAGGTCGTCGTGCTGCTCGACCGGCAGCGGCTCCTCGACCGCGGTCCAGGCCGGGTGGTCGGCGGGCAGTGCCAGACCGAGCATCCCCTTGCTCGCCCAGTACGGCGATCCCGGACCGGAGTACGACTGCAGCATCGGCAGCCACTCGTGGTGCCACCCCTGGGTGAGCAGTCCGCGGTCGTCCGGCACCTGGTGCGCCTCGAAGTAGCTGACCACTCCGGATGCCGCCCGGCGCAGCAGGCCCGGGCTCACCGACGGCACCTCGGCCAGCGCACCGACCCAGAACGGCGCCGCGGCCGCGAACCGGTACACCAGGCTGCGCCCCTGGATCAGCGGCGCCCCATCGGCACCGACCAGGTGGACGGCGTCCTGGAGGAACCGGTCCAGCCCCGCGCGGTCGCGGTCACGTCGATCCGCCGCCAGGTCCTCGGCCCCGGTCATCCGGGCCCACAGCGTCGGGTAGAGGTGCAGTGCCCAGCCGACGTAGTGGTCGAAGGACCGCTCGTCGCCATCGGAGAACCAGCCGTCCGCCCGGACGAAGGAGTCGTGCAACGCCAGATCGTCCGCCATGTCCTGCGCCGAGTACGGCCCGCCCACTGAGCGGAGGAAGGTCTGCACCACCAGGCGGAACCAGCACCAGTTGTTCCGGGGGTACGACTGATCGCCTACGCACTCGGCCAGGTAGTCGACCAGCTGCTCCTGGGTGCGCCGGCTCAGCCGGTCCCAGATCCACGGCCGGGTCATGTCCAGCACCAGGGCCAGCGACGCCGCCTCGACCTTCGCCTGCGGGTGCTCCGTCATCCGGACCCAGCGATCCGCCGCATCCGGGTCGACGCCGGTGGCGATCCCCCGGGCGTACCACTCGGCGTACCCGTGCGGGTCGGCACCGCGCTCGCCGGTCAGTCGGAACCCGGCCAGCAGGAAGGTCCGCGCGAAGCCCTCCAGCCCGTCGACCGCGTGCCCGTAACCGCCCTCGACCCCGGGCAGGGTGATGCGGCCGTGCCCCGACGAGGCCCACGGTCGTACCGCCGCCAGCATCCGGTCCGCCAGCGCTGCCCACCGCGCACGGTCCCATCCGGTGATCGGCGAGGTGCGGGGGTCGGTCAGCGTGGCCATCCGGATTCTCCTTCGAAGTCGGAATACCGCGAAGCCAAACAGTCACGAAACGGCACTGTCAACACTCTGATGTACGCTTCTGATCGTTTCTGATGGGAAACGATCAAGCCGCCGTTTGACCCTGCGAGGACCCGATGACCACACCCGGACCGCGCCACCGGCTCCCTGCTGAGCGCCACGCCCACCTGCTCGAGCTCCTCCAACGCGACGGCATCGTGCGGGTCACCGACCTGGTCACCGCCCTCGGTGTCACCCCGGTCACCGTGCGCCGGGACATCGCCCAGCTCGAGCAGGAGGGCCGTCTGCGCCGGGTGCACGGCGGAGCAGTCGCCACCACCGGCACCACCGCCCCCGTCGCCGAGGACCCGCCCCGGATCGGCGTCCTGGTCCCGAGCCTCGCCTACTACTGGCCCGTGGTCGTCCAAACCCTGGAGTCCGAGGCCCGCGCCCGCGGCCTGCGCACCTTCCTGCGCGCCTCCGCCTACGACGCCGCCGACGAGCGCCCCATCCTGGACCGGCTCGCCACCCAGGACCGGGTCGACGGGCTCCTGCTCGCCCCCCGCACCGACGGCCCGGGCACCCAGGCCCTGATCCGCTGGCTGGAGGACTCCGGCATTCCGACCGTCCTGATCGAACGCGAGGCCACCACCACCGCGGGCCACGGCATCTTCAACTCCGTCATGAGCGACCACGCCCTCGGCACCGTCCAGGCCGTCCACCACCTGGCCGAACTCGGCCACCGCAAGGTCGGCATCGTCCTGTCCCGGCACTCCCCCACCTCACGCAAAATGGTCGCCGGTTGGCGCACCGCCTGCGCCGAACTCGGTCTGACCAGCGACGAGCGCTTCGAGCGCCTGGTGTCCATCCGCTCGACCGCCGAGTTCGCCCCGCTGGTCAACGACGTGGTCGAGAACGTTCTGGCCTCCGGCACCACTGGTCTGCTGGTGCTCTCCGACCCCGAGGCCTTCGCCGTGGTCCAGAACCTGCTCGAACGCGGCTACGACGTACCCGGCGACCTGTCGGTGATCGCCTACGACGACGTGATGGCCGACTCGCTCAGCCCCCGGCTGACCGCGGTCCGGCCGCCGACCAGCCACGTCGCCCGGGTGGCGCTGGACCGACTCCAGCAGTTGATGGCCGACCCGAGCACACCCGCGCAGCGGACGCTGCTCAGTCCGGAGCTCATGGTCCGCGAGTCCAGCGGCCCGGCGCCGGTGCGGGGCTGAAGCAACCCGACTAGTCGCCGTGCCCCGCCGGCTTCCCCAACGTCCGCCCGATCAACAACTCCCCGGGCAGCACGTCATGCGACACCGCCGACACCCGGCCACCCAGTCGGGCGACCATCACCCGCATCGCTGCGGCGGCCAGCTGCTCCACCGGTTGACGCACGGTGGTCAACCCGAACAGCGGTGAGGCGTACACCCCCACCCCGTCGAACCCGGTCACCGAGATCTGGCCCGGGCAGTTCATCCCCCAGGCGTCCAGCAGCTCCAACACCTGGACGGCGGTCGGGTCGTCGCCCGCCATCACCGCGGTGGCCCCGCCGTCCACCGCCCGACGCAGGGCGGTGACGAACTCCTGCCCATCCTCCCCCACACCAGGGACCAGCACCGGGTCCGCACCGCGGGCGATCAACTCGTCCCGGAACCGGGCGGTGCGCAGGTGCAGCGTGGTCGATTCCGGACGGTCCGAGGTGGTCACGGCGACCCGGCGGTGCCCGGCCCGCGCCACGCTCGCGGCCAGCTGGGTCTCCAGCATCGGGTCGATGGCGACCGAATCGATCTCCGGGTGGGAGCTCGGCATGCCGATCAACACGGTGGGCACGAAGGTGGCGGCGTGTTCGGCGGCGGCCAGTGACATCCGACCGGAGGCGATCATCATCCCGGCCACCCGGTGGCCGAGCAGTGCCTGGACCGCGCGGAACTGCCCGTCGTGGTCATCGCCGCCGTTGACGATCAGCAGGTCGATGTCCCGGGCATCCGCCGCGGCCTGCACCTGGGCGGCGACCTCTCCGTAGAACGATCGCTCCGCGCCGCGGACCAGCAGGCCCAGCGTGGTGGCCGCGGTCTCACGTAGTTCGGCGGCGCGCAGATCGCGCACGTACCCGAGGTCAGCGGCGACCCGGGCCACCCGTGCCACGGTCTCGGCACTGACCCGCCCCTCGCCCCGCAGCGCCCTGCTGGCGGTCGACCGGGATACCCCGGCCGCGCGCGCGACGTCGGACAGGTCGGCACGGGCGCGTCGTTGCACGGGGCGCTCCCTTCGAGCAGGACGGATGCAGCTCCGGCAGGACCACGGGGTGCGGAGGGGACCGGACGGACCCGCAGGTGAGGACTCTAACCGGCCAGTTTCCATTCGCGCAGGCAATGGAAACCGAATGATCCGGTCGCCTGGTCCGGGGTCACCGCGACCAGGCTCAGCCGGTCCACCCGGAAGGAGGTGGCGGTGGCCACCGGAGCCAACGCGCGGGCCACGACCTCGTCCGGGGTCGGTGCCAGGCAGTAGGCCACCGTGTAGTGCGGGGCGTAGGGCGCCTCGGTCACCGTCGAGCCCAGACCGGCGTCGCTGACGGCGGTGCGCAGCTCGGCGGTCAGAGCGGTCCACTGCGCGGACAGCTCCCCCACCGCCTCAACCGCATGGGAGCGCACCTGCGGTGACCCGAACACCAGGTCCAGCGGCGCGTATCCGGCGGCGACCCGCTCCATGCGTGCCAGCGCGTCCTGCCAGCGCGGGTCGGCCAATTCGGCGGCGAAGGCGTCATAGCGCTGGACCGTGGCGTGCATGTAGTCCACCGGCTGATCGCCCATCCCGGGGATCTGCGCGAGGGCAGCCGCCATGCGCCGGTAGTCGTCCCGGGCCGGGTCATCCGGTGCCGGGAGCGCATAGATGTGCAGACAGTCCTGGGGCATCCGCCACTGGGTGTCGGCTCGGTCGAAGAATCGGCGCACGGCCTGGCTCCTCCTGATCGTCGGTCGACGGGTGGATGTGGCGCCCCGGACGGCAGGGGTTTCGACCAGGGCGCCACGGCTCACTCGGCGATCAGCCACCCGCTGTCGGTGGCGAACCGGCAGTCGACCCCGGTGCCCACGGCCATCGGCGGCTGGAAGCCGGATGCCTGGCCGTGCAGCAGGCCGAAATCGGTCTCGACCGTGTACCGGGTAATCGCCCCGTCAAAGGACGCCACCGTCACCCGACCAGGCAGCATCGGCGTGGTTCCGGGGGTGACCTCGACCACGTGCAGATCCTCCGAACGGATCACCGCGCTGGCAGTACCCCCGGCGGTCAGACCGGTGTCGCAGGGCAGATCGAGGCCCTGCCCTGCCAGGGTGACCGAGGCCCGACGCCCGCCATCGACCTCGCGTACCTCGTGCACGGCGACCGGCAAGAAGTTCGCCTGTCCCAGGAAGGACGCCACGAACGCGGTCGCCGGCCGGTGGTAGATCTGCTCCGGGGTGCCGGTCTGCTCGATCCGGCCGTCCTTCATCACGACGATCAGATCCGACATGGTCAGAGCCTCGGACTGGTCGTGGGTGACGAAGATCGACGTGATGCCCAACCGCTGCTGGATCGCGCGGATCTCCTCACGCATCCGCAGTCGTAGCCGGGCGTCCAAGTTGGACAGCGGCTCGTCGAACAGCAGGATGCTCGGCTCCATCACCAGGGCCCGCGCCAACGCCACGCGCTGCTGCTGCCCACCGGAGAGCTCGTGCGGGAACCGCTGGGCGTACTGCTCGATGCCCATCAGCTCCATCACCTGCCGGACCCGGTCGCCGCGTTCGGGCTTGGGCGTGCGCTGCACCGAGAGCCCGAAGGCCACGTTGTCCGTCACCGACAGGTGCGGGAACAGGGCGTAGGACTGGAAGACCATCGACATCGGCCGCTTATTCGGCGCGGTCCGCAGGAGGGAACCGCCGTCCAACCGGATGTCGCCCTCGGTCGGCGTCTCGAAGCCCGCGATCATCCGCAGCGTGGTGGTCTTCCCGCAGCCGGAGGGTCCCAGCAGCGTGACGAACTGACCGGGCTCGACGTCCAGGCAGAAGTCGTCCACCGCACGAGCGTTCGGGTCGGAGGGGTTGTACGCCTTCGCGACGTGCGAGAGCTGCAGGGCCCCCTTGGTCGTGGTGGATGCGGTCATCGCTGGTTCATCCTTCGTGAGCGGTTCAACCGACGGAGCAGGACGTTGGTGATGCCGAGCACCACCAGCACCATCAGGATCAGGACGGTGCAGTAGGCGAAGGCGTTGCCGAAGCGTCCGGCATCCACCTCGTCGAGGATCTGGGAGGTCATCACCTTGGTCTGCGGGGTGGTGATGAAGATGATCGCCGTGATGGTGGTCATCGATTTGGTCAGCGCGTAGGTGACCGCGGTGATGATCGCCGGGCTGATCAGCGGGATCGTGACCCGTCTGAAGGTGGTCAGCGCACTGGCGCCCAGGGAGGTCGCAGCCTCGTCCACCTGCGGGTTGATCTGCTTCAGCCCGGAGATCGCCGCCTGCTGACCGGTGGGGATACCCCGGGCGACAAAGACCATCACGATGGCCACCGCCCCCGCCCCCGTGGCCAGACCACCGGCCAGTGCGGGCAGCACCTGTCGACCGAACAGCCAGGTCGGCTGGGCGTAGGCCAGGGCGAAGCCCAGACCGAGCACCGTGCCGGGCACCGCCGAGCCGAGCATCCCGACAAAGTCGAGCACCTTGCCCCATCGACCCAGGTGCCGCACCACCAGCCAGGCGATGGCCACCGCGAGCACCGCCGCGATGGGCGCCGCCAGGATGGTCATCATCATCGTGGTGAGCATCGCGTCGGAGCCGAGCCGCCGGACGAAGGCGTAGTGGTCCAGGGTGAAGGTGTTGTCGACCCCGACGATGTTCACGAATCCACCGACCACGATGGTGGCGTAGACCAGCACGATCAGCAGCGCCCACAGGCCCGCGATCACCAGGATCGGGATCCGGATCGACGGTGCGGTGACCGGGCGCAGTCGACCGGTCGGCTTGCCGGTGACCGTGACCACCGACTTCTTGGCGCTCCAGTACTTCTGCACCACGAACACTCCGAGCGCCGGGATGAGCAGCACCAGCGCAATGCCGGCCGCCGCGGCGATATTGCCGCTGCCGGCCACTGCGAAGTAGATCTGGCTGGCCAGCACCCGGAACGAGCCACCGAGCACCAGAGGGTTGGCCAGATCGGCCAGACCCTCGACGAACAGCACCAGGAACGAGGTCAGCAACGCCGGGGTCACCATCGGCAGCGTGACCCGAAACAGCGTGCGCAGCTCCCCTGCCCGCAGCGTGGCCGAGGCCTCGAACAGCGACGGGTCGAGGTTCTCCATCATCCCGCGGATGTTCATGTAGGCCAGCGGCGCGAAGGTCATCGACAGCACCAGCACCAGCCCGCCGAGGCCGTAGATGTCGACCTCCATGCCGAGCAGCTGGTAGGTGACGATGCCGCGCTTGCCGAAGAGCGTCACCACGGCGGTGGCGGCGGCGAACGGCGGGGAGATCATCGGCAGCAGGGTCAGCCAGTGCAGCAGCTTCTTGCCCGGGAACACCAGGAACACCTGGGCGTAGGCGGCGACGAAGCCGATGAAGGTGCCGACCAGACCGACCAGCCCGCCCAGGATCAGCGAGTTGCGCAGGGTCACCGCATCGGTGGTGAAGGACTTGGTGATCGCACTCCACCCCTCGGCGGAGAACCCGGAGGACACCAGCTGCGCCACGGGCATCCCGAGCAGCAGGAACAGGGCGACCAGCACCACGCCCAGCACGATCCACACGGAGGCGCCCTTGCGTCCTCCACTGGCGGCCGAGGCGCGTCGTCGGCCGAGCCGACCGGGCCGACCGGGTTGACTGACCGACCCGGGCGTCGGCGCCGGTGCGGGCGGTGACGCGGTTGACGTCGTTGTCATGACTTCACTTCCAGATCAGGGCGGCCGGAGCTCGGCCCGCGGCGCCACTCACCCGGGCCGTGCGGGGGTCACTGGGACCGACCGCACGACACCCGGGGCGAGCGGCGTCGCTCGGATGTGGGGATTACTGCGCGGAGGAGGACGAGGCCACGTCCGACTCGAAGAGCTCGATCAGCTGGTCACGGTTGTCCGCCGCGCCCTTGAGATCCCACTCGACCTTGTTCACCGCGTCCTGGTCGGGCACGGCGTCCCCGGCCACGGCGTCCGCCAGAGTGGGGGCGGCGTAGGACGGCACGTCCTTGTACAGGTCCTGGGCCTCGGTGGTGAGGATCCAGTCCATGTACTGCTGCGCGCCGTCGAGGTTGCGGGCGTCCTTCAGCACCGAGACCGCACCGACCTCGTAGCCGGTGCCCTCCTCCGGGTAGCTGGTGACCAGCTCGCTGTAGCCGTTCTCCGCTGCCTTCACGCAGTCGGAGTCCAGCGCGATGGCCACGGCCACTTCGCCACGTCCGGCCTGCTCGGTGCCGGTGGCCGCGGACTTGGAGTACTGCATCACGTTGCCGTGCAGCTGGGTGAAGTAGTCGATGGCCGCGTCGGTGTCACCGTCGTTCAGGGTCTGCTGGGTGTAGATCGCCATGTAGCCCACACCGGCGGTGGCCGGGTGCGGCATCGCGACCTTGCCCTTCAGCTCCGGTGCCAGCAGGTCCTCCCAGGAGGTGGGCGCGTCCATCCCGAGCTTGTCCAGCTCGGACTGGTTGGAGCAGAAGCCGACCGAGTCGGTGTAGAAGCCGGACCAGATGCCGTCAGCGTCGTTGTACTCGGCGGGCAGGTCCGCGGCGGACGGCGAGACGTACCGCTCGATGAACCCGCGCTCGTCGGCGATCAGGTGGTTCTCGGCCTGGCCACCGGACCAGACGTCGAACTCGCCCGGGGTGGTCTCCAGCCGCGCCAGCACCTCACCGGCGCCGAGCCGGACGTAGGTGGCGTCGATCCCGGTGGCCTCCTCGAAGGCGGCGGTGATCTTCTGGCAGAAGTCCTCCTGCTGCGAGCAGGCGATGTTCAGGGTGCCGGAGCTGGACCCGGAGCCCGAGGTGGAGGAGCTGCCGGAGTCGGCGGGGGCGGAGCATGCCGCGGTGGTGGCGACCAGCACTGCCCCGAGGGCCAGGACAGGGGTCTTCCGGTAAGAGCGCATCGTTGGGCCTTCCGAGGAGGGACTGGGTGCGGGATCGTTCCCGCATGCATATTTTCCTATCACTGCGATCTCGCGTCAAGCAAAAGCCCAGCTCAGAGCCATGGACGAGCGCCGGGTGTATAGCTATTCGGGCGATATATGCGCTACGTGCTCGGTGCGCACCCCGGCCCCGTTGCGCATGCGATGCATCACCACACACGACGAAGGCCCGGACCATCAGGTCCGGGCCTTCGTCTTCTGTGTAGCGGGGGCAGGATTTGAACCTGCGACCTCTGGGTTATGAGCCCAGCGAGCTACCGAGCTGCTCCACCCCGCGTCGGTGATTACTACGTTACGCCAGAGTGACCGGCCCACCAAATCGATACCGCGTGCGCTGGCTCACACGGGCGACTGCCCGGCCCTCCACGCGGGAGGGCCGGGCAGTCGTGGATCAGCCGCCGGTGCCGGCCTCGGTGTCCGCCGCGATGGCGTCTTCCAGAGCCTGTTGCAACCGATCCTGGGCCTGGCCGTAGGCGGCGAAGTCGTTGTTGGCCAACGCCTCCTGACCGTCCTTGAGGGCCTGCTCGGCCCGGTTCAGCGCGTCGGTGCGGCGGGTGGTCGCATCGCCGGTGGCGGTGTCACTCGGCGGCGTGGTCTCCTCCGGCGCCGGGGTGTCGGTGCCGTCACCGGTGTCCTCGCCGTCCCCGGTGTCGGGTTCGACGATCTCGTTCCCGGCATCTCCGGCATTGGTGCCGGAGTCACCACCGAACACCTGGTCGAGTGCCTCGTCCAGGGTGCTGGCGAATCCGATCTCGTCACCGAAGGCCACCAGCACGCGCTGCAGCAGCGGCACCTGGGTCCCGCTGGACGCCTGCACGTAGACCGGCTGGACGTAGAGCAGTCCACCGCCCACCGGCAGGGTCAGCAGGTTCCCGCGGATCACCGACGACCCGCCCCGTTCCAGGATGTTCAGCTCGTTGGAGACCGCCGGGGTCGAGCTGAAGTTGTTGTTCATCTGGTTCGGGCCGGGGATGGTCGAGTCGCGTGGCAGCTCCAACAACCGGATCTTGCCGTAGCCCTCGGCCGGACTGCCCGCCTCAGATCCGGCCTCGGCATCGACCGCCACATACCCGGTCAACACGTCTCGGGCGCTGCCACCGGTCGGGATGTAGGTGCTCATCAGCGAGAAGCTGGCGGTGTCCTGACCGGGCATCTGCAGGGTCAGGTAGTACGGCGGCTGCGCGACACCGGCCGACTCACCGGCAGTCGGGTCGTTCGGGGTCCGCCAGAAGTCCGACCCGGTGAAGAAGGTGTTCGGGTCGGTCACGTGGTACTGGCCGAGCAGGGTGCGCTGCACCTTGAACAGGTCCTCCGGGTACCGGATGTGACTCATCAGCTCAGAGCTGATCTCCGACACCGGGGTCAGGGTGTTGTCGAACACCTTGGCCCAGGTCTGCAGCACCGGGTCCTCGGCATCCCAGGCGTACAGGGTGACCGTGCCGTCATAGGCGTCGACGGTGGCCTTCACCGAGTTGCGGATGTAGTTCACGGTGCGCGGCTCCAGGGCCTGCACAGTGGCGGAGTTCTCGGTCAGCGAGTCGGTGGTGGCGTCCTCCAGGGACTGCCGCGCGGCGTAGGGGTACTGGTCGGAGGTGGTGTACCCGTCGACCATCCACACCACCCGGCCGTCGACCACCGCGGGGTACACCCGGCCATCGAGGGTCAGGTACGGCGCGACCTTCTGCACCCGCTCGACCGGGTCACGGTCGTAGAGGATCTGCGACTCGCTGGTCACCCGGTCGGAGAACAGGATCTGCTCGGAGCCGAATTTGATCGAGTAGAGCAGCTTGGTCCACAGGTTGCCGATCTCCGGTCCGGCGGACACCTCGTCGGTGGGGAAGGTCGTGGTGACCGCACCGTTCTCCGCGTCGTCGCTCGGGTAGTCGAACTCCCAGCTCTCCGCCCCCTCCGGGGCACCGACGATGGAGTAATCCGGGGAGTTCTGCCCGAAGTAGATCCGCGGCTCGTACTCGCCCAGCTCACCGCTGGACGGGATGCCCGCCTCCCAGAAGTCCGGCGCACCGGTGGAGGTGGTGGCATTGCCGTAGGCGGCGACCACGCCGTAGCCGTGGGTGTAGATCGTGGCGTCGGAGTTCCAGTTGCGCCGGTTGGCGTCCAGACCGTCCAGGTTGATCTCCCGGACCGCGATCACGGTGTCGCGGGACTCGCCGTCGATCTCGTAGCGGTCCACCGACAGGGTGTCGGCGAAGGAGTAGAACCCGCGGATCTGCTCCAGCTGACGGAAGGAGGGCGAGACCTCCTGCGGGTCGAGCAGTCGGATCGAGGCGGTGGTGTCCGCGTCCTCACGCAGCGCGCCCGGCTCGGCGTCGGTCTGCGCGTTGTACGGGCTGATCTCGACGTCCTCCAGGTCGTAGGCGGCCAGTGTGGCGTCGATGTTGCGCTGGATGAACGGTGCCTCGGACTCCTGCTGGTTCGGGTTCACCTGGAACCGCTGCACCACGGCCGGATAGATGCCGCCGATAGCGACCGCGCCGACCACCATCACGCCGATGCCCAGCGCCGGGATACGCCAGCTGCCGCGCACCGCGGTGAACAGGAACATCAGCGCCACCAGCACCGCGACCGCGGCCAGGATCTGCTTGGAGGGGATCACCGCGTTGACGTCGGTGTAGGAGGCACCCTCGAACCGGTCGCCCTGGCTGGTCAGCACCGAGTACTGGTCGAGCCAGTAGTTGCCGCCGATCAGCAGCATCAGCACGGCACCGGTCACCGACAGCTGCACGCGGGCGGCCTTGGTGGTGCGCGGGGTGCCGTTGGACGGGCCGATCCGCAGGCCGCCGTACAGGTAGTGCGTGACCAGACCGGCGATCCCGGCCAGCACCACGGTCGCCATCACGAAGGAGACGATGAATCGGATGCCGGGCAGCTGGAACAGGAAGAAGCCCAGGTCGATCCCGTACTGCGGGTCGTCGGTGCCCACCGGGGTGCTGTTCAGCCAGAGCTGGATAGTGCTCCACTGCTGGGAGGCGGCCACCCCGGCGAACAGCCCGAGCACGGCAGGACCGGCGATCACGACGACCTTGCGCACCGGCTCCAGAGCCTCGCGGTAGGCGTCCAGGCTGACCTGCTCCCGATTGGACGGGGCGTAGACCGGGCGGCTCCGGTAGGCGATGGTGACCGAGGCGAACACCGCGGCGGCCATCACCAAGAACCCGGCGGCGAACAGCGCGGCACGGGTGCCCCACTCGGTCCACAGCACGGTGGAGAACCCGAGCTGGTCGAACCACATCACCTCGGTCCAGAACTGGGCGAGCAGCACCACGGCGAGCACGATGGCCAGTAGCACCACCAGGGTGATGACCAACGGATTGCGGCGGCGTCGACCGCCTAAACCAGCGGGCCGCGGGGGACGTGGTCCCTGCGGTCGGGCGGCGGACGGGTTGGCGAAGGCCACGATTGTTCCTCGTCGTCGGCGAACGGGTCAGGCGCGTCGCGCCCTGTGCGGGACAACGTGCCAGGTGACCCACAGGTTCCCACAGCTGCGGCCCAGCAGTGCGAGGATGTCGCCGTGACCGAGCACACCGCGCAGGCCCCCGAGTCCCGATCCGCCCTGGCGCAGGCCGTGGTGGAGATCGAACGGCATGTCGCCACCGGCGGCTGGGACGGTCCGGTCCGGGTGTTCGCGCTGGTCCGGACGGCTGCCGCGTTGGAGGCTGAGCCCGCTCTGGCCCACCAGCTTCCGCCGGAGGTGCTGGCCGCCGCGGCCGCCGACCCGGAGCATCTGACCTCGGTCGAGCAGGAGGGGTTGCCCGCCTCGGACGACCTGGAAGGGCTGCTCGGTGCCATCGCCTGGCCGCCCACCGTTGACGGGGCCGCGGTCACCGTGGAGCGCGTGGTGCTGCCGCCCGAGGCCGAGGATTCCTTGCCGGACGACCCACAGGAGGCCGTGCAGGCGTTGATGGCCCACCCGGACCGGCAGGACGTCCGACTGGCGGTGGGCGTGCTGCGGGACGGGTCCGCCTGGTGCGCGATCCGGCAGCGCGCCCTGGACGCCGATCAGGCAGTGGGCCAGGGCCCGGACGCGGTGCCCGGTCTGATCGAGGCCCTGCGCGCCACGTTGGTCTGACTCAGCCGGTGCAGGTGGGCAGGTCGGCGGTGTCCCCGGCACCGATCGCCTCCACCGCGGCGCGCGCCTCACTCAGCGTGTCGATCCGGGTCACCTGCAGTCCGTCGGGGATGTGACCGACCACCTCGTCGCAGTTGTCCGCGGGCGCGAGGAACCAGCTGGCCCCGTCCCGCAGCGCCCCGGCCATCTTCTGCCGGATACCGCCGATGGCACCCACATCGCCGTTCAGCTCCATCGTGCCGGTGCCGGCGATGTGCGCCCCATTCGCCTCGTCCTGCGGGGTCAGGCGGTCGATGATCCCGAGGGCGAACATGGTCCCGGCGCTGGACCCGCCGATCTGCTCGATCTTGATCGAGACGTCCACCGGCAGATCGAAGTCGGGATCGATGTAGACCCCCAGCTGGCTGCCCCCGCCGTCCTTCGCCCCGGTGGTCACGGTGACGTCGGTGGCCTGGCCGTCCCGCTCGATGCCCAGGGTCAGCGCGGTGCCGGGATCGGTCTCGGCCAGCAGGTCGATCAACTGGGCGTAGGAGTCCATCGGCGTGCCGTCCACGCTGCGCAGCACATCACCCTCCTGCAGCAGGCCCTCCGCCGCACCGCCCTCGACAGCGCCCGCGATGGTCATCGTGGTGGGGACCGTGTACCCGAGTTCCTCCAAGGCCGCGACGGTCGCGTTCTCCTGCGAGGACGTCATCTGTGCCTGGTTCTGCTCGTCGATCTGTTCCTGGGTCGCGCCCTGCGGGAAGACGTACTCGGCAGGCAACACCTGGGTCGATCCGCTCAGCCAGCCCTGGATCACCCGGACCAGCGTCGAGGGGTACCCGGGACCGCCGGTGGTGGACACGGTGGTCAGTCGGAGCTCACCGGTGGACTCATAGGTCTCGGCACCGGAGATCGAGATCAACGGCTCACCGTCGTACTCCCCCAGCGTGTTCAACGTCGGGCCCGGCCCGTTCACCGCATAGGGCACCGGCAACAGCAGCATGCCGAGCAGCAGCACCGCGGAGCCGAGCATCCCGAAGGTCAGCAGCGCGGCCCGTCGGGTCACCGGGACGGCACGGGGCTCATCCGGGCCGAAGACGTCGAGCGGACGCCCGTCGTCGGGCACGGTCGCGGGCTGTTGCGGGTCAGACACCGGACGATCATGCCTCACCGACCTGGACGTCAGCCGAGGATGCTGCGCCCTGAGCGAACCGGGGCCCGCGGCCGGACACTCGGACCGGGTTCGGTCGTTACCGTGGTCCGACCACAATCACCGGGAGCTCCGATGGACGACGTCTCACCCACCGCCGGTCAGCCGGACGGTTCCGCCTGGGAGCAGATGCTGCGGCAAATGTTCGGGCCCGAGGCCGATGAGGCGCTGCGCCAGATGCGCGCCCAGGGCCTGGACCCGGCACAGATGGCCGCCGCCTCCGGACTGCCGAACGATCCCGCCGCACTGCAGCAGATGATCGGCCAGGTGCAGCGGATGCTCGCTTCCAGCGGCGACGGCCCGGTGAACTGGGATGTGGCCCATGACGCCGCCCGGCAGATCGCGGTGACCGGCGGCGACCCGGTGCTGACCCCGGCCGAGACCCGGGAGGTCACCGAGGCACTCTCGGTGGCCGAACTCTGGTTGGACGCCGCCACCGACCTACCCCCCGCAGGTGGCACCGCGCGGGCCCTGTCCCGCTCGGAATGGGTGGAGCAGACCCTGCCGACCTGGCGACTGCTCACCGAGCCGGTTGCCACCTCGATGTCAAAGGCACTGGCCGAGACGCTGTCCAGCCAGCTGCCCGAGTCGATGCAGCTGCCCCCCGGCCTGGCGGGTGCCGGGATGGACCCCGCCACGATGATGCGTCAGCTCGGGTCGTTGGTCTTCGGCATGCAGGTGGGCCAGGCCGCCGGATCACTGGCCCGCGAGGTCTTCGGACTCACCGATGTGGGGCTACCCCTGGTGCACTCCCCCGCCACGGCGCTGGTGCCGGGCAATGTCGCCAGCTTCGCCGACGGGCTGGACGTGCCCCTCGAGGAGGTCCGGCTGTTCCTGGCGGTGCGCGAGGCCGCCCACGCCCGACTCTTCACCCACGTCGGCTGGCTGCGCGGACATCTGCTGTCCGCGGTGGATGCCTACGCCCGGGGCATCTCGATCGATCTGGAGAGTCTGGAGGAGTCGGTCCGACAGATCGACCCCACTGACCCGCAGGCCCTCCAGGGCGCGCTGTCCTCCGGGGTGTTCGCCCCGCAGAACTCCCCCGAGCAGCAGGCTGTGCTCGGTCGCCTGGAGACCGCCCTGGCCTTGGTCGAGGGCTGGGTGGACGAGGTCAGTGCCATCGCCGCGCTCCCGCATCTGCCGCACACCGTGCAACTACGGGAGATGATCCGCCGTCGCCGGGCAGCCGGTGGACCCGCGGAGCAGACCTTCGCCACCCTGGTCGGCTTGGAGCTGCGGCCCCGACGGTCCCGGGACGCGGCCGCGCTGTGGGCTCTGATCGCCCGCGAATCCGGTCCGCAGGGACGCGACGCGGTGTGGGACCACCCCGATCTGCTGCCCACCGCCGAGGACCTGGACGACCCGACCGGCTACCAGGGCCGACGGCAGGCCGCCCAGGACGAGCACGCCGACCTGGACCGGGCACTGGCGGAAATCCTCGGCGAGGACGAGCAGGACGGCACGGACTGACCGCAGCTCAGTCCACATCTTCCTCATCGGTGGACTGCGGGCGTCCGCCCTCCCGGTCGGCGAACGACCAGCCGTCGAGGAATCCACGCGCCCGCTCGGTGCGCGGGTAGGACTCCAACTCGGCCCAGAACTCCGGGCCGTGACCGGCATGCAGCAGGTGGTTCAGCTCATGCAGCAACACATAATCGGTCACCCACGAGGGCATACCGCGCAGCCGGTCGGAGATGCGAATGCTCCCGTCCCCCAGGCTGCACGATCCCCAGCGCTGCCCCTGATTGGTGGACCAGCGCACCGATGACGGCTGCGGACGGCCACCCAGATAACGCTCGGACAGTTCCGCTGCCCGACGGGCAAGGCCCTCATCGGAGGGACGGCGACGCTGTTCCTGCCGGGCCAAACGGGTGATCATCCGACCCACCCATTCGCGCTCTTCAGCCCGGGTGAAACGGGCGGGAATCGCGACGACGGTGCGGCCGCCCTCCCGGAATGCGGTGACAGTGCGCGAGCGTCGGCGCGACCGCCGCACCTCCACCGGCCCGGGGAGCAGCTCAGCTGGGTCCACCGGGCTCGATCCGGTCGCGGCACCGGTCGTTCCCGGCCCGCCGCGGTCGATTGGGTACTCACCCACGAACAGCACCGTAGTGGGTCGCACCCGTGGAGGGTGAACCCATGACTCGCAGATCAACCGACCTCTGAGCGAGGCCTGACTTTCCCTCTGTGGACAACCGCCCGGCCGGACCAGAGCCATGCGACCGTGCTTGCCAGGAGGTGGCGCGATGCGATTACGGCGCGGATTGCGGGTACTGCGCACCGGCACGGACCAGGTGCAGATCGGCACCGACCCGCGGTGGGCGGTGCGCCTGCACGGCCTGAGCCCGAGTCAGTGCCGGGCGGTACTCCAGGGCGCTGAGCGCTCCCTGCACCCGGCATTGCCCGAGGAGGTGATCGATCAGCTGTCCCGGTTGGGTCTGACCCGGCCGGACCGGGTGCGTGACGCCGTGGTACCCGCCCGGTTGTTGCCGGATGCCCGCACCACCGCCCTGGTCTGCGGCAGCGACCCGCGCATGGTCCGCCGTCGTCGTGCCGAGGCTGTCGTCGCGGTGAGCGGACTCGGGCGCACCGGCGTGCAGATCGCGTGCACCCTGGCGGCCTCCGGTATCGGGACGCTGCTACTGGATGACCCCCGTCCGGTGACCGAGCCGGACACCGGCACCGGCCTGACCCCGGGCGAGGTCGGTCAGCGGCGGCACACCGTCGTGGCCCGGATACTGCGGACAACTGCTCCGGGGGTCCACGTCGGCTCCCCAGGGAAGGTGTCAGCGACCCCCACGGTGATGATCACGGTCGAGGCCGACGCGGTCGACCCGGCCCGGACGCTCGCCCTCGCCTCCGCTGGGATTCCGCAACTGCCGGTGGTACTGCGGGAAGCGGATGCCTTGGTCGGCCCACTCGCGGTGTCCGGCGGGGCCTGTCCACGCTGTGTGGAGCTCGCCCGGGCCGATCTGGACCCGATCTGGCCGCAGGTCCTGGGGCTGCTGTGCTCCGCGGACCAGGACCGCCCGGAGCCGGTGGTGCTGGCCGCGGTGACCGGCGCGCTGGCCGCCGCCGAGGCGCTGGCCCTGATCGACGGCGGTCAGCCGGTGACCCGGGGCCACCAGTACGAGATCCCGTTGCCGACGGCCGAGCCACGGCTGCGTGCCTGGGCGGCGCACCCGGAGTGCGGATGCGCCGCCCTGCCGTCGGACCTGGGAACGTGAGGTCGGCCCATGTCAGGCCGCCGGGGTGGCGTCCTTGCGCGGACGTCCCCGCCCCCGCTTGACCGCGACGACATGTCCGGAGACGAACGCCTGTCCGCCCCAGACCCCCCAGGGCTCCTGCCGGTCCAGAGCTCCGGCCAGGCACCCCTCGATCAAGGGGCACTCCCGGCACAGGGCCTTGGCCTGCTCGACCTCGGCGGTGCGCTCGGCGAACCAGAGCTCGGGGTCGTGGGAGCGGCACGGGATCAGACCCGCGACCAGGTCGTCGAACTGGGTGTCAGTGCCGGACGTGACGGGGGGCCAGGGACCGGAACCGCCGAGTCCGATCGTGTCGAGCAGCGTCGTGAGCCGCACGATGTCCTCCTGATGTGGTGCGAAAACTGATGGGGCGGTCGGGTTCCGCTGCTCCCACCTCGCCCCTGACATCAGGTCGGGACAAAGAGAAAGGCCACGGAATCCGGGGGACTCCGTGGCCTACAGGTCAGGATGCTCTAGCTGAGCAGACCCGTGCCGACGGAGTCATGGGCGGGGGCAACACCGCTGCCGCGCAGGCGACCGGTGGTGCCGAGCGGGGCAAAGCCGCCGCCGGCGTGGGTATCCACCACGGACACACCACTCCCCTGGACCCAACCGAAGGTGGACGCCTGGATCGGCAGTGCGATGGCACCAGCACCGATCACGTCATTGAGCTTCTTCACAGCAGTCCACCTCCTTCTCTGGTCCGGCCTGTGCTGGCACAGCACGGCCTGTCTCATCGCGCAGGAATCACAGTAGGTGGCACCCGCCCGGGGGCACAACCGAATTACCGCGCGAGTTTTCTGGCGGCGTCCCGGTGCGCGGCGACCAGGTCCAACAGTTCGGTGCCGTAGCGGTCGATCTTGGCCGGTCCGATCCCGTGGATCCGGGCCAGATCGGGCACCGAAGCCGGGTGCTGCTCGGCGATGGCCGCCAGGGTCACGTCGCCGAGGATCGTGAAGTCCGGCTTGCTGGTGCGGGTGGCCAACTCCGCACGCCAGGCCTTGAGCGCAGCCAACAGCTGCGGATCGGCATCGCCGGTGGTGCGAGGCACCGACTCGAGCTCGCGCCGTCCGAACCTGCCCCGACCGTCACTCGGCCACAGCCCGTCCAAGAACCGCGAGCGTCGCCGGTTGCCCCGCCCGCCCGGTGTGCGGGAGCGGGCGTAGGACAGTTCCAGGTGCTCACGGGCGCGGGTGATGCCCACGTAGAGCAGTCGACGTTCCTCGGCCAAGTCGGCGGTGGTGTCGGCTGAGGCCCAGGGCACCAGGCCCTCGCTGAGCCCGGCCAGGAACACTGCGTCCCATTCCAGACCCTTGGCCGCGTGCAAGGAGGCCAGCGTGACCCCCTCCACCGTCGGGGCGTGCTGGGCGGCGGCGCGCTCGTCCAGATCGGCGACCAGGTCGGCGACCGTCGCCCGGGTTCCGGCCTGCTCCGCGGTCGAGGCGAGGTCGTCGGCCAGCGCCACCAACGCCGACAGCGAGTCCCAGCGTTCACGCGAGGCACCCCGGGCGGCGGGCGGTTCCTCCGACCAACCGACGGCACGCAGCGCATCCCGCGCGGCCTGCGGCATCGAATCGTCGGGGTCGGCGGCGACGGCGGCACCACGCAGGGTCACGATGGCGTCGCGCACCTCACGCCGGGCGAAGAAGCGTTCCCCTCCGCGCAGCACGTACCCGATCCCGACCGCGGCCAGCGCCTGCTCGAAGGCCTCGGACTGGGAGTTGATCCGGTAGAGCACGGCGATCTGACTGGGGCGCACCCCCGAGGCGATCAGTCGACCGATCCGGGTCGCGACACCGGCGGCTTCCGCCTCGTCGTCGTCGTACACCGCGAAGCGCACCGGCCCGGCGGACGGGCGCTGGGCGACCAGTTCCAATGGCTGCCACCCCCGGTCCTTCGGAGCGCGGCGCAGCACCTCATTGGCCAGGCCGACCACCTGCGGGGTGGACCGGTAGTCACGGACCAGCTTGACCACCTGGGCCTTCGGGTGGTCGGCGGTGAACCGGGTCAGGTAGTGCGGGGTGGCTCCGGCGAAGGAGTAGATGGTCTGCGCCGGATCACCGACGACGCACAGCTCATCGCGACCGCCGAGCCACTGGTCGAGCAGGAACTTCTGCAGGGGCGAGATGTCCTGGTACTCGTCCACCACGAACCGGCGGTACTGGGAGCGGACCTCCTCCGCGACGGCCCCGTTGTCCACCAGCATCCCGGCCAGCAGCCAGAGGATGTCCTCCATGTCCATCTGCCCGCGGGCGTCCTTGGCGTCCTCGTAGGCGGTGATCAGCCGGGCGATCGCCTGATGGTCGTGGCCGGCCGGGGCGGGTCGTCCGGCGGCGGCCGCAGCGGTCTCGTAGTCCTCGGCGGTGACCCGGGAGACCTTGGCCCACTCGATCTCCGAGGCCAGGTCGCGCACTGCCACCCGGTCGACGGACAGCCCGAGCCGGTGCGCGGCGTCGGCCACCACCGGGGCCTTCTGCGCCAGCAGCTCCGGCACTGGCCCGCCGACCACCCGGGGCCAGAAGTAGCGCAACTGGCGCAGCGCCGCGGAGTGGAAGGTTCGGGCCTGCACCCCGGCGACACCGAGCTCGCGCAGCCGGGTGCGCATCTCCCCCGCCGCCCGGGCGGTGAAGGTCACCGCGAGCACGCTGGTCGGTGCGTAGACCCCGGTGCGCACGCCGTAGGCGATCCGGTGGGTGATCGCCCGGGTCTTGCCGGTGCCGGCCCCCGCGAGCACGCAGACCGGGCCGGTGAGGGCACCGGCCACCGCGCGCTGGTCGGGGTCGAGGGCATCGAGCAGGTCGTCGGCAGACATCGTCTGGAATCCTCGCATCTGCCGCTGACAGGTCCGGACCGCCTGGGGACGGAGCGGGAATGCCCGGACGCGCCCGCGGCGTTCCGTCCCTGGGTGCGCTGCGCGGTTCGGCGTGCACGGCCTACAAGGAGAGGACAGCGATGACCCAGCAGTTGCCCGCCGAGGGCTCCGTGACGATGTTCACCACCCCGTGGTGCGGCTACTGCCGCCGGCTGAAGACCCAGCTCACGAGCGCGGGGATCGAGTACACGGAGGTGGACATCGAGCAGCTGCCGGAAGCCGCCGCCTACGTCGAGCAGGTGAATGGTGGCAACCAGACGGTGCCGACCCTGCTATTCCCGGACGGTTCGGCGCTGACCAACCCGTCGCTGGTGCAGGTCAAGGCCGCCCTGGCAGGCTGATTGGCGTCGCGTCCTCATCGGGCCGGGGCGAGTCCGCGTTCTGCCAGCCAGACCAGTTGCCGGGCGATCTGGGCGTGTTCCCGGTAGAAGCCGCCGTCCACGTGGTCGCCGTAGGGGTACTCCACCGCCTGGACCGGACCGGCGTAGGCCGCGACCATCGCCCGGACCCCCGGTGCCGGACAGACAGTGTCCTCCGCCGCGATGGCGACGATCGCCGGGGCGGTGGCCCGTCGGGCGAAGTTGACGGCATCGAAGTAGTCGAGGGTGCCGTGCACCCGGTCGTAGCTGCCGGGTCGCATCCGCACGTACTCGGCGACCTCACGGTAGGGCGGGGTCGCTGCGTCGCGGACCCCCGCGCGCCAGTCACACATGAAAGGCACATCCACCAGCACCGCCCGGACCCGGGGCTCGAGCGAGGCGCAGGCCAGAGCGATCCCGCCGCCCTGGCTGGTGCCCAGCACACTGATCCGCTCCGGGTCGGCGCCGGGTAGCCCGTCGACTGCGGCGACTGCGCGCACCGCGTCCACGAACACCCGCCGGTAGTAGTACGTCTCGCGGTCATCCAGTCCGCGCGTGACAAACCCGGGGCCCCAGCTGGGTGCTTCGGGCCGGGCGGCGGGCTCATCGCCGGTGTCGGTGCCCTGCCCGCGGGTGTCGACGACCAGGTGCCCGTAGCCCGCAGCGGCCCACAGCAGGTGGGTCATCCAGGACGCGCGCCCACCCCCGTAGCCCATGAACTGGACGATGACCGGCACCGGACCCGGGGCGTGGGCCGGAACAATCCACCAGGCGGCGACCCGTTGCCCGTCGGCACCAGTGAAGCGCACATCGTGCACCCGCAGCTGGGTCAGCGGTGTATTCACCGCGGTCACGGTGAGGTCGAGCCGTTGGCGCGCCTGCTCCGCCAGTGTCCGCGCCCAGAAGGCGTCGAAGTCGGGGGGCACGGGGACAGAACTGGGACCGTGGGCAGTCTCCGGCGACACGACATCCTCCTCGAAGTTCGCGTATCGAAGCACTTCGAGACCCTAGGCTGGGCGCTCACCCCCGTCAAGGAGACCGAGGAGGCGCACAGCGCCCATGCCCGAAGTCACGATCTACGACGTCGCCCGCCTAGCCGGGGTCTCGATCTCGACCGTCTCCCTGGTGACCAACAAGCCGGACCGAGTCGCTGACAGCACCCGTCGACGTGTACTGGCGGCCATTGACGAGCTGGCGTACGTCCCGAAGGAACAGGCAGTGGCGCGCGCCCGGCGCGGGGTCGGGCAGATCGGGGTGCTGGCCCCATTCAACGCCCACCCCTCCTTCGCCACGATGCTGTCCGGGGTACTGGAGGAGGCCTCGCACCAGGCCGTCCAGGTTGCTGTCTTCGACCATCCGTCAGCCGCACGCACCGCACGCTTCCTGGAGACGCTACCCGCGTCCCGTCGCCTCGACGGGCTGATCGTGATGGCGATCCCCCTGGAACCTTCCGTGGCCACCCGCCTGCGGGACGGCTCGATGCCCGCGGTGCTGACCAATGTGGTGGAGCCGGGCTTCACCAGCATCTGCACCGATGACGAGGCCGGGGGCGAGGCGGTCGGCCGGGCACTGGCCGAGCGGGGTCACACCCGGGTGGGGTTCCTGCGCGAGCGCCAGGCCGCACCGGGATTCGACTCCCAGTCGCTGGCCCGACTGCGCGGGCTGCGGTGCGGGCTGGCCACCGTCGGCGACGGCTCCGCACCCGATGAGTTCTGCCCGGCGGTGGACGGCAGCGCGGAGAGCGCCTACGAGGTCGCCACCGCATTACTCTCCCGCCCGGATCGCCCCACGGCCGTGTTCGCGCATTGCGACCTCTACGCCGCGGCGACCCTGCGCGCGGCACGTGACCTCGCACTCGCGGTGCCGAGCGACGTGGCGGTGGTCGGGTATGACGACCTGGACTGGGCCGAGGCCATCGGGCTGACGACCGTCCGCCAGCCGCTGCGTGAGAACGGTCGGCTGGCGGCCCGCGCCGTGCTCGACCAGATCGACGGGGTGGCCGCACCCGGGGCGCGCACCACACTTCCGGTGTCCTTGGTACTGCGCGACACCCTCTGACGTCCTCACACCGGGAGCGCAGTCCCCCACGGAAGACCCATCGGGCACCTAGGCCGGCGAAGTTCCCCACTCAACTCATGGGCGAAGCCCCCTTCGGCCTCGACCCGCCGATCGCGCCCTCTCTATGGTCGAGATCGAAGTGCTTCGAGCAGAGCGTTTCGCCTCTCGACAGCCCCACTTCGACAGCAACGACGCGGAAGAGGGATCCATGAGAATCATCCGGAAGACGACTGCAGCCTGTGCCGTGCTGACGCTCGGACTCGGCCTGGCCGCCTGCGCCGACGCCGAGGAGACCGGGGGCAGTGGCTACGACGACGCCGATGCGACGCTGACCGAAGCAGCCCGGGAACGCGCCGAGGAGATCGCCGCGGACTACGACTTCACCCGGACCTCGATCACGATGCTCTCCGACCTGGGCGGTGACGAGATGGACCAGTTCCTGGCCACCTTCGCGCCCTTCGAGGAGGCCACCGGGATCACCCTGGAGTACGAGAGCACCCGTGACCTGCTCTCCGTGCTGAGCACTCGGGTGCAGGGCGGCAACCCGCCCGATCTGACCTCCAACCCCTCCATCGGCCAGATGCAGTCGCTGATGGCCTCCGGTGACCTGGTCCCGCTGGACGACATGCTGGACATGGACACCATCCGCGAGCAGTACAACGAGGGGCTGCTGGACCTCGCCTCGGATGAGGACGGACAGCTCTACGGCCTCTTCACCACCGCCGCGCTCAAGGGGTTGATCTACTACAACCCCGAGACCTACGACGGTCCCACCGAGCCCGCCACCTGGAGCGAACTCACCGACTGGACCCAGGAGCGCGCCGACTCCGGCACCACCCCCTGGTGCATCGGCCTAGAGTCGGGTGCGGCCAGCGGATGGCCCGCCACGGACTGGATCGAGCAGTTCATGCTCAGCCAGCACGGCACCGAGGTCTACGACAGCTGGATGAACGGGGAACTCGCCTGGACTTCCCCCGAGGTCACCGAGGCATTCGAGGCCTTCATCGCCGTCACCACCGACCAGATGGCCAACGGAGGGCCCACCGGTGTGGTCAGCACCAACTTCCTGACCGCAGCGGACCCGATGTATGACGACCCGGCCCGCTGCGACCTGCACCTGCAGGCGGATTGGATGGCCCGCACACTCCCGGCCCAGGTCGAGACCTCCGTGCCCGGCCAGACGCTGGACTTCTTCCAGTTCCCCGCCGCCGACGCCGCGAACGCCGGCACCGTGGAGACCGCGGGCGAGCTGTTGGGCGCGTTCAACGACGACCCTGAGGTCCAGGCGCTGGTCCGGTATGCCGCCTCTGTGGAGCGCAACGCCCTGCTCGCCGACACCGGCCTGTGGATCTCCCCGAACACCGGGGTCAGCGCGGAGGCCTACCCGACCGTCCTGTCCCAGCGCGCGGCGGAGATCTTCACCGGCGCGGAGTCGGTGCGATTCGACGCCTCGGACTACATCTCCAGCGATATCAACCAGCAGTTCTGGGCTGCCTGTCTGACCGTCGTGAAGGACCCCAGCGCGCTGACCAACGAGCTGAACACGCTCGAGCAGATGCGAACCGCTGAGTGAGACCGCCGTGGGCCCCGACCCTGTCCGGGGCCCACGGCTCTGCCCTGCGGACGTGAGGAGACCCACCCGATGACGAGCATCCTGACCCTGCTAGCAGCCGTGATCGGCATCCCGCTGATCCTGGTCGTGTACCTGCTCGGTGCCGAACGGCTGATCCGTCGGTTGCCACCGCGACGGCGACGCACCGCCCGCGCCTACACCTGGCTGGCACCGGCCGGGGTGATGGCCACACTCATGCTGATCTACCCGCTGATCGAGACCATCCGGTTGAGCCTGATGTCCAAGGACGGCTCCCGATTCGTCGGCTGGGACAACTACGTGGCCTTGTTCCAGGACAACGGCACCCTGATCGCGCTGCGCAACAACCTGCTGTGGCTGGTGTTCTTCACGGTGTTCGTCACCGTGCTCGGCCTGGTGGTCGCGGTGCTCGCCGACGGCGTCCGGGGCGAGAAGTTCGTGCGGTCGGTCGTGGTGCTGCCGACAGCGATCTCCTTTGTCGGGGCCGGTGTCATCTGGGGGCTGATGTACGAGTACCGGGCACCGGGCCAGACCCAGACCGGCACCCTGAACGCCGCCGTGACCGCGCTGTTCCCCAACGCCGATCCGATCGCCTGGCTCACCGACGAGCGCACCAACAACGCGGCGTTGATCTTCATCGGGATCTGGATGTCCACCGGCTTCGCGGCGGTGATCCTGTCCGCAGCGATCAAGGGGGTTCCCACCGAGACCATCGAAGCCGCGCAGATCGACGGGGCGAACAGTCGCAGCCTGTTCTTCCGGATTCTGCTACCGCAGATCTCCGGCTCGGTGGCAGTGGTGGTGACCCTGATGGCGATCAATGCACTGAAGGTCTTCGACGTCATCTACGTGCTGACCAACGGGAACTACAACACCCAGGTGCTGGCCACCCAGATGTACGCCAAGCTCTTCGCCGCCCAGGACCCGGCGACGGCCTCGGCGGTGGCCGTGGTACTGCTGGCGGCCACCGTCCCGCTGATCGTGTTCAACGTCCGCAACGCCCGCAAGGAGGAGCAGCGATGAGCGCCGCCCGCGAGTACAAGCGGTCCGGCTTCTGGCGGACCCTCACGCTGGCTCTGCTGGTCGTGATCTGGCTGGTTCCACTGGTGGCGGTGTTCGTCACGTCCTTCCGCACCACCCGGCAGGTGTCGTCCTCCGGCTGGTGGGAGGCGCTGATCCCGCCCTTCGCCTTCACCGGCAGCAACTACGAGCAGGTGCTGACCCGCAGCGGTCTGGCCCAGGCGTTCCTCAACTCCGCGACAATCACCATCCCAGTCGTGGTCCTCGCGGTGGTGTTCGCAGCACTGGGAGGGTACGTCTTTGCCCGGTGGCGGTTCTGGGGTCGCGACGTGGTGTTCTTTGTGATGCTGGCCCTGCTGAGTGTGCCGTTGCAGATGACCCTGGTGCCGACGCTCAAGCTCTTCGGCAGCCTGGGCATCGTCGGCACGTTTCCCGCGGTGTGGATCGCGCACCTGGGGTATGCGATGCCGTTCTCGGTGTACCTGATGCGCAACTTCTTCCGCGGGGTGCCGGAGGAACTGTTCGAGGCAGCCTCCATCGACGGCGCCTCCGAGCCGCGCAAGCTCTGGTCCCTTGGCCTGCCGCTGGCCACCCCCGCGTTGGCCGCGGTCGGGGTGTTCCAGTTCATGTGGGTGTGGAACGACCTGCTGGTCGCCCTGGTGTTCCTCGGCGGCGGTCGCTCGGTCGGCCCGCTCACCGTGACGGTGTCCAACTTGGTCGGTGCGAAGGGCGATGGCTGGGAGGTGCTGACCGCGGCGGCATTCATCCTGATGCTGGTGCCGATGATCGTGTTCTTCGCTCTGCAGAAGTACTTCGTCCGCGGGCTGCTGTCCGGCTCGGTGAAGTAGACCC
The DNA here is from genome assembly GCF_040685135.1 of Cellulomonas sp. NPDC089187. Taxonomy (NCBI): domain Bacteria; kingdom Bacillati; phylum Actinomycetota; class Actinomycetes; order Micrococcales; family Cellulomonadaceae; genus Cellulomonas; species Cellulomonas sp. NPDC089187. Next base: position 220,041 of record NZ_JBFBHI010000002.1, on the reverse strand, counting down.
GCTCAGGCCCCGCCGTCGTCCGCGTGACCGGCGGGGCCCGCGTGGGCGGCCACTACCGAGGAACTCCAGGCATCCGGCTCCGGACCGACCGGCAGTTCGCTGCCGAACCAGTCCTCGATCAGAGCCCGGGCGATGGATGTCGACGGCGGCAGGACCACCTCACCGACGGTGACCGCACGTTGCAGCTCGGCCCGGGTGAACCACCGCGCCTCAGCCAGCTCATCCCCGTCCACCGCGATCTCGCTGGTGAGCGCCTGCGCCCGGAATCCCAGCATCAGCGAGGCGGGGAACGGCCACGGTTGGCTGCCGCGGTAGTGCACCTCACCCACCACCACCGATGACTCCTCGCGCACTTCCCGCCGGATCGCGTGCTCCACCGACTCCCCCGGCTCGACGAACCCGGCCAGCGTGGAGAACCGTCGGGCTGGCCACGCCGCGGAGTTGGCCAGCAGCAACCGGTCCTGCTCGTCCACCACGGCCATGATCACCGCGGGGTCGGTACGCGGGTAGTGCTCGGTGCCGTCGGCCACACAGCGCCGGACCCACCCGGACTGCACTGTGTAGGTCACCGCACCGCAGCGCGGACAGCGCGGGTGCCGGACATGCCATTCGTAGAGCGCCACCGCCGCGGTGGCCAGACCAGCGTCCCGTGCGGAGAGCGTGGCCCCAATCTCCCGCAGTGGTGTCCAGGTGGTGCCGGCAGGCAGCACGGCGTCGGTCGGCTCGGGCACGTGATGCGCGAGGTAGGCCGGCGGGGTGCGCTCGGTGGACTCGCCCACCGCCACGCCGGGGATCTCATCCGCGTCGTCATAGCCGAGGAAGGCCCACCGCTCGGCCAGCGACCCGGTGGGGGCGCGCAGAGCCGCTTCCGCCGGGGAGAACCAGACCACTGCCGGGCGACGGCCCTCGGTCCGGGTGACCACCTGCCCGGAGCTGACCAGCAGCACCCGGGTCGCAGGCTGGTCGATCAGCCGGTCCAACAGGGTCGGGTCACAGCGGAGGTCAGCAGCACGGTCAGTCACCGTGCGCGACAGCGGAAGGTCGGAGTCGAGCACCTCGTCACCGTACGCGTCCGGACTGACAGTCGCGTCCGGTGCCAGACACGCCCGGGCACTCCGAGCGCCCCGGGCACGTGTCCCCCCTACCCTGTGGGGGTGCGTTCACCCCTTGCCCTCGCAGCCCTCGCGACCGTCGCCATCCCCGGCTTCGACGCCCGGGCGGTGCGTGCCACCGAGGCGGGCGGTGACGACGACATGGCGGTGGTGACCGACCAGAAGAACACCCGCTGGGTGGTGCGTGCACCGCGGTCCACTGCCGCCGGTGCCGCGCTGGAGGCCGAGCTGGTGCTGCTCGGCCAGCTCGCCGACGCTGTCGACCAGGGCAAGCTGCCCTTCGACGTGCCACGCACGGTGGGCACCGCGCCGCTGGACGAGGGCGGCCGGGCGGTGATGTACCGCCAGCTCAAGGGTCGACCGGTGGCGCTGGACCGCCTGCTGCCCGGACCGGGTACGGCTGCGGCACTGGGCCGGGCGATCGGCGCGCTGCACGAACTGCCCCCGGCGCTGATCGAGGAGGCCGGGCTGCCGGTCTACGACGCCGCGGGGTACCGGCAGCGTCGACTCTCCGAGGTGGACGAGGCCGCCCGCACCGGTCGGGTGCCCGCCACTCTGCTCCGGCGCTGGGAGGAGCGGCTGGAGGACATCGCGCTGTGGAAGTTCAGCCCGACGGTGGTGCACGGCGACCTGTCCGCGGAGCACGTGCTGGCCGCCGACGGGGAGATCACCGGAGTGCTCAGCTGGGGTGAGGCAAAGGTGGCCGACCCCGCCGATGATCTGGCCTGGCTGCTGGTCGCCGCCCCGCAGGACGCGGTGGACTCGATCATGGAGGCCTACCAGCTGCGCCGGACCGAGCTGACCGATCCCTACCTGACCGACCGCGCGCTGCTGGCCGGTGAGCTGGCGCTGGCTCGATGGCTGCTCTACGGCGTGCGTTCCGGTGATGACGAGGTGATCGCCGACGCGGTGTCCATGTTGGACGAGTTGGACGAGCAGACCCGTGAGCTGCCCGAGACCGGCAGCACCCCCACGGTCGAGGGCTGACGCTCAGCCCTGGGTGACGCCGAGCAGCATCCGCTCGATGTCCTCCGCGGCGAGCAACCGCTCCGGACGCACGGTCACGCCGGCGCCGACGTAGCAGAAGGCCGCACTGACCTGGTCCAAGGGCGTGCCGGTCCAGCGCGACCAGGCCAGACGGTAGACGGCCAGCTGTAGCTCACGCACCGCGGCGGACTCCGGATCGCGCGGCGGGGCACCGGTCTTCCAGTCGACCACCACCACCGCGCCGGGACGCTGCGGGTCGGGGAACACCGCGTCGATCCGCGAGCGCAGCACGTAGCCGCCGATCACGGTCTCCACATCGGCCTCCACCGCCACCGGGCGCAGGCTCGCCCACTCGGTGGCCAGGAAGTTCTCCCGCAGGGTCAGCTCGTCCGCGTCCACCGGCACCGAGTCGTCATCCGCACCGGGCAGGTCCTCCAGGTCGACCAGGGCGGTCTCACCGTAGAAGCCCTCCACCCAGGCGTGGAACCGGGTGCCGCGCCTGGCCTGCGGTGACGGGCGTTGCGGCACCGGTCGACGCAGCGAGCGGGCGAACTCCGCCGGGTCACCGGCCAGCCGGACCACTGCGGAGGCGGACAGGTGGGCGGGCAGTTCGACGTCGGCACTGGGACGGGCCTGATCGGCGCGTTCGGCCAACAGCAGCCGGACGGTGTGGTCCCAGGGCGTGGGCACGTCGTCCGTGGGCAGCTCCCTCGCGGCCTGGACCGCGGCTGCGGCGGCCTGCACCTGTTCCCGTCGTCCCCAGGCACCGAAGGGATCGGCGGGCCACAGCACAGCGGTGTCGGCGGACTCGCGCGGGTTCGCCTCATCGGCGGGCGGCAGGTCGGCCCAGTCCTCCACCCGGGCCAGACCGGCCTCCACCACCTCGGTGAGGAAGAGCGACGGCGGGCGCGGGCGGGAGGCGTCCCCCCACCAGGCACCGGTCAGTAGCAGCGCCGACCGCGCCCGGGTGAAGGCGACGTAGGCCAGTCGGCGCTCCTCGGCCACCTGGTGCTCGCCGGCGTCCCGGCGGAACTGCTTGCGGCGCTCGGCCAAGTCCTTGGCGTCGGCGGCACCGGCGTACGCGAACTCGGGCAGGTCGTGCCGGTCGCCACGCAATGGGTAGGGCAACTCGCCCAGTCCGGTCAGCCACGCGGAGTCCACCGGCCCCTCACTGCCCTGGGTCCGGGTCGCGGGTAGCCCACCGTCGATCAACCCGGCCACCGCCACCACATCCCATTCCAGGCCCTTGGCGGCGTGCACGGTCATCAGCTGCACCGCATCCGGGTCGGGCTCGGTGACCGGCATGTCCAGGCCCTGCTCGTGGGCATCCGCGGATTCCAACCAGGCCAGGAACCCACCGAGGGTCGGGTCGTCGGTGGACTCGGCGTACTGCACCGCGACATCCCGGAACGCGTCCAGGTGCGCCCGTGCCCGGCCAGGACTCATGCCTGGACGCGCGGCAACCTCCAGGTCCAGGCCCCACAGGCGCTCGGCCTGCACCACCAGCTCGGGCAGGGACAGGTAGGTCTGCCCGCGCAATGCCCGCAACACCCCGGCCAACTCGGCCAGCCGCTCCCGGCCGACCTCGCTCAGCGACCGGCCCCGGGAGCTGCGCCAGTCCGGCGGCGGCAGCTGGTCCACCGCGTCCACGATGCTGCGCTCGTCCACGACATCCGCGGCGGCGGGCAGCTCAGCCTCGGCGGCCCGGCGCTCCAAGCCGTCGGCCATCTGCGCCGACCAGTCCGCCAACGCGTGCAGATCCGCGGCACCGACCCTGAGCCGGGCCCCGGTCAGCAGCCGCATCAGCGCATCACCCCGGGATGGGTCGTGAGCGGCCTGGAGCAGGGCGACCACATCGACCACCTCCGGAGTGGCGAGCAGTCCACCGAGGCCGACCACCTCCACCGGCAGTCCGGCGGCGCGCAGGGCGGCGTGCAGCACCGGGAACTGCGCGCGCTTGCGGCACAGCACCGCTGCGCTGACTCGGCCGCTGCCGTCCGGACCCGCCGCCCGCCACCGTGCGGCGACGAACTCGGTGACCGCCCGGGCCTCGTCCTCGACGGTGGGCAGCATCCGAGCCAGCACCTCACCACGGCCTGCCCCAGGCCGAGCGCCGAGCTCCGGCAGATCGATCCGCCCCCGCTCGGCGGAACGCAGCGGTGCGGCCACCAGGTTCGCCGCAGCGAGCACCGCCGCGTCATTCCGCCAGGAGGTGCTGAGCTGATGGATGTCCGCGCGACGTCGGTCCCCGTCGGGGGCGATCACCGGGAAGGACTCCGGGAACCGCTCCAGCCCACCCGCACTGGCACCGCGCCACCCGTAGATCGACTGGTGCGGGTCGCCGACGGCGGTCACCGGGTGACCCTGGCCGAACAGCGCAGACAGCAGCACCAGCTGGGCATAGGAGGTGTCCTGGTACTCGTCCAGCAGCACCACCCGGAACCGGTCCCGCTCGGTCTGTCCCACCTCCGGCACATCCCTGGCCAGTCGCGCGGCAATCGCCACCTGGTCACCGAAGTCCAAGGCGTCCGAGGCACGTTTGCGTCGCCGGTACTCGGCCACCAGGTCCAGCACCCGGGCCCGTTCACCCAGTGCAGCGACCAGCGTGGTCAGATCGGCGTAGGGCTTGCCGGGAGTGGCCTCGATGGCCTCGATGATGCCCTCGATGCCACGCCGGGCGTCCTCGGGCTCACGCAGGTGCTCGTCCAACGCCCCGGACAGCGACAGCACCGCATCCACCACGGTCGACACTGCGGCGCGACTGTCCAGATCGGCGGTCCAGGACTCGACCACCTGGCTGGCCAGCTGCCACTGCGCGGCCTCGCCCAGCAGACGGGCGGCGGGTTCGATCCCGAGCCGCAGACCGTGATCGCCGACCAGCCCGGCAGCGTAGGCGTTGTACGTGGAGACAGTCGGACGGGCGATCGTGGCCAGCGCAGTGTCCTCCGCGCCGGACAACCCCGGCAGCGCCAGCCCCTCGGCCGCCGCGGCCCGGGCCAGGTGCCGCAAGCGACGCCGCACCCGCTCGGCCAACTCTCCGGCGGCCTTGCGGGTGAAGGTCAGACCCAGCACCTGTTCCGGTGCCACCAGGCCGTTGGCGATCAGCCAGACCACCCGGGCAGACATCGTCTCGGTCTTGCCGGACCCCGCCCCCGCCACCACCAGCGCCGGACGTAGTGGGGATTCGATCACCGCCACCTGCTCATCCGTGGGCGGGTCACGGCGCAGCAGCGCGGCGATGTCCCGGGCGGACAGCGGAGACGTGGCGGGCTGCGCGCTCACTGGACCACCGTCCCGCCCTCATCACGGACCGGGCAGGAGCGGCGGACCGGGCATCGGTCGCACATGCCGTTGACCGTGGCGTGGAAGGCCGAGCCGGCCATCGACTCCGCCACCTGCTCGATGTGCTCGCGCGCCCAGGAGGTCGACGGCTCAGGCCCGAGCGAATCCTGAGGTCGGATCGCCGCCTTCTTCTGCACATCGGAGACGAAGACCAGCTGCGCCCCCACCGCCCGCGCGCCCTCCGGCAGACCGTCGACCCGACCGGCGTCCACCGCCAACTGGTACGCGCCGAGCTGCGGATTGGTCGCGGTGTCTTGCGCGCTGGGCAGGGTCCGACCGGTCTTGAGGTCGACCACCCGCACCTCACCGTCGTCGCCGGCCCGCTCTACCCGGTCGATGCTGCCGCGGACCAGGGCACGATCCAGCGGCAGCTCGAAGCTCGCCTCCACCGCCAGCGGCTCGCCCGCCTGGGCGAAGTACCCGGCGAGGCGCTCGATCATCCCCTCCGCGCGACGGCGTTCCAGCGTGGCGGGCCAGCCCTCGCCCAGCCCCAGCTCCGGCCAGCGACGGTCCAGTTCCTCGGCGAGTTCGGCCCGACTGCCCCGGGGGAACCGCTGCGCGATGGCGTGCACCAGGGTGCCCAGGGTCTGCCGGGAGGAATTGGGCGCGGTACCACCGGCCGTCTCCAGCGCCCAGCGCAACGCACAGGTGCCCGCCGTCTCGATCCGGGAGGGCGACACCGGCACCCGCTCCCCCGCGGGCCACAGGGGTTCGGTGGTCGAGGGTTCGACCAGACCGTGCCACTCGGTCGGATCCGCACCCGCCACCCCGGCGTCGGCCAGTCGGGCGAGCACCCGAGCAGCGGCGGGGTCCGGGGCACCGAGCCGGGCAGTGTGTTCCAGCCGGGCGCGCAATGACCCCACCAACCCGCGCAGGTCCAAGGGCGCGGGTGCACCGACCTTACGGGGGTCCTCGTCCTCTTCTTGCGGCTCGATCAGATCGAGGAAGGGCGAGGGCTGCTCCTCCGCATCGGATACCGCAGTGACCAGCAGCAGCGACCGCGCCCGGGAGATCGCCACGTAGAACGAGCGCAACTCGTCAGCCAGCACCGCGGCACGGGCGGCGGCACCGTGATCCGCCCCGTGGTCGTCCACCCGACCGGACAGCACCTCCACCAGGGTCTGAGCGCCGAGCAGCGAGTCGCGCAGCCGCAGGTCCGGCCACACCCCCTCCTGCACCCCGGCCACCGCGACCAGTTCCCACTCCCGACCGGCCGCACCGGCAGGGGTCAGCACGCTCACCGCGTCCCGACGGGCCCGGGCGGCGATGGTGTCCGCGGGCAGTTCCTGGGATTCCACCCATTCCAGGAAGGCCGCCGGGCGGGCGGTGGGCATCCGGTCGACGTAGGTCTCGGCGGCACGGAACAGCGCCAGCACCGCATCCAGATCCCGGTCCGCCCGAGCGCCGCCGGGTCCACCGGACAGCGCCACACGCCGCCAGGGTTCACTCAGCTCCGCCGCGTCCCAGATCGCCCACAACACGGTCTGCGGATCGGCACCGGGCGCACGCGCCGCCTCCCGGCCACGGGCCAGCACGGCGGCCAACCGCTCCACCGGGCGGCGGGAGACCGCGGGCAGGCCGGTGGAGCGTAGGGGGTCGCCAAGCACCTCCACCAGCAGCTCATCCGAGGTCCGACCTCGCCGCTCATCACCGGCCCCGGCGATCTCCTCCGCGCGCAGCGCTCGGCGCACCCGGCGCAGGCCCACCGCATCCAGACCACCCAGCGGGGAACAGCACAGCCGGGCCGCCAGCTCCGGGTCGAGGTCCTGACCGCCGAGCTCCGCGCCCAGCGCCACCCGCAACGCATCCAACAGCGGACGGACCGCGGGCTCGTCCTTCAGCGGCACATCGCTGCTGACCACCGCCACCGGCACCGACGCCGACCCCAGTGCCCGCCGCAGCGCCGTGACCTGTGCGCCGGAACGGGCGATCACGGCCATCTCCTCCCAGGGCACACCACGTTCCAGATGCGCCGAGCGCAGGGTGTGTGCCAGGTAAGCCGCCTCCTGCGCCACGCTGGGCAACACCGCGGCCCGGACGGTGCGCGGGTCCGGCACTCGTTGCTCGGGACCGCTGGTGGTGAGGGCCGGTCGCCGCACCGTCGGGTCCACCACGGCTCGCCGATGGGCCGCACCGCCGACCACCGCGATCCGCTCCGCCACCCGGGCTGTCACCGCCCGCAGCGCATCGTCGTGCCGGCGCACGCGCTCCAACACCAGACGGGCCGCACCGAACTCCCCGGGTCCGTCCCCGACTGCATCTGCCCGCCCGACCAACCCCGGCGTCGCGCCACGGAAGGTCTGCACCGCCGCATCCGGATCGGCCACCAGCAGCAGCCGCGCACCGTCATCGGCCAGCACCCTCAGCAGGCGCGCGGTCGCCTCGGTGGCCTCCTGGTAGTCGTCGACCACCACCAGCTTCCAGGTCGGACGCGGACGACCGGGCAGCTCCTCCTCCCAGTGCCGCAGGGTCTGTGCCGCCTCCTCGATCACCACCGCGGGGTCGAAGCGCGCCCCGGTGTCAGGTGTCCCGGCCCGCAACCCGGTGACGTCCAGGTACTCCTGGTAGAGCACGGCGGCGGCCACCCAGCCCGGGCGGTCGTGGGTGCGGCCCAGGCGCGCCAGGTCCACCGGTTCGAGTCCGCGCTCGGCTGCACGCATCAGCAGGTCACGCAGCTCACCACGGAAGGAGCGCAGCCCGAGCGTCTCCGGCGGCACCCCGGGCGGCCAGATGAGCTCCACCCCCTCCCCCGCCAGATGCCCGGCCAGCAGCTCGGCCAGCGCGAGATCCTGCTCCGGCCCGGAGATCAGCGCCGGGGGCGGGTCGCCCTGGAGCACCGCCCGCTGGCGCAGCACCGCGAAGGCCGCCGACGCGGCGGTGCGCACCATCGCCTGGCCCGTGGTGCGTCGGACTCGCGAGCCGATCCGGTCTCGCAGGTCCGCCGCCGCCCGCCGTCCGGCCGCGAGCACCAGCACGTCATCCGCACGCAGCCCCTGCGCCCAACCCTCCTGCGTGGTCAGAGCGGCGGCCACCGCCTCCACCACCAGCTCCGTCTTGCCCGACCCGGCCGCACCGGTGGCCAACACCGCCCGCTCCGGGCCCGTGAGCAGTCGGTCGAGCACCGCGCGCTGATCCGCGCCCAGTGCCACCCGCGGGGCCACATCGGCCAGCGCGGGGCGCACCAGTCGGGGAGCGGACAGCGTATGCACGCACCGATCCCATCACATGGGACCGACAGTGAAATCCCTCGGTGCCACCCGGTGACCGCTGGCTATCATCGCCCGATGGCGACCCCCACCCCCGGTCAGAGCCGACCGGCCCGCATGCCGCGCGATCTGCGTCGCGCCCAGGTGCTGCGGGTGGCCCAGGAACTCTTCACCGCCGAGGGCTTCCACCACGTATCGATGGACGACATCGCCGACCGGGCCGACGTGAGCAAACCGGTGCTGTACCGGCACTTCCCGTCCAAACTCGACCTCTACCTCACCGTGGTGGATGCCCGGGGCGCGGATCTGCTGTCCACAGTGGACGCGGCGATCGAGGAGGTGCCGGACGCCCGGGCCGCGATCACCGGCGTGGTCAGGGCGTACCTGGAGTTCGTGGACCGCACTGGTGAAGCGGCGGCGCTGTTGTTCGAGTCCGATGTGATGCACGACCCCGATGTCCGCGCCCGGGTCGAACGGGCCACCGATCTGGTCACCGAGCGGCTGGAGCAGGTGGTGGCCGCGGTGCCGGGTCTGGTGCCGTCCGGGATCGCCGGGGTCCTGGCCCCCTGTCTGGCAGCGATGGCCCAGCAGGCCGCCACCCGCCGGCTGCGCGGCACCGACCCCGCCCGCCCGGACGCCCAACACACCGCAGCGCTGATCACCCGACTGGCCTGGGGCGGTGTGCAGGACTTCCTCGGGTCGGCCGAGGGCGAACGCGGCACCGTCCGGAGCCCCACCGACCTAGGATGACCACAGCAGGCACCCTGGAGTGCAGCAGCCCCGAAGCGAGGAGACGACCAAGCGTGGACATCACGATCGGTGTGCAGAACCTGCCCCGCGAGCTGGTGATCGAGTCGGCGCAGAGCGCGGACGAGGTGGCCGCCGCCGTCGAGGCCGCCCTGGGCGGCAAGTCGACCCTGGAGCTGACCGACGCGCGCGGTCGCCGGGTCATCGTCCCCTCGGCCGCGATCGGCTACGTGGAGATCGGCACGGAGAGCAAGGGACCGGTCGGCTTCGGCGCGATCTGATCCGACGACGAGGGCCCGCCACCGGACGACCGGGTGGCGGGCCCTCGTGCCGTCCGCAGGTGGTTCAGGCGGTCAGGCCGAGACGGCTCATCCGGCGGGTGTGCTCCGCGGTGAGTTCGCCGAACAGCTTGGGGTCGCCGGTCGCGGGCTGGTCCACGACCGGCTCGGTGGTCGCCCCCTCGCGCCGACCGATCAACCGGGCCAGGCTCGGGTGTCCGGCCATCGCCTGCTGCACCACGCCCAGTGCCTCGCCGACCAACCGGCGGCCCCACAGCGCCAACCGGGACACCAGAACTTCGTCCTGCGCACCGGCAGTCTCCAACTCGGCCACCGCCAGCTCGGCGTGGGCGGCGTCGTCCAGCACCTCCAGCAGCAGCTCACGAGTCACGTCGTCGACCGCCCCGGCGGCGATCCGGCAGAAGTCGTCGGACACACCCTCGGCGACATAGGACCGCAGCAGGCGCTCCCACCACGTGCTGGGCTGAGTGCGATTGTCGAAGTCGTCCAGCAGTCGGGTGTACGCGCCGAGGCTGCGCTCCGGGTCACCGCCCAGCTGTGCCACCCGCCCCAACACCCGGTCACGGCGCTGCACCGCGGCGGCGGCCAATCGACTCAGCTCCAACTGCTGCGCGGTGGTCGGTGCCTCATGGGCGTCTTCGGCCAGCCGGCCGAAGGCCACATGCTGGAGGTGCGCGACCAGACCCAGCAGCTCGACAGTGTCCGCTGTGTCTGCGGCGGCCACGCCATCAGCGCCATCAGCACGTTCGACGGGCTCGGGACGGCCCTCAGAGGCGGCAGAAGTCATCCGTCGATGGTAGCCCGCCCCGGTATGCTCGCCTCAGCACAGGGGAAGTCCGCGACCTGGTGGTGGGGAGGCGCGTCCATCCGCCGTACCCCTGAGAGGTTCTCGTGCATGCGCTCTCCGCGTACTCGCGCTTATTCAAGCTGACCGGGCTGTTGTATGTCCTGATCGCGTTCCTCGGACGACTGCCGATGGCGATGGCCCAGGTCGGGACCCTGATGCTGGTGTTCCGGGCCACCGGCTCCAATGAGACGGGCGGTCTCGCCGCCGGCGGGCTGGCGATCGCCAACGCGGTGGGTGCCCCTATCGCCGGTGTGCTCTGCGACCGGCACGGGCAACGGATCGTCGTGCTCGTCCAATCGCTCGCCGGGACCGCCGGGCTGATCGCCCTGGTCCTCGCGGCGCACCAGGGTGCCCCGAATCCCGCGCTGATCGCTCTGTCCGCTGCGCTGGGTGCCGTGCTGCCCCAGGTGGGCCCGCTGGCCCGGGTGCGGTGGCGTCCGCTGGCCGCACGCTCCGGCGATCAGCGCCGGTTGGTCGATGCCGCGTTCTCCTACGAGGGTGCCGCCGACGAGGCGTCCTTCGCGCTGGGCCCGGCTCTGGTCGGCATCGCCGCGGTGCTGGTTTCCCCCGCCGGAGCGCTGATCACCGCCGCTGCCCTGCTGGCCGTGTTCGGCACCGCCTTCGCCCTGCACCCCACCGCCCGGTTGACCGGCCCGGCGGCCCACCCAGGCAACGCGGTCCCCGCCGAAGCGCCCAGTACCGCACACCCGCCGGTGGACGGGCGGTTCCTCACCATCGGCCTGATGGTGCTGATCCTGGCGCAGTGGTCGGTGGGCGTGCTCTTCGGTGCCACCCAGACCGGCACCAACGCCCTGGCGGACGCGGTGGGCAAGCCCGGGTTGACCGGCTTGGTGCACGCCATGCTCGGGGTCAGCTCCGCCATCGCCGGCTTCGCCACCGCCTTCATCCCGGCCCGGGTGACGCAGCAGCGCCGGATGCTCCTGGCGGCCCTGGCGATGGTGGCGCTGTCCTGGCCGCTGCTGCTGGTCGACTCACTCGGCCCCCTGACCGCAGCGGTGGCGGTGTTGGGCTTCGCCATCGCCCCGTTCATGATCTCGGTGTACTCGCAGGCCGAACGGGTGGTTCCCCCGGCCCGGAGCGCGGCGGCGATGACCCTGCTCGCCGGAGCCACCAGCATCGGCTACGCCAGCGGCGCCGGACTCGCCGGGGCGCTGGCCGACTCCTCCGGGCACACCGCCGCCTTCGGAGTGACGGTCGGGGCGACCGTGTTGGCGCTGCTGTTGGCGCTCAGTCGGCAACGCTCGGCCCGCCAGCGCTGAGACCCGTGCCAGAGCTGCGGGTGCTGATTCCCGGTGTTCGGCGGCGTGGTGCCGTAGGATGACGGCGTTCAGCGGTTGCCCGGTCGTCTCGAACGACGGCGCGCCGAGCCGCCCCACATGCACTCGTGCGGGGCCGCCGGCGGCACACCTGCACGATCGGCTACCGGACCAGACCGTGGCGATGCCCGTCGCAGCCCGGGACCCGGCGTTCGCGCCCCGCCCCGCGCGACGTGCGGCTCGCCACCCGCACGAGTGAAGAGTCGTCCGTGACCACCACCGACACCAGCGCACCTCTGCCCGAGGACGTCGCTATCGAGACCATCGACACCCCGCCCGCCTCCGTGCAGGCCGAGGACGTCACCTTCGCGGACTTCGACGTCCGCCCCGAGATCGTCGCCGCCCTGAGCGACGCCGGGATCACCACCCCGTTCCCGATCCAGGCAATGACCCTCCCGGTCGCGCTCGCCGGGCACGACATCATCGGCCAGGCCAAGACCGGCACCGGCAAGACCCTCGGCTTCGGCGTTCCGCTGCTGCACCGGGTGATCGCCCCCGGTGAGGACGGCTGGGACACCTTCCCCCGTCAGGGCAAGCCCCAGGCCCTGGTCATCGTCCCCACCCGCGAGCTCGCGGTGCAGGTGGCCGGCGACCTGGAGACCGCCTCGCGTCGCCGCAGCGTCCGGGTCGCCCTGCTCTACGGCGGACGAGCCTACGAGCCGCAGATCGAGATGCTGAACCGCGGCGTCGAGGTCGTGGTCGGCACCCCCGGCCGGATGATCGACCTGATGAACCAGGGCCACCTGGACCTGACCGCCGTGCGCTGCGTGGTGCTGGACGAGGCGGACGAGATGCTCGACCTCGGCTTCCTGCCCGATGTGGAGAAGTTGCTCGCCCGCACCCCCGCCTCCCGCCACACCATGCTGTTCTCGGCCACCATGCCGGGTGCCGTGGTCGCGATGGCCCGCCGCTACATGACCCAGCCCACCCACATCCGGGCCAACCAGCCCGACGATGAGGGCGCGACGGTCAAGAACATCAAGCAGGTGATCTACCGGGCGCACGCGCTGGACAAGGTTGAGATGCTGGCCCGCATCCTGCAGGCGAAGGACCGTGGCCTGACCATCGTGTTCGCCCGGACCAAGCGCACCGCCGCCAAGGTCGCCGACGAGCTGGTCGACCGCGGGTTCGCCGCCGGTGCGCTGCACGGCGACCTGGGTCAGGGTGCCCGCGAGCAGGCACTGCGCGCCTTCCGGAACGGCAAGGTCGACGTGCTGGTCGCCACCGACGTCGCCGCCCGTGGCATCGACGTGGACGACGTCACCCACGTGATCAACTACCAGTGCCCCGAGGACGAGAAGACCTACCTGCACCGCACCGGCCGCACCGGCCGCGCCGGGCACAAGGGCACAGCCGTCACCTTTGTCGACTGGGACGACGTGCCGCGCTGGTCGCTGATCGACAAGGCGCTGGGCCTGGGTGTGCCCGACCCCGTGGAGACCTACTCCTCCTCGGAGAACCTCTACACCGACCTGGACATCCCGGAGGGCACCACCGGTCGCCTGCCCCGCTCGCAGCGCACCCGCGCCGGACTCGACGCCGAGGTGATCGAGGACCTGGGTGAGACCGGCAAGCGGCACGCCAGCGGGCGCGGGAACTCCGGTCGCGGCGACCGTGGCGGATCGGACCGGGGCCGCGGCTCCGACCGTGGTGGCCGCGGCGGACGCGACGGTGAGAGCCGCGGCGGGCGTGACGGTGAGGGACGCGGCGAGCGCCCGGCGCGGCAGCGGAACCGGCGCTCCGGCGGCGAGTCCACCGGCGACGCCCCTGCCACCGAGGCCACCCGTACCGAGTCCCCGCGCGCCGAGTCTGTCGAGGGCGCGACCGAGGGTGGCGCACCGCGTCGTCGCCGCCGTCGTCGCCGCGGCGGATCGGGCTCCGGCGAGGCCGCCACGCCGACCGAGGGCTGAGCCACCACCGTCGTCCGAGGGCGGCCCTGTCCCAGCGGCAGGGCCGCCCTCGGCGTATCCCCCCCGCGCACTCTCTTGCCCGGCCCCGGGTCAGGCGTCCGGGGTCGGAGGCGGCGGTTGGGCCGCGAGCGCCCACCGGATCGTCCCGGTCAGCACCTGCCCCACCACCGGCGCGACGTATCGGTCCATGATCGGCCGGTCCGCGAGCCCCAGGGGTGCCCGGCAGGCCCGCGGCAGCATCCCGATCGCGGCCAGCACCAGCCCCCGGTACGGCAGCCGCGCCGCCACTGGCAGCGGAGGCTCGCGCAGCAGGAACCGTGCCGCGTCGCGGGCCTCGGCGCTCCCCCGCAGCTCGGGCACGAATCCGTCCAGCTGGGCCCGCAGCTCAGGCACGGACCCCGGTGGGTCCAGCACCCCGAGCTCCCGGGCGGTCCGCGCCGCCTGCGCCACGTACAGGTCACACCCGGCGGCGTCCAATGGCTCCGCACCGAACCGCTGGTGCGCGGTCAAGAACGCGTGCACCTCGGCCACGTGCACCCACCGCAGCAGATGCGGGTCCGAGGCGGCGTAGGGCTCGCCCTCTGCGGAGACCCCACTGATCCCGGCGTGGATCTCCCGCACCGCCCGCGTCGCCTGTACGGCGTGGTCCACGGTGCCGAAGGCGGTCACCGCCAGGAACGCGCTGGTCCGCTGCAACCGGCCCCACGGGTCGCCCCGATACCCGGAGTGCGCAGCCACCGCCGCCATCGCCCGCGGGTGCCAGGACTGCAACAGCAGCGCGGCCAGACCGCCGATGAACATCGACGCGTCGCCGTGCACCCGACGGATCGGCGCATCGGCGTCGAACCAGCGCTCACCGGGGGTGCCGTGGATGCGGTCGCGGATCCGGTGCCCGTGCGGACCGGCAACCCGGTCGAGCAGGGCGGTGGACAGCTGGGTGCGCAGGTTCACCCCGCGATGCTCACCCGCGCCGAGAGGATCGGCATCCGGTCGCGACGATCAGCCCTTCCGGCGGTCAACCTGCCGCGATGAACGCCCGCACCGCGTCCGCCACCAGCTGCACCGCTATGGCGGCCAGCAGCAGACCTGCGATCCGGGTGACCAGCGTGGTCCCGGAGTCGCCCAGCACCCGGTTGATCACCCCGGCGAACCGCATCGCCAGGAACAGACACACGTGCACCGCCACGATGCCGAGCCCGATCGAGACCCAGTCCGCCGCGGTGCCGTCACTCTGCTGGACGAACACCATGGTCGCGACGATCGCACCCGGCCCGGCCAGCAACGGTGTGCCCAGCGGCACCAGCGCCACGTTGACCTTGCTGTTGCCCGAGGGCTGCGGGTCCTCGGATTTGCCGGTCAGCAGCTCCATCGCCACCAGGAGCAGCAGCAGACCACCGGAGGCCTGGAGCGCGGGCAGCGAGATGTGCATGTAGGACAGCAGCCCCTGGCCGAAGACCGCGAACACCAGGATCACGCCGAAGGCCACCAGGATCGCCTGACGCGCAGCCTTGGACCGCTGCTGCTTGGTCATCGTCCCGGTCAGCGCCAGGAAGATCGGCACGGTACCCGGCGGGTCCATGATCACGAACAGGGTGATGAAGACCTCGCTGAACAGTCGCCAGTCGAGAACCCCGCTCATGCTCGCACCACCGGTGTGTGTCCCTCCGCCTCGATCTGCCCCAGGACCTCCGGAGCCGTCAGATTCTCCCCCAGAAGGTTCGGTTTTCCCGAACCGTGGTAATCGCTCGAACCGGTCATGGCCACGCCGAGGCGGTCTGCCAACGCCGTGAGCCGGGCGCGCTGAGTGGCGTCATGGTCCCGGTGGTCGACCTCCAGGGCAAACAGCCCGGCCTCGACCAGCTGCTCGATCACCCGGTCCGCCACCACGCGGCCCCGACCGTCCGCGCCGGGATGAGCGAAGACCGGCACTCCCCCGGCCGCTCGGATCGCCTGCACCACGTCCACCGCATCAGGGGCGTAGTACGGCACGTAGTACCGGCCGCGGGCGGACAGCAGGTCGTCGAACGCCGCGGTCCGATCCGGCACGATGCCCAGCACCACCAGGGCATCAGCGATGTGCGGACGACCGACCACGGTGCCGGGCTGCTGCACGGCGGCGACATCGGCCCAGCTGATCGGGTAGTCCTGCGCCAGCAGCTCGACGATGGCGCGGCCCCGATGCTGACGGGCCTCACGGGTGCGGGCAATCATCCCGGCCAGGACGGGGTGCTCCGGGTCCTGCAGGTAGCTGAGCAGGTGCACACTGACCCCGCCGACCAGCGCGGAGACCTCCGTACCCCGGACCAGCGCCACCCCGGTGCTCGGCACGGTGTCGACAGCCTCGGCCCAGCCCGCGGTGGTGTCATGGTCGGTCAGCGCCACCACGTTCAGCCCGGCGGCCGCCGCGGAGGCCATCAGCTGCGCGGGTGACTCGGTGCCGTCCGACACGGTGGAGTGGGTGTGGAGGTCGATGCGCACCCGCGCAGCCTAGTGAGGCGGTGCCACACTGATCTCATGAGTGACAGCAGCAGCTCCGAGCAGTCCCTGGTCGACCGCGGCTCCAACCGCAGCCAGCGCCCGCAGTCCGCGGCCTTCATCGACTGGGTCACCTCCGGGTGGGCCGAGCGCCCGGCCAGCACCGCCGCACGTGGGGCTGCCGCCGACTTCACCGCCGCACGCCGGGCCCGGCTGTCCGCGCAGTTCCCCGGGCAGCGCCTGGTCGTCCCGGCTGGGGCGTTCAAGGTCCGCTCGAATGACACCGACTACCGGTTCCGCCCGCACTCGGCGTTCGCGCACCTGACCGGGCTGGGCAGCGAGCAAGAGCCGGATGCGGTGCTGGTGCTGCACCCCGCCGCCGACGGTGAGGGCGACCTGCTCCCCGACGGCACCCGCTCCGGTCACCACGCGGTGCTGTACATGCGCCCGTTGGCCGCCCGGGACACCGAGGAGTTCTTTGCCGACGCCCGGTACGGCGAGTTCTGGGTCGGCGCGCGGCCGACGCTGGAGGACATGGAGACCGTCACCGGGATCACCACCGCGCACTCCAACGAACTGCGCGACGGTCTGGCCAAGGACGCCGGCCCGGACAGTGTGCAGATCCTGGTGGTGCCGGAGGTCGATGAGGCGGTCGAGGCCGTCGTCGAGGAGATCCGCACCGCCTCAGCCGAGGACCTGGACGCCCGCCTGGTCGAGGCACTGTCCGAACTGCGTCTGATCAAGGACGCACACGAGGTCGACGAGCTGCGCGCCGCGGTCGCCGCCACCGCCGCGGGGTTCGAGCAGATGGTCCGCCGCCTGCCCGAGGCCGTGGCGCACCGCCGTGGTGAGCGGGTCATCGAGGGCACCTTCCTGGCGAAGGCCCGCGAGGAGGGCAACTACGTCGGCTACGAGACCATCGCCGCCGCGGGGGCGCACGCCACCACCCTGCACTGGACCGACAACGACGGTCAGGTCCGCGAGGGCGAGCTGGTGCTGGTCGACGCCGGGGTCGAGATCGACTCGCTCTACACCGCCGACATCACGCGCACCCTGCCGGTGACCGGTCGGTTCACCGACGACCAGCGGAAGGTCTACCAGGCCGTGCTGGACGCCGCCGACGCCGCCTTCGCCGTGGCCGTGCCCGGCAACCGTTTCCGGGATGTGCACGCCGCCGCGATGGAGGTGATCGCCGCCCGGCTCGAAGAGTGGGGCATGCTGCCCGTCACCGCCGAGGAGTCGCTGTCCCCCGAGGGCCAGCAGCACCGCCGCTGGATGGTGCACGGCACCAGCCACCACCTCGGTCTGGACGTGCACGACTGCGCGCAAGCCCGCCGGGAGATGTACCTGGACGCGGTGATCGAGCCGGGGATGGTCTTCACCATCGAGCCCGGGCTGTACTTCCAGGCCGACGACCTGCGGGTGCCCGAGCAGCTGCGCGGCATCGGGGTGCGGATCGAGGACGACGTGCTGATCACCGCGGACGGGAACGAGAACCTGTCGGCGGCGCTGCCGCGGACGCCGGATGAGGTCGAGCAGTGGATGGCGACGCTGCTGGCTGAGTAGGTCCCCCGACGGCGGGGTTCGGCACACTCTCTGCGGAGCCGGTCGCACTCAAACCGGAGTGCCCCGCCCCTCGCCGTGGTGTGGCACGGCTGACGATCATGGGGCCCTCCCATCACCGACACGAGGATCCCCATGATCGTCCGCCACGCCCTGCGCAAGACCGACAGCAGCACCGACCGCTTCTGGTGGATCGCGTACGAGGGCACCGACGTGGCGACCTTCTACGGTCGCGCCGGGACCACGGGCAAGGCGCTCGTCCGCCGGTTCGCCTCCGAGGCGGACTGCCAGACACAGGCCGAGCGGGATCTGCACGCCAAGCTGAAGAAGGGTTACGTCGAGCTCCCCGAGGCGGACGCCAGTGCGACCTTCGATGAGCACCGCTACCTCGACAGCGAGTTCGGGCTGCACCGACTGACCTCGCACCCGCGATTCGTCGAGGCATTCGACGACGCGCGGTACTACGACCCGAACGAGGAGGAGGCGCCCGTCGGCAACGACGCCGGCCATGACGCGTTGACCTCGCTCCAGGAGGAGACCAGGGGCGCCCGCGCGGCGATGGACTTCCGGTCGTTCCCCGAACGACTCGTGCGCGACCGCTGGGGGATGACCTTCGTCGCCCCCGCCGAGCTCAACCTTCGGGAGGCGCAGGCACTGGTGTCCCGTCCGCGCGACGGATCGCCCCGCGATCGGGACTACTACCAAACCGATCAGGTCGTCGTGGCCACGGCTGTGGGTCAGGCCAAGATCACCGGGCGAATCGATCCGGAGCTGCGGGCCTCGGCGGTGGTCGCCCTGGGTCGATTGATCGTGATGAACGAGGCCTGGTCGGGGCAGAGCTACCCCGGTGACGGGTTCCTGCACACCATGGCCGACGACCTACGACGCTTCGCCTGAGCGGGGAGGCCCGCTCAGCTATCAGCGCTGTTGCGGGTCCTCCGGGGACTCCGGCGGCGGGGCGTACTGGCCGTACCGAGGCTGCGGGCGCTCCCCCGGGTCGACAGGTGTGGTGTCGGCGGCCGGCTGGCTCGGTGCCCCCTGCGGGTCAGCGGTCGGCACCGGCGCGAACTGCGGCTGCCCAGCCGGAGCGGGTGCGGCGTACTGGCCGTACCGGGGCTCAGCGGGACGCGGCTGTGCCGGGCCGGGCTGGGGCGCAGCGGCGGGTGCACCGGGCTGACCGTAGGCCGTGCGCGGGTCCGACGGCGGCACACCGACGGGCGCGGCCGGAGCGGCGGGGGCAGTGGGTCCGACCCGCACGGCCCCCACCTCGCGCAGCAGGTTGCGCGCCTCGTGCGCCTTCTCCACCGCGCACAGCACCGCGTACTGACTGGCGACGATCTGGCTCTGCGAGGTGAAGTCGCGCTTGCCGCCGGTGATCGCGTAGCTGACCACACCGAACAGCAGCCCGAAGCCACCACCGACGAACATCGCCACCAGCAGGATGCCGAGCGAGTTGGAGGTCAGCATGAACAGCAGCCCGATGAACAGGCCGAACCACACGCCGGAGAGGAATCCGGACAGGGCCACCCGGGGGTAGCTGAGCCGCCCGGTGACCCGCTCGACCATCTTGAGGTCGGTGCCGACGATGGTGACCAGCTGGACCGGGAACTGGCGGTCGGACAGATGGTCCACCGCCCGCTGAGCCTCCAAGTAGGTGCCGTAGGACGCGACCGTCTCACCCTGGGGCAGGGTCGGGGTCTGGGGAACGCGAGGACCACCGGGGAACGACATATCCCCATCCTTGCTCACCAGGGGTGACGCCGCCAGAGAGCACGGCCATTCACCAGGTGACTCATGGTGGTTCTTCAGGGTTCTCCCAGATCAGCGCGCGGCGGGCGGGGTCGACGTCCTTTACGCTGACCGCGTGAGCGGCGCCGGAACTCGAGTCTTCGTCGCGCGCCTGGCGGGTACTCCCGTCTTCGACCCGATCGGCGATCAGGTCGGCCGGGTGCGCGATGTCGTCGTCCTGCTGCGACCCAAGGGCGCGCCGCGGGCGGTGGGCCTGGTGGTCGAGGTGCCGGGCAAACGTCGGGTGTTCGTGCCCCTGACCCGGGTGATCGCCATCGATCCCGGTCAGGTGATCTCCACCGGCCTGGTGAATATGCGCCGGTTCGAGCAACGCCCCTTCGAGACCCTGGTGGTGGGCGAGCTCTTCGACCGCAGCGTGCCGCTGACCGACGGTTCCGGGACCGCCACGGTGGAGGATGTGGCCATCGAGCGGCAGCGCAACGGCGACTTCCTGGTCACCAAGCTGTTCGTGCGCCGTCATCGGCCCGGCCGCGGTGGTCTGCTGCGTCGCCGCGGGGAGCCGGAGCTGATCGACATCGAGGATGTCGCCGGGCTGGCCCGCACCACCGAGAACCAGGGTGCCGCGCTGCTGCTCGCGCAGTACGACGAGCTCAAGCCCGCGGACCTGGCCGATGTCCTGCACGACATGGGCACCACCCGCCGGATGGAGGTCGCCACCGCCCTGGACAACGAGCGGCTGGCTGACGTGCTGGAGGAGCTGCCCGAGGACGACCAGGTGGCGATCCTGTCCGGCCTGGAACGCACCCGCGCCGCCGACGTGCTGGAGGCCATGCAGCCCGATGACGCCGCCGACCTGCTCGGTGAGCTCACCGATGAGCAGCAGGCCGAACTGCTCGGGCTGATGGAACCGGAGGAGGCCCGCGACGTCCGTCGACTGCTGGCCTATGAGGACAACACCGCGGGCGGTCTGATGACCACCGAGCCGGTGATCCTGGCCCCGGAGACCCCGATCGCCGCGGCCCTGGCCCATGTGCGCCGCCGTGACCTGACCCCGGCGCTGGCCTCGATGGTGTTCGTCGTGCGGCAGCCGTTGGAGACCCCCACGGGCCGGTTCATCGGTGTGGTGCACCTGCAACGGATGCTGCGTGAGCCCCCGCACGAGCCGATCGGGTCCATCGTCGACACCGACATCGACCCGGTGCCGCCGGAGACACCGCTGCTCGCGGTCACCCGGCGGATGGCCACCTATGACCTGTTGGCGATCCCGGTGATCGATGACGAGCGCCGCCTGCTCGGCGCGGTCAGCGTGGACGACGTGCTGGACCACCTCCTGCCCGAGGACTGGCGGGAGACCGATGAGGAGGTGCAGCCCGAGGCACCGGCGACTGTGGAGGGAGGGCCTCGTGCCTGAACGGCTCGATACCCCGAAGGCCGCCCGCCGCAGTTGGCGTCCCCGGTTGCAAGAGGACGCCTTCGGCAAGATCAGCGAGGGCATTGCCCGGTTCATGGGCACGCCACTGTTCCTGTTCTGGCTGACCATCTTCTGCATCGTGTGGCTGGCCTGGAACTCCTGGGGTCCGGAGGATCTGCGCTTCGACAGCGCCGCGAACGGCTTCACCGCCTTGACCCTGATGCTGTCCCTCCAGGCCTCCTACTCGGCACCGTTGATCCTGTTGGCGCAGAACCGGCAGACCGACCGGGACCGGGTGCAGGCCGAGCAGGACCGTCAGCGCGCCGAGCGCAACCTGGCGGACACCGAGTTCCTGGCCCGGGAGATGGCCGCCTTGCGCATCGCCCTGTCCGAGGTGGCGACCCGCGACTTCGTCCGGTCGGAGATGCGCAATCTGTTGGAGGAGCTCTCCGAAGAGCGCGAGGCCCGCGACGAGGACACTGACCCCCGCTGACCCCGCAGTGGAGTCCGGCCCTGGCGGGTGCGGTCCCCGACCCACCTACGATGGACCGCATGACTGCCGCGCTGGACCACCGTGACCCCGAGGCGGTCGCCGCCGCCGTGCGCGCCGCACTGGAGCAGGTGATCGACCCGGAGATCCGCCGCCCGATCACCGAACTCGGCATGGTCCGATCGGTGGACGTCGACACCACCGGCGACGCGGGTGCGGTGGTGACCGTCGGTATCGATCTGACCACCGCCGGGTGCCCGCTCAAGGACACCATCACCACGGATGTCACTGCTGCCGTGCAGGCCGTGGACGGCGTGGACGAGGTCCGGATGGCGTTGGGTGTGATGAGCGCCGAACAGCGCGCCCAGCTCACCGAGCGACTGCGCGGCGGCCCCGAGCCGGTGATCCCGTTCAGCCAGCCCACCTCGCTGACCAAGGTCTACGCCATCGCCTCCGGCAAGGGTGGGGTCGGCAAGTCCTCGGTCACCGCGAACCTGGCCGCCGCGATGGCCGCCGACGGGCTGCGGGTCGGCGTGGTCGACGCGGACATCTACGGCTTCTCGCTGCCCCGGATGCTCGGCGTCTCCCAGCCGCCCACCCGGGTGGACGAGATGCTGCTGCCGCCGATCGCGCATGAGGTCAAGGTGATCTCCATCGGCATGTTCGTCCCGCCGGGCCAGCCGGTGGTGTGGCGCGGACCGATGCTGCACCGCGCGTTGCAGCAGTTCCTGGCCGACGTGTTCTGGGGCGATCTGGACGTGCTGCTGCTTGACCTGCCGCCCGGCACCGGGGACATCGCGATCTCGGTGGCGCAGCTGCTGCCCGGCTCCGAGCTGATCGTGGTCACCACCCCGCAGGCCGCCGCCGCCGAGGTGGCCGAACGCGCCGGGTCCATCGCCGCACAGACCCGGCAGCAGCTGGTCGGCGTGGTGGAGAACATGGCCTGGCTGGAGCAGCCGGACGGGTCACGGCTGGAACTGTTCGGTTCCGGCGGCGGTGCCCGGGTGGCGGAGAACCTGTCCACGCTCTCCGGCAGCACGGTGCCGCTGCTGGGGCAGATCCCGTTGGACATCCAGCTCCGGGAGGCGGGTGACGGCGGGACCCCGGTGGTGCTCTCCGACCCGGACTCCCCCGCCGCGGTCGCCCTGCGCGGGGTGGCCCGCACCCTCGCCTCCCGCGCCCGCGGCTTGGCAGGCAAGTCGCTGGGTCTCACGCCGATCCGGCACTGACCCCCCCTCCGGAAGACCCGACCGCGCGCCCGCGCACCTGTCAGCCCGCACTGCCGCCTGCGCGCCGAGCGCGCTCCTCCGCCGACCCCTCGTCGAGGCTACGGAAATCGACGCTTCCAGTGCCCCACAGCGTCAGTTTCCGTAGTCTCGGCGATCCCCCGCCTGCCGTTGTTGGTTCTTGTTCGGTTGTGGTGGATACTGTGATCTGTGTTGGCCAGTCAGAGACAGGACCGGATCGCGGCCGAGGTGCGTCTGCGTGGCGCGGTGCGGGTGGCTGACCTGGTCGAGCTGCTGGACGTGTCGGAGATGACCGTGCGGCGGGACATCACTGAGTTGGACCGCGCGGGCCTGGTGCGGCGGGTACACGGCGGTGCGGTCGCCCCGGACACGCTCGCCCGCCCCACCGACGAGCCCGGATTCGCCGCGAAGAGCGCTTGGGCCACCGCGGAGAAGCAGTCCATCGCCGACCTCGCCGCTCAGGAGGTCGCCCCGGGTCAGGCCATCGCGCTGTCCGCGGGCACCACCACACACCTGCTGGCCGAGCGGATCGCCGCCGACCCCGACCTGCGACCGTTGACCGTCGTCACCAACTCGCTCCCGGTGGCCGAGACCTTGCACGGGGTCGATGCACTGGACGTCATCCTCACCGGCGGATCACGCACCCCCTCGGACGGCCTGGTCGGACCAGTGGCCGATGCCGCGCTGGCGACTCTCCGGGTGGATCGGCTGTTCCTCGGGGTGCACGGATTCGACGACAGCGGACTGATGACCCCCAACCTGGCCGAAGCCGCCACCGACCGCGCACTGCTGCATGCCGCGGCCGCCGTCACCGTGCTGGCCGACCACTCCAAATGGGGTGTGGTCGGGCTGGCCCACATCGCCGCACTCGATGCCGTGGACACCGTGATCAGCGATGACGCGCTGCCCACCCAGGCCCGGACCGCCCTCGCTGACGCGGGTTGTGTCCTACGAACCAAGGAGCACCAGTGACCGACTCGACCCTGCTCACCCCCGGTGTGCGCCGGACCCGGACCTCGATGGCCGACGGCCGCGACCTGTTCTACTTCGACGACAGCGCGGAGTACGTCAGCGGGGAGCGCACCCGCCGGTTGGACGACCCCCGCCCCCTGCCCGACCGGTTCGCGCCGGTGGTCGGCGAGGACGGGGTTTCCCGCCCGGTGACCGGCCCGGAGCTGCGCCGCGACCCGCTGACCGGCGACTGGATTCCGATGGCCGCGCACCGGATGAACCGGACGTTCCTGCCCCCGGCGGATGCCAACCCACTGGCCCCGGCACGGCCCGGCGCGACCTACCAGGACGGGGAGATCCCGGACACCGACTACGACGTGGTGGTGTTCGAGAACCGGTTCCCGTCATTGATGGCCGTCCCCGGTGTGACCGATGAGGTCGCGTTGCGCGACGGTGAGGAGCTGTGGCCCACCCGCCCGGCCGCCGGTCGCTGCGAGGTGATCTGCTTCAGCTCAGACCCGACCGCCTCCCTGCGCACCGTGTCACCGCAGCGGATGCGGACCATCGTCGAGGCGTGGGCGGATCGGACTGCACACCTGGGTCAGCTGCCGGGCATCGAGCAGGTCTTCGCCTTCGAGAACCGGGGCAAGGAGATCGGCGTCACCCTGCATCATCCGCACGGCCAGATCTACGCCTTCCCGTATCTGACCCCACGCACCCAGGCGATGCTGGCCCAGGCCGGGGAGCACATGGAGCGCACCGGACGGCTGCTCGGCCGCGATGTGTTGGACGCTGAGCTGCGGCACGGCGAGCGGATCGTGCTGGAGTCGGAGCACTGGGTGGCCTACGTGCCCTTCGCCGCTCGCTGGCCGGTGGAGGTGCACCTGGCCCCGCGCCGGGACGTGCCGGACCTGCCCGCACTCACCGACGCCGAGCGGGCCGACCTGTCGGTGACCTACCTCGAGCTGTTGCGCCGACTGGACCTGTTCTTCGAGGAGCCGGACGGCACCCCGATCCCGCTGCCGTACATCTCCGGCTGGCACCAGGCTCCGACCCGCACCGGTCGTGAGCTGTCCCGCCTGCACTTGCAGCTGTTCTCGGTGCTGCGCGCGCCGGGCAAGCTGAAGTACCTGGCCGGCGTCGAATCCGGCATGGCCGCCTGGATCAGCGACACCACTCCGGAGCGGATCGCCACCCGATTGAAGGAGCTGGCATGACCACCTGGGTCTCCGCGTGGCAGCGTGAGCAGGGCGGTGAGCGTGCCCGCGTCCTGTTCGCCCGACACTTCGACGCCGAGCCGACCGGCGTGTGGTCCGCACCAGGTCGGGTCAATCTGATCGGGGAGCACACCGACTACAACGGTGGACTGGCCCTGCCCTTCGCGCTGCCGCACCGCACCTACGTCGCGGTGACCCCGGTCGACTCCGATCGAATCCGGCTGGTCTCCGCGCAGGAGCAGGGCGTGCGGGAGGTGGACCTGTCGACGGTCGGGCCAGGCACCGTTGAGGGCTGGCCGTCCTATGTCGCCGGGGTGGCCTGGGCGCTGCGCCAGGCGGGGCATGACGTGCGGGGCTTCGACATCGCGGTGGACTCCTGCGTGCCCTACGGCTCCGGGCTGTCCTCCTCGGCGGCGTTGGAGTGCGCCGTGGCGGTGGCACTGGACGGGCTGTTCGGGCTGGGCCTGGCCGACACCGATACCGGTCGCACTGCGCTGACCGGGATCTGTGTCCGCGCGGAGAACGAGATCGCGGGGGCGAACACCGGCGGGATGGATCAGGCGGTGTCGCTGCGGGGCCAGGCCGGACACGCGCTGGAGCTGGACTGCCGGGACGACTCGGTGCGCCAGGTGCCCTTCGATCTGACCGCCCACGGGCTGGCGCTGCTGGTGATCGATACCAAGGCCGAGCATTCGCATGCCGGGGGTGAGTACGCCCAGCGCCGCGCCGAGTGCGAGCGCGCTGCCGAGTTCCTCGGCGTCGACACTCTGCGTGAGGTGACCCCGGACGGCCTGGGCGAGGCGTTGGCATCGCTGGCCCGCCTGAGCGGGCCAGAGGGCGACGGGTCGGCGGCCGCCGAGGTACTGGTGCGCCGGGTGCGGCACGTCGTGACCGAGATAGGCCGGGTGCAGGAGTTCGTCGCGCTGCTGGACCAGGACCGGGTTCACGAGGTCGGAGCCGCGATGGACGCCTCACATGCCTCGCTGCGGGACGACTACCAGGTGTCCTGCCGGGAGCTGGACCTCGCCGTCGACACCGCCCGCGGAGCCGGGGCGTTGGGTGCACGGATGACCGGCGGCGGCTTCGGCGGGTCGGCGATCGCGCTGGTTGAGGCAGGGTTCGTCGAGTCGGTCGCTGATGCGGTGGCCGAGGCGTTCACGGTGGCAGGCCTGGGGGCACCCGCGTTTCTGGTGGCGACGGCGGAGGGCCCGGCGGCCTGACGCAAAGGGGTCACTCCCCCGCTATACGTTCCATCCGACCAGCATCCAGGTGCATGGCGAACAGGATCGAGTACGGGTCCCCGTCCGGGGTGGGCTCCCGATCGGCCAGCTCGGAGAAGAAGTCAGCGATGCGCTGCACGAGTTCCTGGTGTTCGGCCGGGGACAGTCGCACCCCGAGCCGCACCATCTCCACCTGCTCATCGGGTGCCTCGGCGAGCTCCTCGAGGAACGCGTTGACCATCACTTGCTGCTTGCCCGGGAACGGTGGCATTCGCCAGGACTTCCCGGTCGCGCGGTAGGGCACTTCACGCGAACCCCGCGCCCCACGGCGCACCGGCTCGGCGACCAGGAAACCCCGGTCCACCAGGGTGCGTACGTGGTGGAGTATCGTCGCGGGGTTCTTGCCCAGGCGCTCGGCGATCTCGCGGTTGGTCAGCGCCTGGTCTAGGCAGAGCCGCAGCACGCGCAGTCGCAGGGTCGAGGCCAACGCGCGGGCATCGGCGTCCGGATCAGGCTCGGTCATGCCGCCCATCCTACTGATTGACTTTTCCCAATCAGTGGGCCCAGGCTGTGACCATGAGCGAGCCCCCGCAGACGACACCCCCGCGCCGGTCGCTGATCCACCACGCCGACTTCCGTCGACTGTGGCTCGGTGACGGACTGGGACAGCTCGGCGCGCAGTTGACCGGTCTGGCGCTCCCGATCCTCGCCGTCCGACACCTGAATGCCACCGAGGGGCAGATGGGTCTGCTCACCGCCGCCGAGACCGCCGCGTTCCTGGTGATCGGCTTGCCGGTGGGCGCATGGGTAGACCGGATGCGCAAGCGTCGGGTGCTGATCCTGGCCGATCTGGTGCGTGCCCTGACCCTGGCCGCGGTGGTCACGCTCGCGGTGACCGGGCACGCGTCGATGCCAGCGCTCTACATCGGAGCGCTGCTGATCAGCGCGGCGTCGGTGTTCTTCGACGTCTCCCACCAGTCCTACGTACCGGGCTTGGTCGGCATAGACCACATCGGCGAGGGCAACGCCAAACTCCAGGCCACCCAATCCGTGGCGATGGTGGTCGGACCCGCACTCGGTGGCGCACTCCTACGGGTGATCAGCGCCCCAGTGGTGATCGCGGTGAACGCGGTGACCTATGTCCTGTCCGCCGCCGCGGTCGGCAGGATCCGGGCCAACGAGCAACTACCCCCGGAGCACACCCGCCGCCCGCTCCGGGTGGAGATCGCTGAGGGGCTGTCCTTCGTGCTCACGCAGCCGCTGCTACGCCGGATCGTCGCCTGCACCGGGATCGCCAACCTGTTCTCCGCAGTGTCGAACGCGCTGGTCGTGATCTACGCCCTGCGCGAGCTGGGTCTGGACGAGGCGGCTTACGGCACGGTGCTCTCCGCCGGGGCGGTCGGGGGTCTGCTGGGCGCAGCCCTCTCCGACCGGCTGGCGCGTTGGATCGGCGAGGGGCGGATCATCCCGCTGTCTGCCCTGGCCTTCGTGCCCGGGATGGCACTGACCCCGCTGGCCATCGCGCTACCGGTGCCGCCGCAGGTCACGCTGATCGTCGGTGGTGTGCTGTTCTCCTTCTCCGTCGTGGTCTACAACGTGGCGCAGGTGAGCTTCCGGCAGCGACTGTGCCCGCCGGAGCTGCTCGGTCGGATGAACGCCTCGGTGCGATTCCTCGTCTGGGGCGCGATGCCGCTGGGTGGCCTGCTCGGTGGCTGGCTGGGTCACGCATTCGGCGTGGTGCCGGCACTGTGGGTCGCCGCGGCAGGAACAGCCGTGTCCGTTCTGCCGGTGCTGCTCTCGCCGCTGGTCGGTATGCGGGAGCTGCCGGGACCGGCACCGGTCCTCGACCAGAACTGAGGGCGATCCGGGCGGCTTGCCGGGACTCGCCCATAGCTGGGTGCAGGCGATTTCGCTTGCGAGGATGGCTGCGGTGGCGCGTGTACTGCGCGTGATCGTCGGAAGGATCGGGCCTGCCCCGCACCCGATCCACCGGTCGCCAACGGCGGCCGCACCCTGCCGCGCAGCCTCGTCGTGCGCGCAGCCAGACCGCCTGCCAGGAGACCCGTCCGTGCGACACCTGTTCACCGCACTCATCGCCTTCGGTGCCTCGTTGACCATCGGTGGCATCGCGCTGACCCTGCTGTTCGGCGCTCTGCGGGTGAGCGACGGCATCCCCAGCGGCGTGATGGCGGTCGGCTTTGTGATCGTGTTCGCGGGCGTCATCATGCGGACCGTGCTCGACAATCGCGCCGAGCGACGCGAGCGCGCATCGAGCGGACCCGCACGCCTGATGCTGGCGAAAGTGCTGAACGCCCGCGTCACCAGTAGCTCGGCGAACCCGTTCTGCGAGCTGGACCTGATCGTGGACGCCCCGGACCGTGGGCTATACCGGACGCAGGTACGCGAGCAGATCAACCTGGCCCGACTTCCCGGACTACAACCGGGTGCCATCGTCGTCGTGTCCCAGCCGGATCCGACCCGGCCCGTCGTGACCGTCGTCGACCCGGCCCCGGTCGACTGGCAGCAACGCATCGATCAGGACACCCGCCTGCGGGCCGTCCATGACGCCACACCCTGGACCGTCGAACCGCCCGCGAAGAACCCCTCTGCTCAGGTCGCGAAGGCTGTCGGTATCGCGCTCGCCGTCGGCGCCCTGGTCTGGTACGACTGGCAGCCGTTGAGCCTGCTCGTCCAGGGGAACTCCACCGAGGAGATCCGGGACGAGATGACCAACTCATGGAATGCGCGGCGGTCGGTGTTCGCCCCCGCCGATCTGGAGGCCGCGCTCCAGGGGATTTCCGCGCAGGCGGGCACCACGCATTTCTCCGACGTCACGGTCCATCAGACCTCGGTCTCCGCGAACGCCGTCGCCCAGCCGGGAGCCGACCGGGTGACCTCCTACACCTGGGCGAACGGTGAGATCGCGAACGAGATAGACATGCCAGCGATGCACACGGACGAGGACGTCTCCACCTTTGACGTGACCACCCTCGACTGGTCGCTGATCCAGCAGCTCGTCGACCAGGTACCGGAGCTCACCGGGGTGACGCAGCCCGACCCCTATTTCATCCTCACCCCGGCGATGAACTCCACCGGCGTGGAGGTCACGATGTACGTCTCGGCGGAAAGCATCGACGCGACGGTCGTCACTGACGGCACCGGCCTGGTGTTGGCGATGACCGGCGGCGCGCCTGGATCGCCCGCAGCGCAGTGGTCGGGGGCGGAGCAGTGAGGGCCGTGCTACGCCTGCTGCGGGGCATGGGCCTGGGTGGGCTGCTCGTCTCGATCGTCCTGGTGTTCGTGCTCCGCGAGGACGCGCCATGGTCCTGGTGGGTGCTGTGGGCCGCGCTGATCGTCGTCGCCCAGGCGATCATCGTGGCGCTGCACCGGCGGGACCAGTCCCGAACCGCCAGCAGCACCGCGACCGGCGCGGTGCTCAACCCGGTGTCGACCTCGGTGTCCACCACCGCCGCGATCACCGTCCAGCCCGCCGGATCGGACCCGAGCGTTCCCGGCGCTTCCTCGGCACGCACCACCCTCGTGCTCACTCTGGTCGGCGTGCTGCTCGGTGGTGGTGCGCAGGTCTGGCTGGCCCGGGACGCACTCGGGATCGAGGTCGCGGGCATCACGACATCAGCGGGCGCGTCCGGTGCGCAGGGCTCCGGCGCATCCGCCGCTGGGTCGTGGGCCACGCCGACCGCGACCGCGCAGGTGTGGGTGCCGGACGCGCCACCGAGCGGCGGCGCTGACGGTACTGACGGCACTGACGGCACCACCGGCGCTGGCGGTCCCCTTTCCGGTACGGTCACCGACACCACCGCGCCCGGCCTCATCCAGGCGATCACCGCGAGCACCGGAAGCACCCGACTGACCCGGTATGACCAGCGTGACGACATCACCTTCACCGAGGTCGTCATGCCCGACTCCGGCCAGGTGCATGACATCACTGTCCGGGCCGGCTCACTGGATGACGACGGCCCCACCTCGATTCCCCCCACCGATGTCGCTGCCGAGAGCTTCGACGTGAGCGAGGTCGACTGGTCCGTGGTGGAGAGCGTCCGCGCCCGGGCCGAAGAGCTGGCCGGTGGACCGGTCACCGGCACTCGGATCACAGTCGCCCGGAACTTCGACGGTGTCGTGCGCATGGAGGCATGGCTGGACCTCGCCGATGGCAGCGACGCCCGGATCGAACTCGACCTCGCCGGTCAGGTCACCCGAGTCTGGTGAGCTGACACCTTCGGCCTGGTCAGAGCATATTCGCCCTGTTCAGCCGAGGGATTTCCCACAGGCGACCCGGCGGTTTTCGGGGATTCACGCGTCGGTGGCTCCGCGACGATGGGCACATGGTCCCAGTCCTGCTCGCCGCCTCCACCAGCGTCTTCATCGTCTCGCTGTTCGCTGTGCCCCTCAGTGACTCTGAGCACCGGTGGGTGTGGGTCGCGGTCAGCGGCGGCGTGATGGTGGCCTGTGTGGTCGCGCTGATCCTCCTCACCCGGCGGCAACGTGTGGTGCCGCCGGCCGAGCCGATCGATGTCGCCACGGCCGACCGCGAGGGGCGGGTGTTCCTGGCGAAGGTGCTGGATGTCCACACCGTTCAGCACACTGATGGCCGCGCGCTGACGGCCGTGCGACTGATCGCGCAGCCCCGGAACCGTCCGATCTACCAGACCACCATCGGGGTCGAACTCCGCTCGGTGCTGACCCTGGGGATGATCGTGGTGGTCGCGCAGGCCGATCCCGACAAGCCTGGTCTGACCCTGCTGGACCCACCGCCATCGCACTGGGCGCAGGTGGCGCAGCAGGAGTACCGACTCACGCCGATCTGGACCGCACCACAGTGGGAGGACGACCGAGGGATTCCCCGCTGGTTGCGCAGCGCGCCCATCGCGGTGGTGGTGCTCTCAGTCCTGCTGGCAGTCGGCGGCCGCGGCTGGGTGGCCGTCCAGGAGCTGGACACCTCGGGATCGTTCTTCGGGCAGAGAAATCCCTGGCCCTCGGCCACCCCGAAGCTCGACCTCTTCGACCCGGAGAACACCCAGCGGGCGGTGGACGAGCTGATCGAGGCCTCGGGTGTCACCGAGTCGACCTGGGTCGAGGTGCAGCGCTACACCGCCCGGTTCGACCTACTGACCGGCCCTGGCGCGCAGACCACCGACACCTGGCAGTGGCAGGGGCAGTCACCCACTCGGGTGGGACCGGAGTCGCTCCAGTCGGACCCGGACGAGTTGCCCGACGAGCTCTTCGACCTGACCACCATCGACTGGTCCCTGGTCGGGGCGCTGATGGAGCAGGTGCCGGAACTCACCGGGATCAACGACCCAGACGCGACGGTCTATATCAGCCGACCCACCGTCGAGGAGGTGACCACCACGGTGCAGTTCCAGATCATCGCGTCCAGCGCCTATTACACGGGCACCGTGATCGCCGACCAGAACGGGCAGGTCGTGACGATGTGGGACGGCGCGCCGGGCTCACCAGCCGCCGAGTGGGACGCCTCGCACTGAGCTCAGACCCGGTAGTCCACCAGGATCGGCGCGTGGTCGCTCCACCGCTCGTCGTAGGTGGGCGCCTTGTCGATCTCCACCGTGGCGACCTTCTCCGCCAGCCCTGGGGTGGCCAGCTGGTAGTCGATCCGCCATCCCGCGTCATTGTCGAAGGCCTGACCGCGCCAGGTCCACCAGGTGTACGGACCGGGCCCTTCGCCCCCGTGCTCACGGCCCAGGTCGCGCCAGCCCAACTCGTCGAACCAGCGGTCCAGGTACGCCCGCTCCTCCGGGAGGAAGCCCGCGTTCTTGCGGTTGGTCCGCCAGTTCTTCAGGTCGACCTCGCGGTGCGCGATGTTGAGGTCCCCGGCGACCACCACGTCCTGTCCCGAGCCGATCAGCTCCGCCAGACGCTTGGTCACCACATCGAGGAACGCGAACTTCTCGTCCATCTTGGGGGTGCCGGCCTGGCCGGAGTGGATGTACGCGGAGACCACCGTGACCGCACCACCGTCGGGGAGCTCCAGGTCGGCCTCCACCCAGCGCCCGGTGTCCACCGGCACCCCGGTGCCCAACCCGATCCGGATCGCGCTCATCGGCAGCCGGGAAGCAATCGCCACCCCGGCACGGCCCTTGATCTCGCAGGCCTCATGCGCCAGGTCCCAGTCCGCGGTGGACAGGAAGTCGCTGAGGATCTCATCCGGAGCGCGGACCTCCTGCAACAGCAGCACATCGGGGCGGCGCGCAGCCAGCCAGTCGCCCATCCCCCGCTTGTACGCGGCCCGGATCCCGTTCACATTCGCAGTCGCTACCAACACGTCGACCATCCAACCGCATGCCACCCACACCCTGGCGTGACGTGGCGGTGCGGTGATGGGATGGCAGCGTGACCTTCGCCTCCGACGCCGACGCCCTGACCACCGACCAGCTGCGCACCGCCGGCAGCCTGAAGTGGACCGCCTTCCCGGACCGGATCGGTGCCTGGGTGGCCGAGGCGGACTTCGGCACCGCACCCGCCGTGACCGCCGCCCTGCATGCCGCGGTCGAGTCCGGACGACTCGGCTACCCGGCACCGGCCGACATCCGCGGCGCGAGCTCAGCATTCGTCGACTTCGCCGAGGCGCACCACGGGTGGACGCTGCCGGTGGAGCGCGTGCGGCCGCTGCCCGATGTGTTCACCGCGTTCCGGGCCGCGATCGAGCAGTTCACCTCACCCGGTGCCGCCGTGATCCTGCCGACCCCGGCGTACATGCCGTTCCTCACCCTGCCGACGTCGTTGGGCCGCCGCACCGTCGAGGTGCCGCTGGTCGAGGTGGACGGCCGGATGACCCACGACCTGGACGGGATCGGGCGGGCGTTCGCTGAGGGCGCGGAGCTCCTGCTGCTGTGCAACCCGCACAATCCGACCGGCCGGGTGTTCGACGCTGCCGAGCTGTCCGACCTCGCCGTGGTGGTCGAGGCGCACGGTGGGCGGGTGTTCGCCGATGAGATCCACGCGCCCCTGGTCTACCCGGACCGCGCGCACCTGCCCTACGCCGCGCTGAACCCCACGACCGCCGGGCACACGCTCACGGCCACCTCCGCGAGCAAGGCGTGGAACATCCCGGGTCTCAAGGCGTCGCAGCTGATCCTCAGCAACGATGCCGATGCCTCCTGCTGGGAGTCGGTCGGCGAGGAGTACGAGAAAGGCACCTCCACGCTCGGGCTCCTCGGCACCGCGGCGGCCTACACCGACGGCCGGGACTGGCTCCGCGAGGCGGTGCACTACCTGGACGGCAACCGGCGACTGGTCGCAGAGCTGACCGCCGAGCGGCTGCCCGGTGTGCGATTCACCCCGCCGGAGGGCACCTACCTGGGCTGGCTGGACCTGCGGGACACCGCACTCGGCGACCACCCCGGACAGCAGCTGGCCGAGCTCGCCGGGGTCGCCGTCACCGACGGGGCCGCCTGCGGCGCGGCCGGGGCCGGCTTCGCCCGGATCACCCTGGCGACCCCGCGCCCCGTGCTGCGGGAGATCATCGACCGGATCGCCGGCGCACTGAACTGAACCCGACCACCACCCACCCGGCCGGAGCCACGGCGAGTTCGGTGCTGAGGCGTCGAGGTCGTGGGCGCAAGCACCGAACTGGGCGCGGGAGCGCCGAACTCGACGGAGGCCCGGCCCGCTCGGCCACCCGATCTCGGACACGACGACGGCGCCCGACCCATACGAGGGTCGGGCGCCGTTGGTCGAATCAGGCGGAGCGCTCGGCGGACTCCACCACGTTGGCCAGCAGCATCGCGCGGGTCATCGGCCCGACCCCGCCCGGGTTCGGCGAGCGCCAGGACGCGATCTCCGCGACCTCGGGGGCCACATCCCCGGCGATCCGGCTCGTGCCGGTCTCCGGGTCGGTCACCCGGGACACGCCCACGTCGATCACCACCGCACCGGGCTTGACCAGATCCGCGGTGAGGATGCCGGGCACCCCGGCCGCGGCGACGATCACATCGGCGTTCCGGGTGTGCTCGGCCAGGTCGGCGGTGCCGGTATGCGTCAGCGTGACGGTGGCGTTCACCGCGCGCCGGGTGAGCAGCAGACCGATGGAGCGCCCGACGGTGGTGCCACGGCCGATCACCACCACATCCGCCCCGGCCAACTCGATCCCGTGCCGGGTGAGCAGCTCGATGATCCCGCGCGGAGTGCAGGGCAGCGGGGAGTCGATCTCCTCGTTGACCCGGAGCACCAGGCGGCCCAGGTTGGTCGGGTGCAGGCCGTCGGCGTCCTTGTCCGGGTCGATCAGCTCCAGCACCCGGTTGGTGTCGATACCGCGGGGCAACGGCAGCTGCACGATGAACCCGGTGCAGGCCGGGTCCTCGTTCAACCGCTGCACCGCGGCCTCGATCTGCTCCTGGGTGGCGTCGGCGGGCAGGTCCTCCCGGATCGACGCGATCCCCACCTCGGCGCAGTCGCGGTGCTTACCGGCAACGTAGGACACCGACCCCGGGTCCTCCCCCACTAGCAGGGTGCCCAGTCCGGGCCGGATACCGCGGGCGGCCAGGACGGTCACCCGCTCGGCCAGTTCGGATTTGATAGCGGCGGCGGTGGCCTTGCCGTCCAGGATCTGCGCGGTCATCTCAGTACTGCTTCAGACCGGGGTACAGGGGGAAGGCATCCGCGAGCTTCGTCACCCGGGCCCGCAGCGCCTCGACATCCGCGGACTGACCGGCGGTCAGCGCGGTGGCGATGATGTCCGCGACCTCGGTGAACTGGGCGTCGCCGAAGCCACGGGTGGCCAGCGCCGGGGTGCCGATCCGCAGACCGGAGGTGACGCGCGGCGGACGCGGATCGAAGGGCACCGCGTTCCGGTTCACGGTGATCCCGACCGCGTGCAGCAGGTCCTCGGCCTGCTGCCCGTCCAGGTCCGAGTGCCGCAGGTCGACCAGCACCAGGTGCACATCGGTGCCGCCGGTCAGCACAGAGACGCCCGCCTCGCGCACCGCCGGGGCGGTCAGACGCTCAGCGATGATCCGCGCGCCGTCCAGGGTCCGCTGCTGACGGTCCTTGAAGTCGTCGGACCCGGCGATCTTGAAGGACACCGCCTTGGCCGCGACCACGTGCATCAGCGGACCGCCCTGCTGGCCCGGGAACACCGCGGAGTCGATCTTCTTGGCGTACTCCTCCTTGCTCAGGATGAAGCCCGAGCGCGGACCGCCGATGGTCTTGTGCACGGTGGAGGACACCACATCGGCGTAGGGCACCGGCGACGGGTGCAGCCCGGCAGCGACCAACCCGGCGAAGTGCGCCATGTCCACCCAGAGCTTGGCACCGACCTCGTCCGCGATCTCCCGCATCGCCGCGAAGTCGAGGTGCCTCGGGTACGCCGACCAGCCACCGATGATCACCGCGGGACGGTGCGCCAGGGCGGCCTCGCGGATCGCCTCGGGCTCGATCAGGTGGGTGTCCGGGTTCACGCCGTAGGCGGCGACGTCGTAGAGCTTGCCGGAGAAGTTGATCTTCATCCCGTGGGTCAGGTGACCACCGTGGGACAGCTCCAGGCCGAGGATCCGGTCACCGGCATTGGCCAGCGCGTGCAGCACGGCGGCGTTCGCGGTGGCCCCGGAGTGCGGCTGGACGTTGGCGTGCTCGGCACCGAAGAGCGCCTTCGCGCGGGCGATGGCCAGGTTCTCGGCGATGTCGACCTGCTCGCAGCCACCGTAGTAGCGGCGGCCCGGGTAGCCCTCGGCGTACTTGTTGGTCAGCACCGACCCCTGCGCCTGCAACACCGCGCGCGGGACGAAGTTCTCGCTGGCGATCATCTCCAGCGTGGACTGCTGACGGTCCAGCTCACCGTCCAGGACGGCGGCGATCTCGGGGTCGACCTGCTCCAGGCCTTGATCCAGCAGGCGGGTGTTCTCGGCGCTCATGCCTCTCCTCGGCAGTCAGCGGGCGCGGTCGTGATGACCGCACCACGGCGGCTTGGGTCCGACCGACGGGCCCAGGCGTCCGACCCGAAGTCTCCTGCTGTGTCGCTCCCCGGTGGTGCCCCACCTGTGCGCCAGTTGCGACGCGGCACACACTAGCAAGCGTGGTCAGCTAGCGGCTGACTCGTCCGCTCCGTCGCCATCCCCCATGATCCGCCGCAGGTACGCGTAGGTCAGGTCCCCGACGGTCTGGTCGTGCTCGTGGGTGTAGCCGTGCTTCTCGTACAGCGCGAGGTTCTGCACCGAGTCACGCCCCGTGAACACCCAGACCTCCTCCACATCGGCCGGCATGTGCGGCAGGATCGCCAGCAGCAGCTGGGTGCCGATGCCGTGCCCCTGCTGGTCCGGTGCGACGGCGAACCGGCCGAGGGTGGCCTTCTTGCCCTCGAACACCACCCGGATCGAGCCGACCATCCGGTGCCCGGCCCACGCAGCGAGCGTGACGACGCCGTCCTTGGCCAGGTCGGCGCGCAGCTCGCTGAGGGTCTGGGTCAGCGGCGGGATGTTCGGGTCGTTGTACTGCTGGGCCTCAGTGACGAACGCGGCCCGGCGCAGCGTGAGCAGCTCGCCCGCCTCGGCGTCGTCGACGGGCCGGATGGTCACCTCGGTCTGGCTCATGCCCCCATCGTCGCAGGCCGTCCGGCGGCTCGACCACCCGGAAGTCCTGTGGATGGACAACCCTCTGCCCGGTGGTGGGCCCACGGGTACCCTCACCGACGTGTCGACCCCTGCCGCTCCCGCCACCGGCACCTCCTGGGTGCTCTCGCTGTCCTGCCCTGACCAGCCCGGCATCGTCGCCGCGGTCGCCGGTCTGCTGGCCGAGCACGGCGGGAACATCACCGAGTCCCAGCAGTTCGGCGACCCGCTGTCGGGGCTGTTCTTCATGCGGGTCGAGGTCGCCGCGGATGCGTCCCGGGCCGCACTGGAGTCGAGCCTGACCGCCCTGGCCGGACGGTTCGACATGACCTGGTCGCTGGATGTGGCCGGGCGGCCGATGCGCACCCTGCTGCTCGGGTCCACCGCCGCACACTGCGTGAACGATCTGGCGTTCCGGCAGCGCTCCGAGGGACTGCCGATCAACATCGTCGGACTGGTGTCCAACCACACCGCGCTGGCGGATCTCGCGGCGTTCTACGACATCGACTTCCACCACGTGCCGGTCACCCGGGAGACCAAACCGGCCGCCGAGGCCCGGCTGCTGGAGCTGGTCGAGGAGCTGGATGTCGAGCTGGTGGTGCTGGCCCGGTACATGCAGATCCTCTCCGACGACCTGTGCCGCACCCTGTCCGGCCGGGTGATCAACATCCACCACTCGTTCCTGCCGTCGTTCAAGGGTGCCCGGCCCTATGCGCAGGCGCACGAGCGCGGTGTGAAGCTGATCGGTGCCACCGCGCACTACGTGACCGGCGACCTGGACGAGGGGCCGATCATCGAGCAGGACGTCGAGCGGGTGGACCACTCCCGCGGGGTGAACGACCTGGTGGCGCTCGGTCAGGACGTGGAGCGCCGGGCGCTGGCCCGGGCCGTCCGCTGGCACGCCGAGCACCGTGTCCTGCTGGACGGGCACCGCACCATCGTCTTCCGGTAGCCGGTCAGAGGATGTGCGACCCGGGCCGGATCGCACGCCCGTCCGGCGTGATCCCGGTGATCGCCGCGATCAGGTCCTCATAAGAGGCGTGCTCGGCGTCGAAGTCGCCGTTCACCCGACCGAGCCGCAGCACCACGATCCGGTCCGCCACCGCCTGCACATCCACCATCGAGTGGCTGATCATCACCACACCGAGCCCGGACTCGCGCAGCCGCTCGACCATGTTCAGCACCTCGGCGGTCTGGGAGATGCCGAGCGACGCCAGCGGCTCGTCCAGCACCACCACCCGGGGCTGACCCACCAGGGCGCGCGCCACCGCCACCGCCTGACGTTGCCCGCCCGACAGAGAGCTCAACGGTGCCCGCACCGACGGCACCCGCGCGGCGAGCTGGTTCAGCGCCTCCCAGGCCCGCTTCTCCATCAGCCGCTCGTCC
Organism: Cellulomonas sp. NPDC089187; assembly: GCF_040685135.1. NCBI lineage: Bacteria > Bacillati > Actinomycetota > Actinomycetes > Micrococcales > Cellulomonadaceae > Cellulomonas > Cellulomonas sp. NPDC089187. Next base: position 181,965 of record NZ_JBFBHI010000002.1, on the reverse strand, counting down.
AGCAGCCCGCCCCGGCGCAGCTCCTGCCCGAGAAACAGGTTCTGCACCACATCGAGGTTCTCGACCAGCGCCGGGTCCTGGAACACCGCCGCGACCCCGACATCACGGGCCTGCCGGGTGTCGGCCAGCGCGACCCGCTGCCCGGCGACCTCAATCCATCCGCTGTGCGGGGTGAGCGCACCGGACATCACCCGGGCGAGTGTCGACTTGCCCGCACCGATGTCCCCGACCACCGCCACCACCTCGTGCGGGTGGACGTCCAGGTCGACATCGACCAATGCGCGCACGGCACCGTACTGATAGGACACCCCACGCACCGACAGGGCCGGTGTGCTCATCCGTGCGGGCACCTGTCCACCTCCGCTGCGTCCTTGCTGCGTGTCGCGGGAGTCCGTCCTGCCCTGAGTGGACCCCGCACCGTGGGTGGTCATCCTGCCACCACCAACGAGCCCGGCACGCCTGCATGGTCCATCGCCAGCGCGAGCGCTCCCCGCACCTCGGCCTGGGTGCCGAGCGTGGTGGCCACCACCTCCACCGGCCCCACCGTGCTCGGCAGCGTGCGCTGAGTGAGCACCGCCCGGAACGTATCCAGCAGAATCGGCCCCGCCTCGGCCAGCCGCCCGCCGACCACCACCAGCTCCGGGTCCAACAGATTGCAGGTGTCCGCCGCCGCCACCGCCAGCAGTCGGCCCGCGTCGGAAATCACCCGCCGACAGCCCGGATCACCCTCCTGCGCCCGCGCGATCACATCCGGCAGCGTCAGGTGCCCGTGACTGGCCTCCAACATCCGCAGCAGGGCGGGCGCACCGATCACCGCGTCCAGGCAGCCCCGGTTCCCGCAGCGGCAGATTGGGCCATTCTCATCCACCGTGATGTGGCCGAACTCCCCGGCCGCCCCCGCTCGACCGTGCACCAGTCGCCCGTCGACGATCAGCCCGGCCCCGACTCCGTGCGACACCTTGAGGTAAACCACATGCCGGCGCCCGGTGGCCGCGCCCTGGCGCAGTTCGGCCAACGCGCCCAGGTTCGCGTCATTGTCCACATGCACCGGTGCACCGAGTCGCCGCTCCAACACCTCGGTGACCGAGACCCCGTCCCAACCACGCAACACCCCGGCGGAGACGATCCGCCCGGTGTGCGGGTCCACTGGCGCGGGCACACCCACCCCGATGGCCATCAGCTCGGACAACCCGGTGTCCAACGATTCGACCAGTTCGGCGACCAACAGCGCCGCCCGTTCCAGCCCGGCGTCCGCGCGATGCTCGGGCGGCAACGGCATCCGCTGCTCGGCAAGGATCTGCTGTCCGGCGTCGGCGATGGCCACCCGCAGTGACCGCGACCCGAAGTGCACCCCCGCGACCAGCCCAAGGTTGCGCGCCAGGGTGACCTGCTGCGCGCGACGACCACTGCGGATGCTAGACGAGGTGTTCAACACTCCGGCGGTGGTGAGCTCCTTGACGATGTTCGACACCGTGGCCGGTGACAGGCCGGTGATACCGGCCAGCTCGACCTGCGTGAGGGAGCCACGCTGCTGGACGGCGCTGACGATCCGGGCACGGTTGGCTTCACGGAGCGAAGACTGCGATCCCGGGGTCACCCGATCAGTGCCCACCCCAGGAGGATAGCGCCGGGAGGTCACGGCTCCGAACCGGGGAGGGTTGGATTCAGAGTGTGACGCCAACGGCCCCGCCCCGGTGATCCGGGACGGGGCCGTCGCGCATGACTGACCGGGTGGTCAGCCCAGTCGGGCCGCCAGGTTCTCGTCCAGCGCCGCGAGGAAGTCCTCGGTGGTGAGCCAGGCCTGGTCCGGGCCGACCAGCAGCGCGAGGTCCTTGGTCATCTTGCCGGACTCGACGGTCTTGACCACCACGTCCTCGAGGGTCTCCGCGAAGGTGATCACCTCCGGGGTGTTGTCGAGCTTGCCGCGGTGCTTGAGGCCACCGGTCCAGGCGAAGATCGACGCGATCGGGTTGGTCGAGGTCGGCTTGCCCTGCTGGTGCTGGCGGTAGTGCCGGGTCACGGTGCCGTGCGCGGCCTCCGCCTCGACGGTCTTGCCGTCCGGGGTCATCAGCACCGACGTCATCAGGCCGAGCGAGCCGAAGCCCTGCGCCACGGTGTCGGACTGCACGTCACCGTCGTAGTTCTTGCAGGCCCAGACATAGCCGCCCTCCCACTTCATCGCGGAGGCCACCATGTCATCGATCAGGCGGTGCTCGTAGGTCAGGCCCTTCTCGGCGAACTCAGCCGCGAACTCGGTGTCGAACACCTCCTGGAAGATGTCCTTGAACGCGCCGTCGTAGGCCTTGAGGATCGTGTTCTTGGTGGACAGGTACACCGGGTAGTTGCGCTGCAGACCGTAAGCGAAGGACGCCCGGGCGAAGTCGCGAATCGACTCGTTGAAGTTGTACATGCCCATCGCCACCCCGCCCGCCTCCGGGTAGGTGACGACCTCCTGGTGGATCGGCTCGGAGCCGTCCGCCGGGGTGTAGGTCAGCGTGAGGGTGCCGGCACCGGGCACCTTGAAGTTGGTCGCCTTGTACTGGTCGCCGTGGGCGTGTCGGCCGATGATGATCGGCTTGTTCCAGCCCGGCACCAGCCGCGGGATGTTGCTGATGATGATCGGCTCACGGAAGACCACGCCGCCGAGGATGTTGCGGATCGTCCCGTTCGGGGAGACCCACATCTTCTTCAGCCCGAACTCCTCCACCCGGGCCTCGTCCGGGGTGATGGTCGCGCACTTGACGCCGACGCCGTGCTCCTTGATCGCATGCGCCGCGTCGATCGTCACCTGATCGTCGGTGGCGTCGCGGTTCTGGATCGACAGGTCGTAGTACCGCAGGTCGATGTCCAGATACGGGTGGATCAGGCGGTCCTTGATGAACTGCCAGATGATCCGTGTCATCTCGTCGCCGTCGAGCTCGACGACCGGTCCCTGCACCTTGATCTTGGCCATGCGCGCCAGATTACTTGACGTCGAGATACTTCGGGCGGTGACAGTGCGGACACTGCTGTCGGCGAGCTACCAGGCGATGCACAGGGGACGCTGGCATGCTGAGGGGTCGGATCGACGCTGGTCGTCGGTCCGCACTGTTTCACTCGACTGACGAACGACGGGATCACCATGTCGCAGGACAAGCCCGGCACCCCCGACGTGCCGGAGAACGGGCCGGAGCAGCCGGAGGACACCACCCCGGTCGCCCCCGAGGAGTCCGGTGCCCCGCAGACCGACGCCCCCTCCGCGCCCGGCGCGGATGACACCGCTGACACCGAGGACGCCGCACAGGACACGGTGACGGACGTTCCCGCCACGACGTCCCCGGCCCCGGGCCTCGTCGCACCTGAGGTTCCCTCGGCGGCGACCCCCGCTCCAACGACCCAGTCCGGCGAGATGCCGACCGGCGTCGGTGCGACGGACAGCTACGCCCTGAGTGGCGGCCCCGACCTGGCGGCGTACCCGGTGCTCGCCCAGACGCGACGCTCCGAGGGGGCCTCGCTGGGTGCCCGCCTGGGTGCCGAGGCCTTCGGCACGTTCGTGCTGGTGCTCGCCGGTCTGGGCACCGCGCTGTACGCGCAGTACACCGGTGCCGCCACCCTGGGAGTCGCACTGGCCTTCGGTCTGGCCGCTGGTGCCACACACCTGGCCATCGCCCGAGTGTCCGGCGGGCACCTGAATCCGGCGATCACGCTGGGGTCGGCGCTGGCCGGACGCACCCGCTTCGCTCACCTGCTGCCCTACTGGGTCGCGCAGCTGATCGGTGGTGCGTTGGCCGCCGCGGTGCTCTACCTGCCGGTGTCGACCTTCCCGGCCCTGGAGACCATCGAGCGGCAGTTCTTCGGTTCCACCGCCAACGGCTTCGGTGCGCACTCGCCGCTGGCCGTGGCCACTGGCAGCGCCGAGGGCTTCAGCATGCTCGCCGCCCTGCTGGTGGAGGTCGTGGTCTCCGCGATCCTGGTCGGCGTGTTCCTGGCGATCACCGGCCGCACCGGCTCCGACCGCACGGGCGTGCAGCGGTCCGCCGCAGGCTACGGCGCTGCGCTGGCCGTGGCGGTGCTGATCGCCGCCCCGATCACCAACGCGGGTCTGAACCCGGCGCGCAGCGTCGCCGCGGCGATCTTCGCCGAGAGCTGGGCCTGGGGCCAGATCTGGGTGTTCGCGGTCGGCCCGCTGGTCGGGGCCATGCTGGCGGCACTGCTCTACCGCGGCTTCAGCGGTGGGGATGACGAGGAGCTGGACGACGAGCTTGCCGATGACGTGCTCATCGAGGAGGAGACCGTGGTGGTCGAGGGCCGCTGAGCCCGCATCACGCTCACCGGGGGCGGTCCTGCTACGGCGGGGCCGCCCCCGTCCGTCTCCGGAGCGTCAGGGCAGGATCTGTGCCAGCGCCGCAATGGTGATGGCCAGGAACACCAGGGTCAGCACATCCACGGATCGGCGGCGCACCACCAGCACGGCCGGGCCCGGTCCACGGACCACACCGCGCACCACTGCACAGATCACCAGCATCACGGCGAACAGGCTCGCGCCGAGTCGCGGCCCCCACACCAGGGACGCGGCCACGCAGGCGAGCACCGCGCCGCCGACGATCCAGAGCGAGGCATTGCGCCCGGCATCGAGTGACGCGCGGGCGATCTGCCGCGGGTCGAGGGGCTGGCCGTCCGGGCCGAAGCGCGCGTCCGGGTCCTCCAGCGGATCGGCCGCGGACTGACCGGGGGTGGTCGGGGTCACGGGGGCGCTCCCTTCGGTTCGGGCCGCGGTCGAGACTACCGTGACCGGGTGAGCGCAGCCGACGGCATTCCCCTGTCCCGCGTCCTGGTCGTCGGTGCCGGATTGGCCGGTGCGCGCACCGTGATCGAGCTCCGCCGCCAGGGGTACACGGGGTGGGTCGGGCTGATCGGCGCGGAGTCGATCCCGCCCTATGACCGCCCGCCGCTGTCCAAGCACCTGCTGGACCGACCTGCACCGGCGTGGCTCGCCGACGAGCTGGCCACGGACGCCCTGGACCTCGCCGATCAGGTGCTGCTCGGCACTGCTGCCACCGGCCTGGAGCTCACCGCCGATCAGGTCCGGGTCAGCACCGACGCCGCCGGGGAGCTGACCGCCGACGCGGTGGTGCTGGCCACTGGTTCGACCCCGATGAACCCGTGGCCGACGGCTCGGGTGCTGCACACCGCTGACGACGCCGCCGCACTGCGCGCCGACCTAGCACCCGGTCGCCGCCTGGCGATCATCGGGGCCGGGTGGATCGGGGCGGAGATCGCCGGGGTGGCGGCCGCTGCCGGGGTCGAGGTGACCGTGTTGGAGGCGCTGGCCGGACCGTTGCCGGTGCTCGGTGCCGTGGGGGACCTGACCCGTCGCTGGTGGGAGTCGGCGGGGGTCGACCTGCGCACCGGTGTGCGGGTGTCCAGCGTGGATGACCGGGGCGTGTGGTTGGCGGACGGCGCGCATGTCCCGGCGGATCTGGTGGTGGCCGCCGTCGGTGCGCGACCGGCGAGCGACTGGCTGACTGGGGCGCTGACCCGCGATCCGGACGGGTCGATCCGGGTGGACGCGCAGCTGCAGCCGCTGAACGGGTCGCCCCGGGTGCGGGTGGTCGGGGATCTGGCCCGACGACGTTCCGCGCGGCACGGGTGGGTCTCCGGTGGACACTGGGATGCGGCGCTGCGTGGACCGGCGGTGGCGGTGGCTGGATTGCTCGGTGCTCCGGTGCCCGAGGACCCGGCGCCCTATGTGTTCTCCACCCAGTTCGGACACGAGTTGGCGCTGTACGGCGAGCCGGGCCGCACCGATGACGTGCTGCTGCGGGAGGCCGACGACGGGTGGACCGCGCTGTGGTTCGCCCCTGGCACCGAGCGACTGTCCGCGGTCTTCACCGTCGACCGACCCCGGGATGTGGCCGCCGCCCGGCGTCTGTTCGCCGCCGAGCAGGTGCCCGCACTCGACCGCGCCCTGGTCACCGATCCGTCGACGCCGCTGCGCGCGGCACTGCGGGGCTGACCGCCCGGGCGTCGACCAGCTCGGCCCCGGTGAGCGCGCAGGACGGGCCCCGACGTCCGCGGGTGAACGGCACCGCCAGCGCGGTGATCAGCACGAAGGCCGCGAGCGCCGGACCTGCCCCGTGAATCAGCGTGAGGACGCCCCACCCGCCCGCGCCGCACAGGCCACGGATGATCCGCCGCGGCAGGTTCCCACGCGCCAGCCCCTCTCCGGTCGACCACCGAGGCTCCAACCACATCGCGCGCTGCCCGAGTGAGGCACCGGAGCCGATCAGCAGCGGCAGCCAGAGCACCAGGGCGACCGGCAGGAGGCCGGTGAGCACCTCTGGGGCCGAGGCGGTGCGGTCACCCAGGGCGTAGCCGACCAGGGTCCACCCGATGCCCAACCCGGCACCGAGCACCGAGACCGCCACCACGTCGACCAGCATCCCCAGCCAGCGGCGCAGCGCGGTCACCGGTCGCGCCCGCCCCCGGTCCTGCACCAGTTCGGCCGGTCGTGGCATCCAGCGCAGCACCAGCGGGGCGACCAGCGCGCCGAGCAGACCGCCCAGGGTATTGGTGAGCAGGTCGTCGACGTCTCCCAGCCGGTAGGAGCAGCCGATCAGCCCGAAGATGCCCGTGAATTGCGTGACCTCGATCAGCAGCGAGGCGAGTGCCGCGGTGACGGTCGAGCGGAGCACGCCCCAGCCGGCGAACCCGCGGGCGAAGATCCCCCACGGCAGGAACAGCAGCACGTTGAAGACCACCTGCAACACCGCCACGCTGGTCAGGGTGCTGCGCAGACCCAGCCCCGCGGTGTCCCGGCGGATATCGGCGATGAACTGCAACGGGTGCAGCTGCACCCCGCCCACCCCGTGCTCAGCGCACCACTGCGCGAGGTCGCCAGAGGGCAGCGGCAGCAGGGTGTACGCGATCAGCGCCACCCCGTACACCGCGAGCGCGGCAGTCCCGAGCAGTCGTCGTGCACTGAGTCGTCCGTAGCGCCGGCTCTGCCACACCACTGCGGGCAGGAACAGCCCGGCGAACACCAGCAGCCCTCCGAACACGCCGACCCAGGCCGGCCAGGTCCACCTGTCCATGTCCGGAACGCTACGGCCGCCGTGGTCGAGGCGCGTCCGGCGTGGGTCGCGCGTGCTGTTCCACCGCAGGTCGGACGATCCGAGCGGTTCTGCGACCCCGGTCGGATCGAGTCTGATCGGTTGGTCGACCCGGCGAGCACGTCAGGCCTAGCGTGCGCAGGGCCACGACCCGGCAGCGGCGCCGGGCAGCCGCCGTGGCCGACCCCGGAGACCATCCGATGACGTTCCTGCGCGTACTCGCCACCGCCCTGTGCCTGATGCTGGGGCTCGGCGCTCTCCCCGACACCGCCCATGCCGACGACGGACCCGACCTGATCGTGAACGGCGGGTTCGAGTCCTTCGACGGTGCCCTGCCCGACTCCTGGTCGAAGTGGGCCCCGGCCGGTACCGGCTCGATCAGCCGGATCGACGGGGTCAGCGGTGACGCGGCCCTGGCTTTGACCACCGACACCCCGACCAGCCGCCTGGCCCTCACCCAGGATGTGACCCTGTCGGAGGGCGGCGGGCTCTACCGCCTGACCTACCAGGTCTGGCGCAGCGGCATGGCCGGTTCCGGCCAGTCCGGTGTCCGGGTCAACTACCTGGACGGCGACGGGGCGGGCGGGGCGGTGTTCGTCGGCCTGCCGCAGAACACCGACGGCTGGGTCACCGAGGAGCGCCTGCTCCAGATCCCGTCGAACACCACCAAGATCCGAGTGCACCTGTTCAACGACGTGGTCCAGGGCACCCTGCGGCTGGACGACGTCAGCCTGGTCCGCCCGGAGAACCAGAGCGGACTGATCGGCACCCTGTCCGCCGCCGGCGACATCGCACTGAGCTGGTCCACCGAGGTCACCGGCATCGACCACTACGACATCCTGCGCGGCACCGAGTCCGCTCCTGACCAGGTGGTCCGCAGTGTGCCGGGCACTGTGCTGCGTGCCACCGACCACTCCTGGTCCCCGGGTGTCGCCTACACCTACCAGGTCGTCGGTTATGACGCCGCGGGCACCGAGCTGATGCGCACCACCGAGGCCACGGTCACCGCCACGGCGGCCGACCCGACCACCACCGCCTCGATCGCCCTGTCCGAGCGGCACCTGACCTGGCGCGCGGCCGCCAACGCCGCGACCCCGCTCCGGGTGCTCGGAGCCGATGGCAGCGTGCTGGTCGACGGGCTCGACGTCGTCGGTTCCCACGACCTGAGCGTGGACGCCACCTCCGTCACGCTGGTGGACGCCACCGGTGCCACGCTGGCCACCGCCACCCGCGCCTCACTCGCCCACCCCCGACTCGGGCTGGATGCGCAGACCCTGGAGACCACTCGGCGGATCATCACCGAGGGCGGCACCCCGCAGCAGGCCTGGGAGACCATCCTGACCCGGGTCGAGGACGGTCTGGACGCCTTCACCTCCACACCCGACCGCTACGCCCGGGAGGCTGCGTTCGTCTACCAGGTCACCGGTGAGACTCGGTACGCCGACCTGGCGTATGACGCGATGCTGGTCGCGATCGACGCCACTCCGATCAGCGGGGACAAGGAGCTGGAGGTCGCCAACCCGGTGTCCAGCATCGCCTTGACCTACGACTGGGCCTGGTCTGCCTGGACCGAGCAGCAGCGCCAGACCGCGCTGGATTACTTCGCGCTGACCGCCGATCACATGCAGTTCGGCGACTCCCCCAACCTGGTGCTGCCGGATAAGGCCAGCAACTGGGTCGGTGTGGTGCGCGGTGCCGAGTTGGCCCAGCACCTGGTGGCCCGCGGTGACGGCGACTACGGCTGGCAGGACGCCCGCCTCACCCAGCTGATCGACGAGTTGGACCGGCACCTGCGCGCGTCCACCACCGACCTGGGCTGGTTCCAGGAGGGTCTGGACTACCTGGACTACACCGCGATGATCTCCACCCCTGGCATCCAAGGGTCCTTCGACCAGGGCATCGACGCGCTCCGGGACGCCTGGTTCACACCGGCGACCACCGACCTGATCCTGCACTCGATCGCCGACACCACCGCACCTGCACGTTTGCAGTGGGGTGTGGCCGACTCGGCCGGGTCGATCAGCTTCCCGCTCTACCTGGACCGGGTGCCCGCCGAGGACCTGGCGACCTACCTGGACCTGTACGAGCGGGTGCAGGGTCACCGCTCCGACGGCCCCTGGTACTCGCCGGGCTATGTCACCACGCTGTTCACCGAGTGGCCGCAGACCACCACCCCGGTGGCCCAGGCCGCCAGCGCTGACACCGGCGACGCGGCCCTGCCGGCACTGCTGGACACCGAGGCGGGTGCCGGAACGTTCCGCGACCGGGTGCAGGACGCCGATGACGTGCTGCTCACCATGAACAGCCGCAACCACCAGCACCTGGGCTGGTCCGGCTACGACTCCTTCGGGCTGTCGCTGATCGGGATGGACACCGTCTGGGCCAAGCAGCCCGGCAAGAGCCAGACCACCGCCTCCCTGTACTCCCGGGTGCTGATCGATGAGCAGGCCACCCAGGCGACCGGGCACGGCGTCAGCACCGGTGCACGGGAGTACACCGGTCAGGGCGGCGGGTACTGGGCCTTCGACGCGGCCGGGAACGTCGGCGTGGACACCGCCACCCGGGAGAGCATCGTCGACTTCAGCGGCACACCGACCGTCGTGTTGTCCGACCGGTTCGCCGATGACGCGGCCCACGACTACGTCTGGCAGCTGGTGCCGCAGAGCGGGGTCACCGCCGAGCTCGCGCAGGAGACCGGGGAGTTCACGCTGCGGAACGGAGACGCCTGGCTGCACGGTGTGCTGCTGGATGCCGAGGACGCGACGATGACCTTCGACCAGGGTGTGTTCCGGATCGCCCGGGCCGGGGTGAGCGATGCCGGGTTCGACCTGGTGCTGACCCTGGGCCGGGGCGAGGTGGCGACAACCACAGTGGACGGGCGCACCGCGACCGTGGGCACGGCGACCTACGACTTCACTGCGCTCTCGGACTACGAGCCGGTGGTGGAGGTCGACCCGGGCGACGGCGGACAGGAGCCTGGCGGCGAACCGGGCACCGACCCGGGCACTGGCCCCGGCACTGGTCCGGGTACCGACCCCGGCACTGGTCCGGGCACCGACGCCGGCACCGACCCGTCCGGATCGGGGACCAACGGCACGGTCACCACGATCACAGCCGGTGACTCGACGCGGCTGGCTCGGACCGGATCTGAGGTGGCAACGCTCGCACTGGCTGCGGCCGGGCTGCTCGTGCTCGGAGCGGCGCTGCTCACGGCACGTCGACGCACGCAGAGCTGACCCCGGTACTACACGCACTGGGCCCCGACCGAGCTCGTCTCGGTCGGGGCCCAGTGCCATACCCGGTGAACGCCGGCGCTGCTACTGCGCGGTCGGCGCGTCCGTCGGCTCGGCGGTGGGCTCCTCGGTCGGCGCAGCGGTCGCCTCGGCCTCAGCCTGCGCCGCCAACTGCTCACTCACCTCGGTGATGAAGGCGACCAGCGCGTCGTTGTCATCCAGCGCCCCGGTGTACTCCTCCCCCGCGACCAGCAGCACCGGCGACGGCCCGGTCGCCCCCACACTGTCGGCAGCGCGCTGCGTGGCGTCCTGCGCCCAGGGGAAGAAGTCGTGCCCGGTGAGGCAGTCGGTCACCGTGGTGTCGGTGATGCCGGTGCCCTGCACCAGGGACACCAACTCGTCGTCGGTCAGACCGGCGGCGTCCAACTCGGGCTGCTGGGTGAGGAGCGCCTCGTGCACGCTCAGCACGTTGTCCGGCAGGGTGTCGGCCACGCAGGCGAGTGTGTTGGCCGCGCGCAACGAGTAGTCACCGGTGGTGTCGATCGTCGCGGCCGTGGTCGGCTCCGCGGTCTGGCTCGCGGTAGGCGACGGGGTCGGAGCCGCGACCGCACTGCCGTCCAGCACGGCCAGCGGGTGAATCTCCAGCGTCGCCAGGCCCTGGGTCACCCAGGAGTCGAGCGCCTCGCCGTTCGCTGCCCAGAAGGCGGCCGCCTCCGGGGACTGGTAATCCAGGTAGAGCGTCAGGTCCACCACACCGGAGGTGCGGTCCACCACCGTCGGGGTCGGGTCATCACCCGGATCGAGGGCCGTGGTGCGGGCCGCCGTCACCGCGCTGCCGTCGCCGCTGAGCACCACACCGTCGCTGAGCATGTTCTGCGGTCCGATGTGACTCGCTCGGGCAGAAGCCTGCACGGCCAGCACCGTCACCGCCCCGGCAGCCACCACGGTCAGGCCCGCGGCGCTCCAGCCGAGCCGACGGTTGCGCCGACGCCGCGCCGCCTCTCGCTCCCGCTCGATCCGCGCCATCTCCCGCGCGAGTGCCCGGCGATCCTTCTTGGGCAGCTTCTTCAGGTCAGACCGTCGGGGGGTGGTGCTCACGCTGTGCTCCTGTGTCGACTCTGGCGCCGGTTCGGTGCCGATGCTGGTCAGGCATCCTGCCAGCGCGCTGGGCCGAAGCTGGGCGCTGACTGTGAGATGCCCGCCGGAATGAGTATCCGGCGGGCATCCACCAGGGGTCTCAGTGCGCGAAGTGGCGGGTGCCGGTCAGGTAGAGCGTGACCCCGGCCGCCTGCGCCGCCGCGATGACCTCCTCGTCCCGCACCGAGCCGCCCGGCTGGACCACCGCGCGTACCCCGGCGTCGAGCAGTACCTGCAGCCCGTCCGCGAACGGGAAGAACGCGTCGGAGGCCGCCACCGCACCCCGAGCCCGCTCGACGTCACCCGTGTTCGCCCGGTCCACGGCCAACCGGCAGGAGTCGACCCGGTTCACCTGCCCCATCCCCACACCCACCGACGCGCCGTCCGCGGCCAGCAGGATCGCGTTGGACTTCACCGCGCGCACCGCCCGCCACGCGAACCGCAGATCCGCCAACGTCGCCTCATCCGCCGTGGGGCCTGCCGCCAGGGTCCAGGTCGAGGAGTCGTCACCCGGCGCATCGATCCGGTCGACCTCCTGCAGGAGCGTGCCCCCGCTGACCCGACGCAGCTCGATCCCCGCACCCGGGACACCGTCCACCACCAGCAGCCGGATGTTCTTCTTCCGGCTCAGGATCTCCACCGCCTCGGGATCGAAGCCCGGAGCCACGACCACCTCGGTGAACACCGGCGCGATCTGCTCGGCCATCGCCACCGTCACCACCTGGTTCGCCGCGATCACCCCGCCGTACGCCGACACCGGGTCACAGGCATGCGCCTTGGCATGCGCGTCGGCGATGTCCGTCCCCACCGCGATCCCGCACGGGTTGGCGTGCTTGATGATCGCGACCGTCGGCCCGTCGTGGTCGTGCGCGGCCCGCCAGGCAGCATCGGCGTCGACGTAGTTGTTGTAACTCATCGCCTTGCCGTGCAACTGAGTCGCCGTGGCCACGCCGTCCGCCCCCGGGGTGGTGTACACCGCCGCGCGCTGATGCGGGTTCTCCCCGTAACGCAACACATCCGAGCGCTCCCAGGTCACCCCGACGAACGCCGGGAAGCCGGTGCCGTCATCGGTCGGTGCCGCCACCGAACCCATCCAGCTGGCCACCGCGACGTCATAGGCCGCCGTGTGCGCGAAGGCCTGCGCCGCCAACCGCCCCCGCTCGCCCAAGGTGAAGCCACCGGCCTGCACCGCCTCGATCACCCGGTCATAGCCGGAGGGGTCGACCACCACCGCCACACTCGGGTGGTTCTTGGCCGCGGCGCGCACCATCGACGGTCCACCGATGTCGATCTGCTCCACGCACTCGTCCGGTGTCGCCCCGGAGGCCACTGTCTGGGTGAACGGGTAGAGGTTCACCACCACCAGCTCGAAGGGGGCCACCCCCAACTCGTCCAGCTGCGCCACATGCTCAGGCCGGCGGGTGTCCGCCAGGATGCCCGCGTGCACCCGCGGATGCAGGGTCTTGACCCGCCCGTCCAGACACTCCGGGAACCCGGTCAGTTCCTCCACCCGCGTCACCGGCACCCCGGCCGCAGCGATGGTGGATGCGGTCGACCCGGTGGACACCAGCTCCACCCCCGCCGCATGCAAGGCCGTGGCCAGCTCGGTCAAGCCAGACTTGTCGTACACAGACAGCAGCGCCCGGCGGATCGGGCGGCGGGTCTCGGTCGCCTCGCGGTCGGTCACGACGGGCAGTGCGGGCAGGTCAGCGTGGGACATGGTCTCCTCCGGGACGGCGTGCGATGTGCAGCTTCCCCGTGAGCCCAGGCGATCGACGCGACGGTGGAGGTGACTCCGGCCGCTCCCCGGTGGTTGGTTCCACCCTTCGCCAGTCGCGACCGTGGACGAGCCTAACCGACCGTGACCGTCCGCCCCTCGACCGTGAGCCCACCGGCAGCGATCCGGCCCACCCACTCCACCAGCATCACCCGCTCGGCCACCTTGATCCGCTCGTGCAGTGTCGCCTCGTCCTCACCCTGCTCCACCGGCACCGCCACCTGCGCGATCACCGGCCCGGTATCCGTGCCCGCATCCACCACGTGCAGCGTCGACCCGGTGACCTTCGCCCCGTAGGCCAGAGCGTCCCGCACCGCATGCGCCCCCGGGAACGACGGCAGCAACGCCGGGTGCGTGTTCACCACCCGGTTCGGCCACCGCTCCAACACCGGCGCACCCAGAATCCGCATGAACCCCGCCGACACCACCAGATCCGGCCCGAACACCGCCACCGCATCCGCCATCCCCCGGTTCCACGCATCCCGGTCCGGGAAGTCCGCCGGTGCCACCACCGCGGTCGGTATCCCCGCCTCACGCGCGATCCCCAAGCCCCCCGCATCCGCGCGGTCCGACACCACGCCGACCACCCGAGCCGGATAGGCCTGGTCCTGCTGCGCGGCGATCAGAGCGGCGAGGTTGCTGCCGGTGCCGGAGATGAGGACGACCAGGCAGCCGGTGTGGCGGGTGGTGGGAGCGGGCAGGGCAGGCTGAGTCGGCTCCATACGGACGGACTGTAGCGGGCCGAAGCGTCGCCACCGGAAACGCTACTCATGGAGATGCCACAGCCGCAGCCTGGAAACCACTCATCGAGCACAAGGCATCACTCTGTTCGAACACACCGCCTCTATTCCGACGCTCACCCCCGAGAAGATGCCCAGGCGAGGAACGCTCGCCACTCGGTTCGTCCGAGCCACCACTGCGGACGATGAACAGAGGAAATCCATGATAATACGCACAATTCACCGACGTCCGCTGGGGGCGTTGTCTGCCGTCGCGGCGATGACCCTGCTCTGCACGTTCATCGGCCCGGCAGCGCAGGCCACTCCGCTTACCGCGGATCCCATCGCCGTGCTGGACCCGGACTCGGACACACCCGAAGTGCCCGAGAGCTGGACCACCGAGGACGGCAGCACGCCGGAATCAGTCGAACTCGACATCAATGATTCCCAGCAGACCCCATCAAGCATGGCCCGGGTTGCCGGTGCCGGATTCAACACCGGCGACAACGTCGTGGCGAACTCCGACCACTACACGATCAACCTGGCGGGTGACAGCCGGATCGAGCAGCTGCGCCCCGCGGTCAATGCCGCCGTTGCCGACATCACCCGGATGACCGGCGGTGTGGTCAATCTCCAGGTCGGCGGCGCACTCCAGGGCAGCCACACACCCGCGGACCACGAGATCACTGTCTACCTCGACGACACCCCGCAGAGCTGCGGTGGCTCCCCGTGGGGGAAGTGGATCGGCTGCGGTGGCACCCGTCAGGGCTACTACCGGTCGGACCGGACCATCGTCGTGACCTCGGGTGTGACGTACTACCCGACGCGGGTCTTGCAGTACTCGAGCGCCGCGCAGACCCAGTTCGTCACGCATGAGTTGCTGCACGCTCTGGGATTGAGGCACTACGACGGCGTGTTCGAGGGCACTACCCAGCTGATGCACTCAAACCCGACGGTGAACTCCACCCAGACCGGAGATGCGAACGGCATCCGCTTCCTCGCCTCCAACCGCGGCGTGATCGGCAGGCTGGACACGGCGGCCGGTGCCGCGCAGGCGATCAGCGTCACCGGCTGGGCAATCGACAAGAACACCTCGGGCCCGATCAACGTGCACGTCTATGTGGACGGCAAGTTCGCAAAGGCCGTGACGGCGAACGCACAGCGCGCCGACATCGCCGGCCAGGGCTTCGGCACTGCACACGGCTTCTCCACCAGTGTCGCGACAACCCCGGGGACGCATGAGGTCTGTGTCTACGGCATTGCCTGGATCCCTAGCACCAACCCCTCGCTGGGTTGCAAGACGGTGACGGTGTACTCCTCGCGCCCGCCGGTGGGCACGATCGACAGTGCCGCCTCGACCGTTCCCGGCGGGTTGACCGTCTCCGGATGGACGCTCGACCCGGACACCACTGCGTCGATTCAGGCCCACCTGTACGTGGACGGGAAATTCGTCACCGGAATGACCGCCGCGGCCACTCGCAACGACGTCGCCTCCGCCTACGGCCGGGGGGCAGCGCACGGGTATACCTTCAATGTCGGCGGCGTCGCGGGCGGGACTCATGAGGTCTGCGTTTACGGCATCGACACGGCCGGAGGCCCGCACCCGAAGATCGGCTGCAAGTCCGTCACCGTGGTCGCGAACGCGCTGCCGATCGGCCGGATCGATTCCGCCACAGCTCGCGGCTGGGGCACGATCAACTGCACCTCCGACGATCAGTGCGGATCGGCAACCGACCCCACGTACACGACCGCGATCTCCGGCTGGGCACTCGACCCGAATACGTCGGCCTCGATCCAGGTCCATCTGTACGTGGACGGGATCTATCACAGCCAAGTGACCGCATCCAACACGCGCAACGACGTCGCCGCTGCCTACGGGCTAGGCGCCGCACACGGGTACGAGTTCGAGCTGTCCAGCACGACCCCGCCCGATGGCCCACACGAGTACTGCGTGTGGGGAATCGACTCGAGCGGAGGCCCGAATCCGAAGCTAGGCTGTGTGACGCTCTGAACCGAGCGTGGAAGTCCACTGTGGCGCGGTCCTGCGAAGGGCCGCGCCACAGTTGTCGATGCGAGGATGAGCCGGTGAGCAACCCGTACGCCCCGCCCTCCCCCGACCGTCCCACCCCGGACGACCGACCGGAGCGTGCGCCGGAGCCGCAGCCCACGCCGGCGCCTTCGCGGCGCGCACTGCCGCCTGAGCCCGCTCCTGAACCCCCGAACCCCGAGGCGGTGCTGGCGACCGGTCGATTGGTCCGGCACTTCGGGGTGTGGATGCTCGCGGCGGTGGTCGTCGGGCTACTGCCGCTGCCGTGGGGCGTGGCCTCGTTGGCCTTCATCGTGGGCGCGGTGATCACGGGTATTCGGGCACTGCGCACCGCGACCAAGGGACGGGTCGGGGGCGGGCTGGCTCCGCTGGTCGTCATCGGCCTGGGTCTGGCCGGGATGCTCGGGCTGATGACCTTGGCCCCGCTGGCGGTGTGGCCGGCGCAGCAGGATCTGCAACAGTGCCTGGGATCGGCGGTTACGGAGACCGCGAGGACCGGCTGCCAGGTGGAGTTCGAGCAGCAGTCCACCGAGCTGTTGAACCGGTGGCTCCCGAGTTCGTGATCTCGGGTGACCACTGCGCCGTTCGCTTTGTTTCCTGGGCACAGCGGGTCCATAATTCCCGCTCAGCCGCAGTCCAGTCCCGCCATCGAAGGCGGGTCGATTCGACTGCAAGGGGACTTCTATGCGTCCACGACGATCACGCGTTGTGGTGATGCTGACCGTACTGGTGACGGCCTTCTCCACTCTGGTGGCGGCTCCCGCCGCCTCGGCCAGGGTGCTCATGAACGGCTTCGCACTGCAAAACGGCGTGCAATCCAACCTACCCGCGTTCAACATCCAACTCGCCTACGGTGACTCTCGTTTGTCCCGCTATATCCCGTACATCGACGCAGCTGCCCGGGCGATCAACAACACGGGCACCGCGTCTCTCTCACTGCACACCGGCGGGATCGCGCCACGCGACCCGAATAAGGGCGAGATCATCATCCAGCTGGCCGACAGCGCCGAGTGCCGAGACGCGCACACCGGACCTGGAGAGTCCCTCGCTTGCACCTCGATCGTGCCCTCAGGGACGCAGGTCATCGGCGCCCAGATTCAAGTACAGACCGCGCTCGCCTCACGCTCGTCCTCGATCTACACGAGCACGTTCACGCATGAGCTGCTGCACGCCCTCGGCCTGGATCACTACGAGTTCACGTGGGGCGGCGGCGTGCAGCTGATGCACCCCAACGCATCCATCGGAGCCAGCACGATCCAGTCCGGCGACCTGGCGGGCCTGTGGTACCTGGCCGAGCACCGTCCGCCACCGAACGCTGCCCCCATCGGATCCTTCGAGGCAGCGACGCGCGTGAACGCGACGACCGTGCGCCTCAGCGGATGGGCGCTGGACCCGGACACCACCGCCCCGATAGCCGTACGCGTTTCCGTGGACGGTGTGTCACGCAACGTCACCGCATCGACGTCCCGACCGGATGTCCAGGCTGCCCATGGCAAGGGCGCGGCACACGGCTTCACGATCAACCAGACGGTGACGTCCGGCCCGCACCAGATCTGCGTCGACGCTCTTGATGCCCAGGGCGGTCCGAACACCTCGCTCGGATGCCGGACGGTGACCGCGAACAACGTGCCGATCGGCAGTCTCGACCTGGTGAGCAAGGCCAGCGCGACGTCGGTGCGGGTAGCCGGATGGGCACTGGACCCGGACACCACCGCCTCGATCCGCGTGCACCTGTACGTCGATGGGAGCTTCGCCAAGGATGTGACAGCCAGCCTGACCCGCAACGATATCCAGACGGCCTATCGCAAGGGTGCCGCGCACGGGTTCGACACCACGGTCACCGTGACACCCGGTGCCCACAGCGTCTGTTTGTGGGGCATCGACGCCGACGGCGTCTCCAATCCGAAGATCGCTTGCCGGGATGTCGTGACGAACATCCAACCTTTCGGGTCCGTCGACTCCGCCGCAGGAACCGGGGGCAACTCCATCACCGTCGCGGGATGGGCCATCGACCGGGATACCCCCTCGTCCGCGCTCGGCATCCACGTCTACGTCGACGGGAAGTACGCCGGAAACGGAACCGCGAACGCGACTCGACAGGATGTGCACAACGCCTACCAGCTCGGGGCCAACCACGGATTCAACTTCTCGGTGCCCGCGACTCCCGGCGCTCACCAGGTATGCGTCTTCGCGATCGACGCCAACGGGGGCAACAACCCCCAGTTGGGCTGCCGCGACATCACGGTGGCCAACCAGGTGCCCATCGGATCCTTCGACATGCTCACCGCCGGAACGGGCACCATGACGGTGGCGGGCTGGGCGATCGACCCGGACACCACCGCGCCGATCAAGGTGCACGTCTACGTCGACGGCGTGTATTCGCTTCAGGGCACCGCCGACGTCAGCCGTCCCGATGTCGGTGCGGCCTATGGCAAGGGCAGCCTGCACGGGTACTCGCTGTCACTGAACGCGACCGCGGGCGCTCACTCGGTCTGCGTGTACGCCCTCGACAGTGCGCACCAGGCGAACAACCGGCAGCTGTCCTGCCGCACAGTCACCGTGCGCTGACAAGGTGAGAACGCGCGACGCCGGCCCGCCCTTGAAGGCGTGGGCGGCGTCGCGTGTTCATCCCTCATCGTCGGATTCCCGCTCGCTCGGCACCGCGTCGGACGTCCTCCCCGTGCCCGGACGATATCCCCGCATCCGCCGCCACAGCCCCCGCGCCCGCCGCGCCACCGCCGCGCGCACCAGCCGATCGGCGGGCAGCAGCACCAGCAGCATCGCCACCCCCGTCCCGGCGGCGACAGCGAGACCGACCAGCAACGGTGCCGGCCCGAACTCGGTCATCCGGCCCGGTCCGATCCCACCGGCTGCCAGAGCGGCCAGCACGCCCGCACCGAGTCCGGCGACCGCCGAGGCAACCGCCCCCGCGATGATCGGGTCCCAGGCGCGGGTGCTCGTCAACCGGCGGCGGAGCCAGAACACGGCCACCACTGCGGTCAGGACGGTCAGCACCGGCACGAACCGCAACACCCCGCCGGTGAGGTCGGGGGCGGGCAGCGCACCGAGGATCGGGATCGCGGGCAGCGCACCGGTCGTGGCGTGGTCGACGGTGAAGGCGGTGTCGACGCCGACCGCGAAGCCGGGGCCGGACAGCCAGGACATCGCCCACAGGACCAGGGTGGGCAGGTACGCCAGTTCACCGAGTGCGAGGACGATGCCGCCGACCGCATCCAGGCCGAGCCCGGAGACGACCTCGGCGATGGTGGTGCGCCCGGTGAGCACCCACCCGATGGTCAGCAGCGCGGACATCGCGAGCAGCGTGAACAGGGCCACCGCCCCGGCACCGAGGCCCTGGGCGACGGGTTCGGGTAGGCGGCTGCGCACCGGCAGCACCAGGGTGGACAGTCGGGGTGCTTCCGGGCGGCGCAATAGTCCGGCCCCCAGTCCGAGGCCGGAGACGGTGATCGCTCCGATGATCCCGATGCCCAGGTGCAGCAGCGGGGCCCCGGCGAGCAGGACGACCAGGGCCAGCAGGAGGGTGTACGCACCGATCCCGGCCAGGTAGGAGCGCCAGGTGGCGTAGCCGGAGCGACGGGCCGCGGCCCAGCAGCTGAACACGGCCAGGGCGGTCAACCCGAGCGGGGCCAGGGTCACTGAGGGCGCGGTGGGGAACGGCACGCCGTGCGCCAGCAGCCAGACCCCCGATCCGATCTGCAGCGCCTGGGTCCAGGGGACTCCGTCGGTGGCGGGTGCGGAGGAGGTCGCGACGAAGGCGGCGATGGCGGGGACCACCACGACCAGCAGGGACAGCAGCGCCGCCTGGAGTCCGGCCAGCATGCCGCCGACCCATCGTGGAGCGCTGTTCAGGTCCGGGGCGAAGCGCGCACGGTCGTCGAGCACCCGGGTCGTGCCGCCCCGCTGTGGGGGCCGGGTACCAGCGCTCATCGGTCCATGGTCCCCGACCGGGCCCGCGGAGTCGGACAGGCGGACGCGGCGTGCCGCCGTGAGGCTGGGCACGCCGCGTCCGGGTGGATCAGCCGAGCAGCTTGCGGGCGAGCTCGGCGGTCTCGGTGGGGGTGGTGCCGACCTGCACACCAGCAGCCTCCAACGCCTCCTTCTTGGCGGCGGCGGTGCCCGCCGAGCCGGAGACGATCGCCCCGGCGTGGCCCATGGTCTTGCCCTCGGGGGCGGTGAACCCGGCGACGTAGGCGACCACCGGCTTGGTGACGTGCTCGGCGATGAAGGTCGCGGCACGCTCCTCCGCGTCACCACCGATCTCCCCGATCAGCACAATCAGGTCGGTGTCCGGGTCGTCCTGGAACGCGGCCAGTGCGTCGATGTGCGTGGTGCCGATGATCGGGTCACCGCCGATGCCCACTGCGGTGGAGAAGCCCAGGTCCCGCAGCTCGTACATCATCTGGTAGGTCAGGGTGCCGGACTTCGACACCAGGCCGATCCGGCCGGGGCCGGTGATGTCGGCGGGGATGATGCCGACATTCGACTGTGCGGGGCTGATCAGGCCGGGGCAGTTCGGACCGATCAGCCGCACGCCCTTGTCCTGCGCGTAGGCGAAGAACTCGGCGGTGTCGGCAACCGGCACGCCCTCGGTGATGATCACGATCAGCGGGACACCGGCGTCGACGGCCTCGATCACCGCCGCCTTGGTGAAGGCCGGCGGCACGAAGATCACCGACACATCCGCGCGGGTGGACTCGACGGCCTGCGCCACCGAGCCAAACACCGGGATCGCCACGGTCATCCCGGAGCCGTCGCCGCGCGGGAACTCGACGCTGGTGCCGGCCTTGCGGGGGTTGACCCCGCCGACGATGGTGGTGCCGGCGGCCAGCATCCGGGTGGTGTGCTTGCTGCCTTCGGAGCCGGTCATGCCCTGGACGATGACCCGGGAATCCGCGGTCAGGAAGATCGCCATGAGTGCTTGTCTCTCTTCTCTCAGGTCTCGGTCAGGCGCTGTGGGCGAGTCGGGCGGCCTCGGCGGCCCCACCGTCCATGGTCTCGGCCTGGGTGACCAGCGGGTGGTTCGCGTCCCGCAGGATCTGGCGACCGGCGACGACGTTGTTGCCGTCCAGGCGCACGACCAGCGGTTTGGTGGCCTGGTCGCCCAGGATGCCGAGCGCCGCGACGATGCCGTTGGCCACGGCGTCACAGGCGGTGATCCCGCCGAAGACGTTCACGAACACGGACTTCACCTGCGGGTCGGACAGGATGATGTCCAACCCGGCGGCCATCACCTCCGCCGAAGCACCGCCGCCGATGTCCAGGAAGTTCGCGGGCTTGACCCCACCGTGGTTCTCTCCGGCGTAGGCGACCACGTCCAGGGTGCTCATCACCAGACCGGCACCGTTGCCGATCACGCCGACCTCACCGTCCAGCTTGACGTAGTTGAGGTCCTTCTCCTTGGCCTTCGCCTCCAGCGGGTCGTCCGCCGAGGGATCGGCCAACTCCGCGTGGTCGGCGTGCCGGAAGTCGGCGTTGGCATCCAGCGATACCTTGCCGTCGAGGGCGACGACCCGGCCCTCCTCGGTGAGCACCAGCGGGTTGACCTCGACCAGGGTGGCGTCCTCCTCGCGGTAGACGTCCCACAGTCGCTGCAGCACCTCAGCCACCTGGTCGGCGACCGCACTGTCGAATCCGGCGGTGGCGACGATCTCGGCGGCCTTGGCGGCGTCGATGCCGGTGCGCGGGTCGACGGCCACCCGGGCCAGCGCCTCCGGGCGCTCCACCGCGAGCTGCTCGATCTCCATCCCGCCCTCGACACTGGCCATCGCCAGGTAGCGGCGCTCGGCACGGTCCAGCAGCAGGGAGAAGTAGTACTCCTTGTCGATCCGCGCACCGGCGGCGATCATCACCTGGTGGACGGTGTGGCCCTTGATGTCCATGCCGAGGATCTCCTCGGCACGCTCGGCGGCCTCCGCGGCGGACCGGGCGATCTTCACGCCACCGGCCTTGCCCCGGCCACCGGTCTTGACCTGTGCCTTCACCACGACGACACCCGTGGCGTCGGGGGCGGACAGGAGGGTCTCGGCTGCGCTCTGCGCCTCGGCGGGGGTCCGGGCGACGATCCCGCCCAGGACGGGAACCCCGTGCCGCTCGAAGAGGTCGCGCGCCTGGTATTCGAACAGGTCCACGTGTTGCGGTCCTTCCCATGTATCCCGGGTCGGGATCGGCTGCTCTGCCGTCGACGATCGTAACCACCCCGCGGGCGATTTATCTCCATATCGAGAGAACGGCCCGGGACTTCTGTCCTAGAAGTCCCGGGCCGCGCGTCCGCCGATGTCAGGCCGTCGGCATCGGGTACCCCTCCGAGGGCTGCACCACCACGAAGCCCGGACCGTGGAAGCTGTACTGGATCGCCTCGCCGGTGCCTCCGCGGACCAGCGAGCGCATGTTCATGCTGTTCACAATGCCCGGGGTGAGGTTCGCCGACCAGCACACCGCCGCGTTCGGGTCCACGAAGGTCGGCTGCTGCGAGCAGTCCAGGATCATCGGCGCGCCGTGCGAGGTCAGCGCCACGGTCCCCTGTCCCTGGATCAGGGTGTTGAACAGGCCCGCGGTCATCATCCCGGCGCCCTTGGTGCGGTGCAGGTCCCACTGCAACGCCGAGTCGAAGGCCAGCAGGGAGGAACCGTTCACGCTGATCGCGTCGCCCTCCAGCTGGAGCAGGAAGACGTTCTCCGCGGACCGGGCGAAGAACACCTCACCCTGACCGGAGACCCGCATCAGGGGCTGGTTGTCGGCGCTGATCGCGTTCTTGACGAACCGCGCGACGGAGCCGGAACCCTCGTGGTGGAACTGCACCTGGCCCTGGTAGGCGACCATCGCGCCCTTGGCGGACAGCACGTCGGGGCCGAGGGTCACCTTGAGCATCTTGGTGCTCTGCAGGGCGAACCGGTCGGAGGTCTGGATCTCGGCATGAGCCTGGTCGAAGAGTGCACTACGCATAGGCGGCATCATGCCGGACGCGCGGGGCCACACACCGCCGACTGAGTAGTCAGAGCTTGGTAACAGGGGAGAACCGCAGCAAGAGACGTTTGGTGCCCTCCGTGCCGAAGTCGACCTTCGCCACCGCGTTCTGTCCCGCCCCCTCCATCGACACGACGGTGCCCAGGCCGTAACTGTCGTGAGTCACCTTGTCCCCCACCGCCAGATCCGGGATCTGCGCATCCGGGCGCGGGGTCGCCGATCCGAAGGTGGCACCACCGGGTGGGCGCTGGCTCAGATCCACCCGTCGCCGGTCCCGGGCCCGTTCGCCGCCCTCGCCCCGGCCGGAGCCGAATCCGCCGCGGCCAGTCACGTACCCGCCCGGGGTCCGCAGCCGGTCGGTGCTGGATTCGCGCCGCCGCCAATCGATCAGCTCCTCCGGCAGGTCGTCCAAGAACCGGCTCGCCGGGAACTCGTTCGGCACCCCCCAGGCGGTCCGGACGGCGGCACGGGAGATGTACAGCCGTTCCCGGGCCCGGGTCAGTCCGACATAGGCCAGTCGACGTTCCTCGGCCAACTGGTCGGTGTCCGCCAGGGACCGCATGTGCGGGAAGGTGCCGTCCTCCATCCCGGTCAGGAACACCACCGGGAACTCCAGGCCCTTGGCGGTGTGCAGCGTCATCAAGGTGATCACGCCCTGGTCCGCCGCCCGCGCAGCGTCCTCGTCGCCGTCAGCGCCGTCGTCGCTGGGGATCTGGTCGGAGTCGGCGACCAGCGACACCCGCTCCAGGAAGTCCGCGAGGTCCCCCTCGGGCTCGGACTCCTCGAACTCGGCCGCGACGGCGTGCAGTTCCGCCAGGTTCTCCACCCGGGTCTGGTCCTGCGGGTCCTCCGAGGCGCGCAGCTCCGCCAGGTACCCGCTGCGGTCCAGCACTGCACCCAGCACCTCGGCCGGTCCGGCACCGGACTCCGCCAGCGCGCGCAGGTCGGACATCATCACGTCGAAGGCGCGCAGACCGGTGATCGCCCGGGTGCCCAGCCCGGGCACCTCGTCCAACCGTTCCAGCGCCGCCCCGAAGGAGATCCGCTGCCGTTCGGCGTAAGCGGCGACCATCGCCTCGGAGCGCTCACCGAGTCCGCGCTTGGGCACATTGAGGATCCGACGCAGGTTCACGTCGTCATCCGGGTTCGCGATCGCCCGCAGGTAGGCGACCGCGTCCTTGATCTCCTTGCGCTCGTAGAACCGGGTGCCGCCGACCACCTTGTAGGGCAGGCCGACCCGGACCAGCACCTCCTCCAGCGCACGGGACTGGGCGTTGGCGCGGTAGAAGATCGCCACATCACCGGGGCGTACCCCGTCGGAGTCGGCCAGGCGGTCGATCTCCTCCGCGATGAACCGGGCCTCGCCGTGCTCGTCGTCGGCGACGTAGGCCACGATCTGCGGGCCCTGACCGGAGTCGGTCCACAACCGCTTGGCTTTGCGACCCGGGTTGCGGCTGATCACCGCGTTGGCGGCGGACAGGATGGTCTGGGTGGAGCGGTAGTTCTGCTCCAGCAGGATGGTGGTGGCGTCCGGGTAGTCGGCCTCGAACTCCATGATGTTGCGGATGTTCGCGCCACGGAAGGCATAGATCGACTGGTCGGAGTCGCCGACCACGGTCAGCTCCCCGCGCGGGACGTCCCCCTCGATCTGCGCACCGGCACCGGCGAGTTCGCGGACCAGCACGTACTGCGCGTGGTTGGTGTCCTGGTACTCATCGACCAGCACGTGCCGGAACCGACGCCGGTAGTGCTCAGCCACCGCGGGGAAGGCCTGCAGCAGGTTGACCGTGGTCATGATCAGGTCGTCGAAGTCGAGCGCGTTCGCTTGCCGCAGCCGCTGCTGGTAACGGGTGTAGACCTGGGCCAGCGTCCGGTCGAAGTCGTTGGCACCGTCGCCGCCGTTGGTCGCCGCGAAGTCCTCGGGAGCCACCAACTCGTCCTTGAGCGAGGAGATCTTGGACCCCAGCGCCTTAGGCGGGTAGCGCTTCGGGTCAAGGTCCAGCTCACGGGCGACCAGCGTGATCAGCCGCTGTGAATCTGCCGAGTCGTAGATTGAGAAGCTGGACCGCAGCCCGAGGGTGCCGGCCTCCTTGCGCAGGATCCGCACGCAGGCAGAGTGGAAGGTGGACACCCACATCGCCCGGGCGGAGGGGCCGACCAGCGCGGCGACTCGCTCGCGCATCTCCGCCGCAGCCTTGTTGGTGAAGGTGATCGCCAGGATCTCCCCCGCCCGCGCCCGACCGGTGGCCAACTGGTACGCGATCCGATGGGTCAGCACCCGGGTCTTGCCCGATCCGGCACCGGCGACGATCAGCAGCGGCCCACCGGTGTGCAGCACCGCAGCCCGTTGCTCGGGGTTTAGGCCCTCCAGCAGCGACTCCGGATCGGCCCGGTGCGGACCGTGTCCGGCACGGCGGGGCTCGTCGACCTCGGCATCCGTCCGCGGGGGTCCGGCGGGCAGGCGGGCGAGGTCGAGTCCGGGCAGCGGGAGGTTCTCGAAGAGCGACGTCATGGCACCCCCAAGCCTAGGCGTAGGCGCTGACACCCGGGTCCACCGATGGACGTGCTGGCAGCTCGGCGGCGGGCCCTGGCAGGATCGGCCGCACGGCACTCCTGCCGCAGCCGCGCACACCCTGCACCCCCAGAACCGAGACGAGGATCGATGAGCACCCCCCAGACTCCGCCGGGACCGCAGCAGCCGGACCAGCCCGACAGCAGCGCACCCCCATCGGGTTCCGGGCCGCAGTCGGAGGCGACACCCGCGTACCCGAGCGCACCGCCCGCCTACCCCACTGTGCCGCCTGCTTACCCGAGCGATTCCACCGGTGCGGGGACACCGCCGCCCTACGCGGGCACCCCGGCCTATCCGTCCGCCGGGGCCCCGCAGTACCCGGGCTATGCCGCGGCACCGGATAACGGCACCAAGACGCTCGCCATCGTCTCCCTGGTGCTCGCCGCGATCGGCTGCACCTCGCTGGTCGGTCTGGTGCTCGCGATCGTGACCCTGGTCAAGAAGCGCGGCACCACCGACACCGCCAGCAAGGTGATGGCCGGCATCGCCCTGGCCGTCTCCGTGATCTGGCTCGTAATCGGTGTCATCGTCGGCATGGGCGTCTGGCACGTGCTGGACGTCTGCGCCGAGCAGGGGCCTGGCACGCACTACATCGACGGGGTCACCTACACCTGTAGCTGACTCACCCGGAGCAGGTCACCCCCAGAGCACTGCGATCACCACGTTGACCGCGGTCAGGCCGAGCACCACACCGACCCGGCCCTTGGTGACCTGCTCCGGCTTGCGCTGCCCGAGCCAGATCAGCACGGTGATCACCAGCGTGATGACCAGCTTCACGCCGATCTTGGCGTTGTCCGGCTTGTCCAGCCCGGCGACCTCGGCCGAGCGCAGACCGGTCATGATCAGCCCGGTGACCAGAGCGGTGAGAGCACCGTGGAAGGCACCCTTCGGGAAGGCGTTCTGCCGCAGGGTGACGATGCAGCCGCCGAGCACGATGGCCCAGCCGATCAGGTGCAGCACCACGAGCAGGCCGTAGACGATGTCCATGGGGGCGTCTCCTCGACGTTGGGGGGAGAGACCACCCTGACATGGACCACTCGCACGACACACCACGTCGCACGGTGGTGCCGGTCACCCCTAGAGCAGTCGCCGCGCAGCCGCCCACCGGGTCAGCTCGTGCCGCGAGGACAGCTGCAGTTTGCGCAGCACCGCCGACACATGGGTCTCGACGGTCTTGATCGAGATGAACAGCTCGGAGGCGACCTCCCGGTAGGAGTAACCGCGCGCGATC
Source organism: Cellulomonas sp. NPDC089187 (assembly GCF_040685135.1). Lineage (NCBI taxonomy): Bacteria > Bacillati > Actinomycetota > Actinomycetes > Micrococcales > Cellulomonadaceae > Cellulomonas > Cellulomonas sp. NPDC089187. The sequence goes on along the minus strand of NZ_JBFBHI010000002.1, from coordinate 155,174 downwards.
AACCGCATCACCTCGCGCTCCCGGGCCGACAGCCGGTCCAGCTCGTCGTCCCCGGTGGCGACATCGCCTGCGGCAGTGCCGAAGGCGTCCAACACGAATCCGGCCAGCCGCGGGCTGAACACCGCATCGCCGCCGGCCACCTGCTGCACGGCGGCAGACAGGTCCGGGCCGCTGATCGCCTTGGTCACATACCCGCGCGCGCCGGCCCGGATCACGGCCACCACATCCTCGGCGGCATCCGAGACCGACAGCGCCAGGAACCGGGTCTCGGCGAGCAGGTCCTGGCACAGCCGAATCACCTCGGCACCACCCCCACCGTCACCACCGGGCAAGTGCACGTCCAACAGCACCACTGGTGGTCGCAGCTCGCGCACCACCGCCACCGCCTGCTCGACAGTCTCGGCCTCGCCGACCACCCGCACCCGGTCGTCCAGGGAAGCCCGCACCCCGGCGCGGAACATCAGATGGTCGTCGACCAGCACGACATCGATCGGCTCGCTCATGACTGCATCGTCCTCTCACTGGCCGGGTCGGCCGTCGTCTGCTCCGGCGTCCCCGGACCGCTCACACGGGGCACCTGCAACCGCACCTCGGTGCCGCCCCCGTCCTTGCACACCACCGAGGCGGTCCCACCGCGGCGGCGCACGCGGCCCAGGATCGACTCCCGGACACCGAACCGGTCCGAGGGCACCGCGTCCAGGTCGAAGCCGGTCCCCCGGTCTCGGACGAAGGCCTCGACCTCGGTCGGACCGGCCTCCAGGTAGCAGGACACCGGCGGACGACCGTGTCGCACCGCGTTGAGCAGCGCCTCCCTGGTCGCTTGGAGCAGGGCGTCGGTGTTCTGATCGGGTTCGCAGTCCCCGACCACCACCACGTCGATGGTCACCGCTTCACCGGAGGGGCCGACCCGGGTGTCCTCGATCTCCGCGACGATCTCCCGCAGCACTGCGACCACGGAGGTGCCGGGCTCGGGGCGGTCGTCGTAGAGCCAGGCTCGCAGCTCGCGCTCCTGGGCGCGGGCCAGACGAGCGACCTCAGTGGCGTCGTCCGCGCGGGCGCGGATCAGGGCCAGGGTCTGCAGCACCGAGTCGTGCAGGTGTGCAGCGATGTCGGCGCGCTCGGATTCCCGGGCTCGGGCCAGACGCTCGTCACCCAGTGCACGCACCAGGCGCAGCCACCACGGAGCGAGCACCAGCGCCACACCGGCCAACACCGCCACCGCCGCGACCGTGGACTGCACCAGCACGGCCGGTTCGGTCTCTTTGCCGACCAGCAGGAGCACGCCGACCCCGGCGATCACCAGGCCGCCGACCAGCCGCAGCACACTGACCCGGTTGCGCGCCCCGCCCTTGCGCTCCTTCTGCACCGCGTCCAGCTGACTCCAGGCCAGGGCAGCGCCAGCGGCCAGCAGCAGCACCGGGACCAACCAGCCCGAACCGATCGAGCTGCCGGAACGGTTCAGCAGCAGCGCCGCCGCACTCACCACCAGCGCCGCACCGACCGCGATCTGACCCCAGGGCAGTCTGCGCAGCTGTTCCACCCGCGCCGGGCTCAGCACCGGGGCCAGACGGGTCTGCCACGCCGGACGAGTGTCGGTCATTTGCTCGGCATCCCCGAGCGGCACCGTCACCCACCAGAACACGTAGAGCAGCGGACCGAAGAACGCGACCGGTGTCAGCACCACGAACAGCAGCCGCACCATCCGGACGGACACCCCCAGGTGCACGGCCAGACCCGCGGCCACGCCACCGAGGACGCGACCACGTTCGGGGCGGCGCAGCGGTGGCCGGACAGGGGTCTGCATGCCCTGATCGTCACATGTCTCGGCTCCGCGTCGAAGCCCTGAGCGCCGAACTCGGGGCAGGATCAGGGACCCGGACCGGCGAATCAGGGGTGGCTCAGGGTGGCCCCCGATGGTTCGGAGCGCTGGCGGCGGTCAGGATCGAACCATGACGAACGACAGCACCGGCTACGGCCCGGGCACCCCGCCCCCGGCCGGTTCCGGACCCACGCCGGGCGCACCCGGCGGACGCAGCGGGGACGGCTTCTTCGGCGCGATCCGCAAGGTCGGGGTCACCCGTGGCCAGGACCGGTGGATCGGTGGTGTGGCCTCCGGGCTCGCGCAGCGGTTCGGGATGGACCCGCTGCTGATGCGCGGGCTGGTCGGCCTGAGCGTGCTGCTCGGCTTCGGCCTGGTGCTGTACGGCATCGCCTGGGCGCTGCTGCCCGAGCCGGACGGCAGGATCCACCTGGAGCAGGCGATCCACGGCGACTGGGACGGCGGACTGATTGGTGCCGGTGTGCTGGTGCTGGTCGGCGCGACCAACGGTGGCTGGTGGTTCTCCTGGGGGCCGTTCGATTCCGGGTGGTTCTCCGTGATCGCCTGGTCTGCGGCCGTGGTCGCCGTGATCGTCATCCTCGCGAACGCCCGGCGGGATCGACGCGATTCGACCTCGACCGAAGGGCCCGTTCCGATGACCGAGCCCACTCCAGCCGCCAGCCCGGCCTCGTCGGTCACACCGACCGCCGGCCCCACCGGGAACCCCCCGATCCGGACCTCGGCCACGGTGCCGCCCGCCGCCCCGGTCTACGGCTCCGCACCCGTTACCCCCACGGGGGTCCACCCGCCGATCAGCCCGAGCCCGCTGCCGGGTGGCCCAGGCACACCGCTGCCGCCCCGACCGGTTCCGCCGCACACCGGTGGCCCGTCGTGGCAGTCCCAGCCCCCGAAACCCCCGAAGCCGCCCAAGCCGGTGAAGCCTCCGGTGCCGGGCCCCGGCTCCGCGATGACCGGTGCGGTGATGGGTCTGATCCTGATCGGCCTAGCCGGGCTGTTGATCGCGGACCGCACCGGTCACTACGACGGCCCGGTGGCCAGCATCGTGGTCGGTGGGGGCATCGTCCTGGTCGGCCTCGGCATCATCCTGTGCGGGTTGCTCGGACGACGCTCCGGCGGACTGACCGCCCTGGCGATCATTGGCATCGTGCTGGCCGGTCCTGCCGTGGCAGCGGACTCCGACACCTGGTGGGACTCGGACCGTCGCACCGCGGGCATCGGTGACGAGCGCTACCTGGTCGAGAGCCGATCCGCCGCGGAGGCGGGTTTCGCGCTCGGCATGGGCTCGGCGGTGGTCGATCTGACCGAGGTGCCGCTGGTCGAGGACGAGGCGCTGGAGGTGCCGGTGCAGGTCGGGATCGGTGACATCACCGTGATCGTCCCGAACGACACCCCGGTCCGAGCCACGGTTCGTTCCGGCGGTGGACAGGTGTTCTGGACAGTCGATGACCGCGATCAGGAGCTGAGCGGGGTCGCCAACCGTCGGGTGTTCACCAGCGACGAGGTCTCCTCCGACACACCCGCCCAACTGGATCTCCGGGCCGACATCGGCCTGGGCAACATCACCATCGAGGAGAACTGATGTCCGAGCGCACCCCGGGGCAGGGCTCCGAGCAGACGAACGAGCACGACGACGACCGCACCGAAGCCATCGAGTCAGTGCCGGAGACCGAGGCGATCGGGTCGGTGCCGGAGACCGAGCAGATCGACACGGCGGCCGAGGCCGACGCAGCCGGGACCGACACCGTCCAGACCGAGGCCGTCGAGACCGATCCCTACCCCGCACCACCGGTCCATGACGCTCCCGCGAGCGGATTCGCCACCGACGGGTCCACACCGCCGATGTCCGCAACTCCCCCGTCGCCGGAGCCGACGAGCACCACCAGCACCTGGACCCCGCCCGCGCCGGTTACCGCGCCCCCGGTGCCGCGCAGCACCGGTCCCCGGACCGGCACGGTGATCTGGGGCCTGATCGTGGTGGCGATCGGTGCCGCGATCCTGGCAGCGGCGGCGGGGCTGCACATCGACTTCCAGCTGTTGTTCATCGGCCTGCTGGCGCTGGCCGGAGTCGGTCTGCTGATCAGCTCGCTGGTCAGCTCGGTACGTCGCCGGGATCGTTCGGCGTCCTGAGCGCGCGGGTGGCTGGAGGGGCCGCCCGGGGCTCACCTACGACGAGGGCCGGAACTCCGTGGAGTTCCGGCCCTCGTCCTGTGTACTGCGGATCAGACCGCCGGGGTCGTGCCCGGGGTGCCCGGCTCCGCAGGCGGGATGGTCGTGCTGGTGGCCTGCGTCTGCCCGGCGCGGGTCTCGGCAACCCGGGCCTCCGCGCGGGAACCGCCGTCGGCGAGGGTGACCCGACGCTTGCCGCCCAGCGCCCAGATCGCCCAGCCGATCAGGATGAACATGATGCCCAGCCCCATCACCAGCGCGGCCACGCCGAAGGCGACCACGGAGGTGAACAGCGAGGCGCGCAGGAAGGACGCGTTCATCGCGACGTCCCGCAGCGGGTCGTCCTGGTCGAGCTCGGCGTAGGTCTTGCCGCCGGTCGCGTCCAGGGCGTGCTGAGCGATGATGTCGGCCTGGGCGAAGGCCGCCCACGGCGTGGTCACCGGGTCACCCGCAAAGTTGGCGGCGTCGCCGGACACGGTGATGTTCTCGTCGGCGAGGTGGCTGGAGACGGCGCCCCAGGTCACTCCGCCCGCAATCAGCAGGATCAGTCCGGCCACGGCCGAGATGATCGCGATCACGCGCGACGCCTTCGACGGCGCCGTCGTTGCCACGGTGGTCATGGTGCTCTCCTTCTGCGAGTTCCCCTGTCACCGCACAACGTCCCAAAAGACCAAGGGCGACGCAATCGGACATCTGTGAGGTGACTGTGACCAGTCGGCATTAGCGGGTGTGCGGACCGCCGTGGCGCGTCGCAGCCTGTCGGGCCTGGTGTACCTGCCGCATCCGGCGCTCGACCTCCCGCGCCCCTTCTGCGGGGGTGACGCCGTCGGTCAGCACCCGCATCGTGGCCACACCCTCGTAGATCTCCCGGCGCTCACGCATGATGTCCAGCCAGCGCTGGCGGGGGTCACCCATCAGCAGCGGCCGGGAGTCGTCGAGCCCGACCCGCGGCCCGGCGAACTCGATGCTGACGTCCAGGAACACCACGGTCCCGCCCTGCGCCGCGTACTCCGCCAGGTGCTGCTGGGTGTCCGTCCGCACCGGCGCACCGCCACCGAGCGCCAGTACCCCACGGTGCTCGGCCAGCGCCTCCGCGACGATCTGATGCTCCAGATCGCGGAATGCCTGCTCACCCTGGTGCAGGAAGATGTCCGCGATGGTGGTCCCGGCGCGCTCTTCGACATCGACGTCGGTGTCGCGCAGCGGGACATCCCAGCGCCGGGACAGGGCACGACCGATCGCGGTCTTCCCCGACCCCATCGGGCCACAGAGCACCACCAGCGGTCCGCGATCCGGGGACGGCGGCGGGGTGCCACGCTGACGGGACCGGGCAGTGGGGGTGGGCATCGTCGACTCCTCTGGCCGAGAAACGCGCGGGCGGCAGCGCCCGGAGCAGCCCGGACACCGTGTCCATTGTGGGCGCGGACGGCCTCACGCCCGACCAACGACCACGGAGCGGACACGACCCGTGGGTTCGGTCACACCTGCGAGGCGCGCCCACCGCGGACAGCGAAGCCGGCCACCGCTGCGGAGATCAGGCAGCCCACCAGCAGGTAGGTCGCCACCGGCCACCACCGGTCATTGGTCCAGGTGAGCATGGCCGTCGCCAGGAACGGGGTGAAGCCTCCAGCGATCGCCGAGGCCACCTGGTATCCCACGCCCGCGCCGGTGTTCTGGTTCTCCGGGCCGAACATCTGCGTGATCAGCGGCTGCTGCACCGACACGGCCATGTCGTGCGCGATGTTGATCAACACCACCGCGACCACCACCACCAGGACAAAGCTGCCGGACTCCATCGCGAAGAAGAACGGGAACGCGGCGGCTGCCCCGATCAGCGACCCGACCACATAGATCCGCCGCCACCCGAACCGGTCCGACAGGTACGCGAAGGCGGGGATGGAGATCAGCCCCAGCGCACCGACGATCAGCGCCACGTTGACCATGCGTTCGCGGGGCATTCCCATGTGGGACACGCCGTAGGCCACCGCGAAGGTGGTGACGATGTACATGGTCAGCAGCTCGACCAGGCGCAGTCCGATGATCTCCAGGAACGCGCGCGGCGACTGGCGGATCGCGGTCATCACCGACCCGCGCCGCTGCTCGGTCGGCTGCGAGTCCTTGGGCCGCTCGACCACCCCGGACCGAATCCACAGCCCGACTGCGATGAGCACCAGGGAGAACCAGAAAGGGACCCGCCATCCCCAGCTGTCGAACCGGTCCCCGGCCAGCGAGCTCATGCCGGTCACCGCTCCGGAGGCGGCGACCAGGCCCACGGCGTACCCGAGCTGAACGCCACAGGAGTACAGCGCACGTCGACCAGCGGGCGCGTGTCGGACGGCGAGCAGGGCTGCCCCACCCCACTCACCGCCGACCGCGAAGCCCTGCACCGACCGGAGCACGGTCAACAGCACCGGCGACCACCACCCGGCCTGCGCATAGGTGGGCAGGCATCCGACTAAGCCCGTGCAGATGCCCATCAGGGTCATCGTCACGATCAACACCTGCTTCTGCCCGACCCGGTCGCCCATCCGACCGAAGACCAGCCCGCCCAGCGGACGGAACAAGAAGCCGATGCCGAGCGTGGCGAAGGACGCCAGCAGGTTCATCGTCGGGGAGTCGAAGGCGTAGAACTGCGTGTTGAACACCGTGGCCGCCGTCAACCCGAAGATCAGGAAGTCGTACCACTCGATCACCGCGCCGACGAAGGAGCTCACCGCAGCACGCTTGGCCTGCCGCGGGCTGACGTCCGGGGGCAGATCCTCGACGGCCTCGAGTGTGGACACCAGCGGGACTCCTCTAGATGGGACGGTCGGGGTTTCAGGACGCGGCGAGCGCAGCCTTCTCCGCGTCGGCGGCTGCTGCGCTGCGCACGAAGACCTTGCGGTACCGCGTCAGCACGAAGACACCCAGCAGCACCGAGGCGATGCAGACGCCGAAGCCGACCCAGACCACATTGGTGTATCCGGCCGCCTTGTCGGCTGCACCGTCCACCAGCCAACCAGACAAATAGGGCAGGACGAAGGCAGCAAGTCCCGAGGCCAGCCCGATCATCGAGGTGACCACGCCCTTGCGAACCGGGAAGAACTCGGCCAGCACCACCACGGTGAGCTGGAACAGACCACCGGCGGCGAAGTAGCCGATCACAAACGCCAGCACCGGGTACAGCGAGCCGTTCTGGACCAGCACCATCAGCAGGTACGCGGCCGCCGCAGCTACCGGGTTCACCACCAGGAACGTGACTGGGCGGAACTTCTTGGCCACCAGGGCCGCAGTGATGAACACCCCGGCGAAGGAGCCGATCGAGTACCAGGAGATCAGTCCACGACCGCCGTCCTCACTCATCCCGGCGAGCTGCTGACCGATAGCGGGCATCGAGTTCTGGGCCAGCCAGAACATGGCGGTGGCGGTGAAACCGAAGAGCACCAGTGCCACCCCCTCCAGGCCGATCCGCGCACCGGTCGCACCGTCCTCGGAGGACGCGGCGTTGGCCTCGATGGCGGCCTTCTGCTCGGCAGCCAGCGCCTTGTAGTCCGGGAACGGCACCTTGAGCATGACCAGGAAGATGATCGCCAGCACGATCGCGCCGCCGATGAACGGGATGCCCCAGTAGGCCCCGGCGTTCGCCAGTGCGTTGATCACCAGCGGGAGCGCGAACTGGCCAGCAGCGATGGCGGCCTTGACCAGCATGTTCGCCGACCCGGCCGTCTTGGGGAAGGACTCCATCAGCGTGGGGTAGGTACCGGTGTCCATCACGGCGTTGGCCAACCCGAACCACACGGCCAGCGCGAAGCCGACCTGCCAGTTCGGGCTGACGACCACGCCGAGCAGGAACACGATGTACATCGCCAGCGAGGCGAGCACCATGAATCGGCGGCCGACCTTGTCGGAGAGGAACCCGGCGAAAGACGGCCCGATGATCTTCCCGATCCCGATGCCGGACAGCGCCATCAGTACGTTGCCCTCGGTGCAGTTCCACTGCTCCTGCAGGTGCGTGGAGTTCTGCGACAGGATGATGACGGCCATGCCGTAGAGGAAGAAGTAGAAGTACACCGAGCCCGCCGTCGGTGCGTAGCGGTTCTTCATCGCGGACCTTTCCTGGGCGGTGGGCGGCGGCCCTTCGGACGCAGCCCGTCACGAAGGTACTCACCTGATAGTTACATCGTTCAGCCTTGTGACTGCGTTCACGAAGGACCTCGGTCCCGGACCACTGTGCGGTCGACGGAATCGAGCGAGTCGAGCGGCCTGCCGGCTTCAGCGCGGCAGGACGCCCCGCTCCGTCAGGGTGATCAGGATGTCGCGACCACCACGGGTGGCGTCGATGATCTTGCCGCCACCGGCCGAGTCGCCCACATCGAGGACGTCCACGTCGGTCCCGGCGAACGCCTCTGCCAGCGCCGAGTAGCTCCTCGTGTCCCCGCGCATGCCCAGGCAGACATAGGTCGCATCGCCGGTCAATCTGCGGACCTCACCGGCGGCGTCCTGCACCTCCACCCACCCGTCGCCGACCTCGGTCAGCGTCGTGCTAGTGAGCACCTGGACGTGGTGCTGCTCGATGAGCTCGTGCATCTGCATCGCCGTGATCACATCCAGATCAGCCGCGACCCGGTCCATCCGCTCGATCAGGGTCACCTCAGCACCGACCGCGACGCAGGTCTCCACCACGTCCAGACCCACAGCACCGCCGCCGACCACGATCACCGGACGCCCGGCCAGCCGATCGACCTCGTCGACGGTGGCGGTGGCACCCAGGATCGAGAACACCTGGGTGCCCTCGACATCCACCCGCTCGCGCAGCCCTGGCACCGGCGGCAGCACTGGCTGCGACCCGGTGGCATTGACCACCACATCCGGCTGCAGCGACCGGACGAGGTCCACCGTGGCCGGCGTCGCAGTCCGGATCTCCACGCCGGCACGAGCCGCACGGTCGACCAGGTGGTTGAGGAATCCAGCAATCCGGCGCTTGGCGGGCAGGCGCACGGCCTCCCCCACCACGCCGCCGACAACGTCCTTGGCCTCCAACAGCACCACATCGCAGCCGACTTCTGCCGCGGTGCACGCAGCTTCCAGGCCGCCGACCCCTCCGCCGACCACCACCACCCGGGTCGTCCGGTCCACCCGACGCCGCAGGTAGTCCTCGTGACCGATGATGTCCGGATTGACCGTGCACCGGATCGGACGGTCCAGCCGGATTCGGTGGTCCGCGCAGCCGATGTTGCAGGAGATGCAGTCCAGGATGCGATCCGCGCAGCCGGTCGCGACCTTGCGCACCCACCACGGGTCGGCGATCAGGCCGCGCCCCATCGCCACCAGATCGCTGTCCCCCTCGGCGACGATCCGCTCGGCCACCTGCGGGTCGCGCACATTGCCGGAGACGATGGTGGGCTTGCCGAACTCCTCACGGAACCGCCGCGCCATGCCGGAGCGCCAGCCGTCCGGCAGGTCCATCCGATCGATCTGGTACTGCAGGTTGCCGGCGAGCGCAGCCGACACGTCGATCAGGTCGACGTGGTCCACCAGGTGCCGCATCAGCTCCACCGAGTCGTCCAGGGTGTTGCCGCCGGCGACCAGCTCGTCCGCGCTGATCCGCAGCGCCACCGGGAAGCGCGGCCCCACGGCGGCACGGACCGCCTCGAGCACCTCGCGCACCAGCCGCGCGCGGTTCTCCACGCTGCCGCCGTACTCATCCGTGCGGTGGTTGTACAGCGGGGACAGGAACTGGCAGAGCAGATAGGAGTGCCCGCCGTGGAGCTCCACCGCGTCAAACCCGGCCCGCTTGGCGCGCAGGGCGGCGGCAGCGTACTGCGCCGGGACCTCGGCGATCTGCTCGCGGGTCATCGGCACCGGCACCACTCCACCCGGCTTGGAGGGGACGTCCGAAGCGGACAGCGCGGGGGTACCGGTGCGTGCCGGGTTGGCGGAGGCTCCGGCGTGATTGAGCTGGATCGCCGCCTTCGCACCGTGGCGGTGCAGCCGCTCGGTCAGCTCGTACAGACGCGGGACATAGCGGTCGTGGTCGATGCGCAGCTGGGTGGTGCCGTTGGAGGCGACCGGGAACGCCACGCAGATGTTCTCCACAATGATCAGGCCGGTACCGCCGCGGGCACGCTGCTCGTAGTAGTCGAGCTGGGCATCCGAGACGGTGCCGTCCGGGAGCGCGAGGTTCGATCCCATCGGGGGCATGACCACGCGGTTGCGCAGGGTCATCGTCCCCACGGTGAACGGCGACAACAGGTGGGGCACCTGGGGAGCCGGGGCACGGTCGGGCACGACGACGGTCAGCGGCGCGCGACCGGCGGGGTCGACAGCCTGGGGGCGAGCGGGGGGTGCGACGGTCACGGGGGTTCCTCCCGGGCGAGCTAAGTACCGATCTGGTTAGTTAGTAACTTCGCTCGCAAGAAAGCCTCCGGGGTGGGCCCGAAGTCCTGCGATGACGTAAAACCGCCGGTCAGCGGCTTGTGAGGACAGTCACAAAGTCAGATCCGCACCAGGCGGACCACGGTGTCCTCGATCAGATCGCGCACGTGATCGGCAGATTCGTCGCCGAGGAGGTCACGACCGAACAGCTCACGGAAGGTGGCGCGATTCGCCGTCCGGAAGAACGCCAACGAGCTGATCACCTGGTGGACGTCCAGGGCGGTCGGCGCCGATACGTCATCCCGGAACACCCCCTCGGCGCGCCCCCGGGCCAGCACGTCGTCCAGCAGGTCCAACGCGCCGCGGTTCAGCGCCCGGTCCTCCTCATCCAACTGCGTGATCGCCTCGCCACCCAGCAGGTTCTCGAACAGCACCAAGCGGACGAAGGGCTCGTGGGTGGCGTCGTAGTGCAACGTCGAACGCACCAGCTCACGCAACGCCTGCTCCGGGGGCATGTCTGCCAGCCCCAGATCCTGCTCCCGCGCACGAGTGCGGCGGTACGACTCGGCCAGGGCGGCCCGGTACAGCCCCTCTTTGGAGCCGAAGTAGTAATAGATCATCCGCTTGGTGGTCTGGATGCGCTCGGCGATTGCATCGACGCGAGCTCCGAGCAGTCCCTTGTCCGAGAACTCCTCGATCGCCGCGGACAGGATCTCGTGGCGGGTCCGGTCGGGGTCGCGCGTGCGCGCGGTGCTGTCCTGGCTGCCCCGCCCCTGGTGTGCCGCCATCATCCCTCCTCCGGGCCGACCATCGACCCCCGAGCATCATGACAGGACCATCGACCCTGATCCGGGACTCTTGGCTGACCACAATGAACTATCGAGTACGTCCATACCAATGAGGGAGCCTCCCGATGCCCGACGGAACGGTCCGCGCCATCACCGGCCACACCGAGTTGCTCGGCCTGATCGCTTATCCGATCCGGCACAGCATGTCCCCCCGGATGCACAACCTGGCCCTCGCCGAGCTGGACCTCGACTACGCCTACCTCGCGTTCGAGGTGGATGCCGACCAGCTCGCCGACGCTGTCACCGGGCTGCGTGCCATGCGGGTGCGGGGCTGGAATGTCTCGATGCCCAACAAGATGGCCATCCTGCCGCTGCTCGACGACCTGTCCCCCGCGGCCAGAATGGTCGGGGCCGTGAACACGGTCGTCAACGACGGCGGCCACCTGACCGGCCACGTCACGGACGGCATCGGCTACATGACCGCCCTGCGCGAGGCGGGCATCGACCCCGTCGGTCGCCGCATCACCATGATCGGTGCGGGCGGTGCGGGCACGGCCATCGCCATCCAGGCCGCCCTAGACGGGGTGGAGCGGATCGACATCTTCAACCGTCGGGACGCGGTGTGGCCGATCGCGGAGCACACCGTGGCCACCATCGCCGAACACACCTCGGCCACCGCGGTGCTGCACGACCTGGACGACGTGGACACCTTCCGCGAGTGCGTCGCGGCGTCCAGCGTGCTGGCCAACACCACCAACGTGGGTATGGGTGCGCTCAAGGAGCTGTCGCCGCTGCCGACCACCGACGTGCTGCGCCCGGACCTGTTCGTCTCCGATGTGGTCTACGCCCCACCCCGTACCGTGTTCCTCGCGCAGGCCGAGGCTGCTGGCTGCCGCACGATGAACGGCCTGGGCATGATGCTGCACCAGGGTGCCGCCGCCTTCGAGCTGTGGACCGGCAGGCCGATGCCGGTCGACGTGATCCGCGCCGAACTCTTCGGCAACACACAGGAGGACTGACGTGACCGACCTCGATGCTTCCCGCCCGGTCACCGTGCGCGGGGTGACACTGGGCACCGGTTCCCCCGCTGTGATCGTCCCGCTGACCGCGCGCAGCCACGACGAGCTGCTGCACCAGGCAGCTCCGGTGGTCGCCGCCCGCCCCGATCTGATCGAGTGGCGGGTGGACCACCTGATGGCCGGCGGCGCTGATGTCACCGCCGTGGTCGAAGCCGGACGCGCCCTGGTCGAGGCGCTGGGCGGACTGCCGCTGCTGGCCACCATCCGAACCGGCGCGGAGGGGGGCGAGCTGCCGATGCCCGGGGAGGAGTACCTCGCCATCTACCGCGCACTGCTCGACGCGCGAGTGCCCGACCTGCTGGATGTCGAGCTGATGCACGCCACCGCCGACCAGACCATCGCATTGGCCCACGCGGCCGGTGTTCCTGTCATCGCGTCCAACCACGACTTCGACGGGACCCCGGAGCAGGCCGAGATCGAGCGACGGCTGATGGCGATGGCCGACCGCGGGGCAGATGTGCTCAAGATCGCGGTGATGCCGCGCGCACCGGAGGACGTGCTGACGCTGCTCGCCGCTACCGTCGCGGCCCGGCGGCGGGTCGCGCAACCGCTGATCACCATGTCGATGGCCGGGACCGGCGTGGTCTCGCGGCTCGCCGGTGGGGTGTTCGGCTCCGCCGCGACCTTCGGCACCGTGGGGGCGGCGTCCGCGCCGGGCCAGGTGGAGATCGGAGCGCTGCGCACCGCGCTCGATCTGATTCACGGCTGACACATACGCGATGGCCCGGCATCCCCTCGGGGATGCCGGGCCATCGCGTATGCGCTCACTCCCACTCGATGGTGCCCGGCGGCTTGCTGGTCACGTCCAGCACCACGCGGTTCACCTCGGGCACCTCGTTGGTGATCCGGGTGGAGATGACCGACAGCACGTCATAGGGCAGCCGGGTCCAGTCCGCGGTCATCGCGTCCTCACTGGACACGGGGCGCAGCACGATCGGGTGGCCGTAGGTGCGGCCATCGCCCTGGACACCCACCGAGCGGACGTCGGCGAGCAGCACCACCGGGCACTGCCAGATCTCGCGGTCCAGTCCGGCCTTGGTCAGCTCCTCACGGGCGATCAGGTCAGCGGCACGCAGCACGTCCAGACGCTCCTGGGTGACCTCGCCGATGATCCGGATGCCCAGACCCGGGCCCGGGAACGGCTGACGCCAGACGATAGTCTCCGGGACACCGAGCTCCAGGCCGACCGCCCGGACCTCGTCCTTGAACAGCGCACGCAGCGGCTCGACCAGCTCGAACTGCAGGTCGTCCGGCAGACCGCCGACGTTGTGGTGACTCTTGATGTTGGCCGCGCCCTCGCCGCCACCGGACTCGACCACATCCGGGTAGAGGGTGCCCTGCACCAGGAACTTGACCTCCTCGCCGGTGGCACCCGCCTCGGCGACGATCTCCCGGGCGGCGTCCTCGAATACCCGGATGAACTCGCGGCCGATGATCTTGCGCTTGGTCTCCGGGTCGGTGTGCCCGGCCAGCGCGGTGAGGAACCGCTCACGGGCGTCGACGACCTTGAGGTTGACCCCGGTGGACGCCACGAAGTCGGTCTCGACCTGCTCGGCCTCGCCGGAGCGCAGCAGACCGTGGTCCACGAACACGCAGGTCAGCTGGTCACCGACCGCCTTCTGCACCAGCGCCGCCGCCACCGAGGAGTCGACCCCGCCGGACAGACCGCAGATGACCCGGGCGTCACCGACCTGCTCGCGGATCCGCGCCACCTGGTCGGCGATCACATTGCCCGGGTTCCACTCCGGCTTGAGCCCGGCACCCTCGTACAGGAAGTGCTCCAGCGTGCGCTGGCCCAGCGGGGAGTGCTTGACCTCCGGGTGCCACTGCACACCGAAGAGTCGACGCTCGCGGTTCTCGAACGCCGCCACCGGGGAGCCAGCGGAGGTGGCCAGCACCTCGAAGCCCTCGGGCGCGGCGTGCACCGCATCGCCGTGGCTCATCCACACGGTCTGCTCGGCCGGGCTCTGCGCCAGGACGGTGCCTTCGGAGACGACCTCGACCGCGGTGCCGCCGTACTCGCGCTGACCGGTCTGGGCGACCTCGCCGCCGAGAGCCTTGGCCATCGCCTGGAAGCCGTAGCAGATGCCGAGCACTGGGACACCGGCCTCGAACAGCGCCGGGTCCACGAAGGGCGCGCCGTCGGCGTACACCGAGGACGGACCGCCGGACAGGATGATCGCCGCCGGCTCCTTGGCCAGCATCTGCTCCACCGTGGCGGTGTGCGGGACGATCTCGGAGTACACGCTCGCCTCGCGGACGCGGCGGGCGATCAACTGGGCGTACTGGGCGCCGAAGTCGACAACCAGGACGGGACGTTCGGAGGCGGTGGCCTGAGCGGGGGTGGAGTCGGTCACCGGTCCAGGATAGTGGCCTGCGCCGGCTCCTCGACCGCCTCCGCGGCGGCGGCGATCTCCCGCAGCGCTGTCAGGTGTCCACGCACCGCCACCCGACCCGCCTCGGTCAACGCCGCGGAGGTGCGGCTGCGGCCGCCAACGGCCCGCTTGTCGATGGCGACATAGCCGACCGCCTGCAGGCGGGACAGGTGTTTGGAGAGCACGGAGTCGGACACCCCCAGCGCCTCGCGCAGCGCCGGGAAGGTCGCCGACCGCACCGGGAGCAGCGCCGAGCAGAGCTGCAACCGCAGGGGGGCGTGCACTTCCTCGTCGAAGCGTGCGGGGACGGCGCTCACCGCTGCTCCGTCGCGTAACGGCGGTAGGCGCGCTGGCCCGCGAGTCCGGCGGCGGTGTAGATCAGCGCCACAGCGACGGCCCAGCCGATCACCAGCGGAGTGGCGAGGGTGTCGACGAATCCGACCGCCGCCACGCTCAACGCCGCCAGCACCGCCAGCAAGGTCGGGACCGACCAGCGCGGGCCAGCCCAGAGCCGAGTCGCCACGCCGCGGGAAGCAAACCGTCGGGCGACCAGCACGCACATCCCGCTGACCAGCGCCACCAAGGCCACGGCACGCAGCCAGTACAGATCCGACGGGATCAACCGGGTGAGCACCAGGCAGCCGAGCAGCCCGCCCACCAGCGCCCAGAACCACCAGGGCTGACTGGCACGGTCGGACAGTGTCGTGCGGGCGTCCTGAGCAGCGTCCAGCAACTCGGCTGCGCGGGAGGGGGTCAGGTCATCAGGTCGAGTTTCCATACCGGAAAGCTAGGCCCCGACTTTCCACTGTGTCAAGTCGTGATTTTCCGAACTGGAAAGTTCGCTCAGGCCGCGGTCTGAGGGGCCACCCGAGCGATCCGCGCCTCGGCATCCGCGTGCACCCGACGCTCCAACACGAAGGACATCACCGGCACCACACCCGCGAGCGCCATCGTGACCAGACGACCGCCAGTCCAGCGCATCGCCGACCACAGCTGCGCCACGGTGATCAGGTAGAGCACGTAGATCCAGCCGTGCACGATCGCCACCCAGGTGCCCAACACCGGCTCCGCGTGCCCGGCAGCGTCGACCCCACCGGCCTGGAACACGTACTTGAGCACCATCTCCAGACAGAGCACCAGCAGCATGGTCCCGGTGATCCAGGCCATCACGCGGTAACGCTTGAGCCGTCCACGGGCGACGGCGACGGCTCGGGCGGCGGTGTCCTGCGGGGTCACCGGGCTCTGCGACATGGTGGTCCTCTCGGGGTGGATCGTGACTCGGGACGATTCTCCCCTACACCGCCCGAAAAGCCCTCGGCGTGTGTCGGTGATCACCCGTAGCGTGGCCGACCGTGCGACCACTTCCGCTGCCCGACCCCGGGCGTCCCCCGCTCACCGGAGCGTGGGCCTACCTGCGCTGGCTCGGCCGACGCCAGTTCGGCGTGTTGGCCGGGGCCACCGCCGTGTCCATTGTCGGCAACGTGGCCGGTGCGATGCAGCCGCTGGCGCTCGGCATGGTCGTCGACGATGGACTCGACCACGGCCTGAGCAGCGGACTGTGGACGGGCTGCCTGCTGCTGTTCGCACTCGGGATGATCAACGTCGGTGCGAACGTCTGGGGCCACCGACTGGAGGTGGAGAACTGGCTGCGCGCGGCCTTCGCCTCCTCCCAGCAGATCGGTCACCACGTCACCCGCACCGGCGACGCCGTGACCGACACCCTGCCCACCGGTGAGGTGGTGGCCACCGTGGCCTCCGATGCGCTGCGGATGGGCGAGGTCTTCCACATCTTGCCGCGGCTGATCGGCGGGATCGTCGCCTACCTGACCCTGGGCGTCGTGCTGCTGACCATCTCCACCCCGCTCGGGTTGCTGGTGCTGCTCGGCCTGCCCGTGGTGGTGGCAGTACTGTCCCTGCTGGTGCCGCCGCTGCAACGCCGTCAGGCCGCCCAGCGCGAGGCCACCGGCCGGTTGACCACCCTCGGGGCGGACACCGTCTCCGGTCTGCGCATCCTGCGCGGCATCGGTGGCGAGGAGATGTTCAGCGGTCGCTACCGGGAGCAGTCCCAGAAGGTCCGCCGCAGCGGGGTCGCCGTCGCGCAGACCCAGTCCTACCTGGACGCGTTGCAGACGCTGCTGCCCGGACTGTTCCTCGCCGTGGTGGTGTGGGCCGGCGCGCGACTGGCGATCTCCGGGGACATCACCGCCGGACAGCTGGTGTCTTTCTACGGCTTCGCCGCGTTCCTGACCCAGCCGCTGTGGACCGCCAGCGAGGCGATCCGGGTGATCACCCGTGCCGTGGTGGGAGCGCGCAAGATCCTCGGCGTACTGCGAGTGCCGGTGGCCGGACACGACGATCCGACCGCCCCCGCCCCCTCTCCCACTGCCGACGCCGATCTGGTGGACGGGCGGTCCGGGCTGGTAGTCCGACCGGGTCGGTTGCTCGCCGTGGTGGGCGACGACCCGGACCAGACCGCGCGGATCGCGCTGCGGCTGGGCCGACACGGTGGCGACGAGGACGACTCCCCGCTCTCCGACGTCCGCTGGGGTCGCACCGTGCTGCGCCAGCTCGGGTTGACCGAGGTCCGCGGGCGCATTGTGGTGGCCGAGTCCACCCCGCACCTGTTCACCGGCACGTTGGTGGACGAGCTGGACGTGCGGGGCGGTGCCGACCGGGACGAGCTGCTGACCGCGCTGCGGGTGGCCGACGCCGGCGATGTGCTCGACTCGGTGCCGGACGGCCTGGACGGCCAGGTGGAGGAGAAGGGCCGCTCCCTGTCGGGAGGTCAGCGCCAGCGGGTGGCACTGGCCCGCGCCCTGCTCACCGACGCCGAGGTGCTGATCCTGATCGAGCCGACCAGCGCCGTCGACGCCCACACCGAGGCCCGGATCGCGCAGCGGCTGGCCGAGCACCGTCAGGGCCGGACCACCGTGATCGTCTCCGCCAGCCCCCTGGTGCTCGACCGGGTGGATGAGGTGGCCCTGGTGCAGGACGGTCGGGTCGTCGCCACCGGCAGCCACCGCCAGCTCATGACGGACCACCGCGCCTACCGCCGAGTGGTCTCCCGCTCCGACGACGACCAGAACGAGGAGGTGCACGACCATGCGACTGCCCGTCGCTGACTCGGCCACCCTGCGCCGGCACACCGCCGGCCTGCTGCGCCGCCACCGCGGATCGCTGACCGTCGTCGTTGTCCTGCACATTCTGGCCGCCACCGCCGGACTCGCCGGTCCGTGGCTGCTCGGCCGCCTGGTCGACGCGGTGGCTGCGGGGACCACCACGACCTACGCCGACCGCACCATCCTGGTGCTGGTCGTCGCCGTCCTGACCCAGACCGTGTTGATCCGCTACGCGCAGCGCGCCGCCATGGTGCTCGGCGAGACCGTGTTCGCCGACCTGCGCGAGGAGTTCATCGCCACGGTCACCCGGCTGCCGCTGTCCACCGTCGAGCGGGCGGGGACCGGCGACCTGGTTGCCCGCACCACCACCGACATCGACCGGGTGCAGTACACCGTGCGCTTCGGGGTGCCCCGGGTGCTGGTCACCACCGCCACCACCGTGCTGACCCTGATCGCCGCATTGGTGACCAACCCGCTGGTCGCACTCGGCATGTTCGCCGGGGCCCCGCTGCTGATCGGCGTGACCCGCTGGTACCTGCGCCGGGCCGCCAAGGCCTACCTGCGCGAATCCGCCGCCTACGCCACGATCAACGGCACCATCACCGAGTCGGTGGAGGGTGCCCGCACCGTAGACGCCCTCAGCCTGGGTGCCCGCCGACGTCGACGGCTGGACACGGACCTGCGCGAGGCCTTCGACGCCGAGCGCACCACCCTGAACCTGCGCTCGGTGCTGTTCCCGGGGGTGGACACGTCCTTCGTGCTGCCCACCGTGGCCGTGCTGATCTGGGGCGCGTTCCTGATCTCGACCGGCCACGCCACCATCGGCGCGGTCACCACCATCGCGCTGTACGCGATCCAGGTGATCAACCCGATCGGCGAGTTGATCTTCTGGCTGGACGAGATCCAGGTCGGTGCCACCTCACTGGCCCGGATCATCGGTGTCGCTGATGTCCGCCCCGACCGCACCGAGGGCACCGCCCGCCCGCAGGACGAGCACGTGCGCGCCGACCAGGTCCGCTACGCCTACCGCCCCGGCCACGACGTACTGCACGGCATCGACCTGGAACTGTCCGACGGCGAGCGCCTGGCCGTGGTCGGCCCCTCCGGCGCGGGCAAATCCACCCTCGGCCGGATGCTGGCCGGCATCCACCCACCCACCGGTGGCCGCGTCACCGTCGGCGATGTCCCCCTGGTCGACCTGCCCCTGGACGAGCTGCGCGGCCATGTCGCACTCGTCACCCAGGAGCACCACGTCTTTGTCGGGCCACTGTCGGACAACCTGCGCCTCGCTGACCCCAGCGCGGACGACCACGCGCTGGAGCGCGCACTGCGGGCGGTCGACGCCTGGGACTGGGTGGCCGCGCTGCCCGAGGGGCTGTCCACCGGCGTCGGCTCCGGCGGTGTGGTGCTGACCCCCGCGCAGGCGCAGCAGATCGCGCTTGCTCGGCTGGTGCTGCTCGACCCACACACCCTGGTGCTGGACGAGGCCACCTCACTGATCGACCCCCGCGCCGCCCGACGCCTGGAACGCTCGCTGTCCTCGGTGCTGGCCGGTCGCACCGTCGTCGCCATCGCCCACCGGCTGCACACCGCCCACGACGCGGACCGGGTGGCGGTGGTGGACGGCGGACGGATCACCGAGATCGGGTCACATGACGAGCTGGTCACGGCGGGCGGGGACTACGCACGGCTGTGGGAGTCCTGGCAGCGGGAGTGAGGGCCGGTGCTCAGCTGAGGTCCACAGTCTCTTGTTCGGTCAGCATCGGAACACCGTCCTTCATCCGCAGGTCCTCGCTGTACAGGCTCAACTCCACCCGGGCGGTCCACACCTGCACGGTGAGCCAGAGGCCGTCGCGCTCACCGGTGACGATCCGGCTAGAGGACTGCCGGATCTCATAGCCCAGTCCGGTCAGCGCCGCGACAGACGCATCTTCGGCAGGGACGGGCCCCATCACGGCCGCCTGGACCGCATAACGCCTGCGGTCGACCCCTTCTAGCCACTCAGTCTCGTACTGACCGATCGCCTCAGTGATGGTGAGGCCGAGTGACCCTGCCAAAGCCGGGAGCTGCTCAGGCGCTGCGGCCAGAACCGCATCGCGTCTGGCCTCGAGCTCGTTGACGTCGCCACCGCCCGCACACCCGCCCAGGAGAATCATCGTGATGGCACCTGCCAATAGCCGAAAGTGTGGATTCCTCACGGTGCGGGCTCCCGGTCCCATTCAGGATCCTGCACTGGCCCCCACCATGGGTCGTAGGTCGGGTCCGCCCGAGTAACAGCATCATAGTCGCCCACAACAATGCTCCCAATATTGGACAGCGACTCCGTTCTTTCACCAAAGTACTTCGTGTGATCGCTGAAGTTGCGCACATGCTCGTTCCGCGTCACGGACTCCGCCCGGAATCGTTGGGCACCGAAATCGTCTTCGCCGACGTCGTTGCCCAGGCCGGCTCCGCCCAGCGCGCCGCCGCCAACCCACCCATTGTCCGCGAGTGCGGCAACCAAGTCACGGCTGTTGTTCCCCGCCCAGACATGGTCTTCTCCGACGCCCAACTGGGAAGCGTGTCCCACGCCGCCGCCGGCTCTCGGACTTCCCACCAGGACGATGTCGTCGACCTCGAGCCCGCGGTCGCTCGCACCGTGTGCGGTGGTAGTGGACCCGTAACTGTGGCCGATGACGGTGATGTGCGCGTCCCCGGCTCGGCGTGATGCGTTGAGCCCGTCAACATAATCCGCGAGGTACGCGCCGCCCCGGGTCGCGTTGGTCTCACGAAGAGTCGATCCGCAGCCCCAGCCATCAGGGGAGTCATAACCTATCCAGATCACCGACGCCATCGACGCGTTGGGGTCTTGACTGCGCGCTTCACTGTAGATCGCGTAGGCCGATATCAGGTTCGACCCAATGGTTGCACCGCTATTCCCGATCCCCGGGACCAGGATCGAGACGTTGTCCGCGGTCTCAGCATCACCCAACGTGATCGCAACCTTGCCGTCCCCGCCGAAGGCATGCGGGTCGTACAAGTGGAGAAAGGCGACGAGCTCATCGCCGGTGACTGGATCGCGGTACCCGGTTGCCGATGCGAGAGCCAGGTAAGCAGCCTCCATGTTGGCTAGCACATCAGCATCACCCGGTCGCAGATCTCCCGATTCCGCTCGGAGACGGAACGCCTCCAAGTCCATCTCGAGCAGCATGCGATTCGCGCGATCCCGCATTGCCACCGGAAGTCCGTCGGTGTTGCCGATCAGCTCCGGATGAGCGGACATGACTGCGAACTGCTCTTCTTCACTGAGCGCCGCCCACCATGCGGCCACCTCCGCCGGACTGGCACCGGACGTCGGAGATCCGGGACGGTCGAGCACCACGTCGCCGAGGTCCGGGCCGGTGCCCATATTCGATATCGCCTCGGCCACGGAGCCCCAACGAGCAAAGGCCGAGTTGATCTCCTCCTCCGCCTTGGCCAAGTCAGCGTTCAGCGCCTCGACGCCGCTGACAATGCCGGAGCGATCAGCCCGTGACGCCTTCGTCCTTGACTCCAGGTCCGTTGCGTCGACGTCGACAGCGCTCAATCGTCCGAGATCAGCAATCAGGACAAGTCGACGATCTTCAATGAGTTCTCGACTCGCGACGAGTTCTTCCCTGCGAGTGAGCAGCGATGCCAGCGCCTCCGCATGATCGTCGGCAGAGCGTGCGACCTGGCGGAAGGCTTCGGCGATGGCCTGCGAGTCCGCACCCACCACGCTGATGTGCTGCCGATACGCATCGCCGGCGTCACCCGCCCACTCGGTGCTGCTGGACTCAGCATGTGTGAACGTGTCGAGGTCATCGAGAGTGACCGCGGACGCGAGCAAGTCGCCCGCGAAGTCGAGGATCGCGGCCGGGTCCACGTCCAAGGCCGGGATCATGTCGAGCGCTGGCGGCACGTTGATCGTGTGGGTCATGGGGTCCCCCACAGCCACTGCTCGAATCTCTCCTCGGCTGCCGCATCGGCGGTGCCGTACTCATCAGCCGCGTCCTGTAGCTGCTGCTCGATCAGCTCCGCGGACGTGGCTAGTTTTTCCACGGTTTCGCTCCACGACGCCAACCACGCCGACGCGTTGACCCTCACCGCCGCACCGAAACCGTTGACGGGAGCCTCGGCGAGTCTGACGTTTGCGCTGCGCACACGCGCTCGTTGGTCGGACCAGTCCCACCCTGAATTGCGCAGCGCGGCGAATGAGACTTCGTACATGTCACCCATCGGCTGGCGCCGTCTCAGCGAGCAGCTTCCGTGCGTCCTCGACTGACATCGGGAGCGCCCGGCCATGAACCTCGATCAGCACCACCTGGTCAAGCCAAGCGACCGCGATCGTTCGATCGTCGCGACTGGCCTGGAGTTTGAGGGCGGGCAGCGGACGAACGATGCCTCCCGACCACCCATGAGCGGTGAGGTATCGCCCCACCGCCCGAGCGAAATCGACTCCCAAGCGGGCTTCGGTCAAAGGCACCCGCAGCTCTGTCACCGGGCGCATCTCTGCTGGCTCCGCGCCGGGTCGCCAACGGACGACGATCGGGCCCGTTGCGGCTCCCGTTTCCTCAGTCGCGAGCAGCGCAATCTCGCGCGCAACCGCGAGAACCTCGGCCCGTTCAGCGTCGATCATGTCCCCATCTGCCAGCACGACGCTCTGAGGAGAGGGTTCGACCGCTGAGTCCGGGAGGATCACCACGGTCACGTCGGCATGGCGCGCGCGAAACTCTCGTAGGAGTGGTTCCCCGGCTAGCGCATCGAACTGGCTACACATCACGCCAGGCTAGGGGGCAACCGTCTGCTGACTTCGGTGTTCAGGGCGACTTGAGCGCAGGACCGACTCCATTGAGTAGCGCTGACAGCAGCGGCGATGTCATGAAGCGGTGTGAGGGGGTTTCACCGGCTCGTCCAGCGCCGCGAACGGGTCCGTCCCCGAGGACCGCAGCATCTCGTCCCGCACCAGGCGCACCCACAGGAACACCGCGAACCCGCCGAACACCCACCACTGCGCCGCATAGCCCAGGTTCTGGATGTTCAGCCCGGTGCCTGCGCGGGTCGGCGGACCGAGCAGTTCCAGGTCGGCGGGCTGCGCCGGGTCGGATTCGGACAGCACCGAGTAGCCGGTCCAGATCGGGCCACCCCAGACCCCGAGCAACTCTGCGGAGGAGATCGAGTCCGTGGTGCCCGCGGGGAATGCCTCCGGTGCCTGGCCCGAGTCCTCGGAGGCCTGCAAGTAGCCGGTCACGGTGACCCGGCCTTCGGGCACGGTCAGCTCGGGGGCCTGCGGGTCGTCGGTCCAGCCGCGCACCACCGGTAGCACCGCACCGGAGTCGGTGCGCAGCGGGGTGAGCACCAGCCAGCCGGTCTGCTCGTGCAGCACGCGGTCGGCGACCAGTAGCTGCCCGTCCGGCTCATAGCTGCCGGTGGCGATCACCCGCCGTCCGACCAGTGCCCCGTCGAAGCTGCTCTGCGGTGCCAGCACGTCATCGATGGGCACCGGCGGCGCGGCCTCGGTCTCCTCCAGTGCGGCCTGGGCGGCGGCGGCTCCGCGGATCTCGGCACGGTCCAGCTGCCACATCCCCAGGCGCGCGCAGACGGCGGCGGCAGCCAGGAACAGCACCAGCAGACCGATCATCCGGGGGGTCCGAGCCACCTGCCAGAGTGTGCGCCGACCGCCCTCACGCACGGGGGCGTCGATGCGGTCGTCGGTCTGCGGCGCGGACACCACCTCACGGTACCTGCCGCACCCACCCGGCAGGCAGCAAGCAGCAGGCGATGGCGCCGTCGCGACCGTGCTGGTCACGACCGAAACCGGCCGGACGGGTGCAGCCCCAGGTCACATGCGCTTTGATGGCAATTGATCGCATACAGGCGGTCGGGGTCGGTCTGGGTCGGACGTCCTGACTGGTCGCGGATCACGCGACGAGGCTGGGGATCGCCCGCCGGGGGCCATGCCGGTCCCGTGGCGCACGCACCGCATCAACAACGGGGAGAGCACATGAGCACGACGACGCCGCAGCTCACCACCTGGCGGACCGGCTCCGGCCAGCCCGTCTCCGAGGAGACGCTTCAGCGCATCGACGCCTGGTGGCGGACGGCGAACTACCTGTCGGTGGGCCAGATCTACTTGCTGGACAACCCGCTGCTGCGGGAGCCGCTGACCAAGGACCACGTCAAGCCGCGTCTGCTGGGCCACTGGGGCACCACCCCGGGTCTGAACTTCCTCTACGCGCACCTGAACCGGGTGATCGCCGAGCGTGAGCAGTCCACGCTGTACCTGACCGGTCCAGGGCACGGCGGCCCGGGGCTGGTGGCGTCGGCCTACTTGGACGGCACCTACTCCGAGGTCTACTCGGACATCACCCACGACACCGAGGGCGTGCGCCGACTGTTCCGGCAGTTCTCCTTCCCGGGCGGTATTCCGAGCCACGTCGCGCCGGAGACCCCGGGGTCAATCCACGAGGGTGGCGAGCTGGGCTATGCGCTGTCGCACGCCTACGGTGCCGCGTTCGATAACCCGGACCTGCTGGTCGCGGCGGTGGTGGGCGACGGCGAGGCGGAGACCGGCCCGCTGGCCACCTCCTGGCACTCGAATAAGTTCATCGACCCGGCCAAGGACGGTGTGGTCCTACCGATCCTGCACCTGAACGGGTACAAGATCGCCAACCCGACGGTGCTGGCCCGCATCCCCGAGGACGAGCTGCTCGCCCTGATGCGCGGCTACGGCCACAACCCGCACCTGTTCGTCGGTGGCTTCGACGGCGAGGACCACATCGAGGTGCACACCCGGTTCGCCAAGCTCCTGGACGAGGTGCTGGACGAGATCGCGGAGATCAAGGCACGGGCGCTGGCGGGCGACGAGTCCCGTCCGGCCTGGCCGATGATCATCTTCAAGACCCCGAAGGGCTGGACCTGCCCGCCGGTGATCGACGGCAAGCAGGTCGAGGCGTCCTGGCGTTCGCACCAGGTGCCGCTGGCCAGCGCCCGGGACACCGACGAGCACCTGCACGTCCTGGAGGACTGGCTGAAGTCGTATCACCCGGAGGAGCTGTTCGAGGAGGACGGCTCGGTCAAGGCCGACATCACTGCCCTGGCACCCGGCGGCACGCTGCGGATGAGCGACAACCCGCATGCCAACGGCGGTCTGCTGCTCAAGGATCTGCGGCTGCCGGACTTCCGGGACTTCGCGGTGGAGGTGCCGGTGCCCGGTGGCTCGATCTCGGAGGCGACCCGGGTGCTGGGCCAGTACCTGACCGAGGTGATCCGGCGGAACCCGGACAACTTCCGGATCTTCGGGCCGGACGAGACCGCGTCCAACCGGTTGCAGGCCGTGTTCGATGTGACCGACAAGCAGTGGAACGCCGAGTACCTGCCCACCGACATCGACGATCACCTGGCGCGCTTCGGCCGCGTGGTGGAGATGCTGTCCGAGCACCAGTGCCAGGGCTGGCTGGAGGGGTACCTGCTCACCGGACGGCACGGGCTGATCACCTCCTACGAGGCGTTCATCCACATCGTCGACTCGATGTTCAACCAGCACGCCAAGTGGCTGAAGGTCACCAACCACATCCCGTGGCGCCGGCCGATCGCCAGCCTGAACTACCTGCTGTCCAGCCACGTCTGGCGTCAGGACCACAACGGGTTCAGTCACCAGGACCCGGGCTTCATCGACCACGTGGTGAATAAGAAGGCCGAGATCGTCCGGGTGTACCTGCCGCCGGACGCTAACACCCTGCTGTCCACCTACGACCACTGCCTGCGCAGCCGGCAGTACGTCAACGTGGTGGTCTCCGGCAAGCAGCCCGCGCCGAACTTCCTCACGATGGATGAGGCGGTGGCGCACTGCACCCGGGGTCTGGGCATCTGGGACTGGGCGGGCACCGAGGTCGAGGGCGAGGACCCGGATGTGGTGCTCGGTTGCGCCGGTGACGTGCCGACGCTGGAGGTGCTGGCCGCGGCCGACATCCTGCGCCGGGAGCTGCCCGACCTCAAGGTCCGGGTGGTCAACGTCGTGGACCTGATGCGGTTGCAGGACGAGCGGGAGCACCCGCACGGGCTGTCGGACCGGGAGTTCAACACCCTGTTCACCACCGACAAGCCGATCGTCTTCGCCTACCACGGCTACCCATGGCTGATCCACCGCCTGACCTACCGCCGCAAGGGCCACAAGAACCTGCACGTGCGCGGGTACAAGGAGGAGGGCACCACCACCACGCCCTTCGACATGGTGATGCTGAACGACCTGGACCGGTTCCACCTGGTGATCGACGTGATCGACCAGGTGCCCTCGCTCGGGTCGAAGTACGCGGGTCTGCGCCAGCGGATGCAGGACGCCCGACTCAAGGCGCGGGAGTACACCCGGGCGCACGGCGAGGACCTGCCCGAGGTGCGGGACTGGGTCTGGCCGGACGCCGGGGAGACCGGCACCGAGATCGGTGGCCCGCAGCAGAACACCGCGTCGACCGGTGGTGACAACGAATAGTCGATGAGCCGAATGGCCCGCACCACACCCGGTGCGGGCCATTCGCATCGAGGGACCTAGGTCCCCAGGACACGACTCGGAGCGCCGGTGAGACTCGGGGTGACGACCGCCACCGTCCCGGACGTCGCACTTGACACCGGAACTCCGGCAGAATTCATCCCACCACCTCGCACCCCCAAGAGGAAGAAGCCCCACCCGTGGCCCGCAGCATCTACGTGACGTCCCCGGAGGGTGACACCGGTAAGTCCACGGTCGCCCTCGGCCTGGTCGACCTGCTCACCCGCACCGTGCAGAGGGTCGGGGTCTTCCGCCCGATCGCCCGGTCCACCGAGGACACCGACTACGTCCTCGAGCTGCTGCTGGCGCACGACGGCGTCGACCTCAGCTACGACGACTGCATCGGCACCACCTACGAGCAGGTGCACGCCGACCCCGAGGCCGCGCTGTCCACCATCGTCGCCCGGTACCACGCGGTGGCCCGGCAGTGCGATGTGGTGGTGATCGTCGGCTCGGACTACACCGATGTCGCCGGTCCGGCCGAGCTGGGCTTCAACGCCCGGATCGCCGCGAACCTGGGCGCGCCGGTGCTGCTGTGCGTCAAGGGCCAGGGCCGCACCCCCGAGGAGGTCCGCCAGGTCGCCACCGTCGCGCTGACCGAGATGGAGGCCGGGCACGCCCAGGTCGTCGCCCTGGTCGCCAACCGCTGCGACCCGGAGTCGGTGGACGCGGTCCGCGCCGAGCTGTCCACCCTGACCCGCGCCTGGGCCCTGCCCGAGGACCCGTTCCTGGTCGCCCCCACGGTGCGCCAGCTGATGGACTCCGTCGACGGTGCCCTGATCGGCGGTGACCCGGAGCTGCTGTCCCGCGAGTCCACCGAGGTGCTGGTCGGCGCGATGTCGATGGAGCACCTGTTGGAGCGGATCTCCGACGGCAATGTGGTGATCACCCCCGGCGACCGCGCGGACATCCTGCTCGGCCTGCTGACGGCGCACTCCGCGGACGGCTTCCCCTCGCTGTCCGGCATCATCCTCAACGGTGGCTTCACCCCGGCACCGATCGTCGAGCGGTTGGTCGAAGGGCTGGGCTCCAAGCTGCCGATCATCCGCACCGAGCTCGGCACCTTCCGCTCCGCCAGCCTGGCCGCGAGCACCCGGGGCCGACTGTCCGCGGACTCCCAGCGCAAGGTCGACACCGCGCTGGCCCTGTTCGAGAAGCACACCGACGCCGAGGAGGCGCTGGCCGCGCTGGAGGTGCCCTCCCCGGAGGTGGTCACCCCGCTGATGTTCGAGTACGAGCTGCTCGACCGGGCCCGTTCCGACCGCAAGCACATCGTGCTGCCCGAGGGCAATGACGACCGGATCCTGCGCGCCGCGTCCACCCTGTTGCAGCGCGAGGTCGCCGACCTGACCATCCTCGGCGACGAGGCGTCGATCCGGGCCCGGGCCACCGAGCTGGGCTTGAACCTGGCCGACGCGAAGGTCCTGAACCCGAAGTCCGGCGAGCTGCTGGAGCGCTTCGCCACCGAGTACACCGAGATGCGCAAGCACAAGGGCATGACGGTGGAGCGGGCCCGGGAGATCGTCTCCTCGGTGTCCTACTTCGGCACGATGATGGTGCAGCTGGGTCTGGCCGACGGCATGGTCTCCGGTGCCGCGCACACCACTGCGCACACCATCAAGCCCTCCTTCGAGATCATCAAGACCGTGCCGGGCGTCTCCGTGGTGTCCAGCGTGTTCCTGATGTGCCTGGAGGACCGGGTGCTGGTCTACGGCGACTGCGCGGTCAACCCCGACCCGACCGCCGAGCAGCTGGCCGACATCGCGATCAGCTCCGCGCAGACCGCCGCACAGTTCGGCATCGAGCCGCGGATCGCGATGCTGTCCTACTCCACCGGTGAGTCGGGCTCCGGTGCCGATGTGGACAAGGTCCGCGCCGCCACCGAGCTGGTCCGCGAGCGCCGCCCTGACCTGTCCGTCGAGGGTCCGATCCAGTACGACGCCGCGGTGGACGCCTCGGTGGCCCAGACCAAGCTGCCGGATTCCGCGGTGGCCGGTCGGGCAACCGTCTTTGTGTTCCCCGACCTGAACACTGGCAACAACACCTACAAGGCCGTGCAGCGTTCGGCCGGAGCCGTGGCCGTCGGCCCGGTGCTCCAGGGCCTGCGCAAGCCGGTCAACGACCTGTCCCGGGGCGCCCTGGTGCAGGACATCGTCAACACCGTCGCCATCACGGCGATCCAGGCCCAGGCTCAGACCGCGGGCTCGACCTCGGAAGGCACGAAGTGAACAACGTCCTCGTCATCAACTCCGGCTCCTCGTCGATCAAGTACCAGTTGGTCGATGTCCAGTCGGGTGACGCCCTGGCCTCCGGCATCGTCGAGCGGATCGGCCTGGAGGTCGGCAAGCTCAAGCACGAGGGCCCGAACGGCAAGTCGGAGCTCGAGCAGCCGATCCCGGACCACGAGACCGGCATGCGCCTGGTGCTCGACACCTTCGCCCAGCAGGGTCCGCAGATCGACGAGTCCGAGCTGGCCGCGGTCGGTCACCGGATCGTCCAGGGCGGTGACGTCTTTGACGGTCCGGCGCTGATCACCGATGAGGTGCTGGCCCAGATCGAGGAGCTGTCCCCACTGGCCCCGCTGCACAACCCGGCCAACGCCGCCGGTGTCCGCGCCGCCCGCGCCGCCTTCCCGAACACCGCGCACGTCGCGGTCTTCGACACCGCCTTCCACCGGACCATGCCGCCGGCGGCGTACACCTACGCCATCGACCTGGACGTGGCGAAGCAGTACAAGATCCGCCGCTACGGCGCGCACGGCACCTCGCACCTGTTCGTCTCCCGCGAGGTCGCCGGGTGGCTGGGCAAGGACCTGGCGTCCACCAACACCATCGTGCTGCACCTGGGCAACGGGGCCTCGGCCTCGGCGGTCCGCGGCGGCGAGTGCATCGACACCTCGATGGGGCTCACCCCGCTCGAGGGTCTGGTGATGGGCACCCGCTCCGGTGACATCGACCCGGCGGTGCTCTTCCACCTGGCCCGTCAGGGCGGGTACACCATCGACCAGCTGGACGACCTGCTGAACCGCAAGTCCGGCATGCTCGGCCTGTCCGGCTACACCGACATGCGTGATGTGCACGACGCCGTGGCCGCCGGGGACGAGCGGGTCCGCACCGCCCTGGACGTGTACTACCACCGGATCAAGGGCTACGTCGGCAACTACTACGCCCAGCTCGGCCGGGTGGACGTGATCGCCTTCACCGCCGGCATCGGGGAGAACGACGACATCGTCCGCGCCGGTGCGCTCAAGGGCCTGGAGGGTCTGGGCATCAAGCTGGACCTGGCCCGCAACGAGGGTCGCAAGAAGGAGCCCACGATCATCTCCACCGACGATTCGCCGGTGACCGTCGTGGTGTACCCGACCAACGAGGAGTTGGAGATCGCCCGCCAGGCGGTCGCCACCATCTGAGATCACCGACTCGGAGCCCGTCGCATCCCACCGGATGCGACGGGCTCTGTCATGCGGGCTTCACCCATTCGATACCTGCGCTGACCTGCCTGCTGCGTCGATAATCTCCCCATGACGACTGTCCGGGTGGCGCAGGGGGCCGACCCGACGGACTGGCGGCACGAGCTCGCGCAGGTGGATGCACTCTGCGACTCGGCCCCGGCCCTGTGCGTGGCGTTGGTCCCTAGCCTGTTGGAACGTGCCCGCGCCGAGCGTGCGACGCTGGTGGAGATCGAGCTGGAATACCTGTCCGGCTGGTCCCGCCATCTGCTGTCCGACGACGCGCTGGCGCTCGGCGCGATGGAACGTGCCCTGGAGTTGTCGATCACGCTGCGGAACCGGGCCTGGGAGGGCCGGGTGCTCCAGGGCCTGGCCTCGGTGTACAACGGGTTCGGGGACAACCTGTCCGCC
Organism: Cellulomonas sp. NPDC089187; assembly: GCF_040685135.1. Classification (NCBI taxonomy): domain Bacteria; kingdom Bacillati; phylum Actinomycetota; class Actinomycetes; order Micrococcales; family Cellulomonadaceae; genus Cellulomonas; species Cellulomonas sp. NPDC089187. The sequence continues at coordinate 125,052 of NZ_JBFBHI010000002.1, read as the reverse complement.
CTGGAGCTGCTCGAACGGTCCCTGGCGATCCGTCGCGAACTCGGCGATCTGGAGGGTCTGGCCGCGGCGTTGAACAATCTCGCGGACACGTACATCTCAATGGGCCGATTCCCGGAGAAGGCCTATGAGCTGCTCACCGAGGCCATGACGATCTGGCCGCAGGTCGACCGCCCCGACGGCACCTGCGCCACCCTGTCCGGCCTGGCCAAGCTGACCACCGACGACGCGGAGGCCCTGTCCCTCACCGACCCGGTCAGCTCCCGGACCCTCGCCGAACGCGCGGTGCAGCTGGCCGAGCAGGGAGTCGCTGTCGCGGGGACCGCCGCCTCCGCCGGTTCCGCCGAGGGGAACGCGCGGCTGGCCGCCGAGGCCCAGGTCCGGCTCGCCCGCGCGCACATGGCGCATGGCGACCTGGCTGCGGCCCGTCGGGTGCTGGACCAGTGCGCACTGGCCCTGCCCCAGGTCTCTGCCCGGTACCTGACCATCCGCTACCACGCGGCCCTCGGCCGACTGCACCGACTGCTAGGCGACCTCACCGCCGCCCGAGCGACGTTGAACTCCGCACTGGTGCTCTCCGAGGGGTCCCGACCGATGGAACGTGCCGATGTGCTGCGCGAACTGGTGTCCGTGCACGAGGACGCCGGGGATCTGCGCGAGGCGTTGGCGACCCACCGGCAGTACCACGAGGCCGTGATGGAGCAGCGCGATCAAGCCGCCGAGCGCCGCGGCATCCTGGTGAACGCCCAGCTCGACGTCGACCGGGTCCGCCAGGCGCACGACCAGACCCGCCAGCATGCCGCCGAGTTGGCCGCGATGAACCGCAGCCTGGCTCACGACGCCGCCCACGACCCGCTGACCGGTCTGTTGAACCGGCGCGGACTGGACGAGGTGTTGGCCGCCCGCGTCGAGGAGCAGGATCTGGCCTATGTGGTCGCGGACCTCGACCTGTTCAAGTCGATCAACGACGAGCACTCCCACCCGGTCGGTGACGAGGTCCTGCGCCGGGTCGGCCAGATCATGACCGCCTGCCTGCGACTGGGGGACGTGGTGGCGCGGGTGGGCGGAGAGGAGTTCGTGCTGGTGCTCCGGGACTGCCCACCGGCGGACGCGCTCGCCGCCTGTGAGCGAATCAGGATCATGGTGGCGGCTCACCCTTGGGAGGATCTGTCCCCCGGTCTGCGGGTCACGGTCAGCATGGGCGGGGTGGCCGCCGCGGCGGCGGACGACCCGGTCTCGTTGGCCACCCGCGCCGATGCCGCGCTCTACCAGGCGAAGCGGCACGGCCGGAACCAGGTGGCGTTCATCCCGACGCAGGAGGCACTCCTGCCGGAGCAGATCGTCCGACGCTGACGCCGCCTCTGGTCCCCGGCCGCGGGGCTCACTGCCGTGTGCGCACCACCGCGCGCAGCGCCGCCAGCAGCGCGGGGGCCCATCGCTCCGGCGGCCCGGACAGGACCCGGCCCGGCCCGAGTCCGTGGTGCACCCCGTGCTGCACCGCCACCGTCCGGGACCGGGTCAGCGCCAACAGCCCTTCCGCGCCGTGCCGCGCACCCCACCCGGATTCCGCCCGGCCGCCCTGCGGTGCGGCCCACGACCCCCAGGACATCTGATAGCCGTCGTTCACGTCGACCGAGCCGACCCGCAACCGATCCGCCACCGCCCGACCGCGCTGGGTCGACCGGGACCACACCGCGGCGTGCAGCCCGAAGCGGGTGTCGTTCATCGCCGCCACCGCCTCGTCGTCGGAACGGACCTCGTGCACGGCGACCACCGGCCCGAAGGTCTCCTCGGCGAACATCCGCGCCTGGGGACCGACATCCGTGAGCACCGTCGGCTCGTAGACATACGGCCCGATCTCCGGACGCTGCTGACCACCGGTGAGCAGCCGAGCCCCGGCGGACAGGGCATCTTCCACATGCTCCACCACCCGGGCCAGCTGGTCGGGGCCGGTCAGCGATCCGAGGTCATAGCGGTAATCCAACCCGGTGCCGAGCCGCAGCGCCCGGGTCCGACGCCGGAAGGCGGTGCGGAAGGCATCCGACACCGCCCGATGCACGTACACCCGCTCCACCGACATACACAGCTGCCCGGTCCCGCCGAAGCACGCCCGCACCGCACCCTCAGCGGCCAGCTCCGGGTCGACATCATCGGCGATGTACAGCGCGTTCTTCCCGCCCAGCTCCAGGGTGCTGGGCACCAGCTCGCCGCCCGCCCGTGCCGCGACCATCCGCCCGGTGGGCGTGGAACCGGTGAACAGCAGGTGGTCGACATGGTTGATCACACCGTCGCCGACGGTCGGCCCGTCCCCGAGCACCACCTGGACCAGTCCGTCTGGGAAACCGGCGTCCGACAGCAACTCGGCGGCCCACAGCGCGGTCAGCGGCGTCTGCGGGTCGGGACGCAGCAACACCGCATTCCCGGCGGCCAGTGCGGGCAGCACATCGCCCAGGGTGAGAATCAGCGGGTAGTTCCACGGCGCGACGATCCCCACGACCCCGGCGGGATCGTGGGCGACCCGAACCGAGGTGAACGGCCCGAGCAGCCCGGGCCGGTGGTCCGGGCTGAGCAGTCGCCCCGCGTTCCGGGCCAGGAATCGCGCGCCGAGGACCACATCAGCGATCTCCTCCACCGCGGCGGCCCGTGCCTTGCCGTTCTCCAGTTGGATCAGGTCCAGCACATCGGACTGCCGGGCGAGCAGCAGCTGCGCGGCACGGCGCAGGAGCCGGGCGCGATGCCGATGGTCAGTGGTGGCCCAGCGGCGCTGCGCGGACCGAGCGGCGCGGGCGGCGGCGGCCAGGTCCTCGGGGGTGGACTGGGGCAGGCTCGCCAGTGGCGCACCGGTCCAGGGCGCGTAATGCGTCGTCTGGGGGCCAGTGGCGCGGGCCCGGCGCACCAGGTCGACGAGCACCTCCGGTTCCAGGACCAGGGTGGCCAGCGGGTCGATCTCGGGGTCGCGCAGTGCTTCCGGAGCCATGCCGGTCAGGCTACGCGCGCCCGGCCCCAGACAGCGCGACGGCCGCCCCGCACAGGCGGGGCGGCCGTCGGTGACAGCTCAGCGCGGCTGGTACGGCGAGACGACCAACTCCACCCGCTGGAACTCCTTGAGGTCGGAGTACCCCGTGGTGGCCATCGCGCGGCGCAGCGCGCCGATCAGGTTCAACGTGCCATCGGCGGTCTTCCCCGGCCCGAACAGCACTTCATCCAGGCTGCCGACTTGACCGACCCGGACTCGCTCACCGCGCGGCAGATGCGGGTGGTGTGCCTCGGAGCCCCAGTGCCAGCCGGCGCCCGGCGCATCCGACGCCCGGGCCAGCGCGGCCCCGAGCATCACCGCGTCCGCACCACAGGCGATCGCGCGGACCAGGTCACCGGAGCGCCCCACGCCACCATCGGCGATCACGTGCACGTAGCGGCCGCCCGACTCGTCCAGGTAGTCCCGACGGGCCGCGGCCACATCGGCCAGCGCGGTGGCCATCGGGGCGTGGATGCCCAGCGTGGTGCGGGTGGTGTGTGCGGCCCCGCCGCCGAAGCCGACCAGCACGCCCGCCGCCCCGGTCCGCATCAGGTGCAGCGCCGCGGTGTACGTCGAGGCACCGCCGACGATCACCGGCACATCCAGCTCGTAGATGAACCGCTTGAGGTTCAGCGGCTCGGCCCGGCCGGAGACGTGCTCGGCGGAGACGGTGGTGCCCCGGATGACGAACAGGTCCACCCCGGCGTCGACCACGACCTTCCAGAACTCCTGGGTCCGTTGCGGGGACAGCGCCCCAGCGACGGTGACCCCGGCCTCCCGGATCTGACCAAGCCGGAGGCGGATCAGTTCCGGGTCGATGGGGGCGGCGTAGATCTGCTGCATCCGCGCGGTGGCCTCAGCCGGGTCGAGTTGAGTGATCTCGGCCAGCAGCGGCTCCGGGTCCTCGTACCGGGTCCACAGCCCCTCGAGGTCCAGCACGCCCAGCCCCCCGGCCCGGCCGAGTGCCACGGCGGTGGCGGGGCTCATCACGGAGTCCATCGGCGCGGCCAGCACCGGCAGATCGAAGTGGTAGGCGTCGATCTGCCAGCTGACCGAGACCTCCTCCGGGTCGCGGGTGCGCCGGGAGGGCACCACCGCGATGTCGTCGAAGGAGTACGCGCGGCGGGCGCGCTTGCCGCGGCCGATCTCGATCTCGTTGCTCACCAGGTCAGGCTACCGGTGCCTCAGCTTCCCGCGGCGGCTTCCACCACTGCGGCGGAGAACACGGGCAGGTCGTCCGGGTTGCGGGAGGTGAGCACCGTGGTGGTGCCGACCTCGCTGCGCACCAGCTCCTGGTCCACCCACGTCGCCCCGGCATTGCGCAGATCAGTGGCCAGACTCGGATAGGAGGTCAGCGTCACCCCGTCCACCACTCCGGCCTCGATCAGCGTCCAGGGTCCGTGGCAGATCGCCGCCACCGGGATGCCCGCGGCCAACACGTCCTTGACCAACGCCACCGACGCGGACTGGGTGCGCAAGGTGTCCGCGTTGACCGTGCCACCGGGGATCACCAGCGCAGCCAGCTCGGCGACGTCCACCTGGTCCACCGTGCGATCCACTGGGTAGCTGCCGCCCGGATCGAGGTCGTGGTTCACCGCGCTGACGGTGCCGGACTCGGCGGAGACCAGGATCGGGGTGCCGCCCGCCTCCTGCACCGCCTGCCACGGCGTGGTCAGCTCGGCCTCCTCAATGCCATGCTCGCTGGTCAGGAATGCCACCGTCTTGCCGGTCAGATCAGCCATGTCTCCTCCTCGGATTGCGTCCCTCCACCCTGCGACGATCGACCGGATCGCGCATCTGCGACCTGCCGGAGCGCCTCCCCACCGGTGTCGGTGCCCGGTGCGATGCTGGCCGGGCAAGCGAGGGAGTGCGCACCATGACCGCCTGGACCGACGGCCCACTACTGGGCTTCGACACCGAGACCACCGGGGTCGACGTGTCCCACGACCGGATCGTGACCGCGGCGCTGGTCCGCCGCGACCGCTCGGGCACCGAGGTGCGGACCTGGCTGATCAATCCAGGTGTGCCGATCCCCGCCGAGGCCAGCGCGATTCACGGCATCAGCACCGAGCACGCCCGCACGCACGGCGTCGAGCCGGTCGAGGCGCTGGAGGAGATCGCCGCAGCCATCGCCCAGGCCATGCGCGACGGGGTTCCGGTGGTGGCCTACAACGCCTCCTTCGACCTGTGCCTGCTGGAGGCCGAACTGGAACGCCACGGTCTGCCCACCGTCGGGCAGCGCTTGGGCGGTGACCTGGTACCGGTGATCGACCCGCTGGTGCTGGACCGCGCGGAGGACCGCTACCGCCGGGGTAAGCGCAAGCTGGTCGACCTGTGCGGGGTGTACCAGGTGGTCGACACCGGTCAACTGCACACCGCCGATGTGGATGTGGTGGCCACGTTGGACGTGCTGGAGCGGATCGTCGACCGGTTCCCGCATCTGGGTGCGCTGCCGTTGAGCGAGCTGCACGACTACCAGGTCACCGCGCACCGGGCGTGGGCGGAGGCGTTCAACGCGTGGCGGACGGAGAAGGGCTTCACCGGCGAGGGCGCGGTCACCGCGTGGCCGGTGCCGATGACCCGTCAGTCGACCGCCGACACCCCTGAGGTGCTCCCACCCGCCCCTGAGGTGCTCCCGCCCGCCCACCAGGCGGCACCCGCCGGACAGCCGGTGCAGGACACTCTCATCGCCTGAAACTCATATGTGAGTTCGTTGCGACTGGCAAGGATCCGATCGAGCGTCGAATCTTCACATATGCCCGCTCGCGGATATCTCATCTGTGAGTTACGTTCGTCGCGTGACTCAGACGACCACACCTGCCACCGGGTCCATCCCGGCCGTGCGCACCCTGCCCGAACAGCTGGCCCACGTCGGCTCGCTCGTCCGCTCCGCCCGACGCCACCAGGGCCTCACCCAGGCCCAGCTCGCGGAGCTCCTGAACACCAGCCAGTCCGCGGTCCACCGGATCGAGCAGGGCACCCAGAACCTCAGCCTGGACATGCTCACCCGGATCGGCGCGGCGCTGGACTCCCCCATCGTCACCGTCGGCGGACCCCAGCGCACCCACCTGCGTGTGACCGGCGGGCAGCAACTCTCCGGCCGGATCGAGGTCAACACCTCCAAGAACGGCGCGGTCGCGCTGCTGTGCGCGAGTCTGCTCAACCGGGGCACCACCCGGCTGCGCAACGTGGCCCGGATCGTGGAGGTCGACCGGATCGTGGAGGTGCTGCGCTCCATCGGCGTGAAGGCCACCTGGTCCGGCGACGGTCGCGACCTGGAGATCGTCGTCCCGAAGGACCTCAACCTGGATGCCATCGACGTCGACGCGGCGGTCCGGACCCGGTCGATCATCATGTTCTTCGGTCCGCTGCTCAGCCAGTACGACGACTTCAAGCTGCCTTACGCCGGTGGCTGCGACCTGGGCTCGCGCACCGTCGAGCCGCACATGATCGCCCTGCGCCCCTTCGGTCTGACCGTGACCGCCACCAACAGCCGCTACCACGCGAAGGTCGCCGACCCGGGCAGCACCGACCTGCAGGTCGTCCTCACCGAGCGCGGCGACACCGTCACCGAGAACGCGCTGATGGCCGCCGCCCGCCGGGACGGTCTGACCATCATCCGCAACGCCTCCCCGAACTACATGGTCCAGGACCTGTGCTTCTACCTGGAGCTGCTCGGCGTCCGGATCGAGGGCATCGGCACCACCACCCTGCGGGTGCACGGCAAGTCCGAGATCGACGCCGAGGTGGAGTACGCGGTCTCGGAAGACCCGGTGGAGGCGATGAGCCTGCTCACCGCGGGCATCGTGACCGGATCGGAGATCACCGTGGGCCGGGTGCCGATCGAGTTCATGGAGATCGAGCTGGCCACGCTGGCCGAGATGGGCCTGCGCTACCAGTTGTCCGGGGAGTACACCGCCCGCAACGGCCGGACCCGCCTGGTGGACGTCACCGTCTTCCCCAGCGAGCTGCGCGCCCCGGCGAACACCGTGCACCCGATGCCGTTCCCGGGCCTGAACATCGACAACCTGCCGTTCTTCGTGGCGATCGCCGCCTGCGCGGAGGGCACCACGCTGGTGCACGACTGGGTGTACGACGGCCGGGCGATCCACCTGACCGACTTGACCCGGCTCGGCGCGCAGGTGCGGCTGCTGGACGCTCACCGGCTCCAGATCACCGGTCCGACCCGCTGGTCCGGCGCCGAGATCTCCTGCCCGCCGGCCCTGCGCCCCGCGGTCGTGATCCTGCTCAGCATGCTCGCCGCCAAGGGCACCAGCGTGCTGCGCGACGTCGACATCATCGCCCGCGGCTACGAGCAGTTGCAGGAGCGGCTGATGGAGCTGGGCGCGCAGATCGAGACCTTCCGGGACTGACGCGACCATGACGAAGGGCCCCCGCGACATGCGAGGGGCCCTTCGTCATCAGGATCAGCGGGCGCTGTAGTTCGGCGCCTCGGCCACCATCTGCACGTCGTGCGGGTGCGACTCCTTCAGCCCGGCCGGGGTGATCCGGACGAACTTGCCGCGCTCCTGCAGCTCCGGCATGGTCCGCGCGCCGACGTAGAACATCGACTGGTGCAGGCCACCGACCAGCTGGTGCGCCACCGCGGCGAGCGGGCCGCGGTAGGGCACCTGGCCCTCGATGCCCTCAGTGATGATCTCGTCGTCGTTCAGATCACCCTGGAAGTAGCGGTCCTTGGAGTACGAGCGGCGGTCGCCACGGGACTGCATCGCCCCCAGCGAGGCCATCCCCCGGTAGCGCTTGAACTGCTTGCCGTTGACGAACACCAGGTCACCCGGGGACTCGTCACAGCCGGCGATCAGGCCACCGATCATCACCGAGTCCGCCCCTGCCACCAGCGCCTTAGCGATGTCACCGGAGTACTGCAAACCACCGTCGGCGATCACCGGCACCCCGGCGGGCTTGGCGGCCAACGCGGCCTGGTACACCGCCGTCACCTGCGGCACACCGACACCGGCGACGACGCGGGTGGTGCAGATCGAGCCGGGGCCGACCCCGACCTTCACCGCGTCCACCCCGGCGTCGACCAGCGCCTGCGCGCCCTCGCGGGTGGCGATGTTGCCGCCGATGACCTGCACGTGCTTGGTCGCCGGGTCGGACTTGATCCGACGCACCATGTCCAGCATCAGCCGGGCGTGCCCATTGGCGGTGTCCACCACCAGCACGTCCACCCCGGCTTCCACCAGCGCGGTCACCCGGTCCCAGGCATCCCCGAAGAATCCGACCGCCGCACCGACCGAGAGACGGCCGGAGGCATCCTTGGTCGCCAGCGGGTACTGCTCGGACTTCACAAAGTCCTTGACGGTGATCAGCCCGCGCAGTCGGCCGGAGCCGTCCACCAGGGGCAGCTTCTCCACCTTGTGCTTGGCCAGCAGCGCAGCGGCGTCCTCTCGGGCGATCCCGACCGGACCGGTGATCAACGGCTGACTGGTCATCACCTCGCGGACGGTGCGGGTGGTGAACTCCTCACCCGGCACGAACCGCAGGTCACGGTTGGTGATGATGCCCAACAGGGTGTCGTCGGCGTCGACCACGGGCAGACCGGAGACCCGGTACTTGCCGCACAGCGCGTCCAACTCGGCGAGGGTGGCGTCCGGGCCGACGGTCACCGGGTCGGAGACCATGCCCGACTCCGAGCGCTTGACCAGCTCCACCTGGTGGGCCTGGTCAGCGATGGACAGGTTGCGGTGCAGGATGCCGATCCCGCCCTGACGGGCCAGGGCGATCGCCATCCGGGACTCGGTGACGGTGTCCATAGCGGCGGACACCAGCGGGATGCGCAGCTCGATCTCGCGGGTCAGACGGGTGGTGGTGTCGACCTCGCTCGGGATGACGTCGGTCTCGCCGGGAAGCAGCAGCACGTCGTCATAGGTGAGACCGATGAAGCCGAAGGGGTCGTGGGTGGGTACGGATCCAGGAGTGCCCAGGTCGGTCATTCCCCGATGATAGGCCCCCGTGCGGGGAGCTCCGGACGCGGGTCGATCCGCCCGGCCCTCGGCTCACCCGTCACCGGATCAGGCCGCGCCGCAGTCCGATCGCCACCGCCTGGGCCCGATCCGCAGCACCGAGCTTGCGGAACAGTCGACGGGCGTGGGTCTTGATCGTGTCCTCGGACAGGTACAGCTCCTGGCCGATCTGTGCGTTGGACCGCCCGTTGCTCATGCCGACCAATACCTCGATCTCCCGCTTGGTCAGCTGCACCTCACCCGGTACGCCCGACATCTGAGCGGGCAGGTCCGGGGTCAGCACCGCGGTGGTGGCAGCGGTCGCAGCAGCCGCCAGACCCGCGTGCTGCGAGGTCAGGGCGTCCCCCGAGGACCGCCCATCCGTCACCCCCGGTCCGGCCAAGATGTGCGCAGCCACCGCCGCCAGCTCGGCACGGCCCACATCCGGCGCCAGATACCCGCGAGCGCCCAGCGCGATGGCCCGGTCCAGGGCGATCTCATCACCCGGCACTGCCAGCATCACCACCGTCGACGGCGAGGGGATCGCGCGCAAACGGCGGATCGCCTCCACCGGACCGGGCGAGGGCAGATGGGCGTCCAGCAGGACGATGGTCGGCGGCACTCGACGGGCCAGAGCAATCAGCTCGTCCACCGATCCCGCCGCCCGCACCGGGGCCAGGGCGGGGATGCCGAGTGCCGTGAGGACGATGCGCTCCCGCACCGTCGTGGATCCGTGGCACACCACGACGCCCGCCATCGACCTCCGCCTTCCGCCAACCGGACTGTCCGGTCGATGGTTTCTGTATCGGCCAGATTCGACCGGACGTTAGCGGCAGGGGGCCGCGTCCGCTCATCGAGCGAGGCCGGATGCTCCCTCCGCGACCGCCACGACCTCGTGCAATACCCCGGCGAAGGACCGCACGCGCTGCACACCGTGGTGCAGGGGAACGCTGGCGACCGCCGCGTCGGGCACCATCACAAACTGGTTCAGGTCCGGATGCTGCTCAGCCAGCCCGGCCACCACGGACAGATCCGGGTCGTCACGTTCGGACATCAGCACCGCTGCTGACGGGCTGGTCATGGTGACGATCTCCCCGAGCCGGGTCTGGCCCGCCGGACCGGTGACCACGCGCGCGTCCAGGCTGTGATCGGCCAGGGCGGCGGCCAGCACGTGCAGTTCGAGCGGGCGGGGCTCGTCGGGCGGAGTGAACAGCAACACCACCCGCCGGCGGGACGGATGCCGTGGCACCCGACTGAACCGGTCGCGCAGCGCTGCCAGGGTCGCGGCCACCACCAGCTCGTCCGGCTCGTCACCTGGTCGGGCCAGCAGCGTGCGGGCGGCGATCCCGGCACGGGCGGGGGTGATCAGCTCCGACCACCACCGGGACAGGTCCTCGCCGGGTTGGAGCAGCGCGCGAACTGCCGTCGAATCGCCGCGCAGGGCAGCGTCGATCACGGCGGTCGGGGTGGCCACCACCGGCTCCGCTGCGCGGATCGACGCATCCTCAACCGAGGGCACCGGGTCTGGCACCACCATCAGGTGACGACCGGCGGTCGCGCCGTCACGGGCCAGGCGGGCGGCCTCGGCGGGGGCGACCCCGTCCAGAGTGAGGGCTCGCATCGCCGACAGTCGGGCCACATCAGCGGCGGTGTACCGCCGGTGCGCGCCGGCGGTGTGCTCGGAGGGGCCGAGCCCGTAGCGACGGTCCCAGGTGCGCAGGGTCGCGGCGGCGATGCCCAATCGTCGGGCCACCGCTGCGGGGGTCAGGGTTGCGCCCTCCGGGAGGGCATCCGGCTCGTCGCCGTTCTGCATCAGGTTCAGTCCTTGTTCGCGCCAGGGGTTGCGCTACGTCGCAGTGATTCTGCCCGCGCACTGGCGCGGTTTCCAACCGAGACCACCGAACCGTTTCACGAACCGCGCCAGCTGACCAGCACCTCTCCCTCTGGAGACGAGGGTTGAACGACTTTCGAATCGGTTGTACTGTCCGTAACACCGCGAACCGGACAGGTCCTGAATCGGTGCCGAACCGTTCGTGGGTGAACCCCGAACCACCACCGCTCAGGAGCGACCTATGGCTGAGATCTCCCGTCTTCCGGGACCCGTGATGGAACTCTGGGAGTGGCAGTACCAGGGCGCCTGCCGCGACGCCGACGAGAACCTGTTCTTCCACCCCGAGGGCGAGCGCGGTGCCGCCCGCCGCCGCCGGGCCGAGGCCGCCAAGGCCATCTGCGCCACCTGCCCGGTGCTGAACGAGTGCCGCGAGCAGTCGCTGGCCGTCCGTGAGCCCTACGGCGTGTGGGGCGGTCTGAGCGAGGACGAGCGCACCGCCGTCCTGGCCGAGCGTGCCGGGCGCAGCGCCGCGGTGTAACCCCCCAGAACTCGACGGCGACGGTCCGCGGTGCGATACCGCGACGGTCCGCCGTCGTCACCCGACGAGGGCCCGGACGGTGCGAGACCGTCCGGGCCCTCGTTGCGTGTCCGGGCCGCCGCATGACAAAGGCCCCCTCCGGTGAACCGGAGGGGGCCTTTCAGCGGGACGTCACTTGGTGACGACCGCCAGGATGTCGCGGGCGGAGAGGATCAGGTACTCCTCACCGTCGTACTTCACCTCGGTGCCGCCGTACTTGCTGTAGATGACCTTGTCACCGACAGCGACGTCGACGGGCACGCGGTTGCCCTTGTCGTCGATCCGACCCGGACCGATCGCCAGGACCTCGCCCTCCTGGGGCTTCTCCTTGGCGCTGTCCGGAATGACCAGACCGGAGGCGGTGGTCTGCTCCGCCTCGAGCGTCTTGACGACGATCCGGTCCTCGAGCGGCTTGATGGAGACCGACACGGCGGACCTCCCCTTCTCGCTTGTGAGTTGCCTGTACAAGAAAACCGAACGACCGGCCGTCGTCGCGGGTGCCGGCAGTCGTACGGGCTCGGCACTCCCCCACCGGGAAAGTGCCCACGGTCACTGTAGGAACCGGTTAGCACTCGGTCAAGGCGAGTGCCAGAGTCCGCCGCGTGCGAGGATCGCCGGATGGACTCTGCCGGCCTCGCCCAGCTGCTCAGCCCCGAGGGGTGGGCACTGCTGTCCGCGCTCCCGCCCTATGACCCGGACCGCGCGATGGCCCTGTCCGAGCGGTTGCGCAAGGACGGGTTCGATGCGGATCTGGTCGCCGCGGCGCTCACCCAGTCCCGACTGCGCGCCAAGGCGCACGACAAACTCGGCGAGTTCGCCGACGGGATGCTGTTCACCCCCGCCGGGTTGGAGCAGGCCACTCGCCTGGTCGTCGCAGCCCGGCACGCCCGCCGGTACCGGGCAGCGGGTGTGCGGAAGGTCGCCGACATCACCTGCGGGCTCGGCGCGGATGCGATCACCCTGGCCGGGGTGGGGCTGCCCGTCCTGGCGGTGGACGCCGACGAGACCACAGCGGCCCTGGCGACGGTGAATCTGCGGCACTTCCCGGAGGCCGAGGTCCGGCACGGCGACGGTCTGCGCGTGGACTTCGCCGCCGAGGGCATCGACGGGATCTACGCCGATCCGGCCCGGCGCAGCGGCTCCGGCGCACGCCGGCACGATCCGGCCGCCTACAGCCCGCCGCTGGACGACGTGCTCGCGCTGCGTGCGCGGGTCCCGGCGCTGGGCATGAAGCTCGGCCCCGGTGTCCCCCATGCGGCACTGCCCCCCGAGGCCGAGGCGCAGTGGGTGTCCGTGGCCGGGGACGTCGTGGAGCTCGGCCTGTGGTTCGGACCGCTCGCCGCGAACGGCCCCGGGCGCTCCGCGCTGCTGCTGACCGCCGATGGCGATGCGGTGCAGCTGCGCGACACCGGTGCGCGGGCCGAGGCCGGCGCGGTGGGCGACTACCTGTACGAGCCGGATGGCGCGGTGATCCGGGCCGGCCTGGTGGCGGAGGTCGCCGCCGAGGTGCGCGGTCGGCTGCTGGACCCCACCATCGCCTATGTGACCGCCGACCCCTTGCACCCCACACCTTTCGCCACCCCGTACCGGGTGCTCGACCGGATGCCCTTCGGGCTCAAGCGCCTCAAGGCCTACCTGCGCGAACGCGGTGTCGGCGTCGTCACGATCAAGAAGCGGGGCACCGCAGTGGTCCCGGAGCAGCTGCGCCGCCAGCTCGACCTGCGCGGTGACGCGGAGGCCACCCTGGTGCTGACCCGCGTCGCCGGGCAGCAGCAGGTGCTGGTGGTCGAGCCGGTCGGCTGATGGCCACCCCGGCCCGGTTGGACTTTGCCCGTTCGGCCCGCTCGACGGTCGGGATCGAGTGGGAGCTTGCCCTGGTGGACGCTGACTCCGGCGATCTGCGCCAGGTCGCACGCACCGTGCTGGACGCCGTCGGCGATGACGATCCGGCGATCAAGCAGGAGTTGCTGCTCAACACCGTCGAGGTCGTCTCCGGTGTGTGCCGCACCGTGGGGGAAGCCGGGGCCGACCTGTCCCGCGCGGTCGACCGGGTGCGCGAGCTCACCGAGCCGCTGCGGGTGGAGCTGATGAGCGCCGGCACCCACCCCTTCGCGCGGTGGGCACAGCAGAAGGTCACCGACAAGCAGCGCTACGCCACCCTGATCGACCGCACCCAGTGGTGGGGTCGGCAGATGCTGATCTACGGCGTGCACGTCCATGTCGGCGTCGAGGACCGCGCCAAGGTGCTGCCGATCTCCCGGGCATTGCTGACCACCTTCGCCCATCTGCAGAGCCTGTCCGCGTCCAGTCCGTTCTGGGGCGGCAAGGACACCGGCTATGCCTCCAACCGGGCGCTGATGTTCCAGCAGCTCCCCACCGCGGGGCTGCCGTTCCAGTTCGAGCAGTGGTCCGAGCTGGAGGCCTATGTCGGGGACATGCTGCACACCGGGGTGATCGACGCCTTCGACGAGGTGCGCTGGGACGTCCGCCCCTCGCCACGCTTCGGCACCATCGAGGCTCGGATCTGCGACGGCTCCCCCACCCTGATGGAGGTCACCGCGCTGGCCGCACTGACGCACTGCCTGGTCGAGCACTTCTCCACCCTGCTGGATGGCGGCCACCCCCTGCCGACCATCCCGCCGTGGTTCGCGCAGGAGAACAAGTGGCGCTCGGCCCGATACGGCATGGACGCGATCATCATCACCAACGCCGCCGGTGATGAGGAGCTGGTCACGGATGCCGTCGCCCGCTTGCTGACCGAGCTGGCCCCGGTGGCCGAGCGCCTCGGCTGCGCTCAGGAGCTGGACTCCGTGCGGGTGATCCTGCGCAAGGGCGCGTCCTACCAGCGCCAGCGCGCGGTGGCCCGGCGGCACGGGGGCGAGCTGGACGCTGTGGTGGCCTCGCTGGTGGCCGAGATGCGAGCCGGGCGGCCGCTGTAGGTCACTAGTTGGCAATACCTAATAGCAGGCATTACCCTCATCGGCATGCCCGCTTCCCGCGACAGCCAACTCCTCAAGGGCGTGCTGCCCATGGTGGTGCTGGCCGCCCTCACCGAGCAGGAGTCCTACGGCTACCAATTGGTGGACCGGCTGCGTGACGCAGGCCTCACCGAGCTGACGACCGGAACCGTGTACCCCGTGCTCAACCGGTTGGAACGCGAGGGTCTGATCCAGTCACGTCTGGTGCCCTCCGCCAGCGGCCCTGCGCGCAAGTACTACCGCCCCACCGACGACGGCACCGATGACCTGTGGGCCTCCGCCGAATCCTGGTCCGCCCTGGACCGGACCGTGCGCACCCTGCTGGCCACCGCCCGCACCTCGAAGGAGTCCTGATGACTACCCTGCGTGACCACCTCCGCCGCGATCTGGTCGTCACCCGCTTCTCCTGGGCCGTGCAAGACCATCCGCAGTCGCGGCGACTGACCCGGGAGCTGCGCCGCGAACTCAAGGCCACTGCGGCCGAGGTCGGGTGGGCGCGCGCGCTCGACGATCTCGGCAGCCCCACCGCCCTCGCCCGGGGCTACCTCGCCGAGTACGACCGTCCGATCCCGCGCTGGGCCACCGGCGCGGTGTGGGGCGGGATCGTCCTGGCCTTCCTGCTCTACACCGGGATGGCCTACGGCTTCGGCACCCTGGACACGCTCAGCGACCTGGCGGTCGACGGCCCGCTGAGCGTCGAGCGCGGCATGCTCGGGGCGACCTTCACCTACACCGGCGGACCGGATGAGCTGTCGACCAGCGCGGCCCTGAGTTGGGGCTGGTTCGCCCTGCACGCAGTCGCCTTCACGGTGCCGTTCCTACTGGGTGCCCGGATCTGGCGGCTGTGGCTCAGACGGTGACCGTCTCCAGCGGCATCGCCGAGTCCACTCCGATGTCGAGTGCACTGGGCGCGATGCCACGGCGCACCACCGCCGCGCCCAGCGCCGCGATCATCGCGCCGTTGTCGGTGCAGTAGCGAATCGGCGGGATGCGCAGGTCGATCCCGGCATCGGCGCACCGCTCGGCGGCCATGTCGCGCAGCTGGGAGTTGGCGCTGAACCCACCGCCGATCACCAGGGTGTTCACCCCGTGCCTGCGGCACGCGGCGATGGTCTTGGCAGTCAGCACATCGGCCACCGCCGCGGCGAAGCTGGCCGAGACATCCGCCAGCGGGATCTCCTCCCCCGCATCCCGCCGAGCCTCCACCCACCGGGCCACCGCGGTCTTCAGCCCGGAGAAGGAGAAGTCATAGGCGTGCTTCTCCTGGTCCTTCGCGGCGGTCAGGCCGCGTGGGAACCGGATCGCCTCCGGGTTGCCCTCCCGCGCCAGTCGATCGATGTGCGGCCCACCCGGGTAGGGCAGCCCGAGTAGACGACCGACCTTGTCGAAGGCCTCACCGGCGGCATCGTCCAGCGTGGAGCCCAGCTCATGCACCCCGGTCACCACGTCGTCGATCAGCAGCAGCGAGGAGTGCCCACCGGAGACCACCAGGGCCATCACCCGCTCCGGGAACAGCCCGTCGACCAGCTCGTCCACCGCGGCGTGCCCGATCACGTGGTTCACGCCGTACAGCGGCTTGCCCAGCCCGAAGGCCAGTGCCTTGGCCGCAGCGGCACCCACCGTGAGCGAGCCGACCAGCCCTGGGCCAGCAGTGACCGCCACCGCGTCGATATCCGCCAACGTCACCCCGGCAGTGTCCAGCGAGCGCTGGATGGTCGGCAGCATCGCCTCCAGGTGCGCCCGGGACGCGATCTCCGGGATGATCCCGCCGAACCGGGCGTGCTCGTCCATCGACGAGGCGACGGTGTCGACCAGAAGTTCGCTGCGATCAGGGTGCGCGCGGACCAAGGCCACGCCGGTCTCATCGCAGGACGTCTCGATCCCCAGGACCAGGGGTGCATCAGGCATGCGGACAGGATAAGCAGCCGCGACCATGTGATGGCGCTCACGGCAATCATCTGGAACACCACACGTTCCGTCAGGTGTTCAGCACACATGACCACTGACACCGCTGCCTCCTCCGTGCATGTGCCGGAGGAGGTCACCGACCTCCTGTTCCGCTCCGCACGCACGGTGAACACCTTTGCCGAGGGCGAGGTCACCGACGATCAGATCCGCGCCGTCTGGGATGTGGTCCGCTGGGGCCCCACCGCGATGAACTCCCTGCCGCTGCGCATGTTGCTGGTCCGCACCCCGGCCGGGCGCGAGCGCCTGGTGGCGCACATGAACGACGGCAACAAGGCCAAGACCGCGCGTGCTCCGCTGTCCATCGTGGTGGCCGCCGATGTGGACTTCCACGAGAACATGCCCCGCCTGGCCCCGCACATGCCTGGCATGCGGGAGAACCTGCACCCGAACGAGGCCGCCCGCGCGGCGATGGCCCGGGACAATGCGTTCCTGCAGCTCGGCTACTTCATCCTCGGCCTGCGCGCCGAAGGCCTGCAGGTCGGCGCGATGACCGGACTGGACGCGGCCGGCCTCGACGCGGAGTTCTTCGCCGGGACCGGCTGGCGGTCACTGGCCGTGCTGAACGTCGGCCACGCCCCGGCGGATATCGAGGACTTCGGGATGCCGGCCAGCTGGCCGCGGCAGACCCGGCTCGACTTCGAGGATGTCGCCCAGACCGTCTGACACCCACGAGGGCCCGGTCACTGCACTGCGGTGGCCGGGCCCTCGTGCAGGTGCTTGCGCATCGTCCAGGCGTCGACATTCTCCGGCTGGTAGTACCGCTTGCGCAGGCCCAACTGCTCGAATCCCGCCCGGCGGTACAGCTCCAGCGCGGGCTCGTTGTCCACCCGCACCTCCAGCAGCATCGACACCGCACCCAGCTCCCGTGCGCGGGCGAGCAACGCGTCCAGCAGCATCCGGCCGATCCCACACCGCTGCGCATCCGGTCGGGTGCCCAGCGTCATCACCTGGGCGTCCACCCCGTCGAACCACAGCCCGGCGTAGCCGACCAGCTCACCGGTCGACTCCGCGCCGACGTACCAGCGCCCCGGACCCTCGATCTCCTCCGCCAGCGCGAACCGCGACCACGCACCCGGACCGAACAGGGTGTGCTCCATCGCCTCCAGGGCGTCCAGGTCGTCGGGCCCCAGCGGTCGTAGGAGCACTGTCACGCGGAGGCCCGCTTGGCCGCCGCCGACGGGACCGCATCCGGGCGGCGCAGGTAGAGCGGTTCGGTGGGCAGCAGCACCGCGGACTCCGGCACGCCGACAGCCGCCGCCAATCGGGCCTGAGCGACCCGGGCCAGATCCGCGCTGTCCACCCCGGCGACCGCGCGCGGGTCGGAGTCGACCTCGACCCCGACCTCGGCCAGCTCCGCCGCGTACAGCGCAGTACCCGGACCGACCGCCAGGCAGTCGCCCAGCTCCGCGGGCACGAGGTCCGCAGCGGGTCCGACTGCCGGACCGGCCAGCACCTCGACCGAGGGCTGCGCGCCCGCACCCACGACTGGGCGGTAGGTCGCCCAGTACACCTCGCGGCGACGCGCATCCGTCACGACCAGCACCGAGCGCTCAGCCAGGTCCGTCCGGTCGGACAGCCCGCGGTCGACCGCCGCCAACGCCAGCGCATCCAGCGACGACACCCCGTGCACCGGGATATCCAGCGCCAGGCCCAGGGTCCGGGCGGTGACCAGACCGACCCGCAGGCCGGTGAAGGGCGCGGGCCCGGTGCCGACCACGATGCCGGTCAGTTCGGCACGGTCCACCCCGGCCTCAACGAGCACCTGCTCGATCAGCGGGGTCAGCAGCTCCGCATGGCGGCGCGGTTCATCGGAAGAACGGGACGCCAGAGTCCGGCCGTCATCGTCCACAACGGCGGCAGACGCGGCGGACGAGGTGTCCAGGGCAAGCAGCGGCACGGTCTTCTCCTCAGGCGGGAACGGTGGGCAGCGGGACGTCGCGCCAGCGCTCGCCCACCGGGGTGATGGTCAGTCGTCGGGTGCCGGATGAGGCGTCCTCAGCCAGCGGATCACCGCCGTGTGGGCGAGCCAGCGAGATCTCCAACCGGTCCTGTGCCAGCTGCTCCACCAGCCCCTCGCCCCACTCGACGATGGTCACCGACTCCTCCAACGAGGTGTCCAGATCCAGGGCGTCGACCTCGTCCAGCGAACCCAGCCGGTACGCGTCCACATGCACCAGCGCCGGCCCGTCGGTCAATGACGGGTGCACCCGGGCGATGATGAACGTCGGCGAGGCCACCGTGCCGCGCACCCCCAGCCCGGTGCCGATCCCCTGGGTCAGCGTGGTCTTACCCGCGCCCAAGTCACCGGTCAGCACCACCAGGTCACCGGCGCGCAGCAGCGCCGCCAAGGACTCGCCGTACGCCCGGGTGCTGTCGGCGTCCGGGAGTTCGACCGTCTGCGGGGTCATGCGTCGCCCTTCTCGGAATCGATGTACACCCGGGGCACCCTGGCCCCGAGTCGGGTCACGATCTCATAGCTGATGGTGTCCGCCGCGCGCGCCCAGTCCTCCGCGGACGGCCCGCCCCGACCGAAGAGCACCACGGTGTCCCCCGCTACCTCCGTGGCCTGCGGACCCAGATCCACCA
Organism: Cellulomonas sp. NPDC089187; assembly: GCF_040685135.1. Lineage (NCBI taxonomy): Bacteria > Bacillati > Actinomycetota > Actinomycetes > Micrococcales > Cellulomonadaceae > Cellulomonas > Cellulomonas sp. NPDC089187. The sequence continues at coordinate 106,133 of NZ_JBFBHI010000002.1, read as the reverse complement.
TGAACTGGTCCATGCAGACCCGGCCCGCGATGGTCAACGCCCGACCGGAGACCCCCACCGGTGCGCCCGGTGCCCCGTCCTTCCCCGAGGCGTGCCGCGGGATTCCGTCGCCGTAGCCCAGCGGCACGACACCGACCGTGGTGTCGGTCGAGGTGACGTAGTGGTGCGCATAGGACATGCCGTGCCCGGCGGGCAGCCGCTTCACCGTGGCCAGCTCGGCCTCCACGGTCATCGCCGGGACCAGCCCGAAGTGCGCGGGATCGCCTACCTGCGGCACCGGGCTCACTCCGTAGAGCGCCAGACCGGGCCGGACCAGATCCAGGTGCAGCTCCGGGGCGGTCAGGGTGGCGGCCGACGCGGCAAGGTGGCGCAGCTCCGGCTCGACCCCCCGCGACCGGGCTACCGCCACGCAGTCGTGCAGCAGCGCCAGTTGCCGCGCCGATGTCGGATGCCCCGGAGTATCGGCGAACGCCAGGTGGGAGAAGATCCCGACCACCCGCAGCACCCCCTGCTCCTGCAACCGGGCCGCCGCATCCAGCACCGGCGGCAGCTCCGCGGGGGTCAGCCCGTTGCGGCCCAGTCCGGTGTCCACCTTCAGATGCACGCGCGCGGTTCGCCCCGTGGCTCGAGCAGCCTGGGCGACCTCGTCCAGCGCCCAGCGCGCGGCCACCGCCAGATCGATGTCCGCGGCCACCGCCAGCTCCAACGGCGCACCCGGCGCATACAGCCAGGTCAGCACCCGGGCGTCGATCCCGGCCTCCCGCAACGCCAACGCCTCGGTCAGCTGCGCGGCACCCAACCACGTGGCACCGCCCTCGACCGCCGCCCGGGCCACCGGGACCAGGCCGTGCCCGTAGGCGTCGGCCTTCACCACGGCCATCACGGCGGCACCATCGGCGATCCGACACAGGGTGCGCGCATTGGCGCGGATCGCCCCCAGGTCGACCACGGCACGTGCGGGATACAGACTCACCGAGACAGTTTCGCACCCGCGCCTCTCGGCTTCACACCATCCGCACCACCCGGTCCGCGAGCGCCGCCGTGCCCGTCACCAGCTCGGCATTGCGCTGATCGGGCCCGAGCGCCCACCGCCGTGCCGCCTCCGGGTCCTTCCCGGTGTCGATGTGCCGCCGGGTCAGCCGTTCCAGCCGCACCGCCTCGTCCAGGTCGACGAACCAACACTCATCCAGCAGCGCCCGCACCGGCCCGAAGCCGTGATGATCGAGCAGGAGGTAGTTTCCCTCCGTGATCACCAGGGGCACCTGCGCGGGCACCGGGATCGCGCCGGCGACCGCGTTGTGCAGATCCCGCCGGTACTCCGGGGCGTACACGGTGTCCTGTGCCGCACGCAGTCGACGCAGCAGCGCCACGTACCCCGCCGCGTCGAAGGTGTCCGGTGCGCCCTTGCGGTCCGCGCGCCCGAGGCGTTCCAGCTCGGACTGCGCCAGGTGGAAGCCATCCATCGGGACCACCACACACTGTCCGGGGAAGGCCGCCAGCAGCGCGGCGGACAGGGTGGACTTGCCCGCACCGGGCGCACCCGCCAGCCCCAGGATGCGCCGGGTTCCGGAGGCGATCAGTTGCTCGGCTCGGGTGGACAGCTCAGTGGGCAGGGTCGGGGCGGGCGGCTCCGTCACGACCGCACCGCCAGGAGCTCCGCCACCGTCGGGGCCACCGCCTCTGCCACGTCCAACGCCGCCACCGGCCCACCCGGATTGGCCCGCACCGCCGCCCGCCCGTGCACCAACGCCGCCACAGCCGCGAGCGCCGCTGCCGCCGACGGGTCCTCGATCACCTGGTCCGCCCGCCCGGCCAGCAGCGCCCCGAGCACCCCGGACAGCACATCGCCCGACCCGGCCGTCGCCAACCACCCCGGCGCATCCGCCTGGCTGAAGCACGCGCCCTGCGGGCCGACCACCACCGTCGTCGACCCCTTCAGCAGCACCGTCGCCCCGGTGACCTCCTGCGCCCGACGCGCCCAGCGCAGCGGCTCACGTTCCACCCCCGCACGGTCCACCGGCACCCCCCGGGCCGTCAGCAGGGTCGCGAGTTCCCCGGCATGCGGGGTCAGCACGCACCACGGTGCCAGACGCTCCGGCAGCAGCCCGAGCGCCCCGGCATCCAGCACCACCGGCTGGCCCTCGCGCAACGCCCGGTCTGCCGCCTGACGAACCCGCTCGGCCTGGTCCCGATCCCCCGGATCGACACCGGGCCCGAGCAGCCACGCCTGGACCCGACCATCGCCGTGCACCACCTCGGGCCGTGCCGCCAGCACCGCATCCACCACCCGGTCCGGACCCTGGTAGCGGATCATCCCCACCCCGGCGCGGACCGCAGCCGTCACCGCGAGCACCGCCGCCCCCGGGTACATCGCCGTTCCTGCCACCACACCGAGCACACCCCGGGTGTACTTGTGATCCCCCGACCCCGGCACCGGCCAGAGCGCCGGGATGTCCTCGGCATCCAGCCGGATCACCGCGGCCTGCTCCCGGTCCAGATCCAGCCCGATGTCGACCGGCCAGACCGTCCCCGCCACCTGATCCCCCGGCGGGAGCAGCAGCCCGGCCTTCACCCCGCCGAAGGTCACCGTCACCTGAGCGGGCACCACCTGGCCATCCTCGGGCAGCGCCCCGTCGTCCACACCAAGCCCGCTGGGCACATCGACCGCGACGACACACGGCCCGTCGTCCAGATCGGCCAACGACTGGACCAGGACCGTGGTCAGCACCCCGGCCACTCCCCGAGGCGCACCCCGACCGCCGATGCCGAGCAGGCCGTCCAGCACCACATCAGCGGCCACCGCCTCCGCCGCGGCGTCGCCGACCCAGAGCGGGGGAAGCTGATCGGGCACGGGGGTCCCGCCTGCCCCGGACTCGAGCGCGGTGCCGGTGACGCCCGTCGCGGCCTCGGCGTTGGCCGCAGCACTGGCCAGCTCCTCCACGGTGCCGGTGCCGCCCACACTCCCCTGGGCCCCGAGATCGGCCACGTGGGCGGCCTTGTCCCGCGCCCGCCCGTCAACCACCAGCACCGCGCGCCCACCGGCCCGGCTCAAGGCCGCCAGCCCCTCCGCGTGCGGATGCGGTGTCGTGCACAACGCCAGCACCCCCACGCCGCGCCCGGCCAGCAGCGCCCCCGCATGCAGCGTGTCACCCCCGTTGTTGCCGCCCCCGACCAGCAGCACCACCGACGCCCCGGACACCCGCCCCCGACGCTCGGCCAGCTCGCCCGCCACCACTGCGGCCAGCGCGAACGCGGCGTGCTGCATCAGCGGCCGACCGGCGGCCAACAGCGGCTCCTCGGCAGCCCGGATCTGTGCGGCGGCGTACCCATGGATCATGTCCCCATCCTGTCCGACCGCGTTCCGGCGCGCGCGGGGCTAGGTTCGACCCATGCGCTTCGGACTCTTCATCCCCCAGGGTTGGCGGCAGGACCTCACCGGCATCGCACCGGCCGAGCACTGGCCCGTCATGAACGGCCTCGCCCAGCACGCCGACACCGGTGACGTCTGGGACTCGATCTGGGTCTACGACCACTTCCACGCGGTGCCCGAACCCAACGGTGAGGCCACCCACGAGGCGTGGAGCCTGATCAACGCCTACGCCGCCACCACCCGCCGGGTGAAGCTCGGGCAGATGTGCACCTGCATGTCCTACCGCAACCCCGCCTACCTCGCGAAGGTCGCCACCACCGCGGACATCATCAGCGGCGGCCGGGTCCAGATGGGCATCGGGGCGGGCTGGTACGAGCACGAATGGCGCGCCTACGGCTACGGTTTCCCGCGCGCCGGGGAGCGGATCGCCGCGCTCGATGAGGGCGTGCAGATCATGAAGCAGATGTGGACCGACGGCGTGGCCACGCTGAACGGCGCGCACTACCAGGTCGACGGTGCCCAGCTGTCCCCGCTGCCGCTCCAGGTCGACGGTCCCCCGCTGTGGATCGCCGGTGGTGGTGAGAAGAAGACCCTCCGGATCGCCGCCGAGCACGCCCAGTTCACCAACTTCGACGGCAGCCCGGCCGGGTTCGCGCACAAGTCGACGGTCCTCCAGCAGCACTGCGCCGACATCGGCCGCAACTACGACGAGATCACCCGCTCGGCCAACTACAACGTCGTGATCGGGGCCACCGAGTCCGAGGTGGACGACAAGATCGCCTGGATCGAGGAGCACTACGCCAACACCGTCCCGGAGAAGGCCCCCGGTGTCGCCGAGGAGTTCCGCAACGGCCCGCTGGTCGGCACCCCGGAGCAGATCGTCGAGAAGCTCACCGAGCTGCGCGCCCTCGGCATGACCTACGCCATCTGCTACTTCGCCGACGCCGCCTACACCCGCGACTCCATCAACCTCTTCGAACGCGAAGTCACCCCCGCCCTCCGCTGACCCTCCTCGCACCCCCGCACGCCGATGGGTCACTTTCCGAGCCGCAATTCGCCCACATCGCCTCAGAAAGTGACCCATCGGCGCGAGACGGTCCCCAGGGAGCGCCGGCGGGGTGTAGGTCGGGGCGCGCGGGCATCAAGGTGGGCCGATGCAGAGGATCGTGGAGGCGACCCCATTCACAGTCGCGCAGGCTCGGGCAGCGGGTATGTTCGAGTGGCAGATCGCGCACGGGCCGTGGCGCATCCCGCACAGCGGGGTACGCGCCGTAGGACCAGCACCGTCGGACATCGCAGCGCGGTGCCGCGAGCTACTCCCCGTTCTCCCGGACGGCGTCGCATTCTGCCGGTCGACCGCCCTCGACCTGTTCGGGGTGGACCACCCGCGAGGACTGTCCCACCCCACGGCAATCCACGTGCAGGTGCCGCGGACCCGGGCCCGTCCACGCCGGACCGGTGTGATCGCCCATACGAGGGTCAACCCTCACCCGGCCACACGCACCCGACACGGCTGCCCCGTCATCTCGCCCGAACGCACCTGGATCGATCTCGCGGATGAGCTGACCGTGACCGAACTCGTCGTCCTCGGGGACGCGTTACTGCGCCGGAGCCGCCCGGTATCCCGGATCGACTTCCTCACGCTAGCCCAGGGAGAGGTGCCCGCCGGCACGAGGGGTCTGCGACGCCTTCGCGCAGCGCTCCCGCTGATTCGCGCCCGCACGGACTCATGTCAGGAGACCCGACTCCGCCTCCTGCTGAGAGACGCCGGGCTCCCCGAACCCGAGGTCAACCGCCCGATCCTCGACCGCCAGCGCATCCTGGCCATCCCGGACCTGAGCTACCCCGACGCCCGCCTCGCTATCGAGTACGACGGCGACATCCACCGGACCGACCGCCGCACCTGGACGCGCGACCTCGCCCGTCGCCGCACCCTCGAAGCGCACAACTGGCTCATCCACACCTGGACCGCCGCCGATCTCCGCGATCCGACCCGAGCCCTCGGCCACCTGCGCCGCCAACTCAGCCGCCGATGAGTCACTTTCTGAGGCGTTTCGGGCGGTTTGTGGCTCAGGAAGTGACCCATCGGTGAGCGGGCCCGCGGGGGAACAGGTCCGGCGGGCGGCGGGCGGGCGGGCGCAGTATGCGAGGGGCGCGGGGTGCGGGCGCTGGAGTGTGCGCACCCGGCGCAGGCGGTCGGGATTCGGCCGGACGGAGCGGTCGGGAAGCGGTGCGGGTGAGCGCGCAGGCCCGCGCGTACGCGGGAGTCAGGCGCGCTCGGCCACGCACATGGCGCTGGCGATCCCCGCGTCGTGCGAGAGCGAGAGGTGGAATCGGGTCACGCCCAGCTCGTCCGCGCGGGCTTGAACGGTGCCGGTCACCTCGACCACGGGCTGCGCGCCGACCACCCGGCGCACGGTCGCGTCCTGCCAACGCATGCCACCGGGCGCTCCCAGGGCCTTGGCGATCGCCTCCTTCGCGGCGAACCGGGCCGCCAGCGACGCGTCGGGCAGGTCGCGCTCGTCCGGGGTGAACAACCGGGTGCGCAGCGCGGGCACCCGCTCCACCGTGGCGATGAAGCGGGCAATGTCCACCACGTCGATCCCGACGCCGACGATCACTCGACCGTGACCGACTTCGCCAGGTTGCGCGGCTGGTCGACGTCGAGGCCGCGGGCGGTGGCCAGTTCGCAGGCGAAGATCTGCAACGGCACCACCGACAGCAGCGGGGCGAGCAGGGTCGGCGACTGCGGCACGTAGAACACCTCGTCCGCGAAGGCGCGCACCGCTTCGTCGCCCTCCTCGGCGATCACCAGGGTGCGGGCACCGCGGGCGCGGATCTCCTGGATGTTGGAGACCACCTTGGAGTGCAGCGAGTCCCGACCGCGCGGGCTGGGCACGATCACGAACACCGGCTGCCCGGGCTCGATCAGCGCGATGGGTCCGTGCTTGAGCTCACCGGCGGCGAACCCCTCGGCGTGGATGTAGGCCAGCTCCTTGAGCTTGAGCGCGCCCTCCATCGCCACCGGGAAGCCGACGTGCCGACCGAGGAACAGCACCGAGGAGGTGTCGGCCATCCAGCGGGCGATCTCCCGCACGCGCTCGGAACGGTCCAGCACCTCCTGGATCTTGCCGGGCATCGCGCGCAGGTCGCCGAGGATCTCACCGATCTCGTCGGAGAACTTGTTGCCGCGCAGCTGCGCCAGGTACAGGCCGAGCAGGTAGGCAGCGGTGATCTGAGCCAAAAACGCCTTGGTGGACGCGACGGCGACCTCCGGCCCGGCGTGGGTGTAGAGCACCGCGTCGGACTCGCGCGGGATGGTCGAGCCGTGGGTGTTGCAGATGGCTAGCACCGTGGCGCCCTGCTCCCGGGCGTGCCGGATGGCCATCAGGGTGTCCATCGTCTCGCCGGACTGGGAGATGGCGACCACCAGGGTCCGGGCGTTGACGATCGGGTCGCGGTACCGGAACTCGTGCGCCAGCTCGACCTCGACCGGGATCCGGCACCAGTGCTCGATGGCGTACTTGGCGACGTGTCCGGCGTAGGCGGCGGTGCCGCAGGCGATCACGATGATCTTGTCCACCGACCGGAGCACCGACTCGTCGATCCGCAGGTCGTCCAGGATCAGCTTGCCGGAGGTGTCCGTGCGACCGAGCAGGGTGTCGGCCACCGCCTGCGGCTGGTCGGCGATCTCCTTGTCCATGAAGGAGCGGAATCCGCCCTTCTCCGCCGCGGCGGCGTCCCAGTCGACGGTGTACTCGCGGCCCTCGGCCGAGTTCCCGTCGAAGTCGGTCACGACCACCGCGTGCGGGGTGATGGTGACGACCTGGTCCTGGGCCAGCTCCAGCGCCCGGTCGGTGCGGGCGATGAACGCCGCGACATCCGACCCCATGTAGTTCGCGCCGTCGCCGAGGCCGACCACCAGCGGGCTGTCGTGCCGGGCACCGACCACGGTGTCCGGGTGGTCCGCGTGTACGGCCAGCAGGGTGAAGGTGCCGTGCAGGCGACGCACGACGGTGCGCATCGCCTCGGCCAGGTCCTTCGACTCCTCGTAGGCGGCGGACAGCAGGTGCGCGACCACCTCGGTGTCGGTCTCGGACAGCAGCTGCACGCCCTCGGCGAGCAGCGCCTCCTTCAACGTGGCGAAGTTCTCGATGATGCCGTTGTGGATGACCGCGATCTTCCCGGCGACATGCGGGTGCGCGTTGACGTCGGTGGGTCCACCGTGGGTGGCCCAGCGGGTGTGGCCGATCGCGGCGGTCGACGGCGGCAGCGGGTGGCTCTCCAGCTCGCCGATCAGGTTCGCCAGCTTGCCGGCCTTCTTGGCGGTCGCCAGGCCCTCCGGCGTGACGAGTGCGACCCCGGCGGAGTCGTACCCCCGGTACTCCAAGCGACGCAGCCCCTCCAGGGCGACCTCCAGCGGCTGGTCATCCGGCTGGTGCGCTCCGACGTACCCGACGATTCCACACATGGCCGCGAGTCTAAACGGTCCGGATCGGGCCGCCCGCACCACAGCATCGCTCCCGGTCGGGCAGAATCATCCGGTGCGAACCGACGCAGCCGTCAGCTCCTCCCCGTTCGTCGACCTGGACCGGGAGGCCTGGGTCCGACTCTCGGAATCCACTCCCCTCCCGCTCGGCGACGACGACGTCACCCGGCTGCGCGGACTGGGCGACCCGATCGACCTGGCGGAAGTGGATGCGATCTACCGCCCGCTGTCCCGGCTACTGGACCTGTACATCACCGCTACCCGTCGCCTGCACGCGGCCTCGTCGACGTTCCTGCGGGAGGACACCCCGCGCACGCCCTATGTGATCGGGGTCGCCGGGTCGGTGGCGGTCGGCAAGTCGACCACCGCGCGGCTGTTGCGCGAGCTGATCGCCCGTTGGCCCGCGACGCCGAATGTCGCCCTGATGACCACGGACGGGTTCCTGTACCCGAATGCCGAGCTGGAACGTCGGGGCCTGATGGACCGCAAGGGCTTCCCGGAGTCCTACGACCGGCGCAAGCTGTTGCAGTTCGTCGCGCAGGTGAAGGCCGGCCACGCCGAGGTCCGCGCCCCGGTGTACGACCACCTGACCTATGACATCGTGCCCGGCGCTGAGGTGGTGGTCCGCCGCCCGGACGTGCTGATCGTGGAGGGGCTGAACGTCCTGCAGCCCGCCCGGCCGGCCAGCGCCGGCAGCACCAGCAATCTGGCGGTCAGTGACTTCTTCGATTTCTCGATCTACGTCGACGCCCGCACCGAGGATGTGCGGCAGTGGTACATCGACCGGTTCCTGTCGTTGCGCTCGACCGCGTTCAGCCAACCTGAGTCGTACTTTCACCGGTACGCCGGGCTGACCGACGACGAGGCGGTGGCGAAGGCGTCGAGCATCTGGGACGCGATCAACTCCCCGAACCTGGTGCAGAACATCCTGCCCACCCGCAGCCGGGCGACGCTGGTGTTGACCAAGGGCCGCGATCACGCCGTGCGACGGGTGCGGCTGCGCAAGCTCTGAGTCAGCCGGCGGTCTCGCGCGGGCTGATCAGGTGGACCGGGTAGTGCTCCTCGTCCACTGCGTCCAGGCTGTCCAGCGCCTCACGCACTGCTGCCGAGAGTCGCCCGCAGACCGCGCCGGGTACGGCCACCCGCACCGCGTCGCCCATCGAGTCGACCAGCCACAGGTCGGAGCGCTGACCGCCGGGGGCGCAGGTCACGCTGGGTGACGGCGACCCGACCGGGGTGAGCGCCGCGAGCAGCGGGTCCAGATCGCCCTCACGGCGGATGGCGGTCACGGCCTGCCATTGACCGGCGCTGTCGGTCAGGGTCTCCCCGGTGGTGCACTCGACCACCAGCACCGGGCTGAGGTCCTCCGGGACCGGTCCGGCGTCCGGAGCGTCCGGGTGCGATCCAGCCCGGTCCCGCTCATCAGCCTCGAAGCCGAGCACCGACAGCACCTGCGGGGCGAGGCAGTCCGGTCCGGTCATGGTCCGCGCGGAGGTGTCCGTGGGTGAGGCGCTCGGTGCCGGCAACGGACCCGCGTCCACGGTGCAGCCGCCGATGCCGACGACCATTGCCGCCGCCATCGTGATCGCGTGCACCCGCTTCACGCCCGTCCGCCTTCCGCCGTCGCCCAGACCCGGGCCCCGGCGGGGCTCGGTGGGACGACAGCGCTGTGGTCCCGGACGAGAGTAGGCAGCCCGGCGGGCGGTCGATCCCGGTGAGACCGGATCGTGACGCCGAACCCGGGGATCGTTGCCCGGCTGTGACCGCAGGGGTGAGGTGCGTCACCGGGACGCCCCGGGCCGCGGGATCAGGTGCGCGTGTTCCCGGTTGCCGACACACGGATCGACCCGTCCACCGGTGGCACCGGCGTGGCTGCCATCGTCGCCACCGGGCCGGTCACGACCTCCGGGGCGGCCGCAGTGCGCTCGACAGCGGGGTCCGCGGGCACCTCCCCGACCCGGGTGAACCGACGCAGCACCCAGTCGATGGCCAGCCCAACGATGGTGCCGACCACCACACCGACCACCACTGCGATCACCGGATGGTCCGCCAGCCAGACCCCCGCACCGAGTCCGATCAGCGTGCCGTAGGCGGCCCAGGTCACCCCGGCCAGCGCCGTCAGCCCCATGAACCGTCGACGCGGGTAGCCCAACGCTCCGGCGGTCATATTCACCGCGACCCGCCCGATGGGGATGTACCGGGCCGCGAGGATGAAGGACGACCCCCGGTGGGCGAGAGCGTGCTCGGCCCAAGCCAGCGCTTTGGCACCCCGCTCACTGCGGAAGAACCGGATCCGGTGCACATTCACCTTGGACCCGATCTGGTACGCAATCTGGTCGCCGGTCCACGCCCCGACCGCACCAGCAAGCGCGATCAGCAGCAGGTTCGGCTGCCCGTGGGACACCGACAGCGAGGCGAGGGCGATCACCACCGACTCCGACGGGATGGGCGGGAAGAACCCGTCGATCATGGCGAACAGGGTCAGCGCCGGATAGACCCACGGCGATCCGGCCATCGCGGGGATCCACCCCTCGATCGCCGTGATCCATTCCTGTAGCACGCTGGCCTCCCGTGTCCTGATTCGCTACCGCTTGCACGGTAGGTGGCCCGGCGGCTGGGTTGGCATGGGGGAACGCCCCCACACACCCCCGGTGTTCCCCCTATCGTGCCTCGGGGTCTCCCTCGGGGGAATCGGTCCGACGGCGGACATTCCGGACAGGTGGGGTCCGTCCTGGGGATGACGGTGGGTCAGAATCCGAGGATTCGGGCGGCTTCGTCCGGGTGAGGGGCACCGGCCCAGTGCCCACCGAACTCCTCAACGGTGGACAACGACCTGGTCAGCGCCCGATCCAGGTAGAGCACGCCGGCCAGGTGGTCGGTCTCGTGCTGGACGATGCGGGCGGGCCAGCCCTGCACGATCTCATCCACGGCGTTGCCGTGCTCGTCAGCACAGATCAATCGCAGTCGACGCAGTCGCGGCACCACCGCCTGGTACCCGTCGACGCTCAGGCAGCCCTCGTAGAAGGACACCGCCACCACGTCCTCACCTGGGACCGGCTCGTACCGGGGGTTCACCAGCACGCGGAACGGCAGTTCGGGGCGCTCACGCACGGCGGCCACCTCGGGGTCACCCGCGCCCGGATCGGCGATCACCGCCAGCGCGATCGGCAGACCGATCTGCGGGGCGGCCAGCCCGACACCCGGGGCGGCGTGCATGGTGCGGCGCATCACCGCGATCAGCTCGGCCAGAGTGTCCGGGTCCAGCTGCCCGGTCAGCGGCACCGCTCGCATCCGCAGCGCCGGGTGCCCGGCCTGCACGATCGGCACGATCCCGCTGGGGTCCTGCGCGGCCAGCGCGAGCACCGCAGCGACCTGCTCCCGGAGCACCTCATCGGTCCAGGTGGACTGCCGCGCCCGCTCGGACCCGGGCGCGGCGGGCCAGCCGCTGTCCTGCGCCTGGGTCGTCGCGGGTCCGTCACTCACAGCGCGAGCCGGTCCTTCACCACGTCGGCAAGCCCACCGGCGACCCGGTCGGCGTCGGCCTGGGTGGCGGCCTCGACCATCACCCGCACCAGTGGCTCGGTGCCCGAGGGCCGCAACAGCACCCGTCCGGTCTGACCCAGCTCGACCTCGGCGGCGGCGATGGCGGCCAGCAGCGGCTCGTCGACGGACGCGCGGCCCTTGTCGACACCGGGCACGTTGATCAGGGTTTGCGGCAGGCGGCGCACCACGGCGGCGAGCTCGCTGAGCTTCTGCCCGGTGCGGGCCACCCGCGCGGCCAGCTGCAACGCGGTCAGGGTGCCGTCGCCGGTGGTGGCGTGATCAGCCAGGATCACGTGCCCGGACTGCTCACCGCCCAGGGAGTACCCGTGCGCGCGCATCTCCTCCAGCACATAGCGGTCGCCGACGGCGGTCTCCACCGTGCGCACCCCGGCGGCCTGCATCGCCAACCGCAGTCCGAGGTTGCTCATCACCGTGACCACCAGGGTGTCCTGCGCCAGGTCGCCCCGTTCGTGCAGACCCAGGGCCAGCACGCCCATGATCTGGTCGCCGTCCACCAGGGTCCCGGTGTGATCCACCGCCAGGCAGCGGTCCGCGTCCCCGTCGAAGGCCACGCCCAGGTCCGCACCGGAGGCCACCACGGCGGCCTGCAACTGCTCGGGGTGGGTGGAGCCGCAGGCCTCGTTGATGTTCCGGCCGTCCGGGGAGGCGTTGATGACGACGACGTCCGCACCGGCCTCACGCAGCGCCGCGGGGCCGACCTCACTGGCGGCACCGTTCGCGCAGTCGACCGCGATCCGCAGCCCGGCCAGGGAGGTGCCGCCAATCGTGTTCACCAGATGCTCGATGTACTGCTCACCGGCACGACCGGTGTCGGTACGGATCCGGCCGACATCGGCGCCGACCGGACGGTTCCAGTCCTCGCGCAGCCGGGCCTCGATGGCCAGCTCCAGGTCGTCGTCCAGCTTGAGACCACCGCGGGCCAGGAACTTGATCCCGTTGTCCGGCATGGCGTTGTGCGAGGCGGACAGCACCACGCCGAGGTCCACATCCAGCGAGCTGGTCAGGTACGCCACCGCGGGGGTGGGCAGCACGCCGACATTGGTGACGTCGACTCCGGCGGAGGCCAGGCCCGCGCAGACCGCGGCGGACAGGAACTCGCCGGAGGCACGCGGGTCGCGACCGACCACGGCGCGGGGTCGGTGTCCGGCGAACTCACCCCGGGAACCGAGCACATGAGCAGCGGCGACCGACAGGTCCAGCGCCACCTCTGCCGTGACGTCCCGGTTGGCCAGGCCTCGCACCCCATCGGTGCCGAACAGTCGTCCCATCGCGGATCCTCTCGATCAACGCGCTGTCAGCGGCCGTCAGCGGCCGCACGACAGCATGGTGCAGAACGGCCGATGGCCCCGAGGGTCGGACCCTCGGGGCCATCGGCCGCGTGCGCTGCGATCAGCGCTTGGAGTACTGCGGGGCCTTGCGGGCCTTCTTGAGACCGGCCTTCTTGCGCTCCACGACGCGGGCGTCGCGGGTCAGGAAGCCGGCCTTCTTCAGCGCGGGGCGGTTGCTCTCGGCGTCGATCTCGTTCAGCGCACGGGAGATGCCCAGACGCAGCGCACCGGCCTGGCCGGAGACACCGCCGCCGGAGATGCGGGCGATGACGTCGAAGCGGCCCTCGACCTCCACCAGCTTCAGCGGGGAGTTCACGAGCTGCTGGTGCACCTTGTTCGGGAAGTACTCCTCGAGGGTGCGTCCGTTGATCTTCCACTGGCCGGTGCCGGGCACCAGGCGCACGCGGGCGATCGCCTCCTTGCGGCGGCCCAGGGCCTGGCCGGGAGCGGTCAGGCTCTGCCCGCGACCGGCCGGAGCGGCGGTCTCGGAGGTGTAGCTGCTGGGGGTCTCGCCCTCAAGGTCGTAGTCGACCGTGGTCTCGGCCACTGGTATTCCTCGCGTCCTGTCTTCTCGCGTCGCGGGCGTCAGCCCTGCGCGACCTGGGTGATCTCGAAGGGCTGGGGCTGCTGGGCGGCGTGCGGGTGCTCGGCGCCGGCGTAGACCTTCAGCTTGGACAGCTGCTGGCGAGCGAGGGAGCTCTTCGGGAGCATGCCCCGGACAGCCTTCTCGATCGCGCGCTCCGGGTGCTTCTCGAGCAGCTCGGAGTACGGGGTCGCCCGCAGACCACCCGGGTAACCGGAGTGGCGGTAGGCGAGCTTGGTCTCACGCTTGTTGCCGGTCAGGGCGACCTTCTCCGCGTTGATGACGATGACAAAGTCACCGCCGTCCACGTGGGGGGCAAATGTCGCCTTGTGCTTGCCGCGCAGCAGAGTCGCCACGTGGGTGGCCAGGCGGCCCAGGACAACATCGGTCGCGTCGATGACGTACCAGTTCCGCTGGACGTCGCCGGGCTTCGGGGTGTACGTGCGCACGGTCGTAGCCTTCGTCTCTTCTATCTGACTGTGTCCACGGCAGCCCGTAGAAGCCGGGTCCAGCCGATGAATGGGTCGCCGCGCGTCCGGACCGGGAGCGGGCGAGTGGGATCGCACCGGAGCTCCACGGGTGAGCGCACAACGACTCACCAGGGTAGCCGCCGCGCCCCCGGACGGTCAAAGTCGGGTGGGTCACCTGGCCCGGACCACGCGCCCGGCGTCCCAGACCGGCTCCGGAGTCTCCACCACAGCACCGTCCTCACCGAAGACCAGGAACCGGTCGAAGCCCCGGGCGAACCAGCGGTCGTGGGTCACCGCGAGCACCGTGCCCTCGAAGGCCTCCAGCCCGGCTTCCAACGCCTCCGCCGAGTGCAAGTCCAGGTTGTCGGTGGGCTCGTCCAGCAACAGCAGGGTCGCACCGCCGAGTTCCAGCAACAGGATGTGGAAGCGGGCCTGCTGCCCACCGGACAACGTCCCGTAGCGCTGCTCCGCGGAGGCCACCAGTTCGTACCGGTCCAGCGCCCGACTGGCAGCCTCACGCCCCATCCCCTGCCGACGCCCGTCCCCCGCGTGCAGGATCTCCAGCAGAGTGCGGTCGCGGAACTCGGCGTCCTGCGCATGCTGCCGGTTCTGCGCGAAGAACCCCGGCACCACCCGCGAGCCGAGCCGGACCGTGCCGCTGTGCCGCACCGGATCGATCGGCAACGAGTCCACCGGCTGCTGCTCCGGACCAGGGTCGGTGCCCCCGGCGGCCAGCAACCGGAGGAAGTGCGATTTGCCGGACCCATTCGACCCGAGCACGGCGACCCGCTCCCCGAACCACACCTCCAGATCGAAGGGGCGCATCAGACCGGTGAGTTCCAGCTGTTCGGCCACGACCGCACGCTTCGCGGTCCGCCCACCACGCAGCCGTACCCGGACGTGCTGCTCGCGCGCGAGCTGCTCCGGCGGACCGGCCTCCTCGAATCGCCTGAGCCGGGTCTGCGCCGACTGGTAGCGGCTGGCCATGTCGGAGTTGTAGGCGGCCTTCTGCTTGTACATCAGGACCAGCTCCTTGAGTTGGGTGCGCTCCTCCTCCCAGCGGCGCAGCAGCTCCTCCTGGCGGGCCATCCGGTCCGTGCGGGCCTGGGCGTAGGTGTCGAAGCGGCCACCGTGCACCCAGATCCCCGCCCCCGTCGGTCGCGGCTCCAGGGTGGCGATCGCGGTGGGGACCCGACTGAGCAGCTCGCGGTCGTGGCTGACCAGCAGGACGGTCTTCTCCGACTCGATCAACCGCTGTTCCAGCCACCGCTTGGTCGGCACATCCAGTGCGTTGTCCGGCTCGTCCAGCAGCAGCACCTCCTGCGGACCGCGCAGCAGCGCCTCCAACACCAACCGCTTCTGCTCACCGCCGGACAGTGTGCGCACCGTGCGGTGCTGGGCCCGGTCGAAGGGGATGGACAGCACCGCGTCGGTCACCCGGTCCCAGTCCGACTCGACCTCGTAGCCGCCGACATCCGCCCAGTCCGCGAGCGCCTGGGCGTAGCGCATCTGCGCGGGCTCGTCGTCGGTCTCCATCATCGCCAGCTCGGCGGCCGACAGTTCCAGTGCGGCCGCGCCCACCGCGCCGGGGGTCAGCTCGGCCAGCAGGTCGCGCACCGAACGGTCGTCGGCGATCCGCCCGACGTCCTGGCGCATCACCCCGAGCCCGCCAGACTGGGTCACGGTGCCAGTGTGGGGGATGAGCTCGCCGGTGATGATCCGCAGCAGCGTCGACTTGCCCGCACCGTTGGGGCCGATCAGCGCGACCCGGTGCCCCTCGCCGACCCGCAGGTGTACCTCGTGCAGGAGCGGACGACCGTCGGGTAAGACAAAGCCGACTCCGTTGACGTCGAGGTGTCCCATGCCGGCCAGCATGCCGTGCGCCTGCGCCGGTGGGCGAACGATTACTCCCCTGCGCTGGCGGGCCGACCTGGTCGGTGCCACGGTGGTCCAATGAGCGAGGACACCCCTGCCACCAGCACCGATCCGGCCACCGGAGCCGAGGGCGACGCCAACCAGCTGCCCGAGGAGGACACCCTGGTTGACCGGGGCGTCGACGATCTGTTGGACGAGGGCTACTCCCCGCCCGACCGCCCACGCCCGGAGGTCAGCCACTGGGGTGAGACGCCATGGGAGGAGTCCCGTGGTGAGACCCTCGACCAGCGGATCGCCGAGGAGGAGCCGGAGGTCTGGGAGTCCGACGAGCCGGTGGACCCCGCGCGGCAGCCGGACCGGGCTGGACGCCTGGCCGAGGACGACGACGCGGTCGAGGCCGGTGGCAACGACCAGTTCGCGATCGACTCCGGGGTCAGCGGGGGTGCCGCCTCCGCTGAGGAGGCCGCCGTGCATGTGCTGGACGAGGACGACGAGTTCTGACCCTCACACCCACCGCCGCTGCTCCGCCCCGATCAGTCGCCGGGACGGGGCAGCGGCGGGGCGTGCACATCAGCGGCTGACCGCGGTGCCCGGGTCTGCACCGCGCGCGCGGCCAACTCCTCGTCCGGGGGGTACAGCACCTCCTCCAGCGTGAGCCCGTGCGCGGCCACCACCGCACTGCCCGGGTCCCGCCGACCACCGACCAGCAACTCGGCAGGCCAGTCGATCCCCCGCCGGTGTTCCCCCACCGCCAGGCTCGCGCCGACCAGCGCGCGCACCATCGAGTGGCAGAACGCGTCGGCGCGGACCGTGGCCACCACCAGACCGGCGTCGAGGCCGTCGACCGGCCGCTGCCAGCTGAGCTCGTCCAGGGTGCGGATCGTCGTCGCGCCCTCCCGCGGTTTGCAGTACGCCGCGAAGTCATGCCGCCCCAGCACCCGCTGCGCCGCCGTGTGCATCGCCTCGACGTCCAGCGGTCGCCGGTTCCACAGCACGTGGCTGCGGCGCAGCGGATCGCGTAGCGCCGGGTCGTCGCACACTCGGTAGACGTAGCGCCGGGCCAGCGCGGAGAACCGCGCATCGAAGCCCTCGGCCGCTTCCCGGACACCGCGCACCACCACATCGGCGGGCAGCACCCCGGTCAGCCGGGTCAGCAAGGCCTGTGCCGGGCTCCAGTCCGAGCGCCCGGGCAGCTGCGCCCAGGTCGGCTCCGGGATGTCGACATGCAGTACTTGCCCACGGGCGTGCACCCCCGCGTCGGTCCGGCCCGCCACCGTCACCCGTGGCACCGGCTGCCCTCGGTGCTCGGTACGCAGCACCACCGCCAGCGCGTCCTCCACCACCCCTTGCACCGTGCGCAACGTCGGCTGGCGCGCCCACCCGGCAAAGTCGGTGCCGTCATAGGCCAGGTCGATCCGCACCCGGATCTGCGCGGTCATCGTTCCTCCTGCCGTGGCTGGACCACGATCCCGCCGAACCGGGCCTCCTGAGCTCGGTACTCCACCGCGTCGATCCAGACCCGCCCGTCGAGCACCGCCTGCGATGCGGTGGAACCGTCCAGATACTGCCCGGTGTAGCCGCCGCCGAAGGACGTGTTGTAGAGCCGCACCGGTCGACCGTGCTCATCGGTCACCTCGTCCGCGCACCAGGCGCACAGGTGGTCCGGATAGCGCGCGTAGGGCACGACTCGGGTCCCGCACAGCGGGCAGGACTGGACCCGCCACGGCGCCAGGGAGGGCTGATCCTCACGCTCCGCGGTGACACCGGCCTGAGCGATCGCCCGGCCCCACTCCCCGAGACGTCGGGCGTCCGCTCCGGGCCAGCCGTGGATCGCCCGCCGCATCGGCGTCGGCACGACCGAGCTCCCCTGCCATGCACCCAAGAGCCCACCGGCGATAGCCGCGACGGTGTCGGTGTCCCCGCCGAGCCGCACCGCGCGGGCCAGCCGCTCGACGAATCGCTGCGAGGACTCGGCAGGCGAGGTGCTCGGTGGGTCCTGCGGGGCAGGCACATGCCAGGTCGCCTGCAACGCGGTGACAGTGAAGCCGTTCTGAGACAAATCCACTGCGGGCTGTTCCAGTTCAGCCTGATCGATCCAGTCGGACCAGCGAGCGGCACTGTCATCGGGCAGCAGATCGAGTCCACCCCGCAGATCCAACCGCCCCTCGCTCGTGGCCACCCGGACCGCCTCGGACCACAGCACACAGGAGTCGCCAGCCAGGGGATCAGCATGGGTCAGCTCGGCCACGGCCCGGGCGGCAGCGGCGGTGTGCATCCGGTTGTTCAGCGCGACCAGTCCGACGACGGCTGTCCGCATCAGGGCACCGTTGCCCGCTGCGCGGCCCGTCTCGGCGAACTGCTTCCACGCCGAGGCGCGCAACCGTTCCGCCGCTGGACCCGTACACTCGGCCGCCCGATCCAGCACGGCGGCGGTCTGCATCCCGATGTCGCTCGCACCGCGCCTGCGCCAGTCCAGGAAGCCCTGGGCGATTTGGTCCAGCTCGGTCTCGGAGCGCAGGCCACCGCCCTGGGCCGCCACCCCGGCGATCACCGCGGCCATCTGGGTGTCGTCGCTCCACTCCCCCGGCTCATACGGCCCCAGTCCGCCGCCGATCATCTCCGGCTGCTCCCCCGGACCAGGTGGCGCGGCGAACTCGTAAGGCACCCCGAGCGCGTCCCCGCACGCCTGGCCGATCAGCACCCCGCAGGCGCGATTCAGCACGCCACGGTTCAGAGGGAGAGCGAGCACCGGATGAGCCTACGGCCCCACCACTGCTCTACCGTTACCCCGTGCCCACGCCGACCCCCAGTCCGTACACCCTGGCCGTCGACTGTGGCGGCGGCGGGATCAAGGCCTCTGTGCTCGACTCCTCCGGCACGCTGCACGCCCCCGCGGTACGCGTCCCCACCCCATACCCGCTGCCGCCGGAGCGCCTGGTCGACACCATCGCCGACATCGCCGGGCAACTACCCCCCGCGGACCGGGTGACCGTCGGGATGCCCGGGATGATCCGACACGGCGTCGTGGTCGCCACCCCGCACTACGTCACCCGTTCCGGCCCGCACACCCGGGTCGACCCGGAGCTGGTCGAGGCCTGGTCGGGCTGCGACATTCGCGCCGCATTCGAGCACCGGCTGGGTCTGCCCGCCCTGGTGCTGAACGACGCAGAGGTCCACGGGGCCGGGGTGGTCTCCGGTTCCGGGGTGGAGTTGGTGCTGACGCTGGGCACCGGACTCGGGTCGGCGCTGTTCGACGGCGGACGGTTGGCCCCGCACCTCGAGTGGTCGCATGCACCCCTGCACCGCGGGACGACCTACGACGAGTACATCGGTCAGATTCAACGGGCCCGGCTCGGCGACGCGATGTGGTCCCGGCGGGTACGCCGGATGATCGACGGGCTGCGACCGGTGTTCCGTTGGGACCGGCTCTACCTCGGTGGTGGCAACTCTCGCGCGATCACCGCGACCACCCTGGCCCGGCTCGGCGACGACGTGGTGATCGTCCCCAACCAGGCCGGGATCACCGGCGGTGTCCGGGCCTGGCAGCTGCGGACGGACTGAGCTCGACCCCAGGTCCAGCCCTCCGGCAACACGACGAGGCCCGGCCCACCCTCGCGGGTGAACCGGGCCTCGTGCCGAACAGCGGGACTCAGGCCTTCTCGGCGTCGTCCTTGGTCTCCTCGGCCGGAGCCTCGGTCGCCTCAGCAGCGGTGTCCTCGGTGGTCGCGGACTCCTCGACGGTGTCCTCAACCGGCGCCGCCTTCTCGGCAGCCTTGGTGGCCTCGCGGACCACGGACTGCTTCGGGGACAGCGGCTCGAGCACGAGCTCGATCACGGCCATCGGCGCGTTGTCACCCTTGCGGGGGCCGATCTTGGTGATCCGGGTGTAGCCACCCTGACGCTCGGCCACAGCCGGGGCGATCTCGGTGAAGAGCGTGTGCACGACGGACTTGTCGCGGATCACGGTCATCACCCGACGGCGGGCGTGCAGGTCACCGCGCTTGGCGAAGGTGATCAGACGCTCGGCCAACGGACGCAGGCGCTTGGCCTTGGTCTCGGTGGTGGTGATCCGCTTGTGCTCGAACAGCGCCGTGGCCAGGTTGGCCAGAATCAGCCGCTCGTGCGCCGGACCGCCACCGAGCCGGGGACCCTTGGTGGGCGTGGGCATGTCGTTACTCCTTGGTTCCAATGATGGGCTTGCGGGCGGCTGGCGCCCGCCACCCCGGCGTCAGTACTGCTCGTCCTCGCTGAAGTCGCCCTCGTCACCGTCGTAGTACGCGGCGGCGCTCGGGTCGAAGTCGAGCGGGCTGTCCTTGAGGGACAGGTTCAGCTCGGCCAGCTTCTCCTTGACCTCGGTGATCGACTTCGCACCGAAGTTGCGGATGTCGAGCAGGTCGGCCTCGGAACGCGCCACGAGCTCGCCCACCGTGTGGATGCCCTCGCGCTTGAGGCAGTTGTACGACCGGATGGTCAGCTGCAGGTCCTCGATCGGCAACGCCAGGTCGGCGGCCAGTGCCTGGTCCGTCGGGGACGGGCCGATCTCGATGCCCTCGGCCTCGACGTTCAGCTCACGGGCCAGACCGAACAGCTCCACCAGGGTCTTACCGGCCGAGGCCAGTGCGTCCCGCGGGGAAATGGCGGCCTTGGTCTCGACATCGACGATCAGCTTGTCGAAGTCGGTGCGCTGCTCGACACGGGTGGCCTCAACCTTGTAGGTCACCTTCAGCACCGGCGAGTAGATCGAGTCGACCGGGATCCGGCCGATCTCGGCCTCGAAGGCCTTGTTCTGGTTGGCCGACACGTAGCCACGGCCGCGCTCGACGGTCAGCTCGATCTCGAGCTTGCCCTTCTCGTTCAGCGTCGCCAGGTGCAGGTCGGGGTTGTGCACCTCGACACCGGCCGGCGGCACGATGTCCGCGGCGGTCACATCACCGGTGCCCTGCTTGCGCAGGTACATCACGACCG
Organism: Cellulomonas sp. NPDC089187; assembly: GCF_040685135.1. NCBI lineage: Bacteria > Bacillati > Actinomycetota > Actinomycetes > Micrococcales > Cellulomonadaceae > Cellulomonas > Cellulomonas sp. NPDC089187. The sequence continues at coordinate 85,489 of NZ_JBFBHI010000002.1, read as the reverse complement.
GCTCGTCGTTCTCCGAGGAGACGACCAGGTTCTTGATGTTGAGGATGATCTCGGTGACATCCTCCTTGACCCCGGGGATGGTGCTGAACTCGTGCAGCACACCGTCGATCCGGATGCTGGTCACGGCGGCGCCCGGGATGGACGACAGCAGCGTCCGGCGCAGGGAGTTGCCCAGCGTGTAGCCGAAGCCGGGCTCGAGCGGCTCGATGGAGAACCGGGACCGGTTCTCCGAGATGACCTCTTCGGTCAGGGTGGGGCGCTGTGCGATGAGCACTTCGGTGTTCCTCTCAGCGTGCGTCCGCCATATGACGCAGCGCAGGTACGCAAACGGTCGTGCGGGTCTCGGTCCACCCGGACGGCCAGCCACGCCGTTCCACCCTCACGTCGAGGGCAGAACGGCGTGACGACGGATCAGACGCGGCGACGCTTCGGCGGACGGCAGCCGTTGTGAGCCTGGGGGGTCACGTCCTGGATGGAACCCACCTCGAGCCCGGCGGCGGTCAGCGACCGGATCGCGGTCTCGCGGCCCGAACCCGGGCCCTTGACGAAGACGTCGACCTTCTTCATGCCGTGCTCCTGCGCCTTGCGAGCAGCAGCCTCGGCCGCCATGCCGGCAGCGTAGGGGGTCGACTTACGGGAGCCCTTGAAGCCGACGTCGCCGCCGGAGGCCCAGGAGATCACCGCACCGCTCGGGTCGGTGATCGAGACGATCGTGTTGTTGAAGGTGCTCTTGATGTGGGCCTGCCCCACGGAGATGTTCTTCTTCTCCTTGCGGCGCGGCTTGCGCACACCAGTACGGGTCTTGGGAGGCATTCGCTCGTTCTTTCTACGGGTCTACGTGGTCTGTGGGTCGCGGCGAGCCGCTGGCCCGGTGGTGCCTGATCAGCACCAGGGCCGGTGCGACTGGCTCAGCGGGCCTTCTTCTTGCCCGCGACGGTGCGCTTGGGACCCTTACGGGTACGCGCGTTGGTCTTGGTGCGCTGACCGCGCACCGGGAGGCCGCGACGGTGACGCAGACCCTCGTAGCAGCCGATCTCAACCTTGCGGCGGATGTCGGCGGCAACCTCACGGCGGAGGTCACCCTCGAGCTTGTAGTTGCCCTCCAGGTAGTCACGCAGCGCGACCAGCTGGGCGTCATCGAGGTCCTTCACGCGGACGTCCGGGCTGATGCCGGTCGCCTCGAGCGTGGCCTTGGCGCGGGTGCGACCCACGCCGAAGATGTAGGTGAGCGCGATCTCCAGCCGCTTCTCGCGGGGGAGATCAACGCCGATAAGACGTGCCATGTGCCTGACGGCTCCTGTACTTCGTCCGAAGGTCTTCCACATCGTCCTCCCGCCTGGCTGCGGGCCCCGGCCTCCGGACCGGGGGTTCACCGGGCCACCAGGGGTGGCGCGATGCGGCGATGCGCTGACGGTGACCGCAGTGGGTCACCAGGGGGCTAGTTCAGCCCTGACGCTGCTTGTGACGCAGGTTCTCGCAGATCACCTGGACACGACCGTGCCGGCGGATCACCTTGCACTTGTCGCAGATCTTCTTGACGCTGGGCTTGACCTTCATGGCCTGTTCCTCCGCCGCCGATGCGCCTGACTTCTCAGCCAAGCCGACGGCGATGCTCGATCGGTCGATTTACTTGTAGCGGTAGACGATGCGCCCGCGGGACAGGTCGTACGGGCTGAGCTCGACCACCACCCGGTCCTCGGGGAGGATCCGGATGTAGTGCTGGCGCATCTTGCCCGAGATGTGGGCGAGAACCTTGTGACCGTTCGTCAGCTCGACGCGGAACATCGCGTTCGGCAGAGCCTCGACCACGCTGCCCTCGATCTCGATGACACCGTCCTTCTTCGCCATGTCCTCCGCTAACTGTTGTGCTTCACTTCCGAACTCCCCATCCGCCTGGCCGGTGACCCGGTGGCATCGGATGTGGTGCGGGTGTCGATGCCCTCGCTCGCACCCGCGCGCAAGCCTCACCCAGGGGCGAGAAACTCACGGACGAGCATGCGGCAACATCAGGGCGCACACCCAACGGACAAGCATACGCCATCAACGCAGTTCGGAGAAACGGGTTCGTGCTTGTCGAGCGGACACGCCGAGGCCTCCCCCGGCTCGCGTCCCCGGCTCAGTCCAGCGCAGCGACCGGGACGCCCCGCGCCCCGAGCTCGGCGAGGCCACCGTCGTCCGCGGTCAGCACCCACAGACCGTCCTCGAACAACGCCACGGAGTGCTCCCAGTGCGCGGCCCGAGAACCGTCGGCAGTGATGACGGTCCAGTCGTCGTCCAGGGTCTCGGTCGCAATCGTGCCCCGGGTGATCATCGGCTCGATGGCCAGGCACATCCCCGGCTTGAGCTTGAGTAGCCGGTCGCGGACCCGGTAGTTCAGCACATCGGGCGGCAGGTGCATCTGTGACCCGATCCCGTGCCCGACGTACTCCTCGACGATGCCGTAGCCGATACCCGAGCCGTCCACGGCGTCTTCCACCGCGTCGCCGACCACATTCAGCCGATCCGCGAGACCGTCACCGCCCCAGAGCGCGGCGATCCCGTCCCACATGGCCTTGCGGGTGACCTCGACCAGCGCAGCATCGGCGGGGTCGATGTCGTCCAACACCAGGGAGAGCGCGGAGTCGCCGTGCCAGCCCTCGACGATCGCACCGCAATCGATCGACACCAGGTCGCCGGGCTGCAACACCCGGTCACCCGGGATGCCGTGCACGACCTCCTCGTTGACCGATACACAGATCGTCGCCGGGTAGTCGTAGTACCCGAGGAAGGAGGGCGTGGCACCGGCCTGAGCGATCACCGCAGCCGCAGCCCCGTCCAGATCGGCGGTGGTAGCGCCCGGGCGAGCCGCAGCCTTCGCAGCGGCCAGCGCCTCGGCCACCACCAGGCCGGCCCGCCGCATCAGTCGGATCTGCTCCGGGGTCTTCAGCTCGATCTTCTCGCGGCCGAATGCCATCTCAGCCCAGCTTCGGCTCGATGGCCGCCAGCAGGCGCTCAGTCACCTCGTCGACCTCACCGATGCCGTCCACCTGGACCAGCAGTCCCCGGGCGGCATACAGGCCGGAGATCGGCGCGGTCTCCTCAGCGTAGACATCCAGGCGGCGGCGGATCACCGGCTCGGTGTCGTCCTCCCGGCCCTCGATCTCCGCGCGCTTGAGCAGGCGGGGCACGACGACCTCGGGGTCGACGGTGATCTCGAGGGCGACGTCGAGGGAGACCCCCGCGTCGGTCAGGGTGGCGTCCAGCGCCGAGACCTGGGCCGTGTTGCGGGGGTAGCCGTCCAACAGGAAGCCCTCGGCGGCGTCGGCCTCAGCCAACCGGTCGCGGACCATCGAGTCAGTGACCTCGTCCGGGACCAGCTCGCCGCGGGAGCTGTACTCCTGCGCCAGCTTGCCCAGCTCGGTGCCGCCCTTGATGTTCGCGCGGAAGATGTCCCCGGTGGAGATCGCCGGCACACCCAACCGCTCGGCAAGCTTCGCAGCCTGCGTGCCCTTCCCTGCTCCGGGTGCGCCCAACAGGATCAGTCGTGCACTCACCGCAAGAACCCTTCGTAGTGCCGCTGCTGTAGCTGCGACTCGATCTGCTTCACCGTCTCCAGTCCGACGCCGACCACGATCAGCACCGAGGAGCCACCGAACGGGATCGACGTCCCGACACCCAACACGATGAACGCGATGGTCGGGATCAGCGCCACCAGGGCCAGGTAGATCGAACCGGGCGCGGTGATCCGGGTGATGACGTAGTCCAGGTACTCGGCGGTCGGTCGACCGGCACGGATGCCCGGGATGAAGCCGCCGTACTTCTTCATGTTGTCCGCGACCTCGTCCGGGTTGAACGTGATGGCGGTGTAGAAGTAGCAGAAGAAGATGATCAGCAGCACGTACAACGCGATGTGCAGCGGTGCACCCGGGTCAGCCAGGTTGACGGCGACCCACTGCTTCCAGCCCGCGGTCTGGTCACCGAAGCCGGCGATCAGCGAGGGCACCTGCAACAGCGACGAGGCGAAGATCACCGGGATCACACCGGCCATGTTGATCTTGATCGGGATGTAGGTGCTCGACCCGCCGTAGGTGCGACGTCCGACCATCCGCTTGGCGTACTGCACCGGAACCCGACGCTGCGACTGCTCGACAAAGACCACCAGGCCGATCACCAGGATGATGATCACCATGATGATGGCGAAGGCGCCGAGGCCACCGGAGCCACCAGCGATCGACCACATGGCGCTCGGGAACGAGGCCGCGATCGAGGTGAAGATCAGCAGGGACATGCCGTTGCCGACGCCGCGCTCGGTGATGAGCTCGCCCAGCCACATGATCAAGCCGGTACCGGCGGTCATGGTGAGGATCATCAGCGCGGTGGTCATGATCGAGCTGTCCGGGATGACCTCGACGGAGCAGCCCTGGAACAGCTGACCGTTGCGCGCGGTGATGATCACCGTCGTCGACTGCAGCACGGCTAGGCCGATGGTCAGGTACCGGGTGTACTGGGTCAGCTTCGCGGTGCCGGACTGGCCCTCCTTGTGCAGGGCCTCGAACCGCGGAATGACCACGCGCAGCAGCTGGATGATGATGCTGGCGGTGATGTACGGCATGATCCCGAGCGCGAACACCGACAGTTGCAGCAGCGCGCCACCACTGAACAGGTTCACCAGGCCCAGGACACCGCTGTCCGAGCCGGCCTGCTCGATGCAGACCTGCACGTTGGAGTACGACACCCCGGGCGTGGGCAGGAACGAACCAACCCGGAACACGACCATGATGCCGATCGTGAACAGCAGCTTGCGCCGCAGATCGGGGGTCCTGAAGGCCCGCACGAATGCGCTGAGCACCTGTCCTCCTGCTTCCGCCGTGCGGCGGGATGTCGTCCGGCGGGGCCGGTCCGGTCCGGCGTGACGCCGGTCGTACACCATCTGTTCCGGGCACAGCACCGCCCCGGACACAACTTACCTGCCGAACCTTAACGGACATCCGCCCGCACCTGGGTATCGGGACGCCCCAGTGGCTCGGCGTGGCTGAACGTGCAGACAGCAACGGGGCCGGTGGGAGATCCCACCGGCCCCGTCTACTGGCTCAGTCCTGCGCGATGCTGCCGCCGGCGGCCAGGATCTTGTCCTTGGCCGAACCGGACAACGCGTCCACCGCGACGGAGAGCTTCACGGTGAGCTCACCGGCACCGAGAACCTTGACCGGTTGGCCCTTGCGGACCGCACCCTTGGCCACCAGGTCCTCGACGGTGACCTCGCCACCGTTGGGGTACAGCGCCGCGAGCTTCTCCAGGTTCACGACCTGGTACTCCACCCGGAACGGGTTCTTGAAGCCGCGGAGCTTGGGCAGCCGCATGTGCAGCGGCATCTGCCCACCCTCGAAGCGCTCCGGCACCTGGTACCGGGCCTTGGTGCCCTTGGTACCGCGACCGGCCGTCTTACCCTTCGACGCCTCACCACGACCCACGCGGGTCTTGGCGGTCTTGGCACCGGGGGCGGGACGCAGGTGGTGGACCTTGAGCGTGCCGCCGGCACCCTCAGTGGTCGCCTCCGCCTTCGCAGCCTTGGCAGCGGGCTTCTTGGCAGCCTTCGGCTTCTCCTCGGCCGCAGCCTCGGTGGTCGCCTTGGCAGCGGCCGGCTTCTTGGCGGCGGCAGGCTTGTCGGCAGCAGCCGCCTTCGCCTTGGTCGCCTTCGGAGCCTTGGCCGGGGTCTCCTCGGGAGTCGCGTCAGCCTTCTTCTCGTCAGCCATCGTCACTCCACCTCCTCGACCGCGACCAGGTGCGTCACCGTGTTGACCATGCCGCGGATCTCGGGACGGTCCTCCTTGACGACGACGTCGCCGATCCGCTTGAGGCCCAGGGTGCGCAGCGTGTCGCGCTGGTTCTGCTTACCGCCGATGGCGGACTTGGTCTGGGTCACCTTCAGGCGGGCCATCACGCACCCACCTTCTCGGTCTTCTCCGGACGACCGGCAGCCTGTGCCCGCAGGAGCGCCGCCGGAGCGACGTCCTCGAGGGCCAGCCCACGGCGCGCGGCCACAGCGGCCGGCTCCTCCAGGCCCTTCAACGCCGCCACCGTGGCGTGCACGATGTTGATGGCGTTGGAGGAACCCAGGGACTTGGACAGGATGTCGTGCACGCCGGCGCACTCGAGCACCGCACGCACCGGACCACCGGCGATCACACCGGTACCCGGGGAGGCCGGACGCAGGAAGACAACACCGGCAGCGGCCTCACCCTGGATCGGGTGGGTGATGGTGCCCTGGATGCGGGGAACGCGGAAGAAGTTCTTCTTCGCCTCCTCGACACCCTTGGCGATCGCCGCGGGCACCTCCTTGGCCTTGCCGTAACCGACACCCACGGTGCCGTCGCCGTCACCCACGACCACCAGGGCGGTGAAGCTGAAGCGACGACCACCCTTCACGACCTTGGCGACACGGTTGATCGAGACGACGCGCTCCAGGAACGCGCTCTTCTCCTGGGCGTCCCCGCGGCGGTTGTCGCGGCGGCCACCATCGCGGCGGTCGCCACCACCCTGCGGTGCGCCCGTGTTGCTGCGCTGAGGAGCAGCCATCAGTGGTTCCTCACCTTCGATGCGGGAAATGCCAGCACGGTCGTGTTCACAGCGCCAGCCCACCCTCGCGGGCGGCGTCGGCGACCGCAGCCACCCGGCCGTGGTACTTGTTGCCGCCGCGGTCGAAGACCACTGCGTCGATGCCGGCAGCCTTGGCGCGCTCGGCGATCAGCTCACCGACCTTCTTGGCCTTGGCGGTCTTGTCGCCCTCGGCGCCGCGCAGGTCCGCCTCGAGCGACGAGGCCGACACCAGGGTGCGACCCACGCCGTCATCGACGATCTGGGCGACGATGTTCCGGTTAGACCGGGTGACGACCAGGCGCGGACGCACGGCCGTACCAGCGATCTTCTTGCGCAGGCGCAGGTGGCGGCGCTTACGGGCGATGGACTTGCCCTTGCCCTTGACGATGATCGCCATGGCTTACTTACCAGCCTTTCCGACCTTGCGGCGGACGTTCTCGCCCGCGTAGCGCACACCCTTGCCCTTGTAGGGCTCGGGCTTGCGGATCTTCCGGATGTTGGCGGCGACCTCACCCACCTGCTGCTTGTCGATACCCGCGACCGAGAACTTGGTCGGGGACTCGACGGCGAAGGTGATGCCCTCGGGGGCGCTCACGACCACCGGGTGGCTGAAGCCGAGCGCGAACTCGAGGTCCGAGCCCTTGGCGGTCACGCGGTAACCGGTGCCGACGATCTCGAGCTTCTTCTCGTAGCCGGCGGTGACGCCGACGACGAGGTTCGAGATCAGGGTCCGGGTCAGACCGTGCAGCGAGCGGGAGAGGCGCTCGTCGTCGGGACGGGTGACCACCAGGGCACCGTCCTCGTCACGAGCGACCTGGATCGGGGAGGCGACCGTGTGGGTCAGGGTGCCCTTGGGGCCCTTCACCGTCACAACGGCGCCATCAATGGTGACGTCCACACCGGCCGGGACCGGGACGGGGAGTCTGCCGATTCGAGACATTGCTTGACTTCCTTTCCGTCTCGGACTTACCAGACGTAGGCGAGGACTTCCCCACCCACGCCCTTCTGGGCGGCCTGCTTGTCAGTGAGGAGACCGGAGGACGTGGACAGGATCGCCACGCCCAGGCCGCCGAGCACCTTGGGCAGATTGGTGGACTTCGAGTACACCCGCAGACCGGGCTTCGAGACCCGCTTGATACCGGCGAGCGCACGCTCGCGGTTCGGGCCGTACTTGAGGGAGATCACGAGGTTCTTGCCCACGCGGGCGTCCTCAACGGTCCAGCTCGAGATGTAACCCTCGGCCTGCAGGATCTCCGCGATGTGCGACTTCAACTTCGAGTAGGGAATCGTGACCTCGTCGTGGTGCGCCGAGTTCGCGTTCCGCAGACGAGTCAGGAAGTCTGCGATCGGGTCGGTCATCGTCATGGGGGCGTTTGCCCTTCCTCGCCGTGGTATCCGCGGCGGGCTGTCAACTCAGTGAGCCTCAGCGCCGCCGCGGACCTGCGACGTCGTTGGTTACCAGCTGCTCTTGGTCACACCGGGGAGCTGGCCGGCGTGGGCCATCTCCCGCAGGCAGATTCGGCACAGCCCGAACTTGCGGTACACGGAGTGCGGACGACCGCACCGCTGGCACCGGGTGTAGGCCCGCACGGCGAACTTCTGCTTGCCCGCGGCCTTGTTCTTCAGGGCGGTCTTCGCCATGTCAGTCCTCCTTGAAGGGGAAGCCCAGGTGCTTCAGCAGCGCCCGGCCCTCCTCATCGGTGGTCGCGGTGGTGACGACCGTGATGTCCATACCGCGGACACGGTCGATCTTGTCCTGGTCGATCTCGTGGAACATCGACTGCTCCGTCAGACCGAAGGTGTAGTTGCCGTGACCATCGAACTGCTTGGCCGACAGTCCGCGGAAGTCGCGGATACGGGGCAGCGCGGTGGACAGCAGGCGGTCCAGGAACTCCCAGGCACGGTCACCGCGCAGCGTCACGTGGGCGCCGATCGGCATGCCCTCACGCAGCTTGAACTGCGCGATGGACTTGCGGGCCTTGGTCACCTGCGGCTTCTGACCGGTGATCTGCTGGAGGTCGCGGATCGCGCCCTCGATCAGCTTCGAGTCCTTCGCGGCGTCGCCGACACCCATGTTCACCACGACCTTCACCAGGCGCGCGACCTGGTTGATGTTCTCGTGGTTGAACTCGGTGCGGAGAGTCGACCGGATCTCCTCGTTGTACCGGGTCTTCAGACGCGGCATCGGGTAGGTGGTCTCGGCGGTCATCAGATGTCCTTACCGGAGCGCTTGGCGACGCGGACCCGCGCAGTGCGGGTACGACCGTCGCGCTCGACCTGCTCAGTGCGGTAGCCAACCCGGGTGCCACGCTTGGTCTCCGGGTCGACCAGCATCACGTTGCTGATGTGGATGGGCGCCTCGACCGTCTCGATGCCGCCGGTGCGGGAGCCGCGCTGCGACTGACCGACCTTGACGTGCTTCGTGACGCGGTGGATGCCCTCGACGATCACGCGGTCACGGTCCGTCAGCACCTCGAGCACACGGCCCTGCTTGCCACGGTCCTTGCGCGAACCCGAGATGACGACCACCAGGTCGCCCTTCTTGATCTTCGCCATGATCAGATCACCTCCGGAGCCAGCGAGATGATCTTCATGAACTTCTTGTCGCGCAGCTCGCGACCCACGGGGCCGAAGATGCGGGTCCCGCGCGGCTCGCCGTCGTTCTTGAGGATCACCGCAGCGTTCTCGTCGAACTTGATGTACGAGCCGTCCTGACGCCGACGCTCCTTGCGGGTGCGCACGATGACAGCCTTGACGACGTCGCCCTTCTTGACGTTGCCGCCGGGGATCGCGTCCTTGACGGTGGCGACGATGACGTCACCGATACCGGCGTAGCGACGGCCGGAGCCACCGAGAACACGGATGCAGAGGATCTCCTTGGCACCCGTGTTGTCGGCGACCCGAAGTCGCGACTCCTGCTGAATCATTGACTAACTCCTGTCGTCTGCCGGTTCTCACGCCGTGAGGTGCGAGCCTGGCCGAACGGATAAGGGGGGAGAGTAGGGAAGGCCTACTTCGCCTTCTCGAGGATCTCCACCAGACGCCACCGCTTGGTGGCGGACAGCGGGCGGGTCTCCATGATCACGACCAGGTCGCCGATGCCGGCCTGCGAGGCCTCGTCGTGGACCTTGACCTTGCTCGTCCGCCGAATGACCTTGCCGTAGAGCGGGTGCTTGACCCGGTCCTCGACCTCGACCACGACGGTCTTGTCCATCTTGTCGCTGACCACGTAGCCGCGCCGCGTCTTGCGGTACGGACGTGCCTCGACGGCAGTGGTCTCGTTGCTGTTCTCGCTCATCGAGTCCTCACTCGCTCGCACTCGGGGCGGTCCGGATACCGAGCTCGCGCTCGCGCAGGATCGTGTAGATCCGGGCGATGTCACGACGCACGGCCTTGAGACGGCCGTGGCTCTCGAGCTGACCAGTGGCGGACTGGAACCGCAGGTTGAACAGCTCCTCCTTGGCCTTCTTCAGCTCGGCCACGAGGCGCTCGTCGTCAAAGGCGTCCAGCTCGCTGGGAGCCAGGTCCTTGGTGCCGATAGCCATCAGTTACCACCCTCGCGAACCACGAAACGGGTCTTCATCGGGAGCTTGTGCTGCGCGCGACGCATGGCCTCGCGGGCGAGCGGCTCCGGGACACCGGCGAGCTCGAACATCACTCGACCGGGCTTGACGTTGGCGATCCACCACTCCGGGGAACCCTTACCGGAACCCATGCGGGTCTCGGCAGGCTTCTTGGTGAGCGGACGGTCCGGGTAGATGTTGATCCAGACCTTTCCGCCACGCTTGATGTGGCGGGTCATGGCGATACGCGCAGCCTCGATCTGCCGGTTGGTGACATAGGCGGGCTCGAGAGCCTGGATGCCGAAGTCGCCGAAGGCGATCGTGGTGCCACCCGTGGCCGCGCCGGAGCGCTTCGGGTGGTGCTGCTTGCGGTGCTTCAGCCGACGCGGGATCAGCACGGCTCAGGCCTCCGTTCCGGTCTCAGGAGCGGCGGTCGCTGCAGGAGCCTCGGACTCGGTCGCGCGCGGAGCCTCGGAACGCTCGTTCCGACGGCCACCACCGCGGGGACCACGGTCGCCGCCACGCTCGCCACGGCCACGGCCCTGCGAACGCGGTGCCTGCGACGCCTGCTCACGAGCGAACTCGCGCTCGGTCATGTCGCCCTTGTAGACCCAGACCTTCACGCCGATCCGGCCGAAGGTGGTGCGGGCCTCGTAGAAGCCGTAGTCGATGTTCGCGCGGAGGGTGTGCAGCGGCACGCGCCCCTCGCGGTAGAACTCGGTACGGCTCATCTCCGCGCCACCGAGGCGGCCGGAGACCTGCACGCGGATGCCCTTGGCACCGGCGCGCTGCGCGGACTGGATGCCCTTGCGCATGGCGCGACGGAAGGACACACGCGACGCGAGCTGCTCCGCGATGCCCTGCGCGACCAGCTGAGCCTCGATCTCGGCGTTCTTCACCTCGAGGATGTTCAGCTGGACCTGCTTGCCGGTGAGCTTCTCCAGCTCACCGCGGATGCGGTCCGCCTCGGCGCCACGGCGACCGATGACGATGCCCGGACGCGCGGTGTGGATGTCGACGCGAACCCGGTCACGGGTGCGCTCGATCTCCACCTTGGCGATGCCCGCGCGCTCCAGGCCGGTGCTCATGAGCTTCCGGATCTGGACGTCCTCACGGACGTAGTCGCGGTACCGCTGACCCGGCTTGGTCGAGTCGGCGAACCACCGAGAGCGGTGGTCGGTCGTGATGCCCAGGCGGTACCCGAGCGGGTTGACCTTCTGTCCCACTGTCAGGCCCTTCCCTTCGTCTCACGCTCAGCGACGACCACGGTGATGTGGCTCGTCCGCTTGAGGATCTGGCTCGCGCGGCCCTGCGCCCGGGGGCGGAACCGCTTGAGGGTCGGACCCTCGTCGACGAACGCCTCTGTGACGTACAGCGTGCCCTCGTCGAATCGCTCCCCGTCCCGCTTTGCAAGCTCGCGGGCGTTGGCGATCGCGGACTCGACGACCTTGAGGACCGTCTCACCCGCGGCCTGCGGTGCGAACTTCAGCACCTGCACGGCCTCGCCGGCCTGCTTGCCACGGATGAGGTCCACGACGCGCCGGGCCTTCTGGGGCGTGACGCGGACGAACCGCGCCTTCGCCTTGGCTTCCATTGCTGTCCTGCCTTCTTGTCTCAGCCGTCCAGGCTGTCGCTTCACTGACCCGGGGGTCAGCGGCGACGGCCCTTCCGGTCGTCCTTCTCGTGGCCGCGGAACGTCCGCGTCGGGGCGAACTCGCCGAGCTTGTGCCCGACCATCGCCTCCGTCACGAACACCGGCGTGTGCTTACGACCGTCGTGCACCGCGAACGTGTGGCCCAGGAAGTCCGGCGTGATGACCGAACGGCGGGACCAGGTCTTGATGACGTTCTTGGAGCCGGCCGCGTTCTGCGCGTCGACCTTCTTCTGCAGGTGCCCGTCGACGAAGGGCCCCTTCTTCAAGCTGCGAGGCATGTCTCCCGGCTCCTATCAGCGCTTCTTGCCGGTACGGCGGCGACGGACGATGAGCTTGTCGCTCGGCTTATTCGGCCGGCGAGTACGGCCCTCAGGCTGACCCCACGGGCTGACCGGGTGGCGACCACCGGAGGTCTTGCCCTCACCACCACCGTGCGGGTGGTCGATCGGGTTCATCGCCACACCACGGACGGTCGGGCGCTTGCCCTTCCACCGCATGCGGCCGGCCTTGCCCCAGTTGATGTTCGACTGCTCGGCGTTGCCCACCTCGCCGACCGTGGCGCGGCAGCGCAGGTCGACGTTGCGGATCTCACCGGAGGGCATGCGCAGCTGCGCGTAGGGCCCGTCCTTCGCCACCAGCTGCACGGACACACCGGCCGAACGGGCGATCTTCGCACCGCCACCGGGCCGCAGCTCGATGGCGTGGATGACCGTACCGGTCGGGATGTTGCGCAGCGGCAGGTTGTTGCCGGGCTTGATGTCGGCGCCGGGACCGGCCTCGACGATGTCACCCTGAGACAGCTTGTTCGGGGCGATGATGTAGCGCTTCTCGCCGTCCGCGTAGTGCAGGAGGGCGATGCGAGCGGTGCGGTTGGGGTCGTACTCAATGTGAGCGACCTTGGCCGGCACGCCGTCCTTGTCGTGGCGACGGAAGTCGATGACTCGGTAGGCGCGCTTGTGGCCACCGCCGTGGTGCCGCACGGTGACACGGCCGGTCGAGTTACGACCACCGGTCTTGTGCAGCGGGCGGACCAGCGACTTCTCCGGCTCCGAGCGCGTGATCTCGACGAAGTCGGCGACGGAAGAGCCGCGGCGGCCCGGCGTCGTCGGCTTGTACTTACGGATTCCCATGGGGATCTGTCCTCGTTCTGCTCTTAGGCCCGGTCAGCCGACCGGCCCGCCGAAGATGTCGATCGTGCCCTCGCGGAGGGTGACGATGGCGCGCTTGGTGTCCTTACGACGACCAATACCGAACTTGGTCCGGCGCGCCTTGCCCTTCCGGTTGGCGGTGTTCACCGAGGAGACCTTCACGCCGAAGATCTGCTCCACGGCGATCTTGATCTCGGTCTTGTTGGCGCGGGGGTCCACGATGAACGTGTACTTGCCCTCGTCGATCAGGCCGTAGCTCTTCTCGGAGACGACCGGCGCGATCAGGATGTCGCGCGGGTCCTTGGCGACCGTGGTCACTTGGTGTCCTCCTCGACCTCAGTGGACGACGCCACGGCCGTGGCCGACTTGCCCTTGGTGGGGCCGGCCAGGAACGTGTCGAGCGCACCCTGGGTGAACACGACGTCGTCGGAGACGAGCACGTCGTAGGTGTTGAGCTGGTCAGCGACGAGCAGGTGGACCCGCTCGACGTTGCGCAGCGACTTCCAGGCCAACTCGTCCTGACGCTCGACCACGACCAGGATGTGCTTGCGGTCGGACAGCTGCCCGAGCACCGCCAGCGCGGCCTTGGTCGAGGGCGCCTGGTCGACACCGAAGCCGGTGACGACGTGGACGCGACCTGCACGGGCCCGGTCGGACAGAGCACCGCGGAGCGCCGCGGCCTTCATCTTCTTGGGGGTCCGCTGCGAGTAGTCACGCGGCGTCGGGCCGTGGACGGTGCCACCGCCGGCGAACTGCGGCGCACGGGTCGAACCCTGACGGGCGCGGCCGGTGCCCTTCTGCTTGTACGGCTTCTTGCCGCCACCGCGGACCTCGCCACGAGTCTTCGTGTCGTGGGTCCCCTGGCGAGCCGCGGCGAGCTGCGCCACGACGACCTGGTGGATGAGCGGGATGTTCGTCTGCGCGTCGAAGACCTCGGCCGGAAGGTCGGCGGTGCCGGCCTTCTTGCCCGCGGCGTCGAGCACGTCGACAGTCTGGGTGGTCATGAAGCTCATGCCCCCTTCACAGCGGTACGCACGACGACGACGCCACGCTTCGGGCCGGGAACTGCGCCCTTGAGCAGCAGCAGGCCCTTCTCGGCGTCGACCGCGTGGACGGTCAGGTTCTGAGTGGTCTGACGGACGTGGCCCATACGACCGGCCATCCGCAGGCCCTTGAAGACGCGCGACGGGGTGGAGGCCCCACCGATCGAACCGGGCTTGCGGTGGTTGCGGTGCGCACCGTGCGAGGCGCTGACACCGGCGAACCCGTGGCGCTTCATGACACCGGCGGTGCCCTTGCCCTTGGTGGTGCCGATCACGTCGACCAGCTGCCCGGCCTCGAAGGCCTCGGCAGTGATCTCCTGACCGAGGGTGAACTCGGCCGCGTTCGTCGTGCGGATCTCGGCCACGTGGCGACGGGGGGTGACCCCGGCCTTCTCGAAGTGGCCCTTGAGCGGCTTGGTGACCTTGCGCGGGTCGATCTGGCCGAAGGCCAGCTGAACCGCGGAGTAACCATCAGCCTCAGCGGAGCGCACCTGGGTGACGACGTTGGTGCCGACCTGCACAACGGTGACCGGAACGAGACGCCCCTCGGCGTCCCACACCTGAGTCATGCCGAGCTTGGTCCCGAGCACCGCCGTCACGGGGCGCGCGTTCTGCTGGGTAACCATAAAGATCAGTTCCTTCCCAGCGTCAGAGCTTGATCTCGATGTTCACGTCCGCAGGCAGGTCGAGTCGCATGAGCGAGTCGACGGCCTTCGGCGTGGGATCGATGATGTCGATCAGCCGCTTGTGCGTGCGCATCTCGAAGTGCTCACGGCTGTCCTTGTACTTGTGAGGCGACCGGATGACGCAGAAGACGTTCTTCTCCGTCGGCAGCGGCACCGGGCCCACGACCGTCGCACCAGCGCGAGTCACCGTGTCGACGATCTTGCGCGCCGAGCTGTCGATGACCTCGTGGTCGTAGGACTTGAGCCGGATGCGGATCTTCTGTCCCGCCATGGCGTCGTCTACTTCTCTCTCTTCGACCTGCTTCTGTCCGACCCCCGCACTCGGGCGTGTCGCGTGAAGCGACGAACCTTTGCGCTGGTCATAGCGGTACCCCGGGGGGACTCGCTCTGATGGGATCGATGGTGATGTGGGGGCTCGGCACCGGGTGACCCCGGCCCGTCATGAGCCCACAACGCGTCATTTCCATCCCGTGCCCGCCGCGGTTGACCGCCCCGTGCGCATGCGCACAGGCAGTCCCGTCCTCGGGCAACTTGTCCAGTGTGCCAGATGCCGCGTGATCAAGCCAATCCGGGTCTACGTCACATCGGGACCGCAGGCTGCACGGCCCGCGGTCCCGATGTGACCATCAGGCGTTCAACCACTCACTCGTCGTGGCCCGCGTAGCTGCCGTCGTTCATCGAGACAATGCTCCACTCGCCGCCCGAGTAGCTGAGTTCGCTCACCGAGCCGTTGTGGATGCCACCGGACAGTTCAGCCGGGTCAGCACCCAGCGCGATCAGCGCCATCGTGATGGTCAGGCCGCTCGACACCACCAGGACGTCACCACCGCCGGCCTCGGCCTGGTCCTCGGCGATCTCGGTCAGGGCATCCAGCGCCCGCTCCCCCGCCTCGGTCCCACCCTCGTACTCCACGCCCTCGACCTGGAACTGTGGGGCGACGGTGTCGAAGATCTCCCGCATGTCGAGGTTGGCCATGTCAGCGACCAGGGCGTCGTAGTCGGCGTAGCCCAGGATCGTGGCGATCTGCGACCACATCTCCTGGTTCTTGGCGCCTTCCCACTCACCAAAGGCGATCTCCCGTAGACCCTCGTCCCGGGTGGGCACCAGCGCATCCTCGCCCATCGCGTCCAGGACGATGCTCGCGGTCTCGAAGTGGCGGAGCATGTCGGCGGAGTAGGCGGCGTCGATGTCGACGCCCGCCTCGGCCAGGCCGGCACCGAGCAGCTCCGCCTGCTCACGGCCGGTCTCGGTCAGCGGAGAGTCCGACCAGCCCTGGACCCGGTCGACGGTATTGAGCCAGGTCTGGCCGTGCCGGGTGAAGTAGACAGTCACCTCACCGGCACCGGAGGCGGTGGTCGCGCCGTCGCCGGCCTCCGCCTGCTCGGAAGCGCAGCCCGCGGTCAGCCCGAGGAGCAGTGCGGCAGTGACTCCGGCGACGAAGCGCCGCGGGGTTGCGGTGAATCGAGTCATGATCAGGCCTTTCTGATCGCGGGAGTCCCCCTGTGGTCTCCCGTGCGAGCGCGACCCTAGACCGCAATCCCTACCACTTGTGCGCGATTGGCCATCTCCTGCGATTCCCGGCGGAACGCCTGAGTCGTTGAATCCACCGCTTACATCTGAGACCCGCTCGGCACCTGGCCGAGCGATGCCTTCTCGTTCACGGCCAGGATGGTCGGGGCGTCCGCACCCGAGGCGCCGATCACAATCGCCTGCGGGGACTTCCCGCGACGTGCACAACCGAGCACCATCGGCGGCAACTCCGGTAGCAGACCGCCGACCTGGAACCCCTTCTGGATCACCCGAGCGATCTGCCCATCCCACGCCCGACGCTGTTTGCGATCCCAGGAGTTCACCTGAGCCCCCGCGCGGGCAGCGGCCTCAGCGAGCTGAGCCGGCGGCTGCCCCGGTCCGGAAAGCACCACGAGCTCCAGTCGGGCCCGGCCCGACTTCACGAAGATCCCGGTCGGCACCTGCTCGGCGAGCCAGCCGTCGGCGAGGTAGCGGTCGTAGACCTTGTCGACCCGGCTCTCATGGGTAAGCAGGTCGATCACCACCAGCACCAGGATGACCGGCAGCAGCACCACCGGCCCCCAGACCAGGACCACCAGCACCGGGTCCACACTGCCATTGGTCCCGTTGGTCACCCAGAACAGATCCCAGAACGAGGCCCACGGGTTGTCGTCCATCGACTCGGCGGCCGACCGTGCGTTGTAGATCAACAGCAGCACGAGGATCGACCCGACCACCGCCGCGATCCCACCGGCCAGCCGGGGCACCTTCGCCAGCCGGCGGAACTCTTCCAGCGTCATCTTCATGGCCGCAGCGTGGCACAACGGGCGCGCCCTGTGGACCAGCTGTACGCCACATGGACCGCGCCCATGTGAGTGTTCGCGCAGGACAGAGCGAGAGGGCCCGCACACCAGCTGGCGTGCGGGCCCTCTCGGGTCAAGCAGTGTGCCCTAGGGGCGCAAGATCACTTGATGATCTTGGTGACCCGGCCGGAGCCCACGGTGCGGCCACCCTCACGGATGGCGAAGCCGAGGCCCTCCTCCATGGCGATGGGCTGGATCAGCTGGACGCTGATCTCGGAGTTGTCGCCCGGCATGACCATCTCGGTGCCCTCGGGCAGCGTGATGACACCGGTGACGTCGGTGGTCCGGAAGTAGAACTGCGGACGGTAGTTGGAGAAGAACGGGTTGTGACGCCCACCCTCGTCCTTGGTCAGGATGTAGACCTGGCCCTCGAAGTCGGTGTGCGGGGTGATCGAACCCGGCTTCACGACGACCTGGCCGCGCTCGACGTCCTCACGCTTGGTACCGCGGAGCAGGAGGCCACAGTTCTCGCCGGCCCACGCCTCGTCCATCTGCTTGTGGAACATCTCGATACCGGTGACCGTGGTCTTCTGCGCCGGACGGATACCGACGATCTCGACCTCGGAGTTGATCGCGAGCTTGCCGCGGTCGACCTTTCCGGTGACGACGGTGCCACGACCGGTGATGGTGAAGACGTCCTCGATCGGCATCAGGAACGGCTTGTCCATGTCACGGACCGGCTCCGGGATGGACTCGTCCACCGCGTCCAGCAGGTCCTCGACCGACTTGACCCAGGTGGCGTCGCCCTCGAGCGCCTTCAGACCGGAGACGCGCACCACGGGGGCGTTGTCACCGTCGAAGCCCTGCGAGGACAGCAGCTCACGAACCTCCATCTCGACGAGCTCGAGGATCTCCTCGTCGTCGACCATGTCGGACTTGTTCAGCGCCACGAGCAGGTAGGGCACGCCGACCTGACGCGCGAGCAGCACGTGCTCACGGGTCTGGGCCATCGGACCGTCGGTCGCGGCGACCACCAGGATCGCGCCGTCCATCTGGGCGGCACCGGTGATCATGTTCTTGATGTAGTCAGCGTGACCCGGAGCGTCGACGTGCGCGTAGTGGCGCTTCTCGGTCTCGTACTCCACGTGCGCGATGTTGATGGTGATACCGCGCTGCTTCTCCTCGGGCGCCTTGTCGATCTCGTCGAACGGCGTGAAGGGGTTCAGCTCGGGGTACTTGTCGTGCAGCACCTTCGAGATCGCAGCGGTCAGCGTCGTCTTACCGTGGTCGACGTGACCGATGGTCCCGATGTTGACGTGCGGCTTGGTCCGCTCGAACTTGGCCTTGGCCACTGGGTCCTCCTCAGGACAGGTGTAGAGATTGCCGGTCGAGGCGGGGCTGGTGACCCCGCCGACGAACGGTCCTACTGGTCGGGTTGGTGATGGTGGTGACGACCGGTGGGACTACTCGCCCCGGGTCTTCTTGATGATCTCGTCGGCAACATTCCGAGGAACCTCGGCGTAGCTGTCGAACTGCATCGAGTACACGGCGCGGCCCTGGGTCTTCGACCGCAGGTCCCCGACGTACCCGAACATCTCCGAGAGCGGCACCTGGGCGCGGATCACCTTCACGCCCGTCGCGTCCTCCATGGACTGGATCATGCCGCGACGCGAGTTGATGTCGCCGATGACGTCGCCCATGTACTCCTCGGGCGTACGGACCTCGACGGCCATGATCGGCTCCAGAAGGGCGGGGTCCGCCTTGCGGGCCGCCTCCTTCAGGACCATGGAACCCGCGATCTTGAACGCCATCTCCGAGGAGTCGACGTCGTGGTAGGCACCGTCGAGCAGGGTCGCCTTGACCCCGACCAGCGGGAAGCCGGCCAGCACACCCTGCTCCATCGCCGCCTGGATACCAGCGTCGACGGACGGGATGTACTCGCGGGGGATGCGACCACCGGTGACGGCGTTCTCGAACTGGTAGAGCTCGCCCTCCTCCGACTCCAGCGGCTCGAAGGACATCTGCACCTTCGCGAACTGGCCGGAACCACCGGTCTGCTTCTTGTGCGTGTAGTCGATCTTGTCCACCTTGCGGCGGATGGTCTCGCGGTAGGCCACCTGGGGCTTACCGACGTTGGCCTCGACCTTGAACTCGCGACGCATCCGGTCGACCAGCACGTCCAGGTGGAGCTCACCCATACCGCCGATGACGGTCTGGCCGGTCTCCTCGTCCAGGCGCACCCGGAAGGTCGGGTCCTCCTCAGACAGCTTCTGGATGGCGGTGGAGAGCTTCTCCTGGTCGCCCTTGGTCTTCGGCTCGATGGCCACGTCGATCACGGGCTCGGGGAAGGTCATCGACTCGAGCACGATCGGCGCGTCCTGGGCGCACAGGGTGTCACCAGTGGTGGTGTCCTTGAGCCCGATGAATGCGTAGATGTGACCGGCGCTCGCCGTGTCGACGGGGTTCTCCTTGTTGGAGTGCATCTGGAAGAGCTTCCCGATGCGCTCCTTCTTGCCCTTGGTCGCGTTGAGGACCATGTCGCCCTGGGCGACCTTGCCGGAGTAGACCCGGACGTAGGTCAGACGACCGAAGAACGGGTGCACGGCGACCTTGAAGGCCAGCGCCGAGAAGGGCTCCGTGGCGTCGGGGTGACGCTGGAGGACCTTCTCCTCGTCCTTGGGGTCGTGACCGTCGACGGCCGGGACGTCCAGCGGGGTCGGCAGGTAGTCGATCACGGCGTCGAGCATGGGCTGCACGCCCTTGTTCTTGAACGCCGAACCACACATGACCGGGAAGGCCTCGGTGCGGATCACGAGCTGGCGGATGCCGGCCTTGATCTCCTCGACCGACAGCTCCTCGCCGCCCAGGTACTTCTCGAGCAGCTCCTCGTCGGCCTCGGCCACGGCCTCCAGAAGCTCGGCGCGGTACTGCGCCGCCTTCTCGACCAGGTCGGCCGGGATCTCCTCGACCTCGTACTTCTCGCCCATCGCGGTCTCACCGCGCCAGACCAGAGCACGCTGCTCGATCAGGTCGA
The DNA here is from genome assembly GCF_040685135.1 of Cellulomonas sp. NPDC089187. Taxonomy (NCBI): domain Bacteria; kingdom Bacillati; phylum Actinomycetota; class Actinomycetes; order Micrococcales; family Cellulomonadaceae; genus Cellulomonas; species Cellulomonas sp. NPDC089187. Next base: position 65,473 of record NZ_JBFBHI010000002.1, on the reverse strand, counting down.
CCACGCCGATGAAGTCGTTCTCAGCGCCGATCGGCAGCTGGATGACCAGCGGCTTGGCCTTGAGACGGTCCTTGATGGTCTGCACGGTGAAGTAGAAGTCCGCACCGAGCTTGTCCATCTTGTTCACGAAGCAGATGCGCGGAACGTCGTACTTGTCCGCCTGCCGCCACACGGTCTCCGACTGGGGCTCCACGCCCTCCTTGCCGTCGAACACCGCGACCGCACCGTCGAGGACGCGGAGCGAACGCTCCACCTCGACCGTGAAGTCCACGTGGCCCGGGGTGTCGATGATGTTGATCTGGTTGTTCTTCCAGTAACAGGTCGTCGCGGCGGACGTGATCGTGATGCCGCGCTCCTGCTCCTGCTCCATCCAGTCCATCGTCGACGCACCGTCGTGCGTCTCACCGATCTTGTAGTTGACCCCGGTGTAGAACAGGATCCGCTCGGTGGTGGTGGTCTTGCCAGCATCGATGTGCGCCATGATGCCGATGTTGCGGACCTTGTTGAGGTCCGTCAGCACGTCCAGTGCCACAGGTTCAGCCCCTCGATTATCGAGCTCGCTCGTACCGCTGGATTACCAGCGGTAGTGGGCGAACGCCTTGTTGGACTCGGCCATCTTGTGCATGTCCTCGCGACGCTTCACCGCGGCACCCAGGCCGTTGGAGGCGTCGAGGATCTCGTTCATCAGGCGCTCGGTCATGGTCTTCTCGCGACGAGCGCGGGAGTAGTCGGTCAGCCAGCGCAGCGCGAGCGTGGTCTGGCGGACCGGACGGACCTCGACCGGAACCTGGTAGGTGGCGCCACCGACGCGGCGGGAGCGGACCTCCAGCGACGGCCGGACATTGTCCAGCGCGCGCTTCAGCACGACCACCGGGTCGGACTGGGTCTTCTCGCGCACACCCTCGAGGGCGCTGTAGACGATGGCCTCCGCGACGGACTTCTTGCCGTCCAGGAGCACCTTGTTGATGAGCTGCGTGACGACCGGGGACCCGTAGACCGGGTCGACGATCAGCGGCCGACGGGGGGCCGGACCCTTACGAGGCATCGGTTCAGCCCTTCTTCGCGCCGTAGCGGCTACGCGCCTGCTTACGGTTCTTCACGCCCTGAGCGTCCAGGGCACCACGGATGATCTGGTAGCGGACACCGGGGAGGTCCTTCACGCCACCGCCACGCACGAGCACGATCGAGTGCTCCTGCAGGTTGTGGCCCTCACCCGGGATGTACGCGGTGACCTCGATGCCGGTCGACAGGCGCACACGGGCGACCTTCCGAAGGGCAGAGTTCGGCTTACGCGGGGTGGTGGTGTACACGCGGGTGCACACGCCCCGACGCTGCGGGGAGCTCTTGAGAGCAGGCGTCTTCGACTTCTTGGTCTTCGCCTGCCGGCCCTTGCGGACCAGCTGCTGGATCGTAGGCACTACGTCTCCGTCTTGTTGATGAGTCTGGTCTGACCGGCACCCGTCACCCTGGACGGCCGGCTCGTCCCGGCTCGCTGCCCGTCGCGCAGCTACCCCGGTCATCTTGCGTCCCGCTCCGACCCCCGCGCCCGGGCGTGTTGCCCTGTGCCCGCCCTGCGGGCCCGTTCCCTCAGGAATCGACCCACATGCGCGAGCGCGCGCGAAAGCCCGACGGTGCGGGCACGGTGTCCTACGTTACCGGGCAGTCCGGAGTCGGTCAAAGTAGTTCTGCTCACGGCTCAGTACCGCCATTGGGCCATGTCCTCCCGGTACGTGCGCTGGATCGTGGGCGACATCAGGGTGCTGGGACCCGGGTGCTGCTCCGGGTTGTCCCCGCTCAACGCAGTGGTCGCGCGCAGACTGTCGCCGTCGTGGAATCGCAGGCCGGTCGGCAGCGGAGTCCGCGCCATCGGGGTCGTCTCCCCCGCGGGCAACGACAGCACGAAGCCCCACTCGCCGAAGGACGGCACGTTGACGCTGAGCGGAACGACGGTCCGTTCCGGTGTCGCCGCTTGCACCGTGTCGACCACCTGCCAGAACGCCCGCGGGGTGAAGTACGTGGAGGTCGCCTGGGTGATGGCCACGCCGCCGGGTCGCAGATGGGCCGCGACCATGCCGGCGAACTCTTGGGAGTACAGCTTGGCGAGTCGCTCGTCGGCGGGGTCGACCAGATCGACCAGCACCACGTCGAACTCGACGCTACTGCCCCGCAGCCAGCCGAAGGCGTCGGCATTGACCACGGTCACCCGGGGGTCATCCAGCGCGCCCTCATTGAGCAGGCGCAACCGTGGATCACTGCGGGCCAGGTCAGTGACCGCTCGGTCCAGATCCACCACCGTGACCTCGGTGACCGAGTCGTAGCGCAGCACCTCGCGGGTCAGCAGTCCGTCCCCGCCACCAAGGATCAGCACGGAGTCCGGCGCCTGCACCGAGGTGAGTGCCGCGTGGGCCAGGGTCTCGTGGTAGCGCGCCTCGTCCAGGGAGGAGAACTGCAGCTGATTGTCCAGGTACAGCCGTACGTCATTGCGGTAGTCCGTCACGACGATGCGCTGGTAGGCCGAAGTCTGCGCGTGCACTACCGGGTCCTGGTAGAGCCGGGCCGAGAGCACGCCCTCCAGGCGGGAGGCACTGAGGTAGAGCGCGGCGATCATGACCAGAGCCAGCACCGAAGTCCACGACCAGCGCCGGGACAGCCGCATGCGGCCGAGCATGAACACCGCCACCGCGACGTTGAGCAGAGCCATCGCCAAGGCGGTGCGCACCAGTCCCAGATGGGGCAACAGCACAAAGGGGAACAGCAGCGAGGCCACCAACGCCCCGAAGTAGTCGAGTGCGAGTACCCGGGAGAGCAGGGTGACGCCGTCGGCACTTCCCTGGTGGCGCAGCAGTGCCATCAGCAACGGGATCTCGACCCCGATCGCCGCGCCGATCGCCAGGGACAGCACCGCGAAGACCACCCAGTAGGCCGCGCTCGCCGCGAATGCCCAGTAGAGCACCAGCACCGAACAACCGCCCAACAGCGCGAGCACGACCTCGTTCCGCACGAAGTTCAATCCGGGATCGTGCTGCAACCGTCCTGCGAGGAGCGAACCGATCCCCATGCCGAACAGCGTCACCCCGGTGGCTAGCGAGTAGGCGACCACCGAGTCGCCGAACAGGGTGGAGGCGGCGGTGCCGAGGATCAGCTCGTAGACGATGCCGCCGACAGCGACCAGCAGCGCGGCGGCGAAGACGGTCGGTCGGTCGACCTCACGAGCACCGACCCCGGCACTCAGCGCATCGTCGTCCCCGAGCTCAGGAGCTGATGGTGCCGGCAATGATCAAGCCGATCGCGATCGCCACCCCGGCCAACAGCACACCAAAGGCCACGTTGTGCTCCTCGACCAGCTCACGGTGCAAGTCAAGGCGGAACATCTTGTTGGTCACCACGACGGTGATCAACAAGATCACGATGCCGATCGCCGCGTAGGCGACGGTCAGCAGCATGTCTTCAAGCATGGGATCTCCTGGAGAGTGAGGGTCATTTGCCGAGGCCGCCGCCACCGCCGCCGTAGAGCGGGCGGCGATAGCAGATCTGGTTCGCGTCGGAGGACACGACCTCGTCGGTGGTGGTGTTGGTGGTCGTGATCGCCGAGCGGGGAGTGCAGTAGGTCTCCGTTGCACGGCTGCAGCTGACCACCACACCGAGCAGCACGACCCCGATCAGCGTGATCGGCACCCATCGACGCTGTTGCGCACTGAGCCCGACAGGGGTCACCCGACGGCCAAAGAGCGCCCGCTGCCGTGCGCCGGTCAGCTCCTCGCCGAGGTAGGTGTCGACATCCCCGGACTGGAAGCTCTCGATGCTGAGCACCGCACGCCGGTCGTCCTGATCGACGAGATCGGCGTAGTCGAGCGTCATGCCGACGGCGATCACCTCGCCCACGTCGCCGACCGAACGGACGACGGTCCCCCGCCCCCGCTCGCGCAGCTCGAACCGGCGCCGTGTGCCGTCAATCACGGCCGAGTAGCTCCCCACCGACCCCGGCGACGGTGTGCCACCGGTGTTGACCGGTCGGAACAGGGTGGCTCGACGGGAGTAGTGGTCGAACTGCAACCACATGTCGTGGTCCGGTCCGCCGGACAGGCGCCACTCCTCCCAGTAGTAGTGCTGGCGGTCGTCGGCGTCCCACTCGCTGTACACCACCACCCCGGTCACGGCGAGCGCCCCCTCAGCGGTCGAGTAGGTGTGACCGACCTCGAGCCGCGCACGGGGTGCCGGTCCGCTGGCCGGTAGCGGCTCCCAGGCCGGGTCATCCGGATTCACAGTCGACCCACCGTCACCGATCCGCCCCACAAGGTGGCCAGCACGTCGGCGGCGGCCTGCTCGAACTGCGGCTCCGGAGCACGGCAGCTGACCAGAGTGAGGTACGCCGAGCCGATCTCCGGCCAGGTGTGCACCGCCACATGAGACTCCGCCATGAGCTGCACGCGGCTGATCCCGTGCGGATCGAACCGGTGCTCAGCCGGTGCCCCCACCGGGTGCAGACCCGAGAGCGCGATTACCCGGTCCATCGCCGACCTGACCCGGTCGACCTCGTCCAGGCGAGCGGCGTCGGCCCCTTCCACGTCGAAGACCACGACGAAATGACGTGACACAGAGGCAACTCCACTCGGGATCGCGGGACCGCGAGGACCGGTCGCCCTCAGCCCGTGCACTGTAGGGACGTCGGGGCCGCTCACTCACTGCATTGGGTACCAATCGCAGGCGAATACCGCAGGTCGACCAGCCAGTTCGTGGAACCTGGACACGACACGAGGGGCTCCCCACCGTGATGGTGGGGAGCCCCTCGTCGTGCCGTCAGGCGGTCAGGCCATCGATCCTCAGCGGAAGTCGCCGAAGTCGATGTCCTCGAGCGGGATCGCCTCGCCGGAGCCGAGGCCCAGAGCGGGGAAGTCGATCTCGTCGTAACCGAAGGACGGGTACAGCTCGGCCTTCGCCTCCTCCGTGGGCTCGACCACCACGTCGGCGTACCGGGGCAGCCCGGTGCCGGCGGGGATGAGCTTTCCGAGGATGACGTTCTCCTTGAGGCCCAGCAGCGGGTCGGAACGGCCCGACATCGCGGCCTCGGTGAGCACCCGAGTGGTCTCCTGGAACGACGCCGCGGACAGCCACGAGTCGGTGGCCAGCGAGGCCTTCGTGATGCCCATCAGCTCCGGACGACCGGAAGCCGGCTGGCCACCCTCCGCCACGGCCTTGCGGTTGGCGTCCTCGAACCGGCCACGCTCGGCCAGCTCGCCGGGGAGCAGGTCGGTCTCGCCGGAGTCCAGCACAGTCACGCGACGCAGCATCTGCCGCACGATGACCTCGATGTGCTTGTCGTGGATATCCACACCCTGGGAGCGGTAGACCTCCTGGACCTCGTCCACCAGGTGCTTCTGGGTGGCGCGGGGGCCGAGGATGCGCAGAACCTTCTTCGGGTCGACGGCACCCTGGACCAGCTGGGTGCCGACCTCGACGTGATCGCCGTCGTTCACCAGCAGCCGGGACCGCTTGGTGATCGGGTAGGCGATCTCCTCCGAGCCGTCATCCGGGGTCAGGATGATCTTCCGGGTGCGGTCCGCCTCATCGATGGCGATCCGACCGGAGAACTCCGCGATCGGGCTCTCACCCTTCGGGGTACGGGCCTCGAAGAGCTCCTGCACACGCGGCAGACCCTGGGTGATGTCCTCCGCGGAGGCGACACCACCGGTGTGGAAGGTACGCATGGTCAGCTGGGTACCCGGCTCACCGATGGACTGGGCGGCGATGATGCCGACGGCCTCACCGATGTCGACCAGCTTGCCGGTGGCCAGCGAACGGCCGTAGCAGCGGGCGCAGGTACCGACCCGGGACTCACAGGTGAGCACGGAGCGGACCTTGATCTCGGTGACACCGGCCGCGATCAGGCGGTCCAGCATGACGTCGCCGACATCCTCACCGGCACGGCCGACGATCTCGCCGTCCAGCTCGACATCGGTGGCCAGGGTGCGGGCGTAGACCGAGGTCTCCACCTTGTCGTGACGACGGTAGCCGTCACCCACCTTGACGCCGATCGGCATGGTCAGACCACGCTCGGTGCCACAGTCGTCCTCGCGGACGATGACGTCCTGGGAGACGTCCACCAGACGACGGGTCAGGTAACCCGAGTCGGCGGTCCGCAGTGCGGTGTCCGCCAGACCCTTACGGGCACCGTGCGTCGCGATGAAGTACTCCAGGACCGACAGGCCCTCGCGGTAGTTGGACTTGATCGGACGAGGGATGATCTCGCCCTTCGGGTTGGCCACCAGACCACGCATACCGGCGATCTGACGGACCTGCATCCAGTTACCACGGGCACCGGAACCCACCATCCGGAACACGGTGTTCCGGGCGGAGAAGTTCTCCTGCATGGCCTTGGCGACCTTGTCGGTGGCCTGGGTCCAGATCTCGATGAGCTCCTGACGGCGCTCGTCGTCGGTGATCAGACCCTTGTCGTACTGGCCCTGCACCTTGGCGGCGCGCGCCTCGTGCTCGGCCAGGATCTCGGCCTTGCCGGACGGGGCCGCCACGTCGGAGATCGCGATGGTGACACCCGAGCGGGTGGCCCAGCGGAAACCGGCCTCCTTCAGGGCGTCCAGCGAGGCGGCGACCTCGACCTTCGGGTACCGCTCGGCCAGGTCGTTGACGATGACCGACAGACGCTTCTTGTCGACGACGCCGTTCTCGTACGGGTAGTCCACCGGCAGCAGCTCGTTGAAGAGCGCACGGCCCAGCGAGGTCTCGAAGAGGAACGGCTTGCCCTCGACGAAGCCCTCCGGCGCACCCTCCTCACCGAAGACCAGACCGTCCATCCGGATCTTGACCACGGCGTTCAGGTCCAGGGTGCCCTGGTCGAAGGCCATGATCGCCTCGGAGACCGACCCGAACGCACGACCGGCGCCCAGGGCGTCGTCCTTGTCCGAGGTCAGGTGGAACAGACCGATGATCATGTCCTGCGAGGGCATGGTCACCGGACGGCCGTCCGACGGCTTGAGGATGTTGTTGGAGGACAGCATCAGGATGCGGGCCTCGGCCTGCGCCTCCGCGCTCAGCGGCAGGTGCACAGCCATCTGGTCACCGTCGAAGTCCGCGTTGAACGCCGCACAGACCAGCGGGTGCAGGTGGATGGCCTTGCCCTCGACCAGCTGCGGCTCGAAGGCCTGGATGCCGAGGCGGTGCAGGGTGGGTGCACGGTTCAGCAGCACCGGGTGCTCGGTGATGACCTCTTCCAGCACGTCCCACACCACCGGACGGGCACGCTCGACCATCCGCTTGGCGGACTTGATGTTCTGCGCGTGGTTCAGGTCGACCAGGCGCTTCATCACGAACGGCTTGAACAGCTCCAGCGCCATCTGCTTGGGCAGACCGCACTGGTGCAGCTTCAGCTGCGGGCCGACCACGATGACCGAACGGCCCGAGTAGTCGACTCGCTTGCCCAGCAGGTTCTGACGGAAGCGACCCTGCTTGCCCTTGAGCATGTCGGAGATCGACTTCAGCGGACGGTTGCCCGGGCCGGTGACCGGACGACCACGACGACCGTTGTCAAACAGCGAGTCGACGGCCTCCTGGAGCATCCGCTTCTCGTTGTTGACGATGATCTCCGGCGCACCCAGGTCCAGCAGACGCTTGAGGCGGTTGTTCCGGTTGATCACGCGGCGGTACAGGTCGTTCAGGTCGGAGGTCGCGAACCGGCCACCGTCCAGCTGCACCATCGGACGCAGGTCCGGCGGGATGACCGGGACGGCGTCCAGGACCATACCGGTCGGCGAGTTGGTGGTGGTGAGGAACGCGTTGACGACCTTGAGGCGCTTGAGCGCACGGGTCTTGCGCTGGCCCTTGCCGGTGCGGATGATCTCGCGCAGCGACTCGGCCTCGGCCTCCAGGTCGAAGTTCTCCAGGCGCTTCTGGATCGCCGCGGCACCCATCGAGCCCTCGAAGTAGTTGCCGTACCGGTCCTGCAGGGCACGGTAGAGCAGCTCATCGCCCTCAAGGTCGGCGACCTTGAGGTTCTTGAACCGGTCCCAGATGGTGTCGAGGCGGTCGATCTCCGCGTCGGCACGCTTGCGGATCTGGTTCATCTCGCGCTCGGCGGAGTCGCGCACCTTGCGGCGGGCGTCGGCCTTGGCACCCTCGGCCTCCAGCTCGGCCAGGTCGGCCTCGAGCTTGGTGGCGCGGGTGTTGATGTCGTTGTCGCGGCGGTCCGCGATCTCCTTGCGCTCCAGGTCGATCTCGTTCTGGAGGTTGGGGAGATCCTCCTGACGACCCTCGACGTCGACCCACGTGATCATGTAGGCCGCGAAGTAGATGACCTTCTCCAGGTCCTTCGGGGCGAGGTCGAGCAGGTAGCCGAGGCGGGACGGCACACCCTTGAAGAACCAGATGTGGGTGACCGGGGCGGCGAGCTCGATGTGGCCCATCCGCTCACGGCGCACCTTGGAACGGGTCACCTCGACGCCGCAGCGCTCACAGATGATGCCCTTGAAGCGCACGCGCTTGTACTTACCGCAGTAGCACTCCCAGTCCCGGGTGGGACCGAAGATCTTCTCGCAGAACAGGCCATCCTTCTCCGGCTTCAGGGTCCGGTAGTTGATGGTCTCGGGCTTCTTGACCTCGCCGTGCGACCAGGCACGGATGTCGTCGGCAGTGGCCAGGCCGATACGCAGCTCGTCGAAGACGTTGACGTCGAGCAAGGGGTCCTACTTCCTTCGCGTTCCGGAGGGGGTGTCCCCTACCGGAGGAATCTCAAAGTCGGTGTGTCGGCTCCCGACGGGCCGGACCTGCTGCGGTCCGGCCCGTCGGTGCTCGGCGTCAGATCTCGTCGACGGAGCTCGCGGCGTTCGGGCGGCGGGACAGGTCGATGCCCAGCTCCTCAGCGGCCCGGTAGACCTCGTCGTCGTTCTCGCGCATGTCGATCGAGACGCCGTCGCTGGACAGCACCTCGACGTTCAGGCACAGGGACTGCATCTCCTTCAGCAGCACCTTGAACGACTCCGGGATACCCGAGTCGGGGATGTTCTCGCCCTTGACGATCGCCTCGTACACCTTGACGCGGCCGGGGATGTCGTCCGACTTGATGGTGAGCAGCTCCTGCAGGGTGTACGCAGCGCCGTACGCCTCCAGGGCCCACACCTCCATTTCACCGAAGCGCTGGCCACCGAACTGCGCCTTACCACCCAGCGGCTGCTGCGTGATCATCGAGTACGGACCGGTGGAACGCGCGTGAATCTTGTCGTCCACCAGGTGGTGCAGCTTCAGGATGTACATGTAGCCGACCGACACCGGCTCCGGGAACGGCTCGCCGGAGCGACCGTCGAAGAGCCGGGCCTTGCCGTTCGCGCCGACCATCCGCTCGCCGTCACGGTTCGGCAGGGTGGAGCCGAGCAGACCGGTGAGGGTCTCCTCCGGCACACCGTCGAACACCGGCGTGGCGACCGGGTTGCCCGGGGTGGAGGACTTGGCGATCTCCGGGACCTGCTTGATCCACTCGAGGTCACCCTCGGCCAGCTTCACATCCCAGCCCTGCTTGGCGATCCACCCGAGGTGGACCTCCAGCACCTGGCCGACGTTCATACGTCCGGGCACACCCATCGGGTTCAGGATGATGTCGACCGGGGTGCCGTCGGGCAGGAAGGGCATGTCCTCGACCGGCAGGATCTTGGAGATGACGCCCTTGTTGCCGTGACGGCCGGCCAGCTTGTCACCGTCGGTGATCTTGCGGCGCTGGGCGATGTACACCCGGACCAGCTCGTTCACACCGGCGGGCAGCTCGTCGCCGTCCTCGCGGTTGAAGGTGCGGACCTCGATCACGGTGCCGGACTCGCCGTGCGGCACCTTGAGGGAGGTGTCACGGACCTCGCGGGCCTTCTCACCGAAGATCGCGCGGAGCAGGCGCTCCTCCGGGGTCAGCTCGGTCTCACCCTTCGGGGTGACCTTGCCGACCAGCACGTCACCGGCGGAGACCTCGGCACCGATCCGGATGATGCCGCGCTCGTCCAGGTCGGCCAGCACGTCCTCGGAGACGTTCGGGATGTCCCGAGTGATCTCCTCCGGGCCGAGCTTGGTGTCCCGGGCGTCGACCTCGTGCTCCTCGATGTGGATCGAGGACAGCACGTCGTCCTGCACGAGGCGCTGCGACAGGATGATCGCGTCCTCGTAGTTGTGGCCCTCCCAGGACATGAACGCGACCAGCAGGTTGCGGCCCAGGGCGAGCTCGCCCTCGTCGGTGGCCGGACCGTCCGCCAGCACCGAGCCGACCTCGACCCGCGCACCCTGGTCAACCAGCACACGCTGGTTGTAGGAGGTGCCCTGGTTCGAGCGGCGGAACTTCGCCACGCGGTAGGTGCTGGTGGTGGCGTCGTCGTTGGCGACGGTGATCAGGTCCGCGGAGACCTCGGTGACCACACCGGGCTTGGTCGCCACGATGACGTCACCGGCGTCGACGGCGGCACGCCACTCCATGCCGGTACCGACCAGCGGTGCCTCGGAGCGGACCAGCGGCACGGCCTGGCGCTGCATGTTCGCGCCCATGAGCGCGCGGTTCGCGTCGTCGTGCTCCAGGAACGGGATCAGCGCGGTGCCGACGGACACCATCTGCCGCGGGGACACATCGATGTAGTCGACGATGTCGGCCGGGACATCCTCGGTGTCGCCACCCTTGACCCGGACCAGCACGGTCTCGTCCACGAACTTGCCGTTCGCGTCGATGGTCGCGTTGGCCTGGGCGATGACGAAGCGGTCCTCGTCGTCGGCGGTCAGGTAGTGCACCTCGTCGGTGATCTGACCGTGCTCGACCTTGCGGTACGGGGTCTCGACAAAGCCGAAGGGGTTGATCCGGGCGAAGGTCGCCAGCGAGCCGATCAGACCGATGTTCGGACCCTCAGGGGTCTCGATCGGGCACATGCGGCCGTAGTGCGACGGGTGGACGTCACGGACCTCCATGCCGGCGCGGTCACGGGACAGACCACCCGGGCCCAGCGCGGACAGACGCCGCTTGTGCGTCAGCCCGGCCAGCGGGTTGTTCTGGTCCATGAACTGCGACAGCTGCGAGGTGCCGAAGAACTCCTTGATGGAGGCGACGACCGGGCGGATGTTGATCAGGGTCTGCGGCGTGATCGCCTCGACGTCCTGGGTGGTCATCCGCTCGCGGACCACACGCTCCATCCGGGACAGGCCGGTGCGGACCTGGTTCTGGATCAGCTCGCCCACCGCACGGATGCGACGGTTGCCGAAGTGGTCGATGTCGTCGGTCTCGACACGGATCTCGACCTGCTCACCGTTGCGCACACCCGGCAGGGTGGCGACGTCGGCGTGCAGCGCGGCCATGTACTTGATCGCGGCGACGATGTCGTCCTTGGACAGCACCGAGTCCGCCAGCGGGACGTCGATGCCGAGCTTCTTGTTCAGCTTGTAGCGGCCGACCTTCGCCAGGTCGTAGCGCTTGGGGTTGAAGTAGAAGTTCTCGATCAGCGCGCGGCCGGCCTCCACCGTGGGCGGCTCGCCCGGGCGGATCTTGCGGTACAGGTCGAGCAGCGCCTCGTCCTGGGTCTGGACGTGGTCCTTCTCCAGGGTGTCGATGACGGCCGGGAACTGCGCAAACTCCTCGCGGATCTCCGACTCGGTCATACCGAGGGCCTTGAGCAGCACGGTGGCGTTCTGCTTGCGCTTGCGGTCGACGCGGACGCCGACGTTGTCGCGCTTGTCGATCTCGAACTCCAGCCAGGCCCCACGGCTCGGGATGACCTTGACCGAGAAGATGTCCTTGTCGGAGGTCTTGTCCGGCGTCCGCTCGAAGTAGACACCCGGGGAGCGGACCAGCTGGGACACCACGACACGCTCGGTGCCGTTGATGATGAACGTGCCGCGGTCGCTCATGAGCGGGAAGTCACCCATGAAGACGGTCTGCGACTTGATCTCACCGGTGGTGTAGTTCACGAACTCCGCGGTGACGAACAGCGGCGCGGCGTAGGTGAAGTCCTTCTCCTTGCACTCTTCGGCCGTGTACTTCGGCGGCTCGAAGCGGTGCTCACGGAAGGACAGCGACATGGTCCCGCCGAAGTCCTCGATCGGGGAGATCTCCTCGAAGATCTCCTCCAGACCGGCGGTCTCCGGGACGTCCTGACGTCCGGCCTCGAGGGCAGCGGCGACCCGCGCCTGCCACCGCTCGTTGCCGAGCAGCCAGTCGAAGCTCTCGGTCTGCAGGCCGAGGAGGTTGGGGACCTCCAGCGGCTCGTCGATCCGGGCGAAGGAGAGACGGCGGGACGCCGTACGGTTCGCGATGGCTTCGGAGATGGAAGTAGGGGTGCGCGAGGCAGCCAAGAGGGGTCCTTCCCAGCAGATCGAGTTCCCTGCGGCTGACCCGGCGTTCCTCGACACCCCGCCTCGAAGCCCCGTGCATCGGATCATGACGATGTCGGTGGGTCCGGGTTATCTGGTGTCGCGGGCACAGGCCAGCGCAAAGCGCTAGCGTAGCCGACGCCAGACCGGAAGTCCAGGGCAGGATAGACACGGCCCGCGAGAGCTGTCACCTCGGCGCGCCGGGCGACGTGACCCGCCCGATAGTCTCGCGGGATGACGGAGCCCACCCCCGACATCCAGCACCTGATCGATCCCGATGACGCCTGGGCGCTGATCGAGGAGTGGCGGGCCGACTCCCCCGTGTCGATCACCGTGATGCCCGCCGACCCGGAGCGCGCCGCTCGGACGCTGGGCGGGCTGCGGGTCAGCACCCGGTCACCTCTCGGGGCGCTGGCGCTGCACTGCGGTGGGATCGTGGTGGATTCGGGCTGGTTCCGGCTGCTCGGCGGCGGGACGGCGGAGCTGCCGGATCTGATGACCGCCAGCGCGGAGCACCTGCCCGGTGCCGTCGTGGTCGGGTACGACGCGCTGGGCGGGACGTTCGCGGTGGATGGCGGCGGGCTGGGGGTGGCACCGGGCGAGGTCTGTTACTTCGGCCCGGACTCGCTGCGCTGGGGCGGGCTGGGCGGCGGGCACGGTGCCTTCGTCCAGGCGGTGCTGACCGGGGCGCTGGGGGCGGGCTTCGAGGAACTGCGGTGGCCCGGGTGGCAGGACGAGGTGGCGGCGTTGTCGCTGGACCAGGGACTGTCGCTGTGGCCGCCGCCGTTCACCGCCGAGGGCAAGGACATCGCCGCGGCATCCCGCAAGCCGGTGCCGCTGACCGAACTGCTGGGGCTCTACGCGGAGATGGCCACGCAGCTCGGCTGAGCAGCGATCAGGCGGCGCGACGACTGACGATCGCGCCGTTGTTCCGCAACGCGATCACGGCGCGGTCCGCGGTGGACTCCTCGACCCAGGCAGGCACGGTGGACGGGGCACGTTCCGGCAGGGTTCGCGCAGCCTCGGCGTCGCGGCTCGACATACGACGAGGCCCGCCCCGCGCAGTGCGGGACGGGCCTCGTGCGTAGAGCTCCGGATCAGCGGGTGACCCGGGCGCGGGTCACTTGAGGGTGACGGTGGCGCCGGCGCCCTCCAGGGCAGCCTTGGCCTTGTCCGCGGTCTCCTTGTTCACGCCCTCCAGGACCGGCTTGGGAGCGCCGTCGACGAGGTCCTTGGCCTCCTTCAGACCGAGGGAGGTCAGACCGCGCACCTCCTTGATGACGGCGATCTTGCCGGAGCCGGCCGACTCGAGGATGACGTCGAACTCGTCCTTCTCCTCGGCAGCGGCGGCGTCGCCACCAGCAGCGCCACCGGCCGGAGCGGCCACGGCGACAGCAGCCGGAGCGGCAGCGGTCACGTCGAAGACCTCCTCGAAGGCCTTCACGAAGTCGGAGAGCTCGATCAGGGACAGACCCTTGAACTGCTCGATGAGCTCCTCGGTGCTGAGCTTCGCCATGATGGCGGTTCCTTCCGTTCGGTTCCCGTCGGTCACGCCGACCGGCGAGAGAGTGTGGTGATGCGCCGAAGCCCTGGTGGCTCAGGCAGCGGTGTCGGCGGTCTCCTGCTTGGCGCGGAGAGCGTCGACCGTGCGCACGGCCTTGGAGGCGGGGGCGGTGAACATGTAGGCAGCCTGGAACAGCTTCGCCTTCATGGCACCGGCCGCCTTGGCCAGCAGGACCTCGCGGGACTCGAGGTCCGCGAGCTTGGTGATCTCCTCGGCGGTCAGGGCGCGTCCATCGAGGACACCGCCCTTGATGACCAGCGCGGGGTTCGCCTTGGAGAAGTCACGCAGACCCTTAGCGGCCTCGACCGGGTCACCGGAGACGAAGGCGATGGCGGACGGGCCCTTGAGACCGTCGACAATTCCCTCGATACCGGCATCCTTGGCCGCGATCGCGGTCAGCGTGTTCTTCACCACGGCGTAGGTTGCGTTGCCGCTGAGCGACCGCCGCAGCTCCTTGAGCTGGGCGACGGAGAGCCCGCGGTACTCGGTCAGCACGGCCGCGTTCGCGTCACGGAACTGCTCCGTGAGCTCTGCGACAGCGGCTGCCTTGTCCGGCCTCGCCATGTGGCAATCCTTCCGATGGTGGTGCCGCAGGTCCCCATCGACCCCGCACATGAGAAGAGCCCCGACGCAGGTCGGGGCTCGCATCCCGCACGCCGAAACGTGCGACCATCGATTCCTCACCTGCGCGGGCCTCCGCCGGAGCGGGACTTCGGGCGGTCTCCGACGAGCGGGGACCAGCGACCTGCGGTCTTGGGCGCGTGAAGTCTACGCGGAAGTCAGCGCCGGACTCAAATCAGCTGATGCAGCAGGACCGCGGAGTCATAGGTCTTGCCCGCCCAGTGCACCGTGTCGACGTGCTCGAAGCCCCAGCGGCCGTACATGCCGACCAGCCGGTCCGCGCTGAGTGCCGTATCCGCACCGATGGCGGTGATCTGCTCGTCCCGCGCCCAGGCCAGTGCGCCGGACCACAGTGAGCGGGCCAGGCCCTGGCCGCGGTGTTCCGGAGCGACGGCCAGCTGGTTGAGCCAGGCGCGGCGAGGTTCGCGGGCCACCGGGGTCAAGGCACGGATCCCCCGGCCAGGCGGGACGGAGACGGTGAGGGTCGCCACCAGCGCACCGTCGTCCTCCACCACCCAGCAGCGCCCGCCGTCCGCGCGGTGCCGGGTGGTCATGACGTCCTGGGTGGCGGCGGTGTAGTTCAGCCCGGTGGCAGCCAGGTCGGCGTAGGCACGGTGCAGCATCGCGGTCAGCGGCACGGCATCGTCGTCGCGGAACAGGCGGACCGTCAGGTCACCCGCACCGCTCGCCGTCATGACCCCAGGGTGTCACGCCCCGACCGTGAGGTGGTCCGCGAGCAGCTCGGCCAGGTGGACCCCGCGCACATCGGCGAGCTGCTCGGCCTGAGTCCGGCAGGAGAAGCCGTCCGCCAGGTAGACGTCGCCGGGGGCGGCCTCGCGCAGGGCAGGCAGCAGACCGTGTTCGGCGACCTGCACCGACACGTCGTAGTGGCCCTTCTCCATCCCGAAGTTCCCGGCCAGACCGCAGCATCCGGCCAGGGTGGAGAACTGCGCACCCGCGTCGGTCAGCAGGCCACGGTCGGCGGTGTAGGTCATCACCGCGTGGTGGTGGCAGTGCGGCTGGACCACAGCGGTGACCCCGGACAGGTCGGGCAGCTGCCAGCGGTCACCGGGGCCGATCGGGGCGGGGGCGGTCAACAGCTCGGCCAGGGTGTGGGTGGCACGGGAGACGGCGACGGCACGAGGATCCTCGGGCAGTAGGTCGAGCAGGTCGGAGCGCAGCACGGCGGTGCAGGACGGTTCCAGGCCAACGATGGGGATGCCGTTGACCGCGTAGGGGCCGAGCACGTCGAGCAGGTGGCGCAGGCGGTCACGGGCACCGTCGAGCTGGCCGGTGGAGATCCAGGTCAGACCGCAGCAGGCGTCGTGGTCCGGGACCAGCACCTCGTACCCGGCGGCGCGTAGCACCTTCACCGCGGCGGTGGGGACACTCGGGGCCAGGGAGTCACTGAAGGAGTCGGTCCACAGCAGCACCCGGGGACGGGTGGACAGGCCGATGGGGCGGGGGCCGTCGGTGGTGGTGGTCGCCTCGGGTGCCTCGCCGCGCGTGACGTCGTGCTGACCGCGGCGGACGGCGGTACGGAACGGGGTCGGGGCGAAGGAGACCATCGTCCGGCGCGCGTCCATGCCGCCGACCCGGAGCACGGCCTTGGCCAGCGGGCGGATGCCGAGGGCGGCGTTGGTCAGTCGGGCCAGGCCGGGGATGCCGGTGATCAATCGGGCCCAGCGAGGCAGCCACCCGAGGACGTAATGGTTGATCGGTCGCAGCTTCTTGGCGTAGGTCCGGTGCAGCACCTCGGCCTTGTACTGGGCCATGTCGACCCCGGCCGGGCAGTCCGAGGAGCAGGCCTTGCAGGACAGGCACAGGTCCAGTGCCTCGTGCACCTCCGGCGAGGACCAGCCGCGGGAGACCAGCGACCCGTTGGCCATCTCCTGCAACACCCGGGCACGGCCTCGGGTGGAGTCCTTCTCATCCCGGGTGGCCAGGTAGGACGGGCACATGAACCCACCGGTGGCGGTCGAATCGGCACGGCATTTGCCGACCCCCACACAGCGGTGCACGGCGGTGGTGAAGTCGCCGTCGTCACGGTCGAAGGCGAAGCCGGTGGCGGCGGGCAACCGGTGGGCGTGCGGGCGGCGCAGGTCGGCATCCAGCGGACGCGGGCGCACCAGGACGCCGGGGTTGAGCAGGTCATCCGGGTCGAGCAGGTCCTTGAAGGCCTCGAAGACCCGGATCGCGCGCTCGGAGTACATCACCGGCAGCAGCTCGGAGCGGGCCCGGCCATCACCGTGCTCGCCGGACAGCGAGCCGCCGTGGGCCGCGACCAGGTGGGCGGCGTCGGTCATGAACGCCCGCAGCGGATCGCCCGAGCGCTCCATCGGCACGTCGAGCCGCAGGTGGAGGCAGCCGTCGCCGAAGTGCCCGTAGGCGAGCCCGTCGACCTGGTGCTGGGTCATCAGCGCCTCGAGTTCGCGCAGGTAGGCACCCAGTCGCTCGGGTGGCACCGCGGAGTCCTCGAATCCGGGCCAGGCCTGTGCACCGGAGGGGGTACGACCGCCCAGTCCGGCACCGTCCTCGCGGATCCGCCACATCGCGGCGGCCTGCGGCCCGGGCGGGAAGACGCCGACGGCGCGGGTGCCGGAGTCGGCAGCCAGGGCGGTGGCGCGGGCCATCGCCTGGTCCAGATCGTCACCGCCGACCTCGACCATCAACCAGCCCGCCCCCTCCGGCAGCGGTGGCACGGCGGACGCACCCTTGACCCGACGGACCACGTCGACCAGGCGGGCATCCATCCCCTCGATGGCCAGCGGTGAATGCGCGAGCAGAGCAGGGACCGCATCCGCGGCGGTGGGCATATCCGGGTAGCCGAGCACCACCAGCACCGGGGCGGCGGCGATCGGCACCAGGCGGACGGTCGCACCGAGCAGGGTGACCACGGTGCCCTCGGTGCCGACCAGGGCCTTGGCCAGATCCGCACCGCGCTCGGGCAACAGGTGCTCCAACGAGTAGCCGGAGACCTGGCGTCCGAACCGACCCACCTCAGTGCGCAGCAGCTCCAGCTCGCCGCGCACCAGGGTGTCCAGGCCGGGCACCGGGTCCAGGCCCTTCCCGGCGGTGAACCTCCGACCGCGGCCGTCCACCACGTCCAGCTCCAGCACGTTGTCCGCGGTACGGCCATAGGCGACGGCACGCGGGCCGCAGGCGTTGTTGCCGATCATCCCGCCGAGCGTCGCCCGGGCCTGGGTGGAGGGGTCCGGGCCGAAACGCAGTCCGTGCGGGGCCACCTCGCTCTGGAGCATGGCCATCACCACGCCGGGGTCGACCCGGGCGGTGCGGGCCTCCGGGTCGATCTGGTGCACCCGGTTGACGTGGCGCGACCAGTCGAGCACCAGACCAGTGCCCACCGCGTTGCCCGCCACCGAGGTGCCGCCGCCACGTGAGGTCACGGGGACGCCCAGGCTGCGGGCGGTCTCCAGCGCGGCCACAGCGTCGTCCACATCCCGGGGGAATGCGACGACCTGGGGCACCACCCGGTAGTTGGAGGCGTCGGTGCTGTACTCCGCGCGACGCCGGGTGGAGGCGTCCACCGTGCCGCGCATCACCCCCCGCAGGGCGTGGACGAGGTCAGTGGTGGACACGGCGGTCAGTGTTCCACCCGGCGCAGCGGTTCGGGCGAGTTCGTCCAGCACGCGAACACCGCCGGGCCGCACGGGACGGGCTCAGTCGAGGGCGGCGTCCAGGGTGATCTCGGTGCCGGTCAGCGCCTTGGAGACCGGGCAGGTGGCCTTCGCGGCCTGGGCGGCCTGCAGGAAGCCGGCCTCGTCCAGACCGTCGACCTCACCGCGGACGGTCAGGGCGATGGCGCTAATCCGGAACCCGCCGTCGGACTGGTCCGGGCCGAGGGTGACATCCGCGGTCACGTGCAGTGCCACCGGGGTGCCGCCCGCCTCGCCGATCAGGGCGGACAGCTGCATGGCGTAGCAGGAGGTGTGCGCGGCGGCGATCAGCTCCTCCGGGCTGGTGGTGCCCTGGGCATCGTCGGCGGCACGCTTGGGGAAGGACACGTCATAGGTGCCGACCCCAGAGCTGGTGAGTTCGACCTGGCCCGACCCCTCGTTCAGAGAACCGTTCCAGGCGGTGCGTGCGGTACGGGTGGGCATGGCTGACTCCTCGCGGTCGACGACGACGGTCGGATCGACCGCCGCGCTCACGCTAGGTCGCTGATGCGCGGTGCGCACCCGCTGGTCAGGCGGTGAACTCCCAGTGCCACGGCTCGGGCTTCGAACCGTTGGCCCGCGCCCAGGACGGCAGGTCCCAGCCGAACTCCTGCGCGCGCTCGAGCAGCCAGGCGTGCTGCGCAGTGCCGAAGCTGGACAGCGCGCCGCCCAGATCGACGGCGGTCCCATTGCCGTGGTTGGAGGTGCCGGGCACCGCGCACAGGCTGCCCTTGGATGCCGAACACGCGACCTGAGCGGCGTAGGAACGGTAGGAATCGGTGATCGCGATATCCGCGCCGAACTGCGCGCGGTAGGCCTGGTTCAGCGCCTCCAACGCCTCTGCCGCGTCACAGCGCAGCTGGTGGCCGCTGGCAAAGTCCAGTCCGCACAGCGCGTCGGCGGGGATCCGGCCGTTGTCATAGGCGTCGAGGGAGGCGGCCTGGGCGGCCTTGCGCTCGGCCTCGGCGGCAGCAGCAGCGGCCTCCTCGGCCTGACGGCGGGCCTCCTCCTCGGCGGCGACCCGGGCGGCCTCGTCGGCGGCGGCCTGCTCGGTGAGCTGAGTCACCAGACGCATCTGCTCGGTCAGCGCCTCGACGCGCTCGGTGGCGGTGCGCAGCTGCGCGGCAGCCGGGTCCTCGACGGTGGAGGTGGTCGTTGCCGTGGGGTCGACGGCGCTCGCGGTGGGCTCCGGTGCGACGGCCGCCGCGGTGCTCTCAGCGGTAGCGGTGGCGGTCGGGGTGGCCGCCGGGTCGCTGACCGTGGTCTCCGGGTCGATCAGGATGGCCGGGGCGTCCTCCGCGGGTAGCTCCGGGGTGAGCTGCGTGAAGGCGGGCTGGGACTGCTGCGCCACGGCCAGCACGGTGTCCAACTCCGCCACGGCCTCGTCCAGCGAGGTGAAGTGCGGCTGGGCGACCGCGGAGGCCTGGGCCGCCTCGCGGGCAGTGACGGCCTGCGCGGCGACGGCGGCGGCGTGGTCCACTGCCTCCTGCCGCTCGCGCAGGGCAGCCGGGCTGAGCATCGGACGACGGGACTGCGCGGCGGAGGCCTCGGCGGCCAGACGCTCGCTGCGCTCGGTCGCCACAGCGAAGCCACCCACCCCGAAGGCCAGCCCCACCGCGACCGCACCCTGCGCGACCTTGGTGGCCACCCGGACTGCGGCGGCACCGCTGTCGGCACCACGCTCGCGGTGCAGGCGACGACGGTCGGCGCGGTTCAACGTGGTGGTGCCCGCGGCGCGCAGGTCGCGGCGGGTGATCGGGGCGGGGGGTGCGAGCGCGCGCAGCTGACGCCGGGTCATCGGCGGGGCGGTGGGGCATGGCGTCTGGTCGGTGGGGTGCTGCTGCGGGGAGGCCAGGGGGTCGGTCATCTGCTCCGGGGTGGTGGTGGTCTGGGGGTCGGTCACGTCGGCGCGGTCCGCACCGTCATGGCCGGAGCGGGTCAGGCGCCGCGTTCCGGTCAGGTCGCGGGGCACGGCAGAAAGGCTAGGCAGACGTTCCTCACCGTTCTGGGGACCAGGTGTCACCAGGTCGCGAAGAAGTGGTGACGACGGGCAGTCCCCGCAACCGACTCCCGGGTCGGTGAGTAGCACCCGAGGCCTCAGTAGTGACCCAAAATTCGCCAGAACAGTGACGAATCGCCCAGACATCTCTACTCTGACGCACAGTCAGCGCTCACTGTGACTGCCGTCGCTGACCTCCCGCCGGAGAACGGAGCACGATGTCCCGTCGTCCCTTGCGCACCGCCGTATCGGCCCTCGCGCTGTTCGCCCTCACCGCGACCTCAGCGACCGTGGCTCACGCCGCCGGGTCGCTGCCGGTACCCGCGACCCCACCGGTGGGCACCGCCGCCGGTGATCCGATCGCGCCAGATGATCCGCTTGCCGCACTGTCCGGCAACATCGCCCCCGGGCTGGCCGAGGCAGACGGCCAGGTCACCGCCTTCGTGCAGCTGGACACCCCCTCCGGCCTCGATGTCGCGGAATCGGGCGGGAACGCCGCCGCCGTGCAGCAGGCCACCGCCGAGGTGGAGCAGGTCGCCGAGGAGGTGGTGCCCCAGGCGCAGACCGGTGCACGCGCGGCCACTGCCACCCCGCAGCGGATCGCCACGGTGTCCAACCTGGTCTCCGGCACGTTGGTCACCGGCGACGCCGCGCAGATCCGCGCGCTGTCCGAGCAGGACCAGGTGGTGGCGATCTACCGGGTCACCACCAAGACCCCGGACAACTCGAGCACCGATGCCTTCACCCGGGCGCTCCAGGTGTGGCAGGACAGCGGACAGACCGGTGCGGGGGTGCGGATCGGAGTGATCGACACCGGACTGGACTACACGCACGCCGACTTCGGTGGACCCGGGACCGAGGACGCGTACGCGCAGGCCTACGGCGAGGACGGCACCGGACCGGTCCCGAGCGAGCTGGTCGACCCCGACAAGTACCTGGGCGGCTACGACTTCGCGGGGCCGTTGTACGACGCGGACCCGAACTCCGAGCTCCCGGGCGCCACCCTGACCCCGACGCCGGACGCGAACCCGATCGACAGCCTGTACACCTCGGACAACTCCGGGCACGGTACCCACGTGGCCGGGACTGCGGCGGGCTACGGAGTGCAGGCGGACGGCAGCACCTTCGACGGGGACTACTCGACCCTGACCGACCTGTCCGACTGGGAGGTCGGCCCCGGCTCCGCACCCGAGGCCGGGCTGTACGCGCTGAAGGTCTTCGGTGACATCGGCGGCTCGACCGACCTGACCGCCCTCGCTCTGGACTGGGCAGCCGACCCGGACGGCAACGGTGACTTCTCCGACCACCTGGACGTGGTGAACCTGTCGCTGGGTGCCCCGGCCACCCCGTCGGACGACCCCGACACGCTGCTCATCGACCGACTGTCCGACCTGGGCACTCTGGCGGTGCTGTCGGCAGGCAACTCGGCGGACATCACCGATGTGGGTGGATCACCCGGCAGCGCGGCCTCCGCACTGACCGTGGCCAACTCGGTGGGCAGCCCGCAGACCTACGACGGCGTCGAGGTGGGCGAGTCCGTCTACTCCGCGCAGAACTCGATCTCCTACACCGGAGGGGACGTCACCGCCCCAGTCAGCTACGCCGGTGACGGGGTGGACGGCTGCTCGCCGCTGGACCCATCGGTGGCCGGCACCATCGTCTACCTGTGGTGGAACGATGACGATGCCACTCGGGCCTGCGGATCGGCCGCTCGATGGAACAACGCCCAGGCCGCCGGTGCGGTCGGCGTGCTGATCGGCACTGAGAACACCGTGTTCTCCGCCGGGATCGCGGGCAATGCCACCCTGCCGGGTGCGCAGCTGACCGCCGCCTCCACCGATGCGCTGCTCCCGGCGATTCAGGCCGGTGGCGTGGTCGCGCACATCGGACCGTCGCTGGCTGCCACGGTGCAGGCCGACGAGGCCGCGGACGCGCTCAACCCCGGCTCCTCGCGGGGCGCGCACGGGTCGCTGGGGATCATCAAGCCAGACGTCGCCGCACCGGGCACGCTGATCTTCTCCGCGGCCTCCGGCACGGGTTCGGCCGCGCACTCGCTGTCCGGCACCTCAATGGCCTCGCCTCATGTGGCCGGGATCGGTGCGCTGGTCCGGGCCACCCACCCGGAGTGGAGCCCGGCACAGGTGAAGGCCGCGATCATGAACACCGCCACCCACGACGTGTGGACCGGCGCGAACCAGAGCGGCACCGCCTACGGTCCGCAACGGGTCGGCTCCGGCCGGGTGGATGCGGTGAACGCGGTGACCGACCCGGTGCTGGCCTACGCCACCGACGACCCGGAGCAGGTGTCGGTGACCTTCGGGATCGTCGACGTCGGCGACTCCACGGTCACGCAGACCCGCACGGTGACGCTCCAGAACACTGGGTCGCAGGCGGTCTCCTACGACACCGCCTTCCAGGCGTCGACCACCACGGGCGGGGCGACCATCACCACCTCACCCAGCACCGTGCAGGTCCCGGCCGGGGGCGAGGCGGAGGTCACGCTGACCCTGACCGCCGACCCGGCCACCCTGGAGCGGGAGATCGACCCCACCCAGGCCACCTCCCAGGGCGGGGTGCCGCGCGAGTACGTGGCGTCGCTGTCCGGTCGGCTGGTGTTGACCGGTGGGGTGACCGGCGAGCTGCGGGTGCCGGTGCAGGCCGCGCCGCGACTGGTCAGTGAACTGAGTGCCGGGGCGGTGGAGTTCACCGACGCCGGCGCCACCGAGGCCGCGCTCACCCTCACCGGCCGCGGTGTGGACTCCGGGGGCTGGACCTCGCTGACCGCGCCGCTGGTGCTGGGGGCGAGCAGCGATCCACTGGCCGAGATCCCGGGATTCGTCACCTCCGACTCGGCGGTGGCCTCCGGTGATCTGCGCTGGGTCGGATGGGCCTCCACCGCACCGCAACAGGCCGCGGCCGGGGGCGACCCGGCGGACGGGTACCTGGGCGTGGGCATCGCCGTCGAGGGCGACTGGGCCACGCTCGGCCAGGCGGTGCTCCCCGTGATCGACTGGGACATCGACCAGGACGGCACCGCCGACGCCCAGACCGTGGTGCAGAAGCTGTCCGAGGCCACCGATGTCACCGTCGCGGTGACCATCGATCTGGCCACCGGCGACACCCTGGACATCCAGGCGGTCAACGGGTTCTTCGGGGATGTGGACACCACGGTGTTCGACAACTCGGTGCTGATCGCCCCGGTGTCCATCGCCGCCCTCGGTCTGGAGCCCGGGGCTACGCCGAGCGCGCAGGTGTGGACCTACTCCGATTACGCCGCCGACGACTCCGGACTGGTGGACTCGGTGGAGCCGTTCACGGTGAACGCCTTCGATCCGCCGTACTGGTTCGACGCCGGGGTCACCGACGCGCTCTGGTACGTCGGTGCCGACCAGGCACAGGTCACCGTGCACCGCTCCGCGAGCGCCGGAGACGGTCAGCTGCTGGTGCTGCACAGCCACAACGCCGACCCGGCCCGCCGAGCCCAGGTGGTGGACGTGACCGTGCCCGCCTCGGTGGAGACCCGGACCGGCCTGACAGCGTCGAAGCACCCGAAGGTCGGGCAGGACATCACACTGACCGCCACCGTGGCACCCGCTGAGGCCACCGGCACCGTCCGGTTCCTGGAGGGTGACACCGAACTGGCCACCGCTCCGGTGGCCGACGGTAGGGCGACCGCTGCGGTCCGGCTCAGCGGCGGGCAGCACAGCCTGGTGGCCGAGTTCGTGCCGGACGGTGGGGCCTACGCCGGGTCGACCAGCACGCCGGTGCGGATCGAGGTGGCGGCCAGTAGCTCGACCACCCGGCTGAGCCTGTCCGAGCGTTCCGGGCGCTACGGCGACGAGGTCACCGCGACGGTCACCGTCACCGGACGCTCGGCCGCGCCGACCGGGGCCGTCGAACTCCGCGACGGTCGCACGGTGTTGGCCACCGGGGAGCTGGTCGCCGGGGAGGGCACCACCGCCACGGTGACCGTCCCGCTCCCCCGCGACCTCAAGGCCGGGTCACACCGGATCACCGCGGTGTACACCGGCAGCGCCGATGTGGCCGGGTCCGAGTCGAGTGCCACCAGCTACCGGGTCAGCCCGGTGGTGCCGCGGATCAGCCTGGACACCGACAGTTGGACGGTGCCGAAGGGCTCCACCCCGACGATGACGGTCACGGTGACCGGGCCAGAGGGTGCCCCGGTGGCCGGGGGCACGGTGACGGTGCTGGTCGGAGTGCGGGCGCTGCCGGCGGTGACGCTGGCGGACGGGTCGGCGCAGGTCACCCTCCCCGCGGTGCAGCGGACCAGCACCGTGACGGCGCTGTACACCGGTGACGGCGGGTACACCCCGACGTTGAGCATCGGGGTGCTGCGGGTGCGCTGAGCCGGGCTGACAGACCCGCGAGGCCGGGCCGGTGCGATACCGGCCCGGCCTCGTGTGCGCTGACGCTGGGCCCAGTTCGGTGGTCCGGACGCGAGGACGTGCGGGGGCTGGGCCGAGTTCGGTGGTCCAGACGCGAGGTCGGCAGCCCCGCTACCGCACTCGGGACCGCAGCCCCGAAGTCGCGGGGCCCGGGTTGAGGGTGCGGGTTCAGGCCGGGTCAGTGCTGGGCGAGGGCGGTCAGCACGCGGCGGACGGAGGACTCCAGGCCCCAGCGCTCCGTGAGGTCGACCAGGGCCTCGGGGTCCGCGGGGGTGCGCGGCAGGTCGAGAGCACCGGGGTTGTCGAGTGCGTCGGGCAGTCCGGGGCGCGGGGCCAGCTGCACGGGGGCGTCGTCCGCGACCCGCACCACGCCGGGGGCGACCGCGAGGTAGTCGGCTGCCTCGGTCAGGCGGCGGCGTTGGGTGGCGGTCAGGCCCGGGTCGTCGGCGTCGCGGGCGGCGAGCAGGGTGGGCAGGTCGCCGTAGCGGGCGAGCAGGGCGGCGGCGGTCTTCTCCCCGATCCCGGCCACACCGGGCAGACCGTCGCTCGGGTCACCGCGCAGCACCGCCATGTCGGCGTAGGCGCTGCCGGAGGCCACGGCGTACTTCTCGGTCAGGCGGGCGGTGTCGACCTGCTCGATGTCCTTGATCCCGCGGATCGTATAGAGCACCCGGACCGGTGCGTCGTCGTCGACCAGCTGGAACAGGTCCCGGTCGCCGGTGACCACCAGCACCGGGCCGTGGCCGGACTCGCGGGCGGTGAGGGTGCCGATCACATCGTCGGCTTCATACCCGGCAGCGCCGGCACGGGCGATGCCGAGGGCAGTCAGCACCTCGGCGATCACCGGAACCTGGGGGGCGAGGGTGTCCGGGACTTCCTCCTGCTCGGCGGAGCCCTCGGCCACCCGGTGCGCCTTGTACGACGGGATCGCCTGGACGCGGAACGCCGGTCGCCAGTCCTCGTCCCAGCAGGCGACCAGCCGGGTCGGGCGGTGGTCGACCACCAGGCGGGCGATCATGTCGAGCAGCCCGCGCACCGCGTTCACCGGGGTGCCATCGGGTGCCTTCACCGAGTCGGACACACCGTAGAAGGCGCGGAAGTACAGGGACGCGGTGTCCAGCAGCATCAGCGGGCCGGTGGCGGTCATGGGGGCAACCTACGCGAGCACCGGGTGCCCGGCCCCCGCAGGCCAGGCACCCGGCGGTGGTCAGTAAGTGAAGCGGGCCACCCGGGCGCGCAGATCCTCCGACATCCGGGCCAGCTCGGCGATCGCGTCGCCCATCTGACCGAGCGTCTGGCTGGAGGTGGCCGCAGCCGACGCGACGCCGGTGATGTTGGTGGCGATCTCCCCCGACCCGGTGGCGGCCTCGGCCACGGACCGGGACATCTCCGTGGTGGTCGCCGTCTGCTCCTCGACGGCGCTGGCGATGGTCAGCTGGTAGTCGTTGATGCTGGCGATGATGTGGCTGATCTCTCCGATGGCCCCGACGGCGGCACCCGTGTCGGCCTGGATCGCCTCGACCCGTCGGACGATGTCCTCCGTGGCCTTGGCGGTCTCCTGCGCCAGCTCCTTAACCTCACCGGCGACAACAGCGAAGCCCTTGCCCGCCTCACCAGCGCGGGCGGCCTCGATCGTGGCGTTCAACGCCAGCAGGTTCGTCTGCTCGGCGATGCTGGTGATGGCTTTGACGACATTGCCGATCTCCTGGCTGGACTCGCCGAGCCGGGTGACCTGGTCGTTGGTGGCGGTGGCGACGTCGGTGGCCTGACCGGCGACCTTGGCGGCCTGCGAGGCGTTCTGGGCGATCTCCCGGATGCTGGCACCCATCTGCTCGGCCCCGGCGGCGACGGTCTGCACATTGCGCGAGACCTGCTCGGCCGCGGCGGCGACTACCCCGGCCTGCGCGGAGGTCTGATCCGAACCGGCGACCACCTGGTGCGAGGCGGCGGACAACTCCTCCGCGGCAGCGGCGACGGTCTGCGCGGTCTCGACCACACCGGAGATGGTGGTGCGCAGGTTGGTCTGCGCCTCGGCCAGGGCCCGCGACATCTGGCCCAGCTCATCGCGGGTCTCGACCCTGGGGACGACGGTCAGGTCGCCGGCAGCCATCGCGGTGATCGCGTGCTGCACCTCCTGCACCTGGCGGCGGATCATCGCGGCGATCACCATGCCCACCGCGGCGACCAAGCCGATGCCGACGATCAGCAGGGTCAGCAGCAGGCGGGTCGCGGAGGAGGCCTCCTGCGCGGCGGCATCCGAGACGGTGGTCAGGTAGTCCTCCGCAGACTGCTCAGCCTGCTCCAGCGCCGTCACCATCCGGTCGATCACCGGCTGGGACTGCTCGTCGCTGACCTGCTCAAAGGCGGACTGATCGGAGCTGAACGCGGCGGGGACCAACTGGTCGTCGCGCAGGGCGGTCCAGTCCGCCCACGCTGCCTCGAAGTCGGTCCATCCGGGGACGACAGTCGTGCCGATGCCCGCCTCGAATGCCTCGGCGGCGGCGGCCAGGTCGGCATCGGTGGCGGCGATATCCGCGAGCGCGGCGTCCTGCGCCTCGGTGCCGGAGGTATCGATGGCAGCGGCCTGGGCGATCAGCATCCGGGCCTTGATCTCCTCCTGGTGCACCACGGCCAGCGGGGCGATCACGTGCTGGCTGACATCGGTGACGGTGGCGGTGGAGGCGGCCAAGGACTGGAGCCGGACGGCCGCGACCGTGCCGATCACCACCGACACCACACCCAACAGGGCCAGCAGCATGAGGATCTTGGTGCGCACCCCGCGGTTGGTGAACCAGCCGGTGGCCCGGCGTGGCCCGCGAATGCCAGCGGTGCCCGCCTCGGCGGCGGGCGCGCTGCGCTGAGTGGGGACGAGCGCGGTCGTGGTCGACGTCGCAGTCGGCATGGTCCGGTCCTTCGGTGTGTGCGATCGATCCCCCTGTGCGCGTCCCATCGACCCGCAATCGGTCGCCGTGAGGAGTGCCGCAGGGTGAGAACGACGACGGGCGGACACCCCGTGAGAGGTGTCCGCCCGTGCGACGAGTCCGGTCAGGCGGCAGTGGCCTGATCGACGTCCAGCACCAGCAGCAGTCGACCGTCCAGCTTGTGCGCGCCCAGGATCAGCGGGCGCAGCTCGGCCTCCAGGGTCTCCGGCGGAGCCTCGAAGGAATCCGGGCCGACCTCCATCACGTCGCCGATCTCGTCCACCAGCAGGCTGACCGGCTCCCCGTCGACCTGGACCACCACCATCATCGGTTCGGCGTCCTCGCCCAGCGGGGCCAGGCCGAGCTTCGGGCGCAGGTCGACGGTGAGGACCACCTGTCCGCGCAGGTTCACCAGACCGGACACCCCCGGCGGTGCCAGTGGAACGCGGGTGCGGGTGTGCGAGCGCAGGGCCTCCTGCACCCGGGTGACATCCACCCCGTACAGGCTCCCGGCCAGCGAGAAGGTCACGTACTGGCTCATCGGGCCACCCCCACCAGATCATCGGCGCTGAACTGGGTCGGCAGCACGGCCGCCTCCGCCCGCTCGTCGTAGAACGCGGCATCCGCAGCCAGGATCGCCCGGCGCACATCCAGCAACTCGGTCACCCGGTCCCCGAGCACCGTGGAGCCGACCAGACCGGCATCCTCGATGTCCGAGTGCCGCGCGGAGTCGTCGTCAACGATGTCCACGATCTCCCGGACCACCAGGCCGACACTGCGACCGGCGCGGGAGTAGACCACCAACAACAGCTCGGAGGATTCCTCCTCCCCGTAGGCACCAAGGACCCGGTCCAGTCGGGCCAGCGGCAGGATGGTGCCGCGGTACTGCACCACCTCCCGGCCACCGACCCACTCGACCTGATCGGCGCGGACATGCTCCAGCCGGGCCACCGACGCCAACGGCATCGCCACCTGCCGTCCACCGCCGATCCCGACGACCAGCACTTGCTGCACCTCATGCGCCTGTGTGTCCGTCGCGGCGGCATGGGCCTCGCGGGCAGCCAACTCGAGCTCACCGGCCAGGGCACGACGGGCGATGGCCTGCACATCCAGGATCAGCGCGACATGGCCATCACCCAGCACGGTCGCACCGGCGTAGGCACCGATCGCCTTCAACCGGGCGGACAACGGCTTGACCACGATCTCCTCGGTGTTGAGCACCCGGTCGACCAGCAGGCCGAAGCGCTGGTGGTCGGACTGCACCACCGCGATCACCTGCGCGGCACCGGTCGGCGCCACCTCCAACACGCTGGCCAGGGACACCAGGGGCAGCAACTCGCCGCGCAGCCGGTAGACCGGGGCCTCGTGGATGTGCTCGATGCCGGACTCCGAACGCTGAGAGTCCAGTGCCACCAGTTCCAGCAGATTCACCTGCGGCACGGCGTACAGGTCACCGGCGCACTCCACGGTCAGCGCGGGCATGATCGCCAGGGTCAACGGGATGCGCAGCCGCCACGTGGTGCCCCGACCGACCACCGAGTCGACCTCGACCGCACCGCCGATGGCCTCGATCTTGGTGCGGACCACATCCATGCCGACACCGCGCCCGGAGACATTGGTGACCGCCGCCGCGGTGGAGAAACCGGGCAAGAACAGCAGTTGCAGCAGATCCGACGGGCTCATCGCGTCGACCTGAGACTGGGTGCGCAGCCCGCGCTCGACCGCCTTGGCACCGATCTTCTCCGGGTCGATGCCGCGACCGTCGTCGGCGACCTCCACCACCACCTGACCGGAGGCGTGGTACGCACGCAGGGCCAGCTCGCCCTTGCCGGGTTTGCCGACCGCGACCCGGTCCTCGGCGGACTCGATGCCATGGTCCACCGCGTTCCGCACCAGGTGGGTCAGCGGGTCCTTCACCGCTTCCAACAGGCTGCGGTCCAGCTCGGTGTCCCCACCGGAGAGCTCCAGCTTCACCTCACGGTGGCAGACCGCCGCCAGGTCGCGGACCACGCGCGGCATCTTCGACCACAGGTGCTCGATGGGCTGCATGCGGGTCTTCATGACCCCCTCCTGCAACTCACCGGCGATCAGATTGAGACGCTGCGCGGACCGGGCCAGGTCGACGTCCTCGGTGCCGACGGCCAGGCGACTGATCTGATTGCGGGCCAGGACCAGCTCACCGACCTGGCGCATCAGGGCGTCGAGCAGGTCGACATCCACCCGGATCGAAGCGTCGGCGGCACCGGTGCGGAGGGTGCCGACCTCGTCAGGGGTGACGGGGTGCGGGAGCTCGGGGGTGGGTGCGGAGTCGGCGGGGCTCGCGGGGGCCTGCGCCGGGCCGGGCTGGTCGGGGGCGGCGAGGGCCTCGCTCTGCCCGGTGGTCGGTGCTGCCGGGGCTGGGGCGGGGCGGGGCTCGTCCGGCCCGGTGGGTGCTGTCCGCGCGAGGGCAGGTTGGGGCTCGACGTGCTCCTCAACGGCCAGGGCGACGACCGGGGCAGCCGTCGGAGCCTCGTCCTGCGCTGCCTGCGGGTGGGCCTGCACGGCCTCGATCGCGGCGATCACCGGGTCCACCTGGACGGCACCCTCACCGCCGGACACCTCGATGGCGCGCAGGATCTCGCGGATCGTGTCGACTAGGCGCAGCAGCACATCGGTGGTCGGCTGGTCCATTGACCGGCGGCCATCGCGCAGCTCGACCAGCAGGTTCTCCCCCGCGTGGGCCACCCGTTCCAGATTCGAGAACGCCAGGAACCCGCTGGTGCCCTTAATGGTGTGGATCGTCCGGAACACGCTGGCGATGAGTGCCCGTGACCCGGGTTCACTCTCCAGAGCCACCAGGTCCTGGTCCAGCTGGTCCAGGTTCTCGTGGCTCTCCACCAGGAACTCGCGGACGATCTCGTCCATGTCCTCCACGTCTGCCTCCTCCGGGACTCCCCGTCAGAGGTGCACATCGACCGCGTCGGTGCGCGCGTGAGGCATTCGTCGGTGCCGAGCCCGCACGGGCGGGTGAACACGCCGAGGGACGCAACAGGCCCTCTCTGCGCGACCGATCCGTCGACGTGTCAGTTCTTGAGGGACATATCGTTGGATTCGCCTCAGGAACTGACTCTTCGGCGAGCGGGAGGCCGTCGCACGATCCGGGGTTTGGAGCTACTCAGGGGTAGCTATGGGACATTGCACGATGGCCCCGGCAGACGCCACGGACGCGCATGGCGCAGCGCAGGGATTCCGTCAGGCGGGATCGCGTGGAGCGCCAGTGGCAGGGTCCGGACCGGTTGCGTCCGACCCGCTGGGCGGCACGTCGTCGCGAGGGGCGAGCAACGAGCGCAGTGACTCGGCGGCGGAGTCGTCCTCGGCGGTGCTGGCGGCTGCCTCGTTCGCGGCGGTGACGGCCTCCAAGACCTCAGCGCGGTGCACGGCGACTGAACGCGGGGCGTCGATGCCCAGGCGCACCCCGTCACCGCGCACTTCGATCACGGTCACGACGATGTCGTCCCCGATCACGAGTCGCTCCCCGACCCGTCTGCTCAGCACCAGCATGCCGCCGACCCTACCCGCCGAACTCGCCTGAAACGCCTACACGCCGCGGGCGCACAGCGTGTTCCACCCGCCCTGCGTTCGGTCGCCGGGGGCCGAGCGCGGGCACAAGCAGGCGTCCCGGGGCGGGGAGGGCCACACTCGGCGAGGGAAAGTGGAGCGGAGCGCTCCCCACCGGAGGAGGTCGGCCACCACGCATCGAGTGCAGGGCGGCGCTGGAGTCGGGGGTGGCCGCGCAGGGCGAGGGCGCTGCGGCGGGTGTGCGCCCCACGTGACGCGGACGATGCTCAGATCCAGTCTGTGCCGGACGGCCAGTGCTCGCCGAGGGGCGGCGATCAGGACCAGTCGGTGCCGGACGGCAGGTGCTCGCCGAGCGCCGCTGCCCAGGCCATCCGGGAGGCGGGGACGCCGTCGATCCACGCCACCGGCACCGGGAGCCCGAGCACCGTGCCCGGTTCGCTGGTGTCGAAGAGCCCGGTGACGGCGAGGGCATCGACCGGGCGGGCAGCACCGACGGCACCGAGCCAGCGGCTGCAGTCGCGGGGCTTGGAGCGGGCGTCGGCGACCGCCCAGAGTTGAGTGGGGGCGAGGGCGGCGATCAGGTCGGCCGCGGCGGATTCGCGGGAGCGACCGGGGCCGACGCCGACCGCGACCACGGTGAGGTCGGCCTGCGGGTCGAGGTGCTGACGCCAGCGGGTGGCGGCGGCGGGGGTCGTGAGCCGTGAGGCAGCAGGGGCGTCCAGGTCACCGGCCCGGACCACCGCACCGGAGGAAGCGTGACGCAGCACCAGGAGCTCGGCGACGCGGAGGGCGTCCTCGGGCAGACCGACGACCGCCAGCACGGTGCCGGGGTCGCGGGGCAGTGCGGGGGCGGACGGCACGGCAGCGAGCAGACGGGAGAGCTGGACCGGACCGGGGCCGACGGCGGTCAGGAGGTGTGGGGGGACGCCGAGGTCGGCCAAGTGGGCGCGGGTGACCGGGGTCGGAACAGTGGCGTTGGGCGCGGATGCGTCGGCGGCGGGCGTGGGCACGGCGGAGGCTGTGGGGCCGACGTCGGATGCGGACGCGTCGGGCGTGGCGTCCCAGGCGGGCGCACCCATCGCACGGTCGAGGGCAGTCGACACCGACCGGGCGGTGCCGAACTCCGCCACATCAAGCTCGTCGGCAGCGGTGAGGGGGTCGGCGGTCACCTCGACCACGCGGTCCGGTGTAGGCAGGCCGGACAAGGCGCGCATCTGGTCCAACAGATCGGCGAAAGCCGCCTCACCGGTGGAGACCCGGGGCGCGTCGTCGGGGCCGGAGCGGCTGGGGACGGGCTCCACCGCAGCGGCACCGTCAGCACTGTCCGCAGCGGCGAGCAGCGCGTCCATCCCGGACAGGGCAGGGCCGCTGTTCTGGGCCGCGAGCGCCGCACGTCGGGCACGAAGGCTGGGCACCGGCACGACCGGGGCGTCCGGCACGTCGATGGTCAGCTCGTAGCGCTCCCGGGCGAAGAACCCGGCCAGTCCCCCGCTGCGCACCCGCTCGGCGCGGACGATCCGGGCAGCGGGGCCGAACTCGGCGCGGACCTGGCCCATGAGTTCGGCCAGGTCGGAGCCCTCAAGCAGCAATCGCGTGGGCACCGGTCACCGCCCCGAGGGTCTCGATCTGGACGCCGCCACCGGTGACCTCGGAGTAGCTGAGCACGGGCAGCCGTTCGGTGCCGGGGCCGCCGAGCAGCATCACCTTGTGCAGGGCCGGGCGCAGGGCGGGGGCGCAGACCAGCACCACGGTGCGGCCGCTCGCCTCCGCCTCGGCGACGGACAGCCGCAGTCGTTCGAGCATGGTCTCCAGTCGGGCGGGGTCGGTGACGATCTGCACGCCGGTGTCGGAGGGTCGCAGTGCCTCCACGAGTTGCTGCTCCCACACCGGGTCAAGGGTGAGCACCCGCAGCACGCCATCCACGACGTACTGCGCGGCCAGGGCGGGGCCGAGTGCACCGCGGGCGGCCTCGACCAGCCCTTCGGGGTCGGTGGAGACCTTGGCGCGCAGGGTGAGCGCCTCGTAGATCCGGCCGAGGTCGCGGATCGGCACCTCCTCGGCGAGCAGACCGTGCAGCACGCGCTGCACTTCCCCCAGGGAGAGCAGTCCGGGGATGAGCTCGTCGACGACCGACGGGTTGACCTGCTTGACGCCCTCGGTGAGCACCCGGACGTCCTCGCGGCCGAGCAGCCGGGGGGCGTTGTGGGTGATGATCGCGCCAAGGTGGGTGATCAGCACCGACACCCGGTCGACGACGGTGGCACCGGACATCTCCGCCGCGTGCCGCAGTTCGCTGGGCACCCACTTGCCGGGCAGCCCGAACACCGGCTCAACCGTGGTCTGACCGGGCAGCGCGGCCAGGTCGTCGCCGAGCGCCAGCACCTTGCCGGAGGGGGTCTCGCCGCGACCGACCTCGACGCCGGAGATCCGGACCACGTAGGTGGAGCGGGGCAGGTCGACCGAGTCGCGGGTGCGGACCGGCGGGACCACGATGCCGAGCTCCATGGCGATCTTGCGGCGCAGACCACGGACCCGGTGCAGCAGGTCCTGGTCCGGACCGTTACCGACCAGGTTCACCAGGTCGGGGGCGAGCAGGATCTCCAGGGCGTGCACCCGCATCTGCTCGATCAGCGCCTCGGGGGTGTCCGCGTTGGCCGGGGCGGCGGTGGCGGTGATCTGCGCGGACTGCGCGGCGGCGGCGGCCTCCTTCTTCTGCGCGGAACGGACCCGCTGGGCGACCACGATCAGGGTCGCGCCGACCAGCACGAACGGCAGCTTCGGCATCGACGGCAGCAGCGCCAGGGCGATGGCACCGCAACCGGCGATCATCAGCGCGGACTGGGACTGCATCAGCTGCTTGCTGGCCGCGGTACCCATGTCGCCCTCGGCGGTGGCCCGGGTGACCACGATGCCGGTGGAGACCGAGAGCAGCAGCGCCGGGATCTGGGTGACCAGTCCGTCGCCGATGGTCAGCAGGGAGAACTTCTCCAGCGCCTCGTTGATCGGCAGGCCCATCTGGACCATCCCGATCACGATGCCGCCGATCAGGTTGATCAGCGTGATGACGATGCCCGCGATGGCGTCACCCTTGACGAACTTCGACCCACCGTCCATCGCACCGTAGAAGTCGGCCTCGGCGGCGACGTCGGCCCGGCGCTGGCGGGCGGTGTCCTCGTCGATCAGGCCCGAGTTCAGGTCGGCGTCGATGGCCATCTGCTTGCCGGGCATCGCGTCCAGGGTGAACCGGGCACCGACCTCGGCCACACGACCGGCGCCGTTGGTGATCACGACGAACTGGATGACCACCAGGATCAAGAAGATCACCAGGCCGATCACCAGCGAGCCGCCGACCACGAAGTGCCCGAAGGCATCGATCACCGCACCGGCGTAGCCGTCGCGCAGCACCAACCGGGTGGAGGCCACGTTCAGGCCGAGCCGGAACAGCGTGAACACCAGGATCAGCGAGGGGAAGACGCTGAAGTCCAGCGGGCGCTTCACGTACATGGCGGTCAGCAGGATCACCAGTGAGGCGGTGATGTTGATCGCGATCAGCACGTCGAGCAGCGCGGCGGGCAGGGGCACCACCAGCAGCAGCACGATGCCGACCACACCCACCGGGACGGCGAGCTGGGAGATCGACCGGTTCTTCATGGGATGTCCTTCAGGCGGCGGTCGTGGCGGCGCGCAGTGCCTTGCGAGCGGCCGCAGGAGTGGTGGGGACGTCCTCGGGGGCGACGGAGCCGCCGGGGATGGTGTGCTTGCCCAGCGCGGCACCGCGCCGCTTGAGCTGCATGACGAAGGCGAGCACCCGGGCCACCGCGGAGAACAGGTAGGCCGGGATCTCCTGGTCCACCTCGCAGGCGGCGTGCAGGGCGCGGGCCAGCGGGATGTCCTCGATCATCGGCACCTGCTGCTCGGTGGCGCGCTCGCGGATCTTGGCGGCGACCGCCCCGGCACCCTTGGCGACCAGTCGGGGTGCGCCGGTGCCGGGCTGGTAGCGCAGGGCGACGGCGACGTGGGTGGGGTTCACGATCACCACATCGGCGTCGGCGACGGCGGACATCATCCGGTTGCGGGACATCGCCATCTGCTTGGAGCGAATCGCACCCTTGACGTGCGGGTCGCCCTCGGTGCGCTTGTTCTCCTCCTTGAGTTCCTGCTTCGACATCCGGGTGTGCTTGCGGTTGCGGCGGACCACGACGATCACGTCGATGATCGCCAGCAGCACACCGGCGGCGACGCCGAGCCGGAGCAGCTGGGTGACGCCGTCGCCGGCCACCCCGAGGATGTGCGGCAGCGGGATGGTGCCCGACACCATCAGCTTGGGCAGCAGACCCTGGACCACGGTGTAGAGCACCACGCCCACCACCGCGGTCTTGAGCAGGGTCTTGGCGCCCTCCCACCAGGCCTGGCCGCCGAACAGCCGCTTCATCCCGTTCACCGGGTTGAACTGCTGGGTCTGCGCCTTGAACTTCTTCACGTGCACGCCGCCCTGGGCGACGGCGGTGATCAGCACCGCGAGGACGACGATGACGAACATCGGGGTCAGGGTGCCGACCACGGTGCCCATCCCGTCGAAGAGCAACTGGGTGACGGTGCCGGCGTCCGGGTCGGCGATGGCGTCGGAGATCGCGGACATCTGGTCCCGGGCCGCGGCGGAGGCCTTGTTCGCCACCATGGGCAGGGAGATCGCGGCGGCGGCCAGGCCGATCCAGGCGGACAGGTCCGTGGAGCGGGAGAGCTTCCCGTCCTGATGGACCTCCTTCATCCGTTGGGCGGAGGCCTTCTCGGTCTTCTCCCCGGAGTCGTTGCCACCGGCCATCAGGACGCCACCCCCAGCACGGAGTTGACGGCGTCGTTGGCCAGACCGTTGATCACTCCGGGCATCGCCAGGTACACGAATCCGGCGAAGGTCACGGTCATCAAGATCTTCAGCGGGAAGCCCAGCGCGAAGGCGTTGAGCGCCGGGGAAACCCGGGTCAGCAGTCCGAGGCCGACATCGGTGAGGAAGAGCACCGCGAGCAGCGGCCCGGCGATCTGGAGCGCGGCCAGGAACATCTGCCCGATCCCGTCGGTCACCGCCGAGGCCATCGACGCCAGATCCAGCGGCGCCCCCAACGGCAGCGCGTCGAAGGACCGGGCCAGCCCGGCGATCAGCACCCCGTAGCCCCCGGAGGCGAACAGCAGCGCCACCGCCGTCCACTGGTAGAGCTTCGCGAACTGCGCGCCGGCGGTCATGCTCATTGGGTCGAAGGCCTGAGCCAGCTGGAAGCCACCGAACAGGTCGATCAACCCGCCGGCGGACTGCACCGCGCTGAACACCAGAGACACCAGGAAGCCCAGTCCCCCGCCGATCACCACCTGCATCACCAGTTCGCCGAGGAACTGTGCGGTGGAGACGACCTCGTGCTGCTCCAGTCGGGGCAGCACCGCCAGCGCCATGCCGACCGACAGCATCGCCTTGACCCGGCCCGGGATGCCCCGGTGGGCGAAGGGTGGGGCGATGACCAGGAACGCCGCGAAGCGCACCCCGGCCAACATGGCGGTCTGCACGGCAGCCAGCGACAGTGTGACGTCCATCAGCCCAACAGCTCCGGGATGCGGCCGAACAGCTGGCTGGTGAAGGTGACGATCTCCGCGATCATCCAGTGCCCGCAGATCAGCAACGCCAACGCAGCGGCGATGGCCTTGGGCACAAAGGAGAGCGTGACCTCCTGGATCTGGGTCACCGACTGCACGAGGGACACTGCGAAGCCGACGACCAGCGCGGTGATCAGCACCGGGGCGCAGAGTTTGGCGGCGACCAGCAGGGCGTCCAGTCCGATGTCGAGGACGGCGGCGGTGTCCATCACCCACCACCCGTGGCGGCGCCGATCAGCGCGGTGACGATCAGCCCCCACCCGTCGACCAGCACGAACAGCAGCAGCTTGAACGGCAACGAGACCATCACCGGCGGCAGCATCATCATGCCCATGCTCATCAGCACCGAGGAGACGACCAGGTCGATCACCAGGAACGGGATGAAGATGACGAAGCCGATGATGAACGCGGACCGCAGCTCGGACAGCATGAACGCCGGGATCAGGGTCAGCATCGGCACAGAGGACGGATTGTCTGGGTTCTCAGCGTCAGCGGCGCGGGTGATCAGCGCCAGGTCCTCCTGACGGGTGTGGCCGAGCATGTACTCGCGCAGCGGCGCGGAGCCCGCATCGATGGCGGACTGGAAGTCGAGGGTGCCGTCCAGATAGGGCTGCACGCCGAGGTCGTTCACCTGGCTGAGCACCGGTGCCATCACGAACAGCGACAGGAACAGTGCCAGCCCGGCGATCACCTGGTTCGGCGGGACGCCCTGGAGACCGAGGGCGTTCCGGGTCAGCGACAGCACCACGAAGATCTTGGTGAAGGCCGTCATCATCAGCAGCAGCGACGGCGCGACGGACAGCAGGGTGATGCCGAGCAGCACCACCACGGAGCTGCTCGGGGTGCCGTTGACGCCGTTGACCGACACCGACACCTGACCGGAGCCCGGGTCGGTGGGGTCCACCGGGGCGACCGGTGCCGCAGGGTCGGCGGGCGGCACCGGGGCGGCGTGACCGGTGGTGGCGGCCAGAGTGAGCAGCACCAAAGTCAGCAGCAGGATGCCCGCGGCGATCAGGGCGGTCCGGGGCAGCTGGCGGCAGGCAGTCATCGGCGCACCGTCCGCTCGCGGAGAGCGGAGACGGCCTGTCGCCAGGTGGACGGGGCCAGGATCGACCCGTCGAGGGCGTTCCCGTTGACCACCGCCGGCTCGGGTGCCGGGGTCAGATCAGCGGGGTCGATGTCGGACACCCGGGCACCGGCGAGGCCGGGAACGGTGGTGTGCGCGCCGGGCGAAGGCTGGGTGGGGACGGCGGGAACGGAGCGGTTGGGCGTGCCTGCGCGGTCGCCGGCCGGCACCAGGCGTGCGGCGTTGGCGAGTGCGGAGTTTGCCGCGGCCAGCGCGGCGGCAGTGGCGGGATTCGGGACGGGCGGGGTGCTCTCCGGTTCGGCACCCGAATGCCGGGAGGACGCGGGTGTCGCCGGAGCGGGCGCGGAATCGACCGGCTCCATCGCGTCCAACTCGCTCAGCATGGTGACCTGCTGCTCGCCGTAGCCGACCAGCAACCGGCGCTCCCCCACCGCCAGCACCGCGACACCGGCGTGCCGACCGAGCGCCTGACGCCCCACCACCGCGATGGCCGGGCCGGTGGCCTTGCGACCGGATTTGCCCCATCCGGCCCGGCGCGCCACCACCCAGATCAGCCCGACCACACAGGCCAGGGCGAGCAGCGTGCGCCCGGCGAGCACCAGAGTGTCCATGGGTGAGGTCAGCCCTGGTTCTCGTCGCCGCGGGCGATCTCGGTGATCCGGATGCCGAACTCCTCGTCGATGACGACGACCTCACCGCGGGCGATCAGCTTGCCGTTCACCATCACATCCGCCGGGCTGCCCGCGGCGCGGTCCAGCTCCAGTACCGCGCCGGGGGTCAGCTCCAACACCTGGCGGATCGGCAGCTTGGTGCGACCGAGCTCGGCGGTGAGGGTCATCTCCACGTCGTAGAGCACGTTCAGGCTGGCGCGCTGGGTGGGCACCCCGGCGGCCTGCGGGGTCGGCTCGGCGCGCAGGCGCAGCGCGAACCAGGCCTGGGCGGCACCGTCGTCGCCGGTCAGGGCGATCAGGGTGGCGTCCGAGGCGAGGGCAGTGGCGACCGGCTCGATGCGGGTGGCCTCCAGCACACCGGCACCCAGCTCAGCGACCGCGGCCTCCAGAGCGGGGCGCAGCGCATCGGCCAGGTCCAGGGTGGCACCCTCCGGGGCTCCGGCGGTCAGGGCGTCGCGCACCGCCTGGTCGGCGACCAGCAGCACGTCGGCGCTGTTCGGGCCGACAAAGCTGGCCACCACGGCAACAGCCTCCACGGCCGGGGACTGGCCGACGGGCGCGGCAGCAGGAGTCAGCGGGGTGGCGGCGGGCAGCAACCGGGCGGCGGCGGCCGCGGCGGCCAGGGCGACTGCCCCGGTGTCGGCGATGGTCTGGGCGTTCATCAGTGCTTCTCCTCGACGGTGACGACCATGCAGGCCAGGCGGGAACCGTTGTTGCCAGCGGCGGCCCTGGCCAGGACCACGCCATCGGTCACCACATCCAGCGGCTGGGACGACGGGTGGGACAAGGGGATGACCTCGCCCACCGCCAGGTCGACGACCTGGCGGGGCCGGACGGTCACGGGGGCGAAGCGGACGGCGATCTCGATCGGCACGTCCTCGACGGCGGCCTCCAGATCGGACTGCGCGGACTCGTGGGCGCGCTGGTCCTCGGCGGAGCGACCGGAGGTGCCGTCACCGGCGCGCACCGCACCCAGCAGAAGCTCGGCCGGGAACATCACGGTGGCGGTGTCCTCACGTTCACCGATCCGCAGGGTGAATCCGGCGACCAGGACCGCATCCGAGGCGGGCACCACCTGCACGAACTGCGGGTTGTACTGCAATGCCCGGATGCTCACTTCCAGCGGTGTGATCGCGGAGAACGCATAGCCCAGGTCGCCGAGGGTGGCCTGCATCAGACCGCGGATCAGGGTGAACTCGATCTCGGTGAGCTCGCGCTCCTCGACATCGCCAATGCCCGGGCCACCCAGCAGGAAGTCGATCCAGTTCATCGTCGCGTCGAGCGGGAGCTGGACCACCGCGGTCTGCCGGGTCTGCTCGACCGTGCACAGCATCATCGTGGTGGTGCCAGGCAGGGAGCGGACGTACTCGTCGTAGCTGGTCAAGGTCAGCTGATCGAAGGTGACCGTGGCCATCGCGCGCAGCCGGGCGGTCAGCTGATTGCCCCACTGCCGGGCGAAGGTCTCGAAGGCCATCTCCAGCACCCGGGCGTGCTCGCGGGCCATCGTCATGGGCCGGCGGAAGTCGTAGGGCTCGGGCGCATGGGTGCGTCGCCTGGAGCGTGCGGGGGTCTGCCCCGGGGTGTGGACCGTCACGCTGTCCCCCATCGGCGCGCGTGCGGCCGTGTTGAGGGGTCGTCCGGAAGGTCCGAATAGCCCTGATCCACGGCACCGGCCCCTCATGGGCCGTCGAGCTCCGTGGCGATGCGGCGCCCTCCATGGCGCCCCGACTGCGGTGCGGCTACTGCGTCACGTAGTTGGTGTAGTTCACCTCCAACACGTCGTCGTGGTACGCCTCGTTCAGCAGCGCCAGGAACTCGTCCTTCAGCGCGATCCGGGAGTCACCGCCGGAGACCTCACCGACCGACTTGCCGGAGAACAGCGCGATGGCCGTGTCGACCGCCTTGGACGAATCCAGCTCGCCGTGCCCGTCCGCGGCCGCATCGGCGGACATCTGCACCGCGAACCCCAGCCTTAGGTAGTGACCGTCGGCCAGATTCAGACTGATCGGCTCGACGGTGAGGATCTCGCCGGGCTCCGGCTCGGGCTCCGCCGCGGCCTCGCCCCCACCGGGCTTCAGCACCAGGAAGTACGCCGCCGCGGCACCGATCACGACCACCAGGGCCACGATGATCAGCAGCAGCTTCTTGGACTTCTTCTTGGGGGTCTCCTCCGCCGGCTGCTCCGTGGCCGGGGCGCCCCCGATCTTGCCGCCGCCGATCTTCTGACCGCCGCCGATCACCCGCTGTTCGATGGGCATCTCACCCCTCCGTTCCGTCGGCCGCCACGGTGGGCAGCAGGGCGCGCACCGTCTCCGGTGCCGCGCTCAGGATCACGATGTCGACCCGCCGGTTGGCGGTCATGGCGTCCTCGCCCTCCCCCACGACCAGGGGACGGGTGTCGCCGAATCCGGTGGCCTCACCGCGGGCACCAGGCAGACCGTCGACCTCCACCAGGCGGCGCAGCACCTGCGTGGCCCGGTCCGAGGACAGTTCCCAGTTGGTCGGGTAGCGGCCGGACACCGGGATGGTGTTCGCGTGCCCCTCGACCGCGATCTGCTCATTCAGTCCGACGATGGTCGGGGCTGCGTTGTCCAGCACCGCTTGCGCGGTGGGCGTCAGCT
The DNA here is from genome assembly GCF_040685135.1 of Cellulomonas sp. NPDC089187. Classification (NCBI taxonomy): domain Bacteria; kingdom Bacillati; phylum Actinomycetota; class Actinomycetes; order Micrococcales; family Cellulomonadaceae; genus Cellulomonas; species Cellulomonas sp. NPDC089187. Next base: position 24,378 of record NZ_JBFBHI010000002.1, on the reverse strand, counting down.
GCGCGGAGGCCGGGGCGAAGAAGACGTCGTCCGCCACCAACCCGAGCACCAGACCGCGCTCGTCGATCCGGAACCGGACCGTGCCGTCCAGCCCCTGTGCGGCCAGGGCAGCGGTGATCTGCGCCTTGACCTGCTCCAGGTGCGCGGCCTCGGCCTGCGCGGCGGCGAGGGTCGCGGCATCCACCGAGGTTGCCGGGTCCGGGTTGGTCGCCGGATCAGCCGCTTGCAGACCCAGCCCCTCATCGGCGTCCACCACACCGGCGGTGCCGACATCCGGGGCATCCGCGGCGGCCGAGGTGCCATCCATGATCCCGTCGGTGCCGTCCAGCACGGACTGGTTCACCGAGCCGTCGCCGAATCCGGCCGCCAACGACGCCCGCAGCTGGACGTACTTCTCCTGGTCGACCTGGCTGATCGCGAACAGCACGATGAACAGCGCCATCAACACGGTGATCATGTCGGAGTAGGAGACCAGCCACCGCTCGTGGTTGACGTGCTCCTCCTCCTCGTGGCCGCGGCGACGACCCTTGGCGGTGGTGCTCATGCCGCTTCCTTCGCGGCGGGCTCCTCCGGCAGCAGGCTGCGCAGCCGCTCCCCGACCAGACGCGGGTTCGCCCCGGCCTGCACCGCCAGCAGCCCCTCAAGGGTGACTTCCATCTGCTGGCACTCCAGGTCGGAGAACCGCTTGATCCGGGCACCGATCGGCAGCCACACCACGTTCGCGGACAGGATGCCCCACAGGGTGGCGACGAAGGCCGCCGCGATCGAGTGCCCCAGGCTGGCCGGGTCCGAAAGGTTCTCCAACACGTGCACCAAGGAGATGACCGTGCCGATGATGCCGATGGTCGGCGCGTAGCCACCCATATCGGCGAAGTACTTCGACCAGACCTTCTCCCGCGAGCGCTTGGTGGCGATCTTGTCCTCCAGGATCAGCCGGAGGTCATCGGGGTCGGTGCCGTCGATCGCCGCCTGCAACCCGCCACGCAGGAACGGGTCGTCGATGTCCTTGGCCGCGTCCTCCAACGCCAACAGCCCCTCACGCCGGGCCCGGTCGGCCAACGACACCAGGGTGTCCACGGTCTGCGACGGGTCGGGCACCTTATTCATGAACGCCCGCGGCACGGCGGCGAAGGACGCGATCACGTCCTTGATCGTGTGCCCGGCGATGCCCACGCCGATCGTGCCCACCCACACCAGCAGCAGCGGCGCGGGCAGGAAGATCGACATCGGGTCGGCACCCTCCATGAGCAGCGCCCCGAAGATCGCCCCGAACGCGACGACCAGACCGATGAAACCTGCGGGGTCCATCAACGACTCCTCGGACGGAGGGGAACGGGATCGACGAGCGGGGCGGCATCCTCATCCGCCGAGGACTCCCGGACCAGCTCGACCGCCGGGTGCGGGTCCGCCTGGATCTCCTGCGCACGGGCCAGGAGCTGCGCGCGGTGCTCGTTCACCCGCGCGATGACCTCGGACATCGACTCCCGGACGATGTACTTGGTCCCGTCGATGAGGGTCAGGATGGTGTCCGGCGCGCTGTCCACACGCTGGAGCAGGTCCGGGTTGACCCCGAACTGGGCCCCGTTCAAGCGCGTCACGACGATCACGGCCGCATCCCCATCCTTGGTGTGTTGCACGACGACTCGGCCCGTCCGTGGGCCTTCGGTACTTTCCCCATCGGCCACCCCGGCCCCGTTCTGAGCCTCCGGCGGTCGCCGAGACTACGGATTCCGACCCGTGCAGCAGGGTTCAGCGTCGGATTCCGTAGTCTCGGCGTGGGTGCGCGGGGCTAGCGCTTGAGGTTGACCAGCTCCTGCAGCACCTCGTCGGAGGTGGTGATCACGCGGGAGTTGGCCTGGAACCCGCGCTGGGCGACGATCAGGGAGGTGAACTCGCTGGACAGGTCGACGTTGGACATCTCCAGCGCACCACCGGCCAATGAGCCACGCCCACCCGCACCGGCCACGCCGACCTGCGCGTCGCCGGAGTTGACTGAGGCGGAGAACAGCGAACCACCGGACTTCTGCAAACCCGCCGGGTTGGTGAAGTTGGCCAGGGCGATCCGGCCGATGGCCTGCTTCAGACCGTTGGAGAACGAGCCGGTGATCGTGCCGTCCGCGCCCAGCTGGAAGGACTGCAGCGTGCCGGCGGAGCGCCCGTTCTGGGTGCCGGTGGCAATGGTGTCGACGCCCGCGTAGCCGGTGATGGTCGACAGGTCGACGGTGACGCCACCCAGGGTGAAGGACCCGGCGGAGGTGAGGGCACCGTTCGCGTCGAAGGTCATCGCCTGGGTGCCGGTGGCCGGGTAGGTGGTGGTGCCGTCGGTGGCGGACATCGCCCAACCGGTGGCGGACTTGGTCAGGGTCAGGGTGATGTCCCGGGCGTTGCCCTGCGCGTCGTAGACCTCCAGGTCCAGCGACTTGGTGGTGCCGTCCGCGGCGTCCGCAGGCAGGTTGCCCAGGAAGGAGGCGGTCGTGCTGGCGACGGCACCCATGACGGTCCCGGCGGGCACCTTGAGGTCGGTGACCGGGGCGTTGGTGTCGATGACACCGTTGACGGCCATCCAGCCCTGCACCAGCGCACCGTCACCCGGCAGGGTCATCTGCCCGGTGGCGTCGAAGTCGAAGGACCCGGCCCGGGTGTAGAAGGTCTCGGCACCCTTACGCACCACGAAGAACCCGTCGCCCTGGATCATCATGTCGGTGCTGCGGCCGGTGAGCTGCGAGGCACCCTGGGTGAAGGACGTGGTGATGCCCGCGACCCGGACGCCCAGACCGACCTGCGCGGGGTTGGTGCCACCGACGCCGGCCTGGGCCGCGCCCGCACCGGTGAGGAGCTGGCTCAGGGTGTCCTGGAACTGGGTCTGCGAGGACTTGAAGCCGGTGGTGTTGACGTTGGCGATGTTGTTGCCGGTGACGTCGAGCATGGTCTGGTGGCTGCGCAGACCGCTGATGCCGGAGAAGAGTGAACGGAGCATGGTGGTTTCCCTTCGGGTGGGTCAGGAGTCGGAGGAGTCGTCGGCAGGCAGCTCGGACGGCCCACCCGGTGTGGCGACGAAGGACACGGAGTTGAGGCTGATCTGCTCCTCGCCGACCAGGACGATCGGGACAGCGCCGGAGTAGGAGACGCCGGAGACGGTGCCGTGCTGGGTCGTCCCGTCCTCGTCGGTCCAGGAGACCTGCTTGCCGACCAGCTCGGAGGCGGACATCCGCATCTGCAACGCGAAGGACTCCCGCGCGGTGCTGGTCAGCTCCTCCAGCGACTCCATCGTGGAGAGCTGGGTGGTCTGCGCCATCATCTGGGAGGTGTCCATCGGGCTGGACGGGTCCTGGTACTTCAGCTGCGCGACGAACAGGTTGAGGAACGCCTGCCGGTCCAGCTCGTTGCTGGCCGTCTTGGCAGTCGAACCGGTGGCACCGGCACGATCGGTGAGGTACGAGACATCGATGGACATGGGCTGCTCCTCAGACCAGGAGGTCGAGACCGCCGGCGGCGGACCCGGTGCGGACGATGGGGGTGGGTTCGGCGACCGGTTCAGCACCGGGCACGACCCGAGCGGCGGTGGGCGACTGTCGACCGGGCTGCTCGCGCGCAGCGCCGGTGTCGGGGTCGCCGAGGTGGACATCCGAGGCCAGTCCGCCCTGCGCCAGGTCGCGCCGCAGCTCCGGCAGCGCCGCCCGCAGCGAGTCTCGTGCCGCATCGGTAGCCCCGACCAGCTCGACCCGGACCGCCTCCGCGCTGATGTGCGCGACCACCTTCACGGTCCCGAAGTGCTCCGGCGTGACCGTCATGCTCAGCACGTGCCGACCCGGACCGGCGGACTTCAGCCCCGGCAACTGCTCGGCGAGTTTGCTGCCCAACTGGTCGGCCAGCGGGGCGGTTGCCTCCCGTGCAGCGGCGGACAGCGGGACCGAGCCGACCTGCACCGTCGGACCCGTGGTCGACCCGGTGGGCGTGGTCGCACCGGGCAGGTCGGTCGCGGACGGCTGCCCGACCCCGGTCGCGGTCTCTCGCGCCACCATCGAGTCGGCCGGGTCCACGGTCGCTGCGGTCGGCCCGACTCCCTGAGTGGCGGGCTGGGTCGGGGCGACCTGCGCGGCGGCGACGGCGGCGGTGACCTGAGTGGTCGGTGCGGCGGGCGTCGCGGTGCCGGTGCCCGTTCCGGCGACCCGGGCAGACAGCACCGGACTCTCTGAGCCCTCGGCGGCGGAGCCCCCTGTCCCACTGACGGCGGGATTCGTGGTTTCGGTCGTGGGACTCTCGGGGACGGGAGTGGCGGCGGAGGCGGACGTGGTTGCGAGCGCGTCAGCTGTGAGGGTGCCCGGCTGCCCGACCCGGGCGGCGGCCACCGGGTCCGCGTGGGCGGGCGACCCGGTGGCGCTCGCCGAGGTGCCGGGCGCGGAGTCGAAGGCATGGGCTGTCGCTGCGGTGCCGGTCAGCTCAGCCGCGAGACCGGCCTCTCCACCAGCGCCAGCCGCACCGGCAGCTTCGGTATCACCGGCTACTCCGGCGGAGCTGATGATTCCGGGACCGTTCGCGGTGGCGGCAGAGGTGGCAGCCCCGGCAGAGGCCGAGGCGTCAGATCCGGCTCCGGGTCCGACAACCGCGTCGCTGGTCGCCGCACGGTCGGCCCGGGCGCGCTCGGCAGCCGCCCTGTCGGCCCTGTCGGCCCTGTCGACTCGGTCGGCCCGGTCGACTCGGTCAGCCCGGTCGACTCGGTCAGCCCGGTCGACTCGGTCGGCCCGGTCGACTCGGTCAGCCACTGCGGCGTCCCTGCCGGAGGACTGGTCGCGGACCGCGCCGACGAGCACCGAGTCGAAGCCGCTGGCTCGGGTGCTGTTCCGTGCTTCGGCGACCACGCCGATGCGGGTCGGGGTGGTGTTCTGGACGATGGTCATGCGGTCCCTCCCAGCAGGGCGAGTGCGGCCCGACCGGCAGCCGCGCTGGCGGCGGCCCCGGACCCGGTGGTGGCGGCCGTCTCCGCGGCGGAGGGCAGGATGCGGCGGATGGTGGTCGGCTCGGTGTAGACGTCCCGGACCCGCACGTGGTCGCCGCGCTTGGGAGCGTCGATCATCTGTCCGTCACCGACGTAGATCCCGATGTGCGTTCCGCCGCCGAAGACCACCAGGTCGCCGGGGCGAGCCTGATCCAGCGACGGCACCTCCTCGCCGAGGGTCATCTGCTCGCGGGCGGTGCGCGGGATGTCCGTGACGCCGAGGTCAGCGAGGGCGCGCTGCACCAGGCCGGAGCAGTCGAGTCCGCCTTCGGCCAGTGACTCGCCGCCCCAGACGTAGGGGGTGCCCTGGTACTGCGTCGCGGCGTCGACCAGTGCCTCACCCGTCACTGTGCCGGAGACCGTTGCTGTGCTCGGGGCCTGCCCGGTGAGTGCGGCCAAAGCTCGCGCGAAATCCGTGCCGGTGGCCGAGGTGGCAGTGGTTGAGGTGGCAGTGGTCGAAGCGCCGAGGGCTGAGCGGGCCGTCGCCGCCGGGGCGACGGTGGTCAGGGTCGGAGCGACCATCGACTGGATCTCGGCGATCCGGGACTGGATGGCGGCGATGCCGGTCATGCGTCCTCCCCGGGAACGGCCGGTCGGGTGCCACCGCGGCGGCCCGCGATCTCATCCAGCACCAGCTGTTCGGCGCGCTGATCGGCCTGGGACTCGGCGGTGACGTGCTTCTGCTCGAGCTTCTCCAGCGTGCGGGTCCGAGTGCGGGCGGTGGACCAGTCCTCGGCTCGGTCGTCCATCACCTGTTGTGCGGCGGCGGTGAGCGCGCGCTGCTCGACCAGCAGACCGCTGAGTGCGAGGCGACTGGCGATCACCGCCCGCATGGCAGTGCCGTTGGTGCCGGGCGGGAACTGCGCGGCACCCAGTGCCTGCTCGGTGGCGGCGCGGCGGGCGGCGGCGGCATCCCGGGCACGGGTGGCACCGGCCAACTCGACCGCGGCCTGCTCCTCGGCCAGGGAGCGCAGCCGGAGCAGTCCGGCCAGACGGAAGGCGCTCATCGGGTCTCCCCCATCGCGTCCACCAGCGCGGCCAACCGGGACCAGGACTGCGCCGCCGGAGCGGCCTCGTCCATCCCTTGCCGCAGGAAGTCGTCGATGGCCGCGGCGTGGGTGACCGCGGCGTCGACCAGTGGGTTCGACCCGGAGACATAGGCCCCGACGTCCAACAGGTCCTGGGCCTGGCGGCGGGCGGCCATCACCCGCCGGAGCTGGGTGGCGAGCTGCTTCTGCCCGCCGTCGAGCACCCGGGAGGCCACTCGGCTGATCGAGCCCAGCGCGTCCACCGAGGGGAAGTGCCCGGCCACCGCCAACTTGCGGTCCAGCACTACGTGTCCGTCCAGGATGGACCGGGCGGCGTCCGCGATCGGCTCGTTGTGGTCGTCGCCGTCGACCAGCACGGTGTACAGCCCGGTGACCGAGCCGACCGGGCCGGTGCCCGCGCGCTCCAACAGCTGGGCGAGCAGGGCGAAGGTGCTCGGCGGGTAGCCACGGGTGGCCGGGGGTTCACCGACGGACAGTCCGACCTCGCGCTGGGCCATTGCCACCCGGGTGAGTGAGTCCATCATCAGCACCACGTCGTCGCCGCGGTCGCGGAACCACTCGGCGACCCGGGTGGCGACAAAGGCACTGCGCAGCCGGACCGCGGGCGGCTCGTCGGAGGTGGCGACCACCACCACGGAGCGGGCCAGCCCCTCCGGTCCGAGGTCGTCCTCCAGGAACTCGCGGACCTCGCGGCCACGCTCCCCCACCAGCGCGATCACGGACACGTGGGCCTCGGTGCCCCGGGCGATCATCGACAGCAGCGAGGACTTGCCGACGCCGGAGCCGGCGAACAGTCCGAGGCGCTGACCGCGACCGGCGGCGACCAGGGTGTCCAGCACCCGCACGCCCAGCTCCAATGGCTGGTCGACCCGGGCGCGGGCCAGCGGGTGCGGGGCGTGCCCGGTGACCTCCACCTGGTCGACGCCGATCAGCGGACCCTTGCCGTCGATGGGTCGGCCCAGACCGTCCAACACCCGGCCGAGCAGCCCGGGACCGACCGGGGCGCTGAGCGCACGACGGTGCGGGCGGACCCGCATCCCCGCGCGCAGACCGTGGGTGGGGCCGAGCGGCATGCAGTGCGCGGACCCGACTCCGGTGGCGACCACCTCGGCCAGCGTCTCGTCCGTTCCGGTGTCGATGCCGACCAGCTCACCGACCGCAGCACCGGTCCCGGCCACCTCGACGGTCAGGCCGACCACACCGCGGACGGTGCCGGTGCGCTCCGGGGCGGCGGCGGACAGTGCACGGTGCCAGCGCGGGGCGAGGCTCCCGGTGAGGAGGTTCCCGACTCTCGGCATCGGCGCGGCCGCACCGGACTCAGCCAGCGCCACGCGGGTCGATCCGACCCGTGTTCCGGCAGCGGACGACGGCACCTGGTCAGCCACGTCACCGCCGGCGACCGCCCCCCGCTGCTCCGGGATCATCGCCTCGCTCATCGTGCGGACACCCCCAGCTCGGCGCGGGCCCGCTCCAGCGCGGCTCCGATCCGGGCGTCCAGCACTCCGTCGGCGAACTCCCCGACCGCATCTCCGGGCGACAGCGTCGGGTCCGCGTCGAGCGTGACGCCGGTCAACGCCGGGTCACCGGTCGCGTCCAGCCGACGCAGGGTCTCCAGGTCGGCCGGGTGCAGTCGCACCGTGTGCAGTCCGGGTCCGGGCATCGCGGCCAGCACCCGGCCCAGCGCGGCCCGGGCGGAGGTCTCCGCGTCGGACAGTTCCCGGCCCAGCACTGCGGCGGCCAGCTCCAGCGCCGCACCGACCAGCGTCTGCTCCGACTCGGCCAGCACCGGCAGCGCTCGCTCGTCGGCGGCACGGGCGGCAGCGGCCAGGGTCACCAGAGCAGCCTGGTGATCGGCAACACGACGGGCCTCGGCGGCGGCCAGCTCAGTACGCACCCGCTCCGACTCCAGCTCAGCGGCATGGGCTGCCTCGCGGGCACCGGCGGCATACCCGGAGGCGTAGCCCGCGGCATATCCGGCAGCGCGGGAGTCCACGGTCTGCTGGGTCGGGGTGCTGCTCGCGAAGGCCGGGGTGAAGGTCTCAGGCGACATACTCGTCCTCGCCCTCGCGGCGGATCACGATCTGCCCGGACTCCTCCAGACGGCGGATCACCTGCACGATCCCGGCCCGTGCCTCCTCGACCTGGGAGAGCCGGACCGGGCCGAGCAGCTCGATCTCCTCCTCCAGGTTCTCCCGGGCACGCTCGGAGAGGTTGCGCAGGATCTTCTCCCGCACCTCCGGGGCAGCACCCTTGAGGGCCACGGACAGCTCGTTGGTCTCCACACCGCGCAGCACCAGCTGCATGGCGCGGTCCTCCAACAACACGATGTCGCCGAAGACGAACATCCGGCTGCGCACCTCATCGGCCAGCGACTCGTCACGGCTGGTCAGCCCCTCGAGGATCAGCTTCTCCGTGGTGGGGTCGGCGCGGTTGATGATCTCGACCAGCGGCTGCACACCACCGATCGCGGCCATCTCATTCGGGGTCAGCACGGTGGAGGCCTTGCGTTGCAGGCTCTCCGCGATCACCTGGACCACATCCGGGGAGGCGCGCTCCATCAGGGCGATCCGGTGAGCGACCTCCGCCTGACGCTCGGCGGGCAGGCCGGCCAGGATCGCCGAGGCGTGCTCCGGGCGCAGGTGGGCCAGCACCAGGGCCACCGCCTGCGGGTGCTCGCCGTTCAGCAGGGACAGCACCTGGCGGGCGTCCGCGTGTTGCAGGAACTCGAAGGGCTGCCCGGCCATCGAGGTCTGCAACCGCTCGATCATCCCGGCGGCCTCGTCCCGGCCCAGCGCCCCCTCCAACAGTTGGGTGGCCGCGCCGATCCCGCCGCCCACCGACGGACCGATAGCCGAGGCGGTGTAGAACTCCTCGATCACCTCGTCGGCGACGCCGGGGTCCAGCCGCTCCAACCGCATGATCTCCGCGGTGAGCTCCTCGATCTCGGCGGTGTCGAGCTGGGCCATCACCCGCGCGGCCCGTTCCCGGCCCAGCTGCAAGAGCAGCATCGCGGCCTTCTGGGTCCCGGTCAGCCCGAGGGTCGTCGTCGACATCAGCGCCGCCCTGCCGGGGTGCTCATCCAACCGCGGAGCAGGTCGGCCACCTCACCGGGCTGCTCGTCGGCCAGTGCGGAAATCTCGGCCCGCTTGACCGCCAACGACTCGGCCACCGGGTCCACCTCAGCGGGGCCGGGGAGCGCCGGAGGGATATCCGGGGACTCCTCCAGTTCCGGCAGGTCGGCCGGGGGCTCGATCACGGTGGTCAGCTCTCCGATGTCCAGCGCCTCGCGCTTGGCCCGGCGGGAGCGTCGGGCGAGCAGCACCGCGACGATGATCACCAGCAGGATCAACGCCCCGGCGATGGCGGCCTGCCGGATCAGTGAGGCCCGGGCGGCAGCGGCGGACTCCGCGTCGGCGGCGGCCAGCGCATCCGCGGCAGCCTGCGCCCCGGTGGTGTCGAAGGCCATCCGCTGCACGGAGATGGTGTCACCGCGTGCGGCGTCGATCCCTGCGGCGGCGGACAGCATCTCGGTCAGTTGCACCATGTCGATCCCCGCGGCGGCGGTGGTGTCCACCGCGACCGCCAGCGACTGCCGACGGACCGAGCCCGGGGCCTGCTGGGTCACCTCGGTGACCTTGTTGACCGCGTTGTTCACGTCCTCCGAAGTGCTGGTGTAGCTGCCATCGCCGGTGCCGTCCCCGTTCGGGACCGCGATGTTGTCCGGACCGAGCACGCCGGTGGCATTGCCGCTGCCGGTGCCGGTGTACTCCTCGGTGGTGGTGGAGGAGGCCAACGGCGGGACGTCCTGCGGCGCGGTGAACTCCTCGGTGGTGCGCTGGGTCTGGTCGTAGTCCAGGTCGGCAGCCATGGTGACCGCGGACTTCCCGGCTCCGAGCACCTGGTCCAGCAGCGCCTGCACGGCAGTGGTGACCCGGGACTCGTAGTCGGTGGTGGTCTGGTTGCCCGACGCGCCCGCGACCCCGGTGCCGACCGCGGACAGCACCTGCCCGCTGGCGTCGATCACGGCGACGTCGGTGGCCTTCATGCCCTCGATGCCCGCCGAGACCAAGTGGACGATGGCCTCGACCTGGTCGGTGGACAGGTCACTGCCCGCGGCGGTCCGGATGAACACCGACGCGGTCGGGTCCTGCTGCTCGGAGACGAAGACCGACTCGGTGGGCAGTGCGAGCTTCACGCTGGCGGAGTCGACGCCCTGCATGGCACCGATGGTCTTGGCCAGTTCGCCCTCGATGGCGCGCTGGTAGGTGGTCTGCTGCTGGAACTCGCTGGAGGTCATCGACATGCCGTCCAGCAGCGAGTAGCCGTCGCCGTCCTCGTTGGCGGGCAGCCCGGCCGCGGCCAGCTTGAGTCGCATCGAGTACAGCTGGTCGTTCGGCACCAGGACCGTGCTGCCGCCATCGGTGAGCTGGTACTTCACGCCCTCGGAGTTGAGCTGGTCGACCACCGCGGAGGCGTCGGTGGCGGACAGCCCGGAGAACAGCGGGCTCATCGTGGGCTTGCTCGCCCAACTGGCCAGCGCGATCCCGCCGAGCACCAGGGCGGCGACGGCGATCAGCGCGAAGGTGCGCTGCGGGAGGCTGAACTCCTTGACCGCACCGGTGACGCGGCCCCACAGGGACTTCACCTGGGCGGGCATCAGGCCTGCATCCTCATGATCTCGGTGAAGGCGTCGACCGCCTTGTTGCGGACGGCGGCGGTGAGCTCGAGCTGGAGCTTCGCCTCGGCGGAGGCCACCGTGTAGTCGTGCACGTCGTCGAGGTCACCGGTGACCGCCTTGATTGCCAGCTCGTTGCTGGTCGACTGCGCCTGGGTCAGCGAGTTCACCGCGCCGCTGAGCATGTCGGAGAAGCCGCCATCGCCCACGGGCGAGGTCGTGGTCGGAGCCGTCGCGGGGAGGTAGGAGGTGCCGGTCACACCGGCAACAGGGCTGATGCTCATGCGTTGCGTCCGATCTGGAGAGCGGCCTCGTAGGAGGCCTTGGCCCGGTCGACCACCGCGGCGTTCGCCTGGTAGCCGCGCTGCGCCATGATCAGCTGGCCCATCTGGCTGGCCATGTCGATGTCCGGGTACTTCACGTAGCCGTCGTCGTCGGCCAGCGGGTTGTCCGGCTCGTAGACCATCCGGCCCTCGCCGGAGCCCAGCGCGATGCCGCTGACCTGCACGCCACCGCCGTTCGTCGACGGGATCTCCGAGGCGACCACGTACTTGGCCCGATAGGCGTCCTCATTCGAGGCCCGCACGGTGTTCAGATTCGACAGGTTGTCCGAGACCGCGTCGATCCACTTGCGGTAGACGGTCATCCCAGTGCTCGCGATACCGATCGCGCCGAAGGTGGTCATCAGGAGGTCCTCATGGCGGTGCGGATGGCGGAGAAGGTGCCGTCGATGGCCTGCGTGGCCAGCTGGTAGCGCAGGTTGGTGTCGACGTTGAGCAGCGTCTCGGAGTCGAGGTTGACGTTGTTGCCGTCCTCGCGGGTGGGCTCCAGGGAGCGCGCGACGCTGGGCTGTGCGGCACCGCTGCCGTCACCAACCGCGCGGGTCAGGGCGTCCTCGAAGGACACTCGCTTGGCCTGGTAGCCCGGGGTCTGGATGTTCGCCACGTTCTCGGCGATGGTGCGCTGGCGCAGCGCCAGACCGTCGAGCGCACTGGAGAGCGCCACGAAGCTCACGGAATCGAACATGCCCATCGGCCAGTAGTCCTCTTCAGAGGGTGGTGCCTGGTCGGCCGATCCGTGGCCTGCTGCGCGAGCGATCCGTGCTCGATCTGCCCATCGGTCGGGGCGTGGCGGCGATGAGCCTTTTTGTCGATTGTCCGAAATGCCGTGAAAGCCGTCAGCCCTCGGCGTCCAGATACACCGGCACCGCCGGTGCCCGCGCCGTGATCTGCTGCACGACGGCAGCTTCCCGTCGACTCATCGCGGCGGCTGCGGCGGTGCGGCGGGCCAGATCCAGTTGACGGGCGAGCAATGCCTCGGCGCGGTCCTTCAGCGCCAGCGGCAACGCGCCCAGTCCAGCGGGCGGTGTCCAGCGCGGCACCTCGACCATCGGCAGGTGCGCGGCGGCGAGCAGGCGTTCTGCCTCATCCGCCGCCAGCTCCAGCTCGTCCAACGCGGTGAGCCAGGCCAGGTCCCAGTCGATCGGGTCAGCCGACACCGAGCACCCCGGTGGACGCAGGGGTCAGGGCATCCCGCTGGGTCGGCACCTCGGTGGCCATGCTGGCCGCGGCCTCGTGCCAGGTGTCCCGCAGCGGGGCGATCACCCCACGCACCCCGGCGGCCCGGTCGGCGTCACCGGTCAGGCCCGCTTCGATCAGCTCGGAGAGCGCGAAGGTGTACAGCGCGAGCAGTCCCTCGCCGCCCTCCCAGGCGTCGACGTCCAGGTCGGCGATCAGCTCGGCGACGATCTGCTGGGCGTGGGCCAGCTGCTGGGTGCCCTCCGGACGGTTGCCCGCACGGAGCGCGGCCTCGGCACGGTCCAGATCCAGCACCAGCCGGTCGTAGAGCATGGTCAGCAACTTGGCCGGTCCCGCAGTGGCGACCGCATCAGCCAGAAATCGGGATCGGTAGGCGTCGATGCCGGCCATGGTGTGCCCCCGTCAGTTCGAGTTGTTCGCGTTGAGCTGGGAAATCTGGCTGGTCAGCCAATCGGACTGCGACTGGAGATTGGACAGCGCGACCTCGAGGTTGGCGTAGGTCTTCACCAGCGCGGCCCGACGGTCGGTCAGCCGGGTGTCCCAGCTGGCGATCCGGTCGGCCAGGTCGTCGACCTCGCCCCGCCAGGTGGTGACCTGGCTGGTGAGCGTGCCCGTGGTCTCATCCGAGGCGGTGCTGGCGACCTTCTCCAGCGAGGTGGCGATCGAGGTGATGACCTGCTGCACCTTCGCCGGGTCGGCGTTCATCGCCTCGGCGAACTTCTCCGCGTCGAAGGTGAAGGTGCCGTCCTTGTTCAGCACGATCCCGACCTGCGATGCAGACGCAGTCGAGCTTCCGAAGGACGCGGAGCCGGCCTTGGACAGTTCCTGCTGCAACAGCCGGATCGTGGTGTTGCCGGAGAACAGCCCACCGGTGACCCGGGTAGTGCCGTCGGTGGCGGTGCTGGTGGATGTCGCCGTCCGGGAGCTGATCTCGGAGAGCACGGTGTTCAGGTTGTTCACCAGACCGGAGGCCAGCGAGCTGAGCGCGGTGTCGTTCCGGGTGACCGTGACGGTGATCGGCTCGGTGCCGACCTTCGCGGCGGTGACCGAGATGCCGGTGGCCAGCTTCTCGAAGACGTTCGTGGAGGAGGTCACCATCGACTCGGCATCAGTGCCGGGCCAGAGGGTGATCCTCGCGTCGGCGGCGGAGCGGATGCTCTGCGTGGTCAGGCTCGACCCGTCGAGCGGGTTATCGGCGGTGAGGGTGAAGGCGTGGGCGGCGCCGGTCTCGGTGCCGGTCAGCTGCAACCGGTACTGCGGCTCGGCGGCGGTGCCGACGTTGAGCGCGGAGGCCTTGACCCCGGTGCCGTCGGCGTTGAACGCGGCCAGCACGTCGGTGATGTTGCTGCTGGCGGCGGTGAGGGTCTGCGTCGACCCGTCCGCGGCGGTCAGTGTGAAGCTCGGAGTGCCGTCGTAGTACGCGGGCAGGGTGTACATCGTCGACTGGGACGCGGCCACGGCATCCACCCGGAAGGTCAGGGTGGACGGGGTGGCGCCCTCGCCGACGGTGGCGGTGGCGATCGCGGTGTCCGAGCTGGTGGCCTTGACGACCTGCCAACTGGTCGCGGTGGCGGCGGTCTTCGCGGCGGTGGCCAGCGAGGCGACCTTGGTGTTCAGGGTCTGGAGTGCGGTGACCAGGGAGGACGTGGTCGTCTTCTTGGACTTGAGCAGCGTCTGCTGGTTGGCCTCCACGGCCATCAGCTGGTCGATCAGTTCAGAGGTCTTCAGACCACTGACGAGTCCGTCGATGCCGAGACCGGCCATGGCGGGTGAGTCCTCTCAAGACGATGCTCGTGGGCGGTGAGCCGGAGCTGCCTCCGACTCACCGCCCACGGTGGGCTCACTGCAGGAGCTGCAGCACGCTCTGCGGGATCGACTTGGCCTGCGCGAGCATGGCCGTACCGGCCTGGGACAGGATCTGGGCCCGAGTGAACGAGACCATCTCCGACGCCATGTCGGTGTCACGGATCCGGCTCTCCGAGGCGGTCAGGTTCTCGACCGCGACGTTGAGGTTGTTGATGGTGTGGTCGAAGCGGTTCTGGACCGCACCCAGCTGGGAACGGGTCTTCGACACGTCGGTGATCGCGGCGTCGATCAGGTCGATCGCCTCGGTCGCCCCGGACTTCTGGGTGAAGGCGGGGGAAGCGGCGGCCACGGCGGAGGCGGACGCGTCCGCAGCCGGGGTGGTGCCGGTGATGACCAGGCCGTCGGTGGCGTCGAACGCGGCGGACACGCCGGCGCCGAAGGTCTTGGTCAGGGCGGCGTTCAGCACGGCCAGGTCGGCGGTGCCGGCACCCGTGGCGTCGGCCTTGCTGAAGTCCAGCGAGGCCAGGTCCAGGGACTTGGAGCCGATGGAGACGGTGCCGTTCAGGCCACCGAGCGAGGTGTCGGCGTCCAGAGCGGCGATCGCGACGGTACCGGCGGTGCCGGCGACCGCGTTGGTCACGGTGGCCGAGGTGGCGTCGGAGGCGACGGCGGTGACGTTGATGCCGTTGACGCCCAGGCCCTCCGAGGACAGCCCGTTGGTGCGGGTCAGGTCCACGGAGATCTTGTCCTGCGCCGAGGTGTTGGCGCCCACCTGGAAGGTGCCGGAGTACTTGCCGTCCAGCAGCTTGGTGCCGTTGAACTGCGTGGTGTCGGAGATCCGGGTCAGCTCGGTCTTGAGCTGGTCCAGCTCGTCCTGGATGTTGCCCTTGGCGGTGTCGGACAGACCACCGTCGTTGGCCGCCTGGACGGACAAGGTCCGCATCCGCTGCAGGATGGAGTGCGTCTCGGTGAGCGCGCCTTCAGCGGTCTGCACGACCGAGATGCCGTCCTGGGCGTTGCGCACGGCCTGCTGGGTGCCACCGATCTGGGCACGCAGGCCCTCGGAGATCGCCAGACCGGCAGCGTCGTCCGCCGCACGGTTGATGCGCAGGCCGGAGGACAGCTTCTCCAGCGAGCGGCTCAGGTCGTCCTGCGTGTTGGACAGGTTGCGGTACGAGTTCAGTGCCGCGAGGTTCTGGTTGATCGACAGACCCATGATCGTGTCCTCCGTGAGTGGGGTCGTAGGTGGCCCATCCGTGGGCTCACCCGGTCACATCGGCGGAGGTCCGGAGCGGCTGAGGAGTTTTGTCGATCAGATGTCGAAGAGCTCGGCGACCCGGTTCCGGTCGTAACCGTCGCTGCCCCGCCACTGCCCGGCGGCGGAACCCCAGTCCGACCGGCTATGCACCGAGCGGTCCATGCTCTGCGGGCGCAGCACACCGGCCACCGCGAGGATCTCGACCAGTCCCCGCAGTTCCGCCGTCGGCCCGGGCACGATGCCCCGCAACGCCCGAGTCAACGTCCCGGCGGTCGCGGTCGGCTCGATCCGTGCGACCACGTCGAGCAGATCCGTCAACAGCCGACGATCGTCCGCCACGGGCTGGCTCGGCGGCTGCGCGGCGAAGGTGTCCAGATCGAAGCGGAGGTAGTCGAGGTTCTGGTGCCGCACTCCGCCCCACGTGATCCGCTCGAAATTGAGCACGTTGCGGTCGACAGCACATGGCGCGGTCATCGGGATGACGGCGTGCGCCTGGCACTGTGCGCAGGTGAAGGTCGGGCGCATCGGACCGTCGAGTCCGTCTCGGATCTGCCCGCTCTCCAGCGCCTGGTACGGATGGTCCGGCAGATCGCGCACGATCTCCCAGGACGCCGCCGCCGACCGCCAGTCGAGCCGTCGGGTGGACAGGCTCGCCAACAGACCCGCGCCCACCCGGGCGGCCATCTCCGGCCGGCGATGGATCTGCACGGCGGCCACGCATTCGTCGTGTGTCCAGAACACCGGGTCGAACATCACGCCCTGGGCCTGGGCATAGGCGAAGTCCTCCGGGCTGACGACCCACTCGGATTCCGGCCGCCAGCCGCCGTTCTTCCAGTAGGTGCTCCGCAGTATCCGCTTCGCCTTCGCGTCCATCCGGCCAGTGTGGCAGGCCCGCAGGTCAGACCGCGTAGGTCCCCTGCTCCACCGGAGCCTCGTGTGGTGTCGGCACCGCGGGCACCGCCGGGGCCGCTGCGGACATCGCCGCACGGGAGGCCACCGCCGCGAAGTAGGACCGGCGACGACGCTCGGCCACCCCGTCCGGACGCTCGGCGGTCGGGACCAGCTCCGGGTCGAGGCTGGCGTTCAGACCGTCCTTCATCAGGCCCAGACCCTCGGTGCGCAGCTGGCTGATCCGGGACTGGGTGACACCCAGCTCCTCTGCCAGCTCCGCCACCGACCGGTCCTGGAGGAACA
Organism: Cellulomonas sp. NPDC089187; assembly: GCF_040685135.1. NCBI lineage: Bacteria > Bacillati > Actinomycetota > Actinomycetes > Micrococcales > Cellulomonadaceae > Cellulomonas > Cellulomonas sp. NPDC089187. The sequence continues at coordinate 7,862 of NZ_JBFBHI010000002.1, read as the reverse complement.
GGCCCTCGATCACCAGGCGCAGCCGCTCAGGCAGGGTGTCGACGGCGGCGCGCAGGTAGCGCAGGCGCTCGACCCTCAGCACGTTGTCCTCCGGGCCCGGGGCATCGTCGCGGACCAGGTCGGCCACCGGGTGCACGGTGGCGTCGATGGACAACACCCGACGCTCGGCGTCCTGTCGGGCCTGGTCGACCGCGGCCACGTCGGTGCCGAGCTCTGAGGCCAGCTCGGTGCGCGACGGGGTGCGGCCCAGGGTGGCGGTCAGCCGGTCGTGGGCGGCACCGAGCTCGCGGGCACGGTGCCGAGCGCCGCGGCTGGCCCAGTCCATGGAGCGCAGCTCGTCGATCAACGCGCCGCGGATCCGCAAGGCGGCGTACCGAGCGAAGGGCACCCCGGTCTCGGCGTCATAGGCGCGGGCGGCGAGCACCAGGGCCAGATGCCCGGCGGAGACCAGATCCTCGCGGACGACGGTGGCGGGCACCCGAGCCAGGACCTCGCTCACGTGGTACCCGACCAGGGGCATGTGGGCGACGACGAGCTCATCGACGGAGTGCGCTGCGTTGTTCACACCCCGGTTCTCGGTCGTGAGAGAAATGCGCTTGAGCGATTCACATGAAGTTCATGGCCTGTCCGATTCGCCCCACGAATACCGGAATTTCGGACACATCCGGTCGACGAATCGGACAAGCTCCCCCATTCCTCCGGGTGACACTCGACCTAGTGTGACGCAGATCACACTCCAGTGGGAGATGGTGTCGACCTTTCACATCACGGACGACCCGACCGATGAGCAGGGGGTAGCACCCCCGACCCCAGTGAAGGAGACCGGCGCGATGGCGCTCAGCGAGCTGTCCGACGTCCTGTGGACCGAGCGGAACCTGCTCGAACTCCTGCTGTTCAAGCTGGAGGAGGAGCAGCTGCTGCTGACCAGCGGCCGCACCCGCTGGCTGGCGCACGCCACCCGTGAGGTGGAGACCGTGCTGGACCAGATCCGGGACGCCGAGCTGGGCCGCGCCGCCGAGTCCGATGCGGTGGCCGCCGAGCTGGGTCTGCCGGAGGGGTCCGCCCTCGGCGCGCTGGCCGAGCATGCCCCCGCGCCGTGGGACGAGCTGCTGCGTGCGCACCGGGATGCCTTCGTCACCCTCACCACGGAGATCGCCCAGCTCGCCGACGGCAACCGCGAGCTGCTGGCGATGAGCCACCGCGCCACCCAGGAGACGTTGCTGTCGCTCCAGGACAGCGTGCACACCTACGACGGTCAGGGGCAGTCCGCTGCCGCCGACCGCACCGCCCAGCTGATCGACCAGTCGCTGTGACCGCCCGAGAGGACCCCCGACGATGAGCACCTTCTCCGGACTCGGCACCGCCCTGTCGTCGCTGATCGCGCAGCGGCAAGGGCTGGAGGTCTCCGGCCAGAACGTCGCCAACGCCAATACGGTGGGCTACACCCGCCAGCGCGCCACCCTGTCCGCGCTACCGGCCAGCTCGGTGCCGTCCATGTTCGCCACCTCCACCGGTGTGGGTCAGGGCGTGTTCACCAGCGGCTTCGAGCGGATGGGCGACATTTTCATCGACGCCCGGCTCCGCACCGAGACCTCCGGCGCGGCCTACCTCAAGCAACTGTCCGCCTCCTATATCCAGTTGGAGGACGCGGTCGGCGAGCCCGGTGACACCGGCCTGTCCAGCCAGCTGTCGCAGATGTGGGCGGCCTGGTCCGAGGCGTCCAAGTCCACCGACGGCTCCGCGGCGCGCTCGGTGCTGCTGGAACGCTCCGCCGATGTCGCCACCCGGATCGGGTCGCTGTACACCGGCGCGCAGACCCAGTGGTCGCAGACCCGGACCACCACCCAGTCGCTGGTCACCCAGGTCAACACCACCGCCGCGAACCTGGCGGACCTGAACGGTCGGATCCTGTCGATCACCAACGCGGGTGGCTCGGCCAATGAGCTGATGGACGCCCGTGACCTGCTGATCACCCAGCTCTCCGGCCTGGTCGGTGCCTCGGCCCGGATCCAGGAGAACGGCACCGTCGACGTGATGGTGGCCGGCAATGCCCTGGTCAACGGCTCGGAGTCCGCCACCCTGGAGGTCTCCGGAGCGTCGAGCTTCGAGCAGGCGATGGCCGGGGAGTCGGTGACCGTGGTCTGGTCCAAGAACGGTGCCAGCGCGGGACTGGACGGTGGCCGGGTCGCCGGACTGCTGACCGTGATGGCCCCGCCGAACACAGACGGCTCCGGCGGGCTGCTCACCGAGGCCGCCACCGGGTACAACGCCCTCGCCGCCCAGATCGCCACCCAGGTGAACGCGCTGCACAGCACCGCCTACACCGAGGCCGGCTACGCGTCCGGCACCACCGCCGGCGACTTCTTCACCCTGGCGGCCGGCAAGCCCGCGGCGCTGGGGCTGACCGTGGCGATCACCGACCCGAAGAACGTCGGCCTGGCCGCCGCCGGTGCCGGGGAGCTGGACGGATCGATCGGGGAGAAGCTGGCCGCGCTGGCCACCGCCTCCAACGGCCCGGATGCCACCTGGTCCGCGCAGGTAGTGCAGCTCGGGGTCCGGGCCGCCAGTGCCGGGTCCCGCGCGTCGGTGGCCGAGGCCGCCCGTGCGACCTCGGAGGCGCAGCAGCTGGCCCAGACCTCGGTGGACACTGATGAGGAGAGCATCACCATGCTCGCCTACCAGCGCGCCTACGAGGGTGCGGCCCGGGTGCTCACCGCCATTGACGAGATGCTCGACACGCTGATCAACCGCACGGGGGTGGTGGGCCGATGACCGCGATCGGACGGGTGACGCATCTGACGGTGCGCAACTCGACACTGAGCAACCTGCAGACCAACCTGCAGAAGATGGCCGACCTGCAATCGCAAGCCTCCTCGGGGAAGACGATCAACCGTCCCTCCGACGACCCGGCCGGTGCCTCGGACATGCTCCGCCTGCGCGGTGAGCAGCGTCAGCTGGACCAGTACTCGCGCAATGCCGCGGACGGGAACTCCTGGCTGACCACCGTCGACAACGCGCTGACCACCTCGCTGGCCGACATGCGCCGGGTCCGGGTGCTGACCCTCCAAGGTGGCGACGCCGCCCTGGGCGACACCTCCCGGATCGCGCTGGCAGAGGAGATCGACGGCCTCAAGGCGGACCTGCTCCGCCAGGCCAACACCACCTATTTGGGCCGAAGTGTCTTCGCCGGGACCAGCACCGCCCCGGCCTTCGAGGACGACGGCACCTTCCGGGGAGTGGCCGGGGGCGCGGTCACCCGCACCGTCGGCGACGCCACCACCGTCCGGGTCGATTCCACCGGCAGCGCCGTCTTCGGTGACGGGCCGGACTCGGTGTTCGCCCGATTGGATTCCATCTCCGCCACCCTGCGTGCCGGGGGCGACCCGACCGACCAGGTCGACGCCCTGGACGGTCACATCACCGCGATGCTCACCGAGGTCGCCTCGGTGGGTGCGCGCACCAACCAGATCGAGACGGCCCAGAGCCGGATCGTCGACCAGACGCTGACCAGCAAGACGCGGCTGTCGGAGATCGAAGACGTCGATCTGGCGCAGATCATCCTGGACCTGCAGACCCAGGAGGTCGCCTACAAGGGCGCCCTCGGGGCCGCTGCCAAGGTCCTCCAGCCGACCCTTCTGGACTACTTGCGATGACGACGACGCTGATGACCACTGCCCTGCCCACCGCCCTGCACCTGCGCACCCCGATGCCCGGGCTGGACGAGCACACCGCATTCGAGGTCTCCGCTTTGGACGAGACCGGCACGCTGTTCGCGCTGCGCTCCGCACCGGAGGGTGCCCGACCGGTGCGGCTGTTCGTGGTTGACCCCGAGCCGTACTTCCCGGACTACGCCCCACAGATTGGCGACACCCTGCACACCCTGCTCGGTGCCGAGCACCTGCGTGTCCTGGTGGTGGTGCGCCCGGCCCAGGGCACCCAGCCGCCCACTGCCAACCTGCTGGCCCCGCTGGTGGTCGACCCGCGCACCGGTGCCGCCGCCCAGACCGTGCTCACCGAGGACTGGCCGCTGCGTGCGCCCCTCGGCCGTCCCTGACCCGCCATGTTCTCTGGAGGTGCGATGACCCCCGTCGGCGTCGGCAAGGTGACCGTGCAGCGCCAGCCCGTGGTGCGGCCGGACCGCAGCGTCTACGGCTACGCGGTGCGGGTCCAGGTCACCGACGCCGCGGGACACGCCCTGCCCGAGGACGCCGCCGAGCCGCATGTGGACGGTGCGTACGCCGCACTGGACCTGTCCGGGCTCGCCTCGGACCAGCCGGTGCTGCTGCGCGCCACCGCCGGGGTCCTGACCGGCACCACCTCGGTCTGGGGCGCACCCGAGCGTCTGGTGCTGGAGATCTCCCCCACCCTGGCCCGCCACCCGGACATCGACACCCTGGTCGCCGCCGCTCTGGCCCGGGGTTCGCGGGTGGCGCTCGCGGACTACGACGGCTCCGCCCCACAGGACCGCCTGCTGGATCGGGTCGCCCTGGTCACGATCGATCTGGCCCGCTCCGACGACCACCTCGCCCTGCTGACCGATCGCGCGCTCCACGCCGGTGTCGCCGTGATCGCCGAGCGAGCCGATACGACCGAACGCCTGGCCCGGGCGGCCGCCCTCGGCGCGGACCTGCTCCAGGGCCCGATGTTCCAGCGGGACCAGGCCCCGGTCCGTCGCAGCTTCAACGCCGGGGAGCTCCAATGTCTGGAGCTGCTGCGCATCCTGTCCGCCGACCAGGTCGACCAGACCGCGGTGGTCACTACCGTCGCCGCCGATCCGGAGCTGTCCATGCGGGTGCTGCACCTGGTCAACTCCAGCGCCTTCGGTCTGCGCACCGAGGTCGATTCCGTGCGCCAGGCTGTGGTCCTGGTCGGCCCACGGCAACTGCATGCCCTGGCCATCGCCTCCCTGATCGACGCGAGACCGAACACCGTCGCCGCCCTGTGGAGTGTGCTCACCCGCGCCATGACCTGCCGCGCGCTGGCCGGGGACGACGCCGGCTACACCGTCGGACTGCTCTCCGCCGTCGCCGCCCAGCAGGCCATCGCGCTCACCGACCTGGTTGACCGCACCGGCGTCTCCGACCAGTTGGCCGCCGCCTTGCTCCGGCACGAGGGCCGACACGGCCAACTGCTCGCCGCGGTGCTCGCCCATGAGGAGAACAACTCCGAGGCGGTCGCCGCCACCGGTCTGGAACCGTGGGATGTGGCGCATGCGTACCTGGCGGCGGTGCCGCAGGCGCTGGCCACGGCGACGTCGCTGGCGTTCGGGGGCAACTGAGGCAGCCTTGGTGTCCCCTAGGCTGATCCCGTGCCCTCCGTCATCCAGCTCGCGCTGCGCCCCGAGCGCCGTCGCCCCACCCCCGACCCCGTCCCGGTCAGCCTGCGCCCGGTGTTCCGGGTGGGCATCGTGGTGTGGTTGCTGGCTTTGGTGGTCGCCGTGATCCTCTGGGCGAGCGGCACCACCGGCCCGCACGGGATGTGGACCTGCGGCGTCGGCGCGCTGCTCGGCGCTGCCGGTCTGCTCTGGGTTCGACAGCGACCCGGGCGCTGAGCAGCCGGCTCACTGAGCAGGCCGCAGAGGTCAGCGGGTGACGGAGATCGTCGGCAGGGAGGTCACGCCCGCCTGATCCACTCGGACCACGACCTCGCCGATCAGCTCCTCACCATCATCGAACGGCCCGATCCCCGTGCACGTCAGCGTCGAAGCCGCATACGTGCAGTTCTCATACCGGGAATCGATGCTCAAACCGGGTGGAGCGGTGACGGTCAACGTGGCACCGTCCGCACTGATGCCGGTGGCACGCACACGGAAGCCGAGGGCGACCTCATCGCCGACCTGAGCGTCGGACACGCTGGCTCCTGGCTGCCAGGACACCGTGATCGTGGTCGCGGCTGCGCTGGCGTCGCTGGCACTGATCGACTCACCGCCGTGAGCGGAGACTTTGGCGTCCGCCCCGGTGGGATAACCCGGGAACGCGACGACGAGCCCGACGATCGCGGCCGCGACCATGGTCAATCCCATACCGAAGGACACGTGGGTGCGACGGCTGGTGAGCAGCTCCCACAGCCGCCGCGACCAGCCGGGACGCTGACGGCTGAGCCCCCACCACACGGGCAGCAGCGCCCACGGTCCGAGCCCGGCCGCGCGTCGACGACGTCGCTTGCGCTCGATGTCCAGGCTCGCGAGCCGCAGCTCGCAGGGCGTGCACCGCGCCAGGTGCTTCTCGACCCGCTGCCGGAGCCGGACCCGCGCCGAACCGGTGCGGTAGCGAGCCAGCTCCAGCGACGACGGATGTCCCTCCTCCGGGTCCGGTAGATGTTCGGCCACCCACCGGTCGAAGAGCGCCGCGCGCGCGTTCGCGACCAGGTGGCTCACGGTGGTCGTCCGCAGCCCCAGCTCCTGGGCAGCTTGCTTGTAGCTCAGCCCGTGGATGTCGACCAGTTCGAGGATGTCCCGGTCAGCCGGGCGCAGCGCCTGAAAAGCGCGCGAGGCGCGGGCCTGGTCCTCCTGTTCCACAATCGAGTTCTCCACCGCGGGAACCACCAGCCGGTCGGAGACATCCATGACTGAGGCCATGTCACCCAGAACGAACTCGTGGTCGGTGGGCTTGAGTCGACGGTGCGCCTGGTGGCGCAGCGCGGTGCGCAGATAGCCCCGGACCGGGCCCTGCGGTCCGTGCCCACGCAGCAGGGTGGTCAACAGCGCGGCGAAGGTCTCCGACACCAGGTCATCGGCCTCCTCGGCCCCCAACATCCCCGCTGCGAAACCGAGCGCCCAGTCGACATGTCGGCGGTAGATCAGTTCGAAGGCGCCGCTGTCCCCCGCACGCACCCGAGCGCACAGATCCGCGTCGGTGTCCGCGGTCAGCGTCGCCACGTCCTCCATGTGTACCCCTTTCTCGGTGATCGGCGCCCTCCTGCCGGGGACGCAGCGGCGGCCGGTCCGACTGATCGGACCGGCCGCCACCGTCATGTCATGCCATCAGGACAGGAGATCCCGCCCCGCGCGTCGGGTCCGGACCATCCAGGTCCCCACTGCGATCAGTGCCGCGATCAGGAGCAGCAGCCACCAGATCGAGGCCCCGGTCACCGCCAGCACCTGGTGCAGAACGGAGTTCCCATTCTTCCCACTGCCGCCGTCGTCCGGGCCGACCACCCGCGGCGCGACGGTGACCGTCACGGTGGCGGTGGTGGTCTGACCCAGCTGGTCGGAGAACGTCACCGTGAAGGTGTCCGTGCCGGAGAAGCCCGCCGCCGGGGTGTACGTGACCACCCCGTCAGCGTTCACCGTCGCCGTCCCGTTCAGCGGCGTGCCCACCCCGGTGACGGTCACGCCCAGGCCCGTGGCGGCGTCGATCACACGCAGATCGATCGCCTTCTCATACGGGGTCTGTGCGGTGATGTCCTCCGCGGTCAGTGCCACCACCGTCACGGTGATCGTGCCGGTCGAGGTCTGGCCGAAGGTGTCAGTGACCTCATAGGTGAACGTTGCCTCACCGGTGAAGCCCGCGGCCGGGGTGAAGGTGATCGTCCCGTCCTGGTTCAACACCGTCTGGCCGGCCTCCGTCGTTCCCACCGACGTGATGGTCCACGGCGCGAGCAGCAGATCCCCGGTGTCGACCGCGGTGTTGGCCGGATCGAGGATCAGCGCCATCTCCACACCGGTGAGCTCCTCCATGCTCGGCGGCACCGGCGGCCCGTACACATCGATCGCCAGCGAGGCCTCGACGGTCTGACCCACCGAGTCCGTCGCGACGTACACCACGGTCTCGCGGCCGGAGAAACCGTCGTTCGGGGTGTAGACCAGCGACCCGTCCTCAGCGATGACGACCCGGCCGAACATCGGCTGGCGCACCTCGGTG